>JAZOBF010000001.1:0-4184 GCA_045595845.1 Acutalibacteraceae bacterium
TAGAGCATCTGCCTTCTAAGCAGAGGGTCAGGGGTTCGAGTCCCTTCAGGCGCGCCAGATATGGTGGGTGTAGCGTAGTTGGCCTAACGCGTCAGTTTGTGGCACTGAAGATCGTGGGTTCGAATCCCATCTCCCACCCCACAAGGCGCAGGGACACTTGTTCTCATGAGTGTCCTTGCCGCAATATTGGGCTGTAGTCTAGCGGTAGGACACGTGACTTTGACTCACGCCGTGATGGTTCGACTCCATCCAGCCCAGCCAAAAAATCGACTTGCGAAAGCAAGTCGATTTTTTTATCCATTGCGAAAGCAATGGTATATCATCAAAGGCGGCACGCCGCCTTTGTATTTAGGTGTGTATAGTAAACGGCTTTTCAATGATACTATACTAAACTTCCGTTTTGAAGGTATTTTTTGTGAGTTGCGCATATTGGTATTGTATTCTCCGTTAAAAAGTGGTATAATACATCTGCTAAATATTTTGTGAGGAGCGTGCATACCATGAAGATTCTCCGTACGAAAAGTTATGAAGAAATGAGTTTGGAAGCTGCCAAGGTGTTGGCGGCGCAGATCGTGTTAAAGCCGGATTCTGTGTTGGGACTCGCCACCGGTTCGTCTCCGATTGGTTTGTATGACAAATTGGTTGAGTGGAACGAGAAAGGATTGCTTGATTTTTCCGCCATTCGTTCGGTGAATCTGGACGAGTATTGCGGGCTTGATGGCGAAAACGATCAGAGTTATCGGTATTTCATGAATACGCATTTGTTCGACCGCGTCAATATCGACAAGGCCAACACCAATGTTCCCAACGGGAAAGCAACGGATTACGCGGCTGAGGGAGCACGGTATGATGCGTTGATTGAGTCGCTCGGCGGGATTGATATACAGTTGCTCGGCATCGGCCCCGATGGGCATATCGGCTTTAACGAGCCTGATGAGTTCTTTACCAAGGAAACGCATATTGTGGATCTCGATCCGAGTACCATTGAGGCGAATGCCCGTTTCTTCGCGTCGGCGGACGATGTGCCGCGGCAGGCGGTGACGATGGGTATGGGTGGTATCATGAGTGCCAAAAAAGTGCTTCTCATTGCAAGCGGTGCCTCCAAGAAAGACATTTTGGAGAAAGCCTTGTTCGGCCCCATCACCCCCCAAGTACCCGCTTCTCTGTTGCAACTGCATCCCGACTTGACGGTCGTGTGTGCTGTCGATTGACGACTGACAAACGCCCCCTCACCGAGGGGGTGTTTTTATCGTCGAAATCGACTTGACATCTATAAAAAACTCCTATATAATAGGTTTGTTAATCCGAAAGGGGATTGTGAGAATGGCGAAAGAAACCGTCGTAACCAAAGAGGGTTTGCAAAAATTAGAGCTGGAGTTGGAAGAACTCAAAACCGTACGCCGCAAGGAAGTTGCCGAGAAAATCAAGGTAGCGCGCGGCTTTGGTGACTTGTCGGAAAACAGCGAGTACGACGAGGCGAAAAACGAGCAGGCGATTGTGGAGGGCCGCATCGCGGAACTCGAAAACCAACTGAAACATGTCCGCGTCTTGGACGAGAGCGAACTGAGCAACGAAAGTGTGCATGTCGGTTCCACCGTCACGGTACGGTTCAAGGGTAAGAAAACCGGCGTTACCTATGAAATTGTCGGTTCTACCGAGGCGGACCCGCTCGGCGGTCGTATTTCGGATGAGTCTCCTATCGGTAAGGCGCTTCTCGGTCACGCGGAGGGTGATGTTGTCGATGTGGAAACCCCCGGCGGCGAAGTCACGCTGACGATTCAGAAGATCGCGAAATAAAAACGATACGGGTGGGCTTGGATCCCGCCCGTTTTTTTCGAAAGTGAGGAAGTCAACATGAGCGAACAACCGGAAATGACCGTTGAACAGTTGTCAGAACTGTTACAGGTACGCCGTGATAAACTCAAAGCGTTGTGCGAGAATGGTCAGAATCCGTATGAGGTCACCAAATACGAGGTGACGGCATATACCGATGAGGCGCGTGCCGCATATGAGCAAAAGGAAGCCGCCTATTTAGCCGAGCACGGTGCACCGGAAGAAGGACAGAGCATCGAGTTTGACGAGCCGATTACGGTATCGGTCGCGGGGCGTATGATGAGCCGCCGTATTATGGGTAAAGCGAGTTTCTTGGACTTGCACGACAGAAACGGCCGTATCCAGGTGTATGTCAGCCGCAGTGATGTCGGGGAAGATGTGTATGCGGGATTCAAAAAGTGGGATATCGGCGATATTATCGGGTTGACGGGATTTGTGTTCCGTACCAAGATGGGTGAGGTGTCAATACACGCCACTTCCATCAAACTTCTTTCAAAATCACTTCGCCCGTTGCCCGAAAAGTTTCACGGCCTTAAGGATACCGACACGCGCTTCCGTCAACGGTATTTGGATTTGATTGTGAATCCGGAAGTCAAACGAAATTTCGCGATTCGGTCGCAGTTTATCAAGTATATGCGCAACTACTTGGACAGCAGGCGGTATATTGAAGTGGAAACGCCGGTACTCAATACCATCGCCGGCGGTGCTTCTGCCCGTCCGTTTATTACGCATCACAACACATTAGACATGGATATGTATATGCGGATTGCTACCGAGTTGCCGCTCAAGCGCTTAATCGTCGGTGGTATGGACCGCGTGTATGAAATCGGCCGTATCTTCCGTAACGAGGGTATGGATACCAAGCACAACCCTGAATTCACCACCGTGGAGCTCTATGAGGCGTATGCCGATTTCCACGATATGATGGATATTGCGGAAGGGATTTTGTCGGGTGCGGCAAAGGAGATTCTCGGCACATACGAGGTGGAATGGCAGGGCGAGAAAATCGACCTGACTCCCGGTTGGCGCAGACTGACGATGGTTGATGCGGTCAAAGAGTATGTCGGGATTGATTTCGGTGCTATCACCGACGATCAGGAGGCGGTTGCCGCCGCCGAGGCAAAGGGTGTAGAACTGGCCGAAGCTGCCGAGCGTACTTGGGGCAACGCCTTGTACGCGTGCTTTGATCAGCGTGTCGAGGACAAACTGATTCAGCCGACCTTTATCACGATGTATCCCGTTGAGGTATCGCCGCTGACCAAGGCATCGCCTGCAGATGCGCGTCTGACCGAGCGGTTTGAGTTGTTTGTGTGTCGTTCGGAGCTTGCCAATGCCTATTCCGAGCTTAACGATCCGCTGGATCAGCGTGAGCGGTTTATGAAGCAGGTCGAGCAGCGCGAGCGCGGCGACGACGAGACCGAGATGCTCGACGAGGATTTCCTCACCGCTCTCGAATACGGTATGCCGCCGACGGGCGGTATGGGCATGGGTATCGACCGTTGCGTCATGTTGCTTACCGGTGCCGACAGTATCCGCGAGGTTATCCTGTTCCCAACAATGAAGCCCGAGAAGTAAAAAACCCAGTAAAATCAAGGGTTTTCGGCACATCAAATCCGAGTTGACAACAAATTGACAACAATTTTTCATATTATTTTGAAGGATTGTAACGCAGTATGAATAGTTGACAGGATAAAACACAATATAGCACTTGCTATTCAGAGAACACTTTTTTGAAAGAAATTTCAAGAGGTGTTCTCTTTTTTCGTTGGGTCTGCTTTTGTCATGACAGAAAATCAAATCTGAAAGGAACTGAATTTTATGATTAGTGAAGAGACAAAAGCATACTACGACCTGAAGAAACGTAACGACGTTAGAGAGAGCGCCAAGAGGATTCGCAGGCAATTTTTACGCTATAAGGATGCAGAGATTATTTATAGTCTGCAGCACAAGAAAATATTAGAGCTTGCCAGTGAAGCCGGTGCAATTTACCGTATGGATGGAACGGTTCTGATTAACCGTGATATCTTTGAGGAGTATTTAGAGAAGTTTCACGAGCCAAGCACCCTTCTTTCAAAGGAGGATCAAGAATGAGTGGAAACCTTTGGATGTTCTCGGATATGCTCGATGATGAAGACATCGAGATGCAGAAGCACGACTTTATTACGTTATATCAGGGCGCCGATTATTATGGGCTCGGTCTGAAGGTGTTTACCCGTATGGCACGTGAAGCTGGATCAGTCTATAAAATTGGAAAGAAGGTCTTGATTCGCAGAACCATTTTTGATGAGTATTTAAGAAAGGTATATAAGAAGGAATTGGAGAAAAATGCCGCAGACGATTCCGGAAAGGAG
>JAZOBF010000002.1:0-28606 GCA_045595845.1 Acutalibacteraceae bacterium
ACCGCGACAGGCGCTACACCGGAGGATGCGGACATCGTTGCCGAACGGCTGAAAACCGTTACCGAACAACTGCTGAAAGCCTAAAAAAAGAAGGTTGAGGTCAATCCTCAACCTTCTTTTTTTGTTGCGTGAACATCAAAAGCAACACCATGATTATCGGAAAACAAACCGCAGATAACAAGCCGCCTTTTAAGCCCGATTGAGACGTGTCAGCAACCAAGCCTGTAATCCACGGGCCGAGCGAACACCCAATGTCGCCACCAAGTGCCAGAAAAGCGAACATGGTTGTGCCTCCGTTTGAAAAGCGTAATGATGACATGCTTAAAACACCCGGCCACATCAAACTGACCGAGAGACCACACAATGCGCAACCAATCAGGGACAGGATCGGTAAGGAAACAAAAACGGTGAGTGCGTAGCATAAAACAGTCAACAAACCGCTAAGAATCAACAGGAAGGATATCGGCGCTTTTTCCCCTTTTATTCCATGTAATACACGGCCGATACCCATACATACCGCAAACAAGCAAGGCCCCAACAAGTCTCCCGCTAATTTCGATACACCGAGTGCCTCCTCGGCAAATAAAGAGGCCCACTGGGACATTGCCATCTCCGATGCGCCCGCGCAAATCATCAACAGGATCATTACCCAAAAATACGGGTTTTTCATCAACACCCATCCGCGATCTCTTTCTGTTTTTTTCATCATGGGCGGATACGGCATTTTTGATACCAGGATGACATTGAAAAATGGAACAATTGACCATAACAAGAAATAGATCGGCCAGTATTTTTCACCGAAAATTGCAATAGATAGCGTAGTCAACAACACAACAAGAACCTGGCCGATCGGATAAAAGGAATGGAGAAGCGACATGGTCGTGTTTTTTTCTTTGGAGGGAATTGCATCAATAATAGGACTTATCATCACTTCCGACAATCCCGCACCAATTGAGTAAATAATGCAAGCAATTACCATACCGGCATACGCATCAGCCAATATATTCGGCAAAATGCCAAATAGCACCAGCCCGCTCGCCGCGCTGAATTCTGCCAATATCATACAAGATTTTGGATTAATTTTACTCACAAAGAATGCAGCAGAAAAATCCACGCACAGTTGTACTAAAAAGGTTATGAGAACCAATCGGCCGATCTCCTCCAAGGAAACGGTAAACTGTTCACGCAATGTCACAAAAATCAAAGGTGTAACATTCAATACCAGCGACTGTATCATAACGCCGAGATAACACGATCGACGCGTTATCATATAGGGATCTTTCATGTGTTCTCACCTCTCTCAACCAGTGAAATTATAGTGATTTTTACCGTTATTGTCAAATAATTCGCGGTTTTATATTTTTTTGCAAAAAAGTTTGATAATTTTCTAACAAACTCTCAGATAACCATTGCAAAATCCTAATTTATCATATATAATGGTGGACAGGTATGAAAACTTTCGAGGAGGAAAAGGCAAATGCAAAAGAAAATCAGCAAACTTCCTTTCAAGGGTACTCCGGAACAAGCTGCTGCTCTGCAAAAAGTCATCGATGCAAATAAGCACGATCCCAGCCGTCTGATGGGCGTTATGCAGGAAGCACAGGGGATTTACGGATATCTGCCGGTAGAGGTTCAGGAAATGATCGCCGAGGGTATGAATGTGCCGTTGGAAAAGGTGTACGGTGTCGCCACTTTCTACGCACAGTTCGCACTCTCCCCCAAGGGCGAGTACGATATCTCGGTTTGTCTCGGTACTGCCTGCTATGTTAAAGGCGCCGGCGATGTATTTGACAAACTCAAGGAACTGCTTGGAATCGATGCCGATGAATGCACAGCCGACGGAAAATATTCCTTGTCTGCTTGCCGTTGCATCGGTGCTTGCGGTCTGGCACCCGTTCTTACTGTCAACAGTGATGTGTATGGTAACCTGACGGCAGACGATGTACCGGGTATTCTGGAAAAGTACGGCAAATAAGTTATGCGTGAACTATCGCTGAATGTTCTGGATATCGCTCAAAATTCCATTTCAGCCGGTGCTACGCTGATCGAACTGTCAGTATGCGAAGACACCAAAAATGACCGTTTATCTCTCGTAATAACGGATAACGGTCGAGGCATGACGCCTGAACAATTGGCACGCGTGCGTGATCCGTTCTATACCACTCGCACAACACGCAAAGTCGGTATGGGTATCCCTTTGTTCCGTATGGCTGCCGAAATGGCCGGCGGTGAACTTGTTATTCGGTCGATTGTCGGCGAAGGTACGACGGTTACGGCTACTTTTGGTTTGACACACATTGACCGTATGCCTCTCGGGGATATGGTGGGGACGGTCTCCGCTTTGATTCGTATGAATCCACACTTGGATTTTGTATATCGACACAATGTGGACGGACAGTCGTTTGAGCTGGACACGCGTATTCTGCGTGAGGTACTGGACGATGTTCCTTTATCAGAGCCGGATGTTATGGAATGGATTAACGGGAATATGAAGGAAGGATTGCTTCCTTTGAACAGTCAAGCGTAAAGTATTTTGAGTAGTAAATAGGAGGTTTTGTTATGAAATCTATCGCTGAATTGCAAGCTATACGGGAAAAGGCCCGTGAAAAGATCGCGATGCGTGAAGGTTCTCATGAGGGCATTCGTATTGTCGTCGGTATGGCAACTTGCGGTATCGCCGCCGGTGCCCGTCCGGTGCTCAACGCTTTCGTAGAGGAAATTGCAAAACGAAATGTGCAAAATGTATCCGTTGTACAAACCGGTTGCATCGGCATGTGCCAATTTGAGCCTATCGTCGAAGTGATTGCGCCCGGAAAAGAAAAAGTTACTTACGGTCAGATGAGCCCCGAAAAAGCGGTGCGTGTTGTGACCGATCACATTGTCAATGGGAATCCGGTTGCGGAGTACACCATCGACAAATTGTTGAAATAAGTCAGGAGGGAAAAGAATGTATCGTTCTCATGTGTTGGTTTGCGGCGGTACCGGTTGTACCTCCTCTCATAGCCAAGAAATTATCGAGGCTCTGGAGAAAGAAATCGCTGCTAACGATTTAACAGAAGAAATCAAGGTCGTCCGTACCGGTTGTTTCGGTTTGTGTGCACTCGGTCCGATTATGATTGTGTATCCGGAAGGCTGCTTCTACTCTCGTGTGAAAGTGGATGACATACCGGAAATCGTATCCGAGCATTTGCTCAAAGGTCGTATCGTAACTCGCTTGTTGTACGATGAGACCGTTGAAGATGACGGCGGAATCAAAGCGCTTAACGAAACCGATTTTTACAAAAAGCAGGTTCGTGTGGCACTTCGCAATTGCGGTGTTATCAACCCCGAGTCTTTGGACGAATATATCGCCAATGACGGTTATCAGGCACTCGGTAAGTGCTTGACCGAGTATACCCCCGAACAGGTCATTCAGATCGTAACAGACTCCGGCTTGCGCGGCCGTGGTGGCGGTGGATTCCCCACTGGGCGTAAATGGGCGCTTACAGCTCCCAACCAAGCACCGCAGAAATATGTCGTGTGTAACGCTGACGAAGGCGACCCCGGTGCTTTTATGGACCGTTCCGTTTTGGAAGGTGACCCGCATTGCTTGATAGAAGCTATGGCGATTGCCGGTTATGCTATCGGTGCTACCATGGGTTATGTGTATGTTCGTGCCGAATATCCGATTGCTGTCCGTCGTCTGCAGATCGCCATCGATGACGCACGCGAAGCCGGCTTGTTAGGTAAGGATATCTTCGGCTCCGGCTTTGATTTCGATATGGAGATCCGTTTGGGCGCCGGCGCGTTCGTGTGCGGCGAAGAAACAGCTCTGATGACCTCCATCGAAGGTAACCGCGGCGAACCCCGTCCGCGTCCTCCCTATCCGGCTGTTAAAGGTTTGTACGGTTGTCCCACCGTTGAAAATAATGTGGAAACCTTTGCGAACATCCCCCAGATCATTTTAAAGGGCGCGGATTGGTTCGCTTCCATGGGTACCGAGAAATCTAAAGGTACCAAGGTGTTTGCTCTCGGCGGTAAGATTAAACATACCGGTCTTGTTGAAATCCCGATGGGTACAACTTTGCGCGAGATCGTCGAAGAGATCGGCGGCGGTATCCCGAACGGCAAAACCTTCAAAGCGGCTCAAACCGGTGGCCCGTCCGGCGGTTGCATTCCCGCGTCTTTGATCGTCACACCCGTTGACTACGACAACCTAATCGCGATTGGGTGTATGATGGGATCCGGCGGTTTGATCGTTATGGATGAAGACACCTGTATGGTGGATATGGCGAAATTCTTCCTTGAATTTACCGTTGACGAATCCTGCGGTAAGTGCACCCCCTGCCGTGTCGGTACCAAACGGTTGCTTGAAAAGCTCGATAAAATCACCAGCGGCAAAGGTACGCTTGAGGATATTGATGACCTTGAAGCACTCTGCTACTACATCAAAGAGAACTCGCTTTGCGGCTTAGGTCAAACCGCGCCCAACCCTGTTCTCTCTACGCTCCGTTTCTTCCGTGATGAATATATTGCCCATGTGGTAGACAAAAAATGTCCCGCCGGTGTTTGTAAGGACCTCTTATCCTTTGTCATTGATCAGGATAAGTGTATCGGCTGCGGACTGTGTGCGCGCAACTGCCCTGTCAGTGCCATCACCAAGACGGATTATGTTGCCCCCGGACACAAGCTGCCCTCCTACACCATTGATGCCGATAAGTGTATCAAGTGCGGTGTTTGCATCGGCAACTGTAAGTTCAAGGCTATCAGCAAAAATTAAGGAAGGAGTGTGCCTGACATGGAAATGGTAAATGTAAAAGTAAACGGCATTGCCGTTAGCGTTCCCAAGGGTTCCACCATTCTGGAGGCCGCCCGTCAAGCCGGTGTGGAAATCCCCACGCTGTGCTATTTGAAAGACATTAACGAAATCGGCGCCTGCCGTATTTGCGTAGTCGAGGCTACCGGTGCTCGCGGTCTGGTTACTGCTTGTGTGTATCCGGTCGCTGAGGGTATGGAAATCCAGACCAACACGGCTCGCGTTCAAAAAGCTCGCAAGACTACTTTAGAGCTGATTCTTTCTACGCACGAGAAAAAATGTTTATCCTGTGAGCGTTCCACCAACTGTGAATTGCAGAAAATGTGTAAGGATTACGGCGTTGAGGACAGCGGCAAGTATGACGGTGATCGTCCTGTCTACGAATTGGACCACTCTACCGCTCATTTGGTGCGTGATAACAACAAATGTATTCTTTGCCGCCGTTGCGTTGCCGTCTGCCGCCAACAATATGTGTCGGTTATCGGTGCGAATGATCGTGGTATTGATACCCACATTGCCTGTGCGTTTGACAAACCGCTCGGCGATGTACCTTGCGTATCCTGCGGTCAGTGTGTTGCCGTCTGCCCCACCGGTGCTCTTGTGGATACTGACAGCACCACTCCCGTTTGGGAAGCGTTGGCAGATCCCACTAAACATGTGGTCGTTTCCACCGCCCCCTCTATCCGTGCTACCTTGGGCGAAGCTTTCGGTATGCCGATTGGCACCAATGTGGAAGGTAAAATGGTTGCGGCGCTGCGCCGTCTTGGCTTTGACAAGGTGTTTGACACCGACTTTGCCGCCGACTTGACCATCGTTGAGGAAGCAAATGAGTTTGTACAGCGTGTGCAAAACAAAGGCGTTCTGCCGATGATCACTTCCTGCTCGCCCGGTTGGGTTAAATTTGCAGAATATTATTATCCGGATCAGCTGGATCACTTGTCCTCCTGCAAATCGCCCCAACAGATGTGCGGTGCCGTTATCAAAACCTATTACGCGCAAAAGATGGGTATTGATCCTAAGGATATTGTTAATGTATCCGTTATGCCTTGTACGGCAAAGAAATTCGAGTGTGGCCGTGACGATGAGAATGCTGCCGGTGTGGCTGACATCGATTATGTTATCACCACTCGCGAGCTGGCTCGTATGATTGACCGTGCGGGCATCAAGTTTGATCTCCTGCCTGACGAAGAATTTGACGCACCTCTCGGTGACGATACCGGTGCTGCCGTTATCTTTGGTGCAACCGGCGGTGTTATGGAAGCGGCGCTGCGTACCGCAAACGACTGGTTGACTGAGAAAGATAACAAAGAGGTTGAGTTCCACGAAGTACGCGGTACAGACGGCTTGAAAGAAGCTACCTACAATATTGCCGGTATGGAAGTCAAAGTTGCGGTTGCCAGCGGTATTGCAAACGCAAACTATATTATGGATCAGATCAAGAGCGGTACTGCTCCGTGGCACTTTGTTGAGATTATGTGCTGCCCCGGCGGTTGTGTTAACGGCGGTGGTCAACCTATCCAGCCCGCATCCGTTCGCAACTTCACTGATCTGAAAGCGTTACGTGCCAAAGCCCTGTACGATCAGGATGAAGCAATGATGCTTCGTAAATCGCATGAATCACCGGTTATCAAGAAGCTCTACGAAGAATTCTTCGATGACGGCATCGGCGGACACAAAGCTCATCATTGCTTGCACACCACGTATGTGGCTCGTAAAAAATTTAAATAAGAGCGCATTAAAAAAGCGTCGGTACGACATTTCGTACCGACGCTTTTGTTTGTTTGCTTTTTAAGCTTGCAACAATTTGCACATCATATCGGAACCTTCCGAAACCACGATACCGGTTGAAGCAGCCGTCTCTTCCGTAAAGCAAGAAACACCGCTGTCGAGTGTGATATTACTGCGATAGAGCAAATACGGTACGGGTTCAGAGGAATGTGTGCGAATAGATAGAGGTGTGGGATGATCGGGTAAAATCAAAATAGATACATCATCTATCTTTTTGATTTTCTCGAGAATAGGCGCTAAAATTTGAGAATCTATCTCCTCAATAGCTTTCACTTTGTTTTGCGGTTCTCCGCGATGTCCACACTCATCGGGTGCTTCCACATGGATATATACAAGATCGTTAGTTTCTAACGCGTCCAACGCTGCTTCCATTTTGCCTTTAAAGTTGGTGTCCAAATAACCGGTAGCGCCCTCAACCTCACAAACCTGCATTTCAGATAAGCGTGCAATGCCTTTTAGAAGATCCACAGCCGAAACCATCGCACCTTTTACCCCAAAACGTTCTTCAAACTTCTCAAGTTGAGGCCGTTTACCGTATCCCCATAACCAGATCGCATTTGCAGGGTTCTGTCCCTTTGCGCGGCGGCTGACATTGACGGGATGATCACGAAGTAACTCCGTGCTTTGTCTCATCATGTCATACAACGGTTTTGCTTCGGTCTGCATGGGAAGATACTCACCGATTATTCTGCCGGTGATATCGTGCGGAGGTGTCAGTATGTCCAGTTTTGTCTTACCACCGTGCCATACCAAACAATGGCGATACGCCGTTCCGGTATAAAAATCAAATTCACCGCCGCCAAATGCTTGCTGAACCGTTTGGACAATAGCATCTGCCTCATTCGTATGAATGTCACCGGCGCAGTAATCAACCATCGTTTTATTTTCGTATACCGTTTCGTCGGATAGGGTTACTAAATTACACCGAAACGCAACATCGTCATCACTCAGTTCAATGCCGATATTGGCGGCCTCCAACGGCGAACGACCGGTATAGCAGTCTTTTGGACGGTAACCAAGTACCGACAAATTTGCCACATCGCTACCGGGTGCCATACCGTCGGGAACAGTTTTCACCATTCCCACTTCCGAAACAGCAGCCAAAGCATCCATATTCGGTTTATGAGCTACCTGCATCGGCGTTTTCCCTCGGAATTCTTTCAATGGACGATCTGCCATACCGTCGCACAATAAAACAATATATTTCATAGGGTTCACCTCTTTGATCATCAGTATACAGCAATCTTACAATAACTTCAAGTTTATTGGCCGATTTTCTTTGCTTTTTACGGTAAAATCGTTGCATTTTAAACTATTTTGAGTTATACTTAGAATAGTTTAAAATGGGTTAGCTTGTTTAAATATATCTTGCACCCAGAAGAAATGAGGTAGTTGTATGAACTATTTTTTGACTGCGGCACTTGACACCTCCGCCCTGCTTTCCGAGGCCGGTATGACGGTACTGATCGGTTTTTGTGTGGTGTTTGCCGCTTTGTTGTTGCTGACCATTATCTTTTGGGTATTCGGCGTAGTCGCACAAGGCAAGGAGGATAACACCTCGATTGCGACATCTCAAATTGTTACCCCTGCTGTGCAAACATCTGCTAAGGCGCCCCTTGTTGAAGACGGGATACCCGACGAAGTCGTTGCTGTAATTGCCGCCGCAGTTTCCGCTATGTCTGAAGGTGGTACTCAGTACGCCGTTCGCCGTATCCGTTCCGCACATCCTAACATCCGTCCTGTCTGGGCTGCTGCCGGTATTGCCGACAATACCCAACCTTTTTAAGGAGGGGAATCCGAAATGAGTTTTTTTGACGCGTTTATTCAGATATGGAATGAATCAGGATTTGCCCGCCTGTTCAATTTTGAAAATGGTGGTTGGAAAAACCTGATTATGATCGGCATCGCCTGTGTTTTAATGTTTCTTGCTATTAAGAAACAATACGAGCCGTTGTTACTTCTCCCTATTGCTTTCGGTATGTTGTTGGTCAATCTCCCGCTTGGCGGTGTTATGGATCCCCAGAGAAACTCCTTGGTTCCGTTTACCAATGAAGAAACGCTCGCTTACATGGATGGTACATACGAGCAGAACTACCCCGTTTCTATTTCCTACGCTTCTTTAGACGAAAAGTACGAGCCGTATATCCGCACTTTGGAAAACGGTTCGGAAGTCTTAGTTTTAGAAAACGGCACTATCTACAAGGTAGAACGCGACGAAAACGGAACAGCTCAAGCATTGATTTTGTGTTGGGATCATTTTGAGCAAGGCGGACTTTTGTGGTATTTGTACCAAGGTGTTAAATTTGGTATTTATCCGCCGCTTATTTTTCTTGGTATTGGTTGTATGACCGATTTCGGACCGCTCCTTTCCAATCCCAAAAGCTTTTTACTCGGTGCGGCCGCTCAACTTGGCATATTTATCACTTTCCTTGGTGCACGTTTGCTTGGACTCCTGCCCTTTGCAGAGGATTTCAACATTCTGTTTACTGCACAGGAAGCGGCTTCTATCGCTATTATCGGCGGTGCAGACGGGCCGACTGCTATCTTCTTAACTTCAAAATTAGCGCCGCATTTACTTGGCGCGATCGCCGTAGCGGCATATTCGTACATGGCGCTTGTTCCCATCATTCAACCGCCCATTATGAAAGCGCTTACAACGAAAAAAGAGCGTTCTGTTGTGATGACGCAGTTGCGCACCGTTTCCAAAACGGAAAAAATCCTCTTCCCCATCTTTGTCACGATTATTTGCGTGTTATTATTGCCCAGTGCCGCGCCGCTGATCGGTATGTTAATGCTCGGCAACCTGTTCCGGGAAAGCGGTGTGGTGGAGCGTTTAACCAAAACCGCGCATAACGAATTAATGAACATCGTTACCATCGTACTTGGTGTGACTGTCGGTGCGACGGCAAATGCTCACACATTCTTGCAACCAAAAACCTTGCTAATCATCTGCCTTGGCTTAATTGCTTTCTGCATGGGCACGGCAGGCGGTGTCTTGTTTGGTAAACTAATGTACGCGTTTACAGGAGGAAAAGTTAATCCTCTGATCGGCTCCGCCGGCGTTTCCGCTGTGCCGATGGCCGCGCGCGTTGCACAAAAGGTTGGACAAAGTGAAAATCCGAGCAATTTCCTGCTCATGCATGCAATGGGTCCAAATGTGGCAGGGGTTATCGGTTCGGCTGTTGCCGCAGGCGTATTGCTGACACTGTTCGGTTAAACCCACATGGGCGGGGAATTCCTTCCCCGCCTTTACTTATCAAAAAGGAAGATAACAATGGATTCTCAAGCTTTTCTTTCTCTGCGTCGCCGTATTTTAGAACGCGATTTTTTCCGTATGAATGCACCGCAACGCCAAGCTGTTTTTCACACGGAAGGACCGTTGTTGATTCTTGCCGGCGCCGGAAGTGGGAAAACCACCGTTTTGGTAAACCGCATTGCCAACATGGTGCGTTACGGCAAAGCGTATGAAAGTCAATATATCCCTCAATTAAATTCTGATGACGAAGAAGCGCTGTGCCGTTGTGCAGATGGTGTCGAACCCATTAATGAGCGAATCATCCGTCTGTGCGCGGTCGATCCTTGTCCCGCGTGGCAGATCCTTGCCATCACATTTACTAACAAAGCCGCAGGAGAACTCAAAGAGCGGTTATCCCGTATGCTTGGCAATGTGGGCGACGAAGTTATGGCAGGGACTTTCCACTCCTTTTGCGCACGCATTCTCAGAACAGACGGCGAATCACTCGGGTATTCCTCGCATTTTACCATTTACGATACCGATGACAGCCGCCGGCTCATGAAAGAATGCATGAAAACCTTGAACATTGAAGAACGCGTTATCGGACACAAGCAGATATTAAACGAGATTAGCCACGCAAAGGATGCGTTGATTTCACCCGACGAGTTTGCTGTGTCAGTCGGTAGTGATTCTCGCTTGAAGAAAGTAGCTGAGTGTTATTCGTTGTATCAACGACGGTTGCGCGAAGCCGATGCCATGGATTTTGATGATCTGCTTTACAAAACCGTAGAACTGTTTGAAACGAATGAAAGTGTTTTGGTAAAATATCAAAATCGCTATCAGTACATCATGATAGACGAGTATCAAGATACCAACCATGCGCAATACCGTTTGGTCAGTTTATTGGCACAAAAAAGTCAAAATCTTTGTGTTGTTGGTGATGATGACCAAAGCATTTATAAATTCCGCGGTGCAACTGTCGAAAATATTTTGGAATTTGAGGATCAGTTTCCCCGCTGTACCGTTATCCGTTTGGAACAAAACTATCGTTCAACCCAAAACATATTGGATGCGGCAAATGCCGTCATTGCCAAAAACATCAATCGCAAAGGCAAAACGCTCTGGACTCAAAACGGAAAAGGAGAATTTTTAACATTACACACTTTGGAAAACGAGGATGAGGAAGGCAGATTTATTGCGCAACAGGTTTTTGACAAGGTAGCAACCGGTGCGTATCATTACCGCGATATGGCGGTGTTATACCGTGCTAACGCACAAAGCAACGCCATTGAGCGCGCTTTGGTTAAGAGCGGCATCCCCTATCGCATCATCGGCGGTCACCGTTTTAATGATACAAAAGAAGTCCGCGATATGATTGCCTATCTTCGAGTGATTAACAATCCCCATGATCGAGTCAGTTTGAAACGAATTATTAACGAGCCGAAACGCGGCATCGGTGATACCACCATAGATAAAGCGTCGCTCATCGCCGATCAACAAGGTATTTCGTTATATGAGGTCTTGGCATCAGCCGACACCTATGCCGATCTCAGCCGTGCCGCCAACAAGATCCTACCCTTTATTCACATGATGGATAAACTGCGTGATGAAGCCGAAAGCAACGAAATTCCACTTCATGAACTGTATCGTAATGTGTTGGAACAGTCGGGCTACTTAGCCATGTGGCAAGCCGCAGGCGAAGCAGAAGCAGAACGCGTGGATAATTTGAACGAGTTAGCCTCTTCCCTGCAATCTTATGAAAAAGCTTGTGAAGATACTGAGCCGACATTATCCGGCTTTTTGGAAGAAAATGCGTTGATGACCGATATTGATAACTACGATGCCGATGCGGATGCCATGGTGTTGATGACCATGCATGCCGCCAAAGGCTTGGAGTTCCCTGTTGTGTTTTTGCCGGGCTTTGAGGACGGTATTTTCCCGGGTATACAAACCATGTTTATACCGGAAGAAATCGAAGAAGATCGCCGCTTGTGTTATGTCGCCATAACGCGTGCTAAACAGGAACTCATTATTTCCCGTGCATTCAGCCGTTTGTTATACGGTTCCACCATGCGTAACCGCCCGTCCCGTTTTTTGCAGGATATTCCAAAAGAAGTGCTCAAACAACATGAGACTGTATCTTCCTATCGTTCGCAATCATACACTTCTTTCCATATACCGTCAATGTCACGCACGCCTGTCCCCGCTTCATCAACCACCCCCGTGCGTAGTCACCCGTTAGGTGTGGGCATTTCTGCCCCATCCAATAAGATGGCAGAAACCTTTAAAACCGGTGATACAGTCAGCCACAAAGCTTTTGGTATTGGTGTGATTCAGGCTGTGCAAGCGATGGGAAATGATACTTTATTAACCATTCTGTTTGATAAGGTCGGACAAAAAAAGGTCATGGCTGCCTTTGCTAAATTAACAAAGCTGTAAAACAAAAAACGCCGTGCGCTTGCTTCATGACAAGCACACGGCGTTTTATATACTATTTAGCACAACATCTATCAACTGCTCAGGGACTAATTCACCGCGTGTACAACGCGCTGCCAGATCGGTTACCATTTGTTTATCGCAAGAGATATCTGACAGAACCGTTACCGTGTTCCCCGCTTCGTCCTTGACGCATATCCCGTAGGTGTGATAAGTGCCCAGTTCGGGTGTTGTAATTTGTTCTTCAATCGGTAGGTATCGAAACATAGAAAACCTCCAAAATGATAGTTGAATCCTTTGCTGTTTCGTGATAAAATGATTATACAGACCTAATTTTAGGTAAAAAGTTCATTTATTTGTTCTTTTCTTGTATTATAGTACAATATTTTGAACCAGTCAAGTGCTTTTTTAAAAAATTTGGAGGGCAAGCCAATGTTTTTTGAACGCTATAAAATACTTTGCGCGCACAAAAGGATCTCGCCATCAAAAGCAAGTGAAGAAATTGGGTTTAGCAAGGCCCTGGTATCCCATTGGAACACAAGTTATAAAAAGGGAATTGATGTGAAACCCGGCATAGAAATTGCTAAGCGGATTGCAGAATATTTCGATGTTTCGTTAGACTATTTATTAGGGTATAATACGCCCGATCCGTTACAGGAGTTGGGAAAGCGTGAGTCATCGCCTAAAGTACTGCGTGATACCACGCCCCTCTCGCTCAGTAATGACCCTGTTTTCACCGATCGCGAGTTGCTTCTCATTGATGCATATCGCCGTCACCCGGAATTACAGGCGTTGGTGGATCAGGCATTGGGGTTGACGGAAATGAGCGAAGATAAAAAAGCCTAGCACACAAAACCTCCCATGTCATATGATGGCAATGAAGGGTTACCATTTTATCAATGGCATCCCCTATCATCATAGACATAGGAGGATTTTTTATGGCTGATAACAACAAATACATGCAAAATATCGGATGTAAAGAAGCAGTCTGTGTGGATGCCGGACGAGTCTACGATTCGTGTTCGGATAAGGATTGCCTGGAAGACCTGCGCGTATTCTTTACCGAGCGTGATCAAATGGTGATTGACCATGCCGTCAGCATTCGAGTCAAAAAAGCCGAAGTGATTTCCACTTACATTGATGTGGAAGCTCTTCCGTTTAATCGCGGCTATTATTCGTGTGATCTTACCTTCTTTTTCAAGATCACCATCGAGGTTTATGCCGGACATGGGACCGGTTGCTGCTTGATTGACGGTGTCGCCGTATTCCAAAAAAAGGTCATTCTCTTTGGCAGCGAGGGAAATGTCAAGGTGTTTACCAGCGAATTCTGCCCGGATCACCGCGACCATCAGGAAATGCCCACCCGTAATATGCCGCGCTGTACGGTACAGGTAGCAGAGCCAGTTGTCCTCTCGGCACGCTTGGTGGAAAAATGCAACTGCTCATTTAAATGCGATTGCTGTACATCCTGCATTCCCGCAAACATCTGTGAACAGTTTGGCGGCTGTTTTGTAGACTGTGATACGGAAAAGGTCGTACTGGTAACACTGGGGATTTTCACGATCGTTCAATTGATTCGAAATGTTCAAATGTTAGTACCCGTATATGATTTCTGCATACCGGCAAAAGAGTGCTGCCCGAACACGGAAAACCCCTGTGATATGTTCAAAAAAATGTGTTTCCCCGTGGATGAATTCTTCCCGCCGAAAGGTGACGACCACTGCGGTTGTTAAACACAATAAGGGCTGAATGCTTTACGCATTCAGCCCTTTTCTGTTTGAGTCAATCGGCGTACAACTTCACCGGCAAGCATCAAGCCCGCTGCAGCGGGAACAAAGGCAATGCTGGCGGGGGTTCGTTGCCCTTCAACAGCCGCCGTAGGCTGCTCGGTTGAATAAACAACCTGCACATGTGAAATACCGCGTGTGCGTAATTCCCGACGCATGACACGGGCAAGCGGGCAAACGGATGTCTTTGAAATATCGGCGAGTTTCAGTTGCGAGGGATCCAGTTTATTGCCGGTACCCATACAACTGATAACAGGGACGTCTGCCGCTTGCGCGCGCTCTATAATCGTTAATTTCGCTGTCACGGTATCTACGGCATCCACAACATAGTCATAACCGTCAAACGGGTAAAAATCGGCATTATCGGGCATATAAAAGCAACGGTGGGCTTTAACATGCGTATCGGGTGAAATGTCGCCAATACGCGCTTTCATTACATCAACTTTATACTGTCCCAGTGTACTGCGAAGGGCAATGATTTGTCGGTTAAGATTGCTCTCACTCACCATATCGTTATCAAATAAATCCAACGCTCCGACACCGCAACGCGCTAATGCTTCTGCAACATAGCCACCGACACCGCCAATACCAAATACCGCAACGCGCGCCTCTGATAACCGTTGCATCGCAACCGAACCGAGTAATTGCTCGGTTCGGGAAAATGCTTCATTTTTCATTTTTCTCTTCTGTCGCCTGTTCCTCTTCGGTTTCAACGGGTTCTTCGTCAAACTCCTGAGAAAATAGGACCGTTTTTTGTTTTTGTTTATCCCTTAAATACACCGCCGCCGCTGTTACGGCTGCCGCACCTGCTAAAATTGCCAATAACTTTTTCATACTGATGTGTCCTTTCTTTTACTTCTTAGTATTTGTTCGAGACGGTAAATTTGATTACGCCGTTTTGCGGTTTCTTCGTAATCGTGTTGATACAAACCGTTACACAAAACTACGACATCCCCTTGTATCACATCAGGCGGTAACACAGCTTTATCAACAATCTTTGAGTTGCCGTTGGCATCTTGCAATATGGCTTTTTGTTCTTCAAAACGGTCAATGGCATACCGCAAACCGCGACACCTCTCATTTCTTTTCAGTCGAAACCGTTACTGTTTTACCATCGCTGGTTAAGACAATCTTACCGTGTAAATCATTTCGGAAAATGGTGATATCATTTCGCTCCAGAACTTCTATCGTTTCGGAATGAGGGTGTCGATAGGTATTGTTATATCCACAAGTGATAAGAGCAATATCCGGAGAAATACGACGGATGAAAGTGCCATCACTTGACGAGCGACTACCGTGGTGACCAACCTTCAAAACTTCAACATCCAAGGATGGAACCGCTTCCATGATTTCGCGTTCGACCTCTTTGCCGGCATCACCCATAAACAGAAAATCCATTTCACCATGTGACACCATACAAACGACCGATTGGTCATTTGTCTCTTGATAGTCGCTAAGCCCGCTTAAAATAGTTATGGTGGACTCGCCGAATGCGTAGGTTGCCCCATGTTCCGCATCAATCGGTGTCACATTACGGTCCAGCATGGCCTCTAACATAGACTCATAGGTGCGTGTAGTCGGTGTATGTCCTTCCGGCATGAATGACATCAGAAACGCGCCGATTTCAAAATTGCGAATAACGGCATCCATACTGCCGATGTGGTCCGCGTCTGCATGGGTAGCAATCACATAATCAATTCGTTCGACACCGGCACTTTTCAGCGCCGTCAGAACGGTCTGTTCGTCATCATTTTCGCCGGCGTCAATCAAAGCAGTTTGTCCGCCGCTCTGCAACAAAATACAATCAGCGTTTCCGACATCCAGTACCGTGACTCGCATTTGCCCTTCGGGTGGTGTGCCGGTATGTAGTCCAAAGCGACTATACAAATCATCCCATGTCGGCAAAAAAGGAAGTTTCAGGGAACCATTGACGGTAATGAGAACGCATAACACGATTACCGCTGACACAATACTGCATACTGTGATGCGATTACGATAACGCGTAGCGGTACTCCCCCGTTTTCGTTTCGTCATCGTTTATTCCTCGTCTATGTCATCCGGACGATTCATGTTCATTTCCAACCATTGTTGGCGAGTAATCAACACTTGACGCGGTTTGCTCCCTTCATGAGGACCGACTATGCCGCGTTGTTCCATTTCGTCAATAATGCGACCTGCGCGCGCATAGCCCAACCGCAGACGGCGTTGAAGCAAGGATGTGGACGCCATGCCGGCTTCCACCACCACTTCAATTGCCTGAGGAAGCATTTCGTCACCGCCGCCGGCGGGACCGTCTTCTGAATCACCAGAGGATTTCGAAGTCTTTTCAGCTGCTTCTGCCTGACGGTTAATTTCTTCAATAACGGTTTCGTCATATTGCTGAGCCTCGGTGGATTTGAGGAAATCTACCACCGATTCCACCTCACGGTTGCCCACGAAGCAGCCTTGCACACGCATCGGTTTTGCAAAGCCGACCGGCATGAACAGCATATCACCTTTGCCGAGTAATTTCTCAGCACCGCCCGTATCCAAAATCGTACGGGAGTCTACGGCGGAAGCAACCGTCAACGCCAAACGCGACGGGATATTCGCTTTAATCAGACCGGTGATGACATCAACGGAAGGACGCTGGGTAGCGATAACCAAATGCATACCTGCCGCACGCGCCATCTGTGCCAAACGGCAAATATTGCTTTCCACTTCGTTGGCGGCAACCATCATCAAATCGGCAAGCTCGTCGATAATAATCAGAATTTGCGGCAACACTTCGAGCGTATCGCTGTTCTTCGCCGCTTCGTTATAAGCTGTCAAATCGCGTACACTGTTTTCAGCAAACAACTTATAGCGACGAAGCATTTCATTAACAGCCCATCCTAACGCACCCGATGCTTTTCGCGGATCGGTAACGACAGGAACCAGCAAATGCGGAATACCGTTATACACGCCGAATTCGACCTGTTTGGGGTCGATCAACAGCAGTCGAACTTCTTCCGGACGAGCACGGAACAAGACACTCTGAATCATGGAATTGGTACATACCGACTTACCGGAACCGGTAGTACCCGCAATCAACAAGTGAGGCATTTTAGCGAGATCCGCTAATACAATCTGTCCACCGATATCTTTACCGAGTGCCACCGTAAGCTTACTGCTCGCATTTTCGAAATCTTTAGAACCAATTAAATCGCGCAAACAAACAGAACCGCTGACCTTGTTCGGGACCTCAATACCGATTGCCGCTTTATTGGGAATCGGCGCTTCAATACGAACGCCCGTAGTGGCAAGTCGCAAGGCAATATCATCGGCAAGCCCCGTAATACGACTGATCTTCACACCGGCGCTGGGTTGTAATTCATAGCGTGTAACCGTGGGACCATACGAGATATCAACAACTTTGGCACTAACGCCGAACTCATTTAATGTCTGAATGAGAAGTTCTGCCGTCGCCGTCTGTTCTCTTGCGGCAGCCGATTCATCCATGGATTTCGATTCGTTAAGCAGAGATAACGGCGGATAACAATATGTATCTTCCTCATCCGGCTTTTTCTCATCAGGTTTCTCTGGCAGTGAAGTCTCCTCCGTTTCGGCAGACAGTACTTCTTCTTTTTCAGAGGTGCCCTCATACAGTTCTTCTGAAATCTTTTTTAAAGTTGCACCCTTATCGGAGTGTTTCGTCGCAGGCTTTGCCAGAATTACCGGTTCCTTTATATCCTCATCGGGATAACCGCCGCCCAACTCGACATCAATACTTGCTTCTTTACGATTTTGTTCGCTGTTTTCCATAGCGGCTTCCATGGCATTTTCCAAGGTCTCTTTGGTGGATTTAACCGGTTGCCACAGCGCACGGAACAGCGTGAAAATGGGCGTACCCGTTACCAACATTAAAAAGACGCAAGTACCCAAAATCATGATGATTTTGGAGCCAACATCCGTAAACAAATATTCCATGGCATATCCAATTACAGCACCCATTACGCCGCCGCCGCGGTTCTCTTTTCCCGCTGCCCACGCGTCCAAGATGGTATCCACATAACCGATATTTGATACATCCATTCGGAACAGTTGAATGGTACTGCCCAGAACAACGATCAATACAAGTGCCTGCCATACCTTTCCTCTCACGCTGCCGTAGTTTCGCTCTAACGCACACATGACAGCCACATAGCCGATCAAGAAAGGTAACAAATATGCACAAACGCCAAACAAGCCAAGTACTAAATTATGTAACCATCCCCACAGACTGGCACCCTCAATTAAGGTGATGCACAACAATAGGATCGCACCGGCAAACAGCAGTACCGCCGCTGTTTGGTTACGAGCGCTTTCGGATGTTTGCCGTTTACGCTGCGAAGTGGTGTGCTTCTTTTGCTGTGTGGCGGTTGTTTTTTTTGAAGTCTTGCGTTTTTGAGCCACGAATGACCCTCCTCTTTGGATTTGTATGTAACAGCCGTTACCGGCTGTTTTCTATCATCTGGTGCAACGCATGAAGCGCATCGGAAAGCGAACCAATTTCATCGATCAAACCTACCGATACCGCTTCGTTACCGTCTAAAACCGTTCCCATATCGGTCGCCATTTCATCCGTTTTCATACACAGTTTAGCAAAGCGATCATGTTCAATATGAGAATGGTCCGTAACAAAGTGAATAATGCGTTCTTGCATGCGCTGAAAATGTGCAAATGCCTGCGGTACACCTAAAACCAAGCCGTTAACACGCACCGGATGAATTGTCATCGTGGCGGACGGCGCAATAAACGAGCGTTTTGCCGATACCGCTAACGGGACGCCGATGGAATGGCCGCCGCCGAGGACTAAGGAGACTGTCGGTTTGGTCATGCCGGCAATCAATTCCGCCAACGCCAATCCTGCTTCAATATCTCCGCCGACTGTATTTAATAAAATAAGCAGTCCCTGAATATCCCGACTTTCCTCGATGGCAACCAGTTGCGGTAACACATGCTCATATTTCGTGGTTTTATTGTCCCCAGACAACGCATAATGTCCCTCAATTTGCCCAATGATAGTTAAACAATGAATAACAAATTCGCCGTTATTGGTGGTGACTGATCCGTTTTCAACCACATCTTTCAGAACTTGTTGGAGATCGGATGCCGTCTGTACCGATGGCGAGTGATGGTTTTGTTCACACATATTTGTTTCGCCTCCGACAACTATTGTTGCCGCAAAGCGCAAGGAACATACATAGTATACCACTTTGTGACGGCCGGAAGCAAGATGTCAGCGAATATCTAAACGCGTAATTTGTGTTGTTTTTCCGGTTTTATTATCGACTGACAACAGTACCGCATTCATCGAGCATTCACCATCTGCAACAGCAAAACGAACCGGCATTTTATCGTGCATTTTGGTAATTGCCAGTTCCGGTCGAATTCCGAGCACGGAACGAATCGGTCCGGTCATGCCGATATCGGAAATGAACGCCGTGCCGTTTTCTAAGATTTGCTCATCCGCCGTTTGCACATGAGTGTGTGTTCCCAAAACAGCGGAAACACGGCCGTCTGCATAAAAGCCGAGCGCCTTCTTTTCCGCCGTTGCTTCTGCATGAAAATCTACAATACGGCAAACGGGCAAATCCGGATCGGTTAGCAGAACATCTAATGTATCAAACGGACAAGCCAAAGAATCCATATACACTTGGCCCATTAAGTTAAAAACCGCAACACGATAGCGGCCTTTATCCACAATAAACGCCCCGCACCCCGGTGCCGTTGACGGATAATTGGCAGGGCGTAACAGGCCTATCTTTTCATCTAAAAGGTCATACACTTCCGGACGGCGAAACACATGGTTTCCCGTTGTGATGGCATCAGCACCGCATGCGAACAGTCTTTCGGCAGAAACCTTTGTGATACCGTTTCCGTCAGCAGAATTTTCACCGTTAACAATACACACATCCACGGCATAAGTCCGTTTTACAGCGGGTAAGACCTGTTCCAAATGTGTGCAACCCGCAGAGCCCACCACATCACCAACACATAAAATGTTCATAATGATATTCCTTCATAGCACAAACGGTGTCCCTCGCAGGACACCGTTTATTGTTATTTTGCAAAATCAACCGCGCGGTTCTCTCGGATAAGATGCACCTTGATCTGACCGGGATAATCGAGCGAGTCTTCAATCTTTTTCGCAATATCACGCGCCAACAATGTCATTTTATCATCGCTAACAACATCGGGACGAACGATAATACGAATTTCACGCCCTGCTTGGATAGCGAACGAACGCTCAACTCCGTTGAATTCGTTGGCAACTTCCTCCAACTTTTCCAAACGCTTAATATAGTTTTCCAGGTTTTCGCGACGAGCACCGGGGCGAGCTGCCGAGATGGCATCCGCCGCCTGTACTAAACAAGCAACAACGGTAGTTGCCTCCACATCGCCGTGGTGCGCCTGAATAGCATGCACAACCGCATCGCTTTCCTTATATTTACGAGCAATGTCGACACCAATCTCAATATGAGAACCTTCGATTTCGTGGTCAACCGATTTGCCGATATCATGTAAAAGACCTGCACGGCGGGCAACTTCCGGATCAATGCCGAGCTCGCTTGCCATAATACCCGACAAGAAAGCAACCTCCATGGAATGGTTCAGTACATTTTGACCATAGCTGGTACGGTAACGCAAACGACCGAGTAATTTCATGATTTCAGGATGGATACCGTGCAACCCCGTTTCCAAAATAGCGCGTTCGCCCTCTGCTTTGATGGTCGCCTCAACCTCGCGGCGAGCCTTTTCAATCATTTCCTCAATACGAGCGGGGTGTATGCGGCCGTCTGAAATCAACCGTTCCAACGCAATACGCGCAATTTCACGGCGAACAGGGTCAAAGCCGGATAAGGTGATAGCCTCCGGTGTATCATCGATAATAAGATCGACACCGGTCAAAGTTTCAATTGTGCGAATATTGCGACCCTCACGACCGATAATACGGCCTTTCATTTCATCGTTGGGCAACGGAACAACCGACACCGTAGTTTCGGATACTTGGTCGGCGGCAACACGCTGAATGGCGTGCGAAATCAGTTTGCGTGCTCGCAAATCGGCTTCTTCCTTATATTGCGCCTCAAATTCGTTAATTTTCAGCGCTTTTTCGTGTGTTAACTCTTCGGAAAGAGTCTTCAGCAAATGATCTTTTGCCTGTTCGACGGTGAAGCCGGAAATACGTTCCAGCGTTTCGAACTGGCATCTTTTCAGATTTTCAACATCCTGCATACGAGAATCAATCTCGCGTTGCTTTTTGGCAATTGCCTCTTCTTTTGCTTCATAATTCTCAATTTTATGATCGAGAGATTCTTCTTTTTGTTGTAAACGGCGTTCTTGACGAACGACTTCATTACGGCGCTCCTTTAATTCGCGCTCGGATTCGTTTCGAAGACGGTGGATTTCATCTTTTGCCTCAAGCAAGGTTTCTTTTTTCTTGGATTCTGCCTGGTTTTTCGCCTCTTTTAAAATTCGCTCGGCCTCAGTTTCTGCAGAACCGATCGCCGCTTCCGCGGTTTTTCGTCTATGCGAAACGCCGGCTTTGAATGCAACCGTACCGGCAACACCGCCGCCAACGATTAAGGCGCCCAGACCTACTAAAATGTACTCAATCACTTGTTGTGAACACCTCCTGTTGTTCATTTGTCAAACTTCAAATTCATCAAAACTGCGCTGTTGTTTTCAAAAGGAACTTTTCGTGTACGAAAAGAGTAAATCAAACAACTAAAGTGTTACGGCGACCTCGACAGCACCGACCATCACGGCTACCACTTCACTTACCTATTAATTATACCTCTGAGGGCTTTCTCTGTCAAGAAAAATCTATATATCGTATAAAAGATGTCGACATATACATATATATCGTTTTTTAACCGAAAATTCTCTTTACTCAAATACGGTTGTTTGGTATAATAAAATCAGTTAACCAAATCACGAGGTGCATCCTGAAATGAAAAAATTTATATGTGGAATTCTGGTAATTTCTTTACTTGTTTTGATGACGGCATGTAGCCGTAACAATACTTCCGGCTCAACGAATAAATCAGACTATAAGATAGCCATTGTGACGCTCCCCCTTTCTGACGATCCGTACACCTTTGCGGCTGCCCAAGACCTTAAAGACAAATACGGCGACAGTATAGTTCCCGTCACCTATCCTCACCAACACAACACACAACCCGAGCAAACGGTTGCGGCAATCGCCGAACTGGCTGACGATCCGGATATTCGTGTTATTATCTTTTCCGAAGCGGTTAACGGAACAGCCGCGAGCATTAAAAAAATCCGTGAGACGCGTAACGACATTCTTATCATCACGGGTATGGATGAGGATAATGCACCCCAAATGGCACCTGTTTCCGATTTGTGTCTGATAGAGGATAAATCGGTCACCGGTACATCCATTATCGAGCAAGCCGCCAAGATGGGCGCAAAAACCTTTGTCTATATAACTTGCCAAAATGATGTTGCAAATTCTGTTATCAACGCACATGAAGAAAAATTGAAAGAAACCTGCTCCACCTCAGGCTTGACCTTTGTTGAGGCAATTGCCCCTAATCCAACGGGCGCAGAAGGTTTGATCGGTATACAGTCATGGATGAATGAAAATATCCCACTTTATGTGGAACAATACGGCAGTGATACCGCCTTTTACGCCACCAGCGAGGCGATGTCTGTCCCGCTCATCCGACAAGTCGCCGCTTGCGGTGCGGTTCTGCCACAGCTATGCAATGTGTCACCCTATCACGGTTTCCCCGAAGCATTTGATATTGATTTGGAAAATCAGGAAGCCAACACAGAGTACTTGCTTGATAAAATCAAGTCATCCCTTCGTTCGTATCATAACAACGCGCGAATGGCTTCGTGGTCAACTTCTCAAAATATGATTGTCATTCGTGCCGGTGTGGAATACAGTCGAAAATGGTGCGAGGGTATCATCACGGAGCGTTGTGACCGTGGAACAATGAACGCCGCCATCTCAACCGCAGCAGGCGGTGATGCCGTCGTAACGTATTACACCGATGATGAAATCGGATGGATTTCAAAATCTTTCGCCATCCAAGACGGCTATTACTGTTTTTGATATAGGAGACAGCATATGAATCGTTTGACTAACTGTGAGCCGCGTAAGGTATTTGCTTTCTTTGAACAGATCTGCGCAATCCCGCACGGATCGGGCAATACTGGAAAAATTGCAGAATTTTGCGTGAATTTTGCTAAAGAACGAAGTTTGCGTTGTCTGTGTGACGATGCAAACAATGTTGTGATTTTTAAGCAGGCTTCACGCGGATACGAAAATGCACCAACCATAATTTTACAAGGACACTTAGATATGGTGTGTGCCAAAACGCCGGATAATCCCATCAACATGTCGCATGATGGCTTGCAAGTTACAACTGATGGTGATTGGATCCACGCGATCAATACATCGTTAGGCGGCGACAACGGCATTGCTGTTGCCATGGCACTTGCTATTTTGGATGATGACACATTAGCGCATCCCGCTCTTGAAATCGTATTAACCAGCGATGAGGAAATCGGTATGAATGGTGCGGTTGCATTGGATGCTACCCCAATTAAAGGGCGGCGTATGATAAATATGGATTCTGAAGAAGAAGGCGTATTTACTGTCAGCTGTGCCGGCGGAGTGTGCGTGGAAGGCATCTTGCCGATCGTTCGAAAGCCTTATTTTGGTATGCGGTGTACCGTAACCGTAAACGGGCTGTTAGGTGGTCATTCCGGCGTGGAAATTCACAAAGGGCGCGGTAATGCCATTAAGTTATTGGGCCGAGTGCTCTTTGCACTGCAACAGCAACTATCATTCGGGATTGTTTCACTCAACGGTGGCGTGGTCGATAATGCCATTCCGTTTGAAGCGCGCGCTGAAATCGTTCTCGATCCAAACCACATGTCTGTTTTTACAAACATCGTGGAAAAAACCGGTTTAATTTTTCAACATGAGTATGCCACCACAGATGCCAAGGTGTCTGTTACATGGTCAGAAGAGGGACCCGAGCAAGCGTTTGCCACCGACTTGTTAAGTACCCAACGAACCGTGTTTATCCTCATGAATGCACCTTGCGGCGTTCAGGTCATGAGCCCCGACATACCCGACCTTGTTCAAACCTCGTTAAATTTGGGCGTTATTGAACTGACCAAACAGGAACTTCGCACCAAATGTTCCGTGCGCAGTTCAGTGGAAACTCAAAAACAACTGTTAAAAGATCAACTGTGGTGTCTTTTCGACGGAATCGGCGGAAGCGTACTTTACAGCAACGAATATCCCGGGTGGGCATACCGCAAAGATTCTCCGCTGCGCGATCTTGCTGTTCAATCTTACCGCAACTTATATGGCGCGGAACCTCGAATCATTGCCATACACGCCGGACTCGAATGCGGTCTGTTCGCGGACAAGCTCCCCGAATTAGACTGTCTGTCCCTCGGCCCGAATATGAAAGATATTCACACCGTGAATGAACGATTAAGCATCTCTTCAACAGCTCGCACTTTCCAACTGGTATTGGACATTTTAAAAAATACACACGCTTGACTCCCCCTGCTTCCATGCCAACAGGAACAGGGGGTTCCGCATACATGTTTAAATCGACCGAATACCGCAAAACCATTGCCAAACAAGGCGAAAGACCATACGATCGTATTGCAAGGAGGAATCCACCATGAAATACACCCTTTTGATCGATCCCGAACATCCCGAGGAGGTGGTCGTGCACGCTCATGAACCCTCTGCTTTAACCGAGGCAATTCAAGCACTTTGTGAAAACAACGCGTTTGAGTTGGTTGGCTACTTTGAAAAAGAAATGTTTCGGCTAAATCCGTCTGATGTTGATTGCTTCACCGTGCAAGATAATAAAGTTTATGCATTGTGTAATCGTAAGAATTTTCTGTTAAAGTATCGGCTGTATGAACTGGAAAAACAGTTACCGCATCATTTTGTAAAAATCAATCAATCCTGTATCGCGAATATGAAAAAAATTGAACGGTTTGATGCCTCGATATCGGGATCGTTGAAGGTCATTTTTAAAAACGGATACACCGATTACATTTCACGCAGACAACTGAAAATCGTCAAAGAAAGGTTGGGTTTATAAATGAAAAATTCTTATATGAAAGCTTTTTTACATAGAGGAATGTTGTTTGGCGGTTTCGGCCCGGTTGTTGTTGGAATTATATATGCGATTTTACAAGCTACTATCCCCTCATTCACCTTAACCGGTTTCGAGGTCTGTGTGGCAATCGTATCCACCTATCTCTTATCATTTATACAAGCCGGTTCAAGCATCTTCAACCAAATTGAAGAGTGGCCAATCGCCAAGTCTTTGTTTTATCATTTTTTTACGCTTTATCTTGCTTACACTCTCTGCTATATTCTCAACACATGGATTCCTTTTGAACCAACGGTTCTCCTCATCTTCACAGGTGTTTTTGCCGGCGTCTATTTTGTCGTTTGGATAACCGTATACCTTATCGTTAAGCTTACAAGCAAGCATCTCAATCAAAAAATAGGATGAAATAAGCGGCAGTATTTCTGCCGCTTTTACTTTTATTAAAAAGTTCTATATTTTTTTGTGTTTTTATGGTATAGTGAAAGTGAGGTGTGTACGAATGAAGTTATTGTTCAAGCAACGACTCTTTTCTTGGTTTGACAGCTATGATATATATAACGAATCCGGCGATACTGTTTATACCGTAAAAGGCCAATTTTCATGGGGACACTGTCTGAAAATCTTTGACTCCGTCGGCAATGAAGTCGGCATGATAAAAGAGCGGGTTTTCACATGGCTTCCAAAATTTGAAATGTACATTGGCGGCACACACATCGGTTCCATTAACCGTGAATTCACCTTGTTCCGGCCGCGATATCGTATCGATTGTAACGGTTGGCAAGTAAACGGCAATTTCTTTGAGTGGGATTACACAGTCACAAACCCACAATTGCAACTTGTTGCAACCGTCACAAAAGAATTGTTTAATTGGACGGATACTTATGTCTTGGATATTGTCAATCCTCACGATGCTCTGTGCATCCTTATGCTGGTTCTGGCAATCGATGCGGAAAAATGCTCCCGCAATGATTAACCGGTTACAAAGCCCTCACGGTGTGAGGGCTTTGTTGTACTATAAAATTTTCGGTTATAAAAACAAAACCCCCGTTCTATGTGTCTCTATAGCAGAAAGGAGGAATCCATCGTGAGCAAGCACCATTCGGAATTTGAAACCGTATATCAAAAACATCGTACGGCAATTTTTCATACTGCGCTTTCATTTGTGCGAGATCCCGCCATCGCTGAAGATATTACACACGATGTATTTCTCTCCTTTGGGTGGAGTGTTACGGCAACAATCTACCATTTGACGGCGTTATCTTTATCGGGAAACGCAACAATCAACCGTTTTTAGTGCGTAATCGCTGTTTAGCATCCCTCTCGTCTGCTGATTATCAGGCGTGGTGTGCAACGCTCGCTGATCAAGAACCGAAATGCCGTATTGATTAACAAATAAGAACGCCCGATTGAATATCGGGCGTTCTTATTTTATTGGGCACTTTTAAGTTCTAATGAGGATACCAACACAGCGTCCGTCGGACTATCAGTATAGGTGACTGTTACCGTATCCCCCACCTTGACAAACGGTAAGTGGTTGTTTACGGTTACTTCCGCCATATAGACGATAGGATCGTTCACTAATACAAAATAATAGCGCGTTGTGGAGTTGACGACGGCAGACTGTATATCCGTAATTGTGCCGGTAACAGTTTTTTCTTCTGCAACCGTATCATCGTTGGGATGTATCTCATCGTTTGTCGCCAATTCCTGTAAAAAGGCCTGTAATGCTCCTTGGACCGATGTGCCGGTGCCGACGATCTGGTACTGGCGCACATCAACAAAGGCATACATTTTCACAAGGCCGGCACTGTCTTTTAGTGACATGAAATAGGTCGGGCGGTCACCAACATTCAACAACAGCGGGAAGGTGGATATATAATTTTTCTCTTGCACCTTGCCCTGTGCGGATTCCATTGCGGAGTATTCCTCAGCACCCGGACACTCGTAAAATACAGTCTCTTTAGTGCGCAGATTAACCAATACAAACCCTACATTGGATTCATCGCTGGATACACTGGTCATTCCCGTATACAGATACACATCGTCATTCATTGCCAAATAGTTATAACCATCGGTGGGCTGTAACACATCTTTTTGCCCAAACAACGAGTTCCAATATCCGTTAACATATTCGCCATTATACATCAGTTGTTCAATGATAATCTCCGAATCGTACGCTTGATCGATCCATTGCGGCACATCACCCATTTCATAATAGGTGCACTCACCGTTGATAGCATTGCATAGCACAACCCCGTCAATATCGCGGCCGCTCCACACCCCTATACGGTAGGTTACGGTAGAAGCAACCCAATACGGTGTACCCTCCTCATCAATCTCAAAAGAAATATTGTCAAAGATTTTAGTAGGATAGTGAAAGCGCAAATGACGGTTCAGGTCTCGCAGAAAATACTCACTTTCGCTGTACTTGATCCCCTCAGACAAGCGTACCAATGTAGTCTCCTGCGTTTCCATATTTACCGTGATATAAGCCGGAATACCTTTCGCCTGATTGTTCAACCATTTAAAGAAATCACCGTAAACCAAAGGGGTAACGCGTGTCGGTGCACCTTTATAGTTAATCTGGGTATTATACCAAGAATCCACCTCAAATTGCGATACCAGATCGCTCATTTCGCCCAGTTTGCGCAACGATAACCGTTCTGCCGTGTCACGATCCACAACCGGTACCGAATCCATGTTTAATTTGCCGTTTTCATTGGTAACCACATTCGTGATCTCCGCCCTAAAATCTCCAACCTCGTATGTCAACAGATTGCCATACGCTTTTGCAGAAAATAAAGCCCAGCCGGTAATACCCGCAATTACTCCAAAAACAGCGATTGCAATCAAGCTTATTATCGAAATTTTTAGCGGTATGCTCAAACTTTTGATAGGCACACGACTATTATTTTTACGACCGGATACCATCGATTTTATCATGCTGACAACTTTTTGTGTGAAGTTAATCGCGGTACAAACAACAATACAGAATGCCACAAATGCCCACATTTCTGCACTCCGCCAGTTGATAGGAGGCAACATAAGCCAATATAGAATGCCCACAATTACAATGGAAAGAAACCATTTAACAACTGTTGATAATCGCACTTTCATATACGAATGCCTCTTTTCCTTTGATTTTGATTATAGTTTATCATACTCCTAATTAAAAATCCACACTAAAAAGAAAAATGACCAATCCGTCGCGCTATGTGCGACACCTTAATCATTCACTATTCATCATTCATTCTTCATTCACAAAACAAAAACTCCGACGATTCTTCGTCGGAGTTTGTTTTGTGTTGGCGCCTTGCATATTCGTTTCCGAGCGGGATACGTAGATGGTGTAGGCGGTTTACGACTTTTTCAAGGAAGCCGATGCCGCAAGGCTAACGCCTTGCAAAGAGGATGACGCCGAAAAAGGCAAAAC
>JAZOBF010000003.1:0-27674 GCA_045595845.1 Acutalibacteraceae bacterium
TACTTCAAGCGTTTGACACCTTATCCTTGATACTGCCGATAGACGGAGTGTAGGATTTCATGGCAGCCTTTTTGTTGTTCCACCATGTACGGGCATTGTCCCAGCGTTCTTTCGCTTTATCATAGATGGAGCCGATGTTGGGCGTGTACTGCTTCATGGCCGACTTCTTCTCGTTCCACCAGGTACGAGCGCTATCCCAACGATCCTTCACCTTCTCGTAAATAGAGCCGATGGCAGGAGTATACTCCTTCAACTTCGCTTTCGAGTCAGTCCACCAGTCTTTGGCAGTAGTCCAGGCAGAGGAGAGCTTGTTTTTGATAGAACCGATTTCGGGAGTGTACTCTTTCAGTTTCCCCTTCGTGTCGTTCCACCAATTTTTAGCGTCACCCCACATGGTCGAGATTCGGTCTTTAATGGCCGTGGGGTTCAATGCACCAACCAAACCATCCAAACAGAAACCGCCAATCTCGCCAAACTCTTTACTCGGACTGTGGATGCCAAGCAACTTCTTGACACCCTCCACCAAAGAATCGACCAGTTCCTTCGCTGCTTCACCGATTTTGGCAAATCCCTTCTTGATACCATCAACACACGCCTTACCAATATCGGTGAACCAATCTTTAACACTGGACACCAGGGAATCCCAATTCAAAGCCACGCCAGCAGCCAAACTCGACGCGCCGGCTACTATTAAGCCGATACCAATGGGGACACCAACGCCCGTTAGGCACAAAATTACGCCCAAGGCCAGCAAAGAAGCACCCGCGATCATGCCGATTTCGGTGAGTACACTTTTCACCGTTGAGGTTAAACCACTCCAATTTATAGGTGCGGCTGCCACAAGGCCCACCGCGCCAACGGCCATCATCCCAATACCGAGAGGCAGTGCTGCGCCAGTTAGTGCGAGAATGGCACCTACACCGAGCAGAGCGCCGCCCACTATCGCGGTGATACGGGCTATCGTTTTTTCCAAATCCCCTTTAAGGGAATCCCAATTCATCACAACCGCCGATGCCAGAGAAACCGCACCAGCCGCGATCATTCCGACACCCAGGGGGATATTGGCTCCCGTCAGCGCGAGAATCGCACCGAAGGTCAACAGCGCTCCACCTACGAGGGCTTCAAGCGTTCCAATCGTGATGCGCATACGGGTGGACATCGAGTTCCAATTTACGGCAACCGCCGTCACCAACGACACAGCGCCAGCAGCCATAAGGGCCACACCCAAACCGACACTCACGCCCGTGAAAGCGAACAGCGCACCCATCGCCAGCAGAGCGCCGCCAACGATGCTCGTTAGGTTAGATAGGGTGTTTTTCATATCGCCATCCAGGAACTTCCAGTTAATCGTGGCCGCCGTGGCTAAAGAAACAGCACCCGCAGCCATTAAGCCAATACCCAGGCCGACATTGACACCGGAAAACGCGAGAAAAGCGCCAATGGCCAACAGGAAGCCGCCTATCACACTGGTTACGGTCGTAAGCGTTTTTGCTAATTGCTTGCTCATTTTGTTCCAATTAGCCGCAATCGTAGCAGTCAAGCCCACAGCACCAATGGCCATCAATCCTATGCCAAGCGGGATGTTTGCACCGGTCACCACCAAAATTGTGCCTATTGCTAACGCAAAACCACTTATCACCGCGGTAATATCAGCGAGAGCGTTTTGGATAAACGATTTAATGGCACCCACATCGCTCTGAATGGTGTCGAAAATAGACTCATCCCACAGAGAGCCAACATCCAAGCCATCAAAGCCAGCACCGCCGCCGCCACCGACTCCACCGGCACCGCCAGCAGAGGAAGAAGCGGTCGGAGGGCTTATAACATTCAGCTCGTCGATACCCAGGGTTGCGTTTTTGAGTTCCTTCGCGGCTTTGGTAGCCTTATCCAAGGCACCGGTCGCGCCGGTCGCGGAGTCAGCCACACTGTCGATAGCACCAGCACCCTCACCGTAACCAGACCAGTCAACAGCCTGTATTTTTACGCCAAAGAAACTGGCCACAGCATGAACAGCCTCGGTGAGAAGATCAACCAACGCTTGCAGCCAAGGAATCACTTTCACCAAAATCGGCAAGAACAGCGAACCAAACGCCTGGCTCAAAGATTTCAACTGCTGGGACAGTGTACGCATTACACCTTCGGCCGTGTTCATTTCCTTGGCATAGGTTCCCACCAAGTTCTGCGAGTGTGCCTGGTCAACCAATGTCAGATAGCGCAGATACGATTTCTGTGCTTCCGTCGCCGTTTCGAGACTGATATTCAGACCATGGTTGGCTGCCGTCTGCTTCAAAGTGGATTCCACGATGGTGAAACCGGCACGACGGATGGGTTCAACCTCACCGGCGATGGCCGATTTAACAGCCTCGGAAGCCTCCTCGAATCGCTTGTAAACATCGTTGTAACCAGCCCAAATATCGTAAGTCAGCTCGGTGTAACCGAGAGCCATCTTCGTGGCATCCTCGGTGGCCACACCAAAGCCGGTAAGCATTGTGGCATAGATGGAGGAATACTGCATAAACTGTTGGATGTTTATACCCATTTCCTCATTCAAGCGCTGAATCCAAGCGTAGGTCTCACTCGCCTGGCCACCAAAACCACGGCCAAAACGAGCAGCGATACCATCCCACTCGATAGCCTGGTTCATAAATTCTTGGAACTTCTGAACCGCTTGATTCAACCACTGAACCACCGTTTGAATAACATGGGTGATCGTGGAGAAATTCAACGCACCAGCGTGTACATCGTCGCCCATCTGCTTCACCGACGAACCAGCGCTCCGAGCCTTGGAGCTAATACCCCGCAAACCAGTCTGGATCGTGGTCATTTTCGTGGACAGCGGCTCCAAAACCTCATTGAGTTTCTTAATCTTGGCAGCAAAAGCGTCGATAGTAGCTTCGTCCAGGCTCTTTGTCACCTTGTCCAGCTTCATGAGGCCGTTGGCCATGGTGTTAATACCACCGGCCTTTACGGCGCTCAAAGGCTGTACCGCGGCGGCAATCTTTTCAATCTTCGGGGCAATCCCGTCGATGTTAATATTGCCAACGGTCTTTAACGAAGCAGACAGCTTATTCAGACTGTTGCCGATGCTGGTAATCGAACCGACGCTCTTTAATCGCTCCATGGCCCCGACGAGTTTGCCGAGAGACCGGGTCGCATGGGAAGCGTCGGTGAAATTCCGCAGCGAGGTGGACAGCTTATCAAGATTCTTGATAGCTGTCGTCACCGTACCACTGCTCTTTAATTCGCCCAGGGATTTCGCCAGATCACGGATACCCGCCGAAGCCGAGGTCGAATTACTCTGTATTTCAATTTGTAAAGAATCAATCGTTGTCGGCATTTATCTCACCACCCTCGTTGCCAGGGTGTGCCTCGGAGGGCATCTTTCGTCTCATTCCCTCGACGAATTGTGCGAACTCTGCTTTCAACCTCTCCTCCTTAATCCGCGCTTCGCGGGCCTCGCGCGCTCGAACCTCCTCCTCCGTTATCGGATACGGTTCCTTGGCATACGGCTCCGGTTTCACGATGCCTTTTTTCATCGAGAATCGGAATAGGGGACTGGCGTTACAAAGAGCTTCGTAGAAATACATTCCTTGTAACCAAAGCTCTTGGTTTCGCCGTTGGTATTGCAGCTCATTCGCTTTTCGATACATCTTCACCAAACATACATCGTGGTTCCAGAACTCATCGTAGCTCATACCAATCGACATATAGTAAGGGCAAAGCTGCTCGAAAATTTCTGTATATGTCCGGGAGGTTAGCCCTTCGTCACCTTCCAGACCGCCAGGTTTCCCTCATCCACAGGGTTGTTGTCGGTCAGAGTGTTCACGGTTTCGGCATACATCTCCAGGAGGGCTTGAATAAACCCATCATCGCCATCGCCAACCTTGTCAGCGATATGCTCATAGATTTCATCCACAAGAGAACGCTTGATACCCTTGTTGTGCTGCGTAAACGCGCCATACACCAGCAGAGGCACCATCGTCATGGGCTTCTCGGCAATCTGATCCAGGACGAAACCCTGCTGCTCCATCTGCTTCACGGAGCTTCGATTGTAGCCCAGCACATAATCGGTCTTGTTGTAAGTTACGGTAATCTTCGTTGCCATAATTGTTACTCTCCATTTCTGTTAATTATTTTGAATGAGGGCGGGGGAGACCCCGCCCTCTATTCACCGGAAATTAAGCGCCCTGGCTCCAAACGGGGACAGTGGACGGGGTGACCGAAATGGTCATTTCGACGACGGCATCAACAGCGCCCTCGTTGATAGAAACGCTCACAGAGCCATCCCAGGTGTACTTGCTACCGTCAGAGAAGGACAGCTCCCACTTCTGATCGGCCTCCAGGGCGTTCAGAGTGCTGTACACGGTGGCATCGTAGTTAGCAGTGAAGTCGAAGGACTCACTCTGCTGGCGAATACCAGGGATAAAGGTCTGCGCGTCGTCAGACAGAGTGGTGGTCTCCAGGGAACTCCGCTTACCCAGCAGGGAAGGGAAATCCTTAATAGCCACCTCGGTGGTGGCGTTGGAGGTGCCATATTTAAGGGACACGCCAAAAGTGCTAATAGCCATAGTTTTTTCCTCCTAAATTATCGTTTGTGTACATATCCGAGTGCGCTAACAACGCCCTCGTATGTAGCGGTGATAGAGTAAATCGTGGAATCGTATATTTCGGGGGTTGTGGTATAAGTCACACGCCGCAACCCCATACCGCGAAGTACATCATCCGCAGTAGAGAAAATTGCTCTGGCCTGTGCCTTTTTACCGTTCTGTTTGTTGGAAAACACCTGGAGCCGATACACCACACCGGAGTAATTCTCCACATGGGACGAATCGACCAGGTTATCCATCGTGATGTTTTGCGTCTCATCCAGCGTAACCGTTGGAAATTTCGAGGGCATCCGGGTGTACTCTCCGGTGACCGTCGTACCTTTGTGATCTGCGCGTACAGCCTTGGCCACGGTCGTGAAAATTTCGTTGCAATAATCAATCATTTCCATACCTCCCTGGCTATCGCTGTCACTTGCTCGATCATCGAATCCCGCGCTGTAAGCATCGCTTCCGCAGGGGGATTACCATAGGTGTGACGACCAGCAGCTCCTTCGCTGGGGTTAAAATACCAACCGTGGGGGTTGGCTCCTTTTCCCTCACCGTATGTTCCGTGAGCCGGTGGCTTGTACTCCAAACCCGCCGATTTATATTCTCGGAACTTCACACCAGTACCAAACTCGATGAAACCAACGGTCTCACCATAAGCGATTACAGCCGCCCTCGTTCCTGCCTGGGTTTCGGCTATGAGTACATCATTCGTACCGTCATAATCGGCCAGACTAAAACCTACGGTGGCAACCGATACGCCGAGTTCCTTTAACCGTCTCACAAACTCCTGTTCTTTTACGGCAAACTCCTTCTCGTACCGATTCACTTGTTGAATAGCCGCTGTAATCGACTTCGGATCAAACGGGTTTATGGTGATTTTCATGTCACCGTCACTTCCTGTAACGCATACAGAATCCCGTTTTTACTATCCGCTTTCCGCACAACGATGTAGTTATGCGGCTCTGTGGGGGAGACCCCAAACCAGACAATGCTTTTCTCGTCGATGGGACAGCTCGTGTCAGCCACGCACATCGTCCGGCTATAACCGGTGAAACTACCGAAAGCCTGTACTGCCTCCTCTCCGGTGGCAGCAGAAACATTGAAACTCGCGGCTACTTGCTCACCGTAGGACGGGGAGCTTTCTCCGGTCTCATTACCATATTCGTCTACATTCGCAGTCTCTCCCAGGTGGAGAGCGTAGTAGATTTCTCGCTGGTTTCGTTTCAAGTTCCTCATCTCATCACACTCCCGACCAAGGGGGTGATCTGCCGCAGCAGAGAATTACTCACATCCCCAGCCTCGTATGTCCGTTTCACGCCATTCTCGTCGTGTGCGGTCTGCCCTTCGGCTCCCATCTTCGAGAACAGCTCTACGACAATTTTCAACTGGATATGTTCGTAGGCTTTCGGCACCGTAGTTCCCTCCGGAGCGCCGAAGGGATAGCGCCTGTTCAACACAATCCCTTCGGCTTGTTCCAGGAGGTAAACGAGCAAATCATCCGATGCTTTATCCGGGGAGATCAGCACTACAAGCCTTTTCAGTTTTTCCTCATTAGTCATAGGTGCCTACCTCCCATTCGGAATTACGCGCCCAGGGTAATCTTGAAAGCCTTGGTAGCGTCGGTCAGAGCAGCCAGGTAATACTTGCGGCTCCAGATGGTGTTCTCGCGGATGTCCTTGTCACGATCCTGCTCAACCTCGGTGCCACGCTTGTTGAACAGAGTGACAGCCTCCTTGGTGCCACCAACGATGGTGCCTTCGACGGCATCCTTCTTGGTGTACAGGGAGATACCGGCCACGGTGCCGACATAACCCTGGCGGGCATAAGCCTCGACATACTTCAGATCGTCCTTCAGAGCCTTGCGAACCTTGGCCATATCCTTGGGGTTCACGAAAGCGAACAGGGCGACACCCTCCAGGTTCTCGGCGTTCAGCAGAGCAGCAGCATCCACGAAAGCGCCGAAATCGGGAGCAGTGGCCTGGACAGCCAGGGTGGCCTTGTTGAACTCGGCGAACACATCAGCGTTCACAGTGTTGAACATATCAACGGCCATGTGGCGGGTGCCGGTGGTCACGACCATGGGATCGGTCATTTCCTGCTCGTCGAAATACTTAAAGCGGTTCTGGGCCAGCAGGATGGTGTACTCCTCCTCGCCGTAGGTAACCTCGATGTCCTTGCTGTTACCCTCGCCCATACCCAGCTTCTCGGTGCCGTTGGTAGCGCGATACACATTGATCTTCTTGGTCATGCCAGGAACGCCAGCCAGGCTGTTGTCGATGGTGCAGAACTGCATCAAATCCAGGTGGCTGTTGTACTGATCCTCGATCTCGTTGGCCAGTACGAAGTTAGAATAAATTTTGTGCGCCATATTATATTTCCTCCGTTAATGTTAATTCTTACTCGGCGTACATCGCCTTGTACTCGTCGGGATTCTCCAACGCAAACGCCTGTTTCTCATCCAGGCTCATCTTGGAAAAATCCTTCTTATTCATGCCGCCGACATCATTACCGGCAGCAGGGGAGGGAGTCTGCTTCAACAGATCGGCTCGGAGAGCTTTCTCCTTGGCTTCGGCAACGGCTTTCTGGTTCTTAAACACAGTCTCCATATCACCCTTCGCCAACGCCTCGGCAGAGGACTTCGCGGTTTTCTCGTCGTAGCCCATGGCCAGGTAAGAGTTAATGTAGGCACCCACGGTTTTCTCGTTTTCGAGTTCCTTCACGCGGGCCAGAGCCTCTTTGAGTTCTGCTTCTGCCGCAGCCTTTTCCTCGGCATCCTGCGCAGCTTTCGCCTCATCCTCGGTCATTTTCTCGCGGAGCTTTCTCTTGTACTCCGCAGCCTCGGACGCGGCCTTGTCTCGCTCGGACTTACGAACCCAATCACTCATATCGGGTTCATACGCCTCCAGGGCGGCCAGCTTCTCCTCGATGGTCATGCTCTCGTAGTTCTCGATGTTGTGTTTCATAGCAATACTCCTTTGCGATTTAAGGCTTCTCTGCCTGTATTTTTGCGCTTTTATAGTGCATCTCCGCACTTTTGCGATTTTCGACTTCTCTGTCGTATATTGTCGTAGAGGTTACACACATCTACGAAACAATCACTTATGCTTGTTCGGGCATCCCGTCATAGTACAGATCACCGAGTTCGGCCCAAATACGGACAATCTCGGTGTGCTTTACGGCGACCATTTCCTCCGTAGAGAACCAATAGCCGTCGCCCTTTTCGACCACTTCCATCACGTGAAGCAGGGATTCCAGCGCAGTCGTGTGGACAACATCAGAAAAGGGAATCGTGGTTGTTCGGGTCGTCTCTGCTCGGTCATGCTCGTCCAGCCAAAGCGTGTAAATCATTCCATCTCGTGTCTTACACTTAATGTTGATTTCCACACCACGGACTTTCTCGTCGGACAAGATTCTCGCCAATTTGCTTCGTAAGGTTTCGCTCATTCTTTCATCATCCTCGTCGTAATTATTTGCAACCGGCATCCCTGCCGGATACATCCAAAATAAAAAGCGCCAGTCAGCCCTCTACGGGTCAACTGGCGCTCTATTCATCGGCGCTCGACTCTCACATTGATTTTTCTGGCCTCGGTATCAATCTCTACCAGTGCCTTGCACTTCGGACATCTCACCTGGGCCTGTCCCGATAAATCCATGAGTCTCCTATTACACTTCGGGCAGCGTACCTGTTCCAGAATCAGCATTACGCTTCGCCACCTTCTTCTTCTTCGGCTTCTCCTCCGGCTTCGGGATCTCCTTCGGGGGAGCCTTTCGGGTCGTCACCTTGTATTTCACGGGCCACCTCCAGAGCTTTCTTCTGGTTCTCCTCTTTCCAGGCCATACTCTGCAAATACGCACTCTCCGGGTCGGCGAACATACCACAGTGGGAGAACGCCAATTCGGGATGAATATTCGGGTTGTTCAGCATGGCGATAAGAACCTGGGATTTACTCGCAATATTCTCATAATTTCGGCGAGTGAAGTGCGGCACAATATCGGTCAGTCTCACATTCGTACCAACCGTGTCGCGCAGAATCCGCAGAACCAGCTTCAAGCACTCCTTCTCGGAACACTTAAACACGGTCTCCGTGGATTTCGCATGGGCCTCGGCAGCCTCCCAGCCATCGCGCAGAATAACCGCGCTGCCGGTATCCGAGGTGCTACTACCACCGTTCCGATTCGGAACACCGCAGATGGTCAGAATCGCTTGGCAGATGTCATTCTTGAAGGTCTGCACATCGTTCTGATTCATAGCAGGGGAGAGGTACTTCGCGTCCGTACCCTCCGGCAGACAGAGCGTTTTCCACTCGTTCAGTTTCTTGTAAGTCTGCTCATCCAACTCGCCGCCCAGGATGGCCAAGAAACTATTTACATACTGCACCACATCGTCCATGCGGTTACTCTGCAAGGTATCCAGAGCATCCAGGAGCGACAGCACAGTTTCAAACACGCCCAGGCGAGAATCATTCGCAGGGTACTCCACAATCGGGATCATACCCAGGGCGTGAGGCGTAATCGTCACATCGGCACCGTGTTCGCTAAACTCGAAGTAAAACTCGTCGGTGTAACCACTGTACACCTTCTCGTTATGCTCACGCTCTACACAGCAATACGCAAACAGAGGGCGCTCACGAACATCGTTGCTATATACCACGCGGGTTCGACGGGGATCGAGAGCGAACAGCTCAAACGGAGACTCGTCGCTATCAGCGCTCCAGTTCGGGTTAGGCAATACCATACGATAACCAATACCGCCAATGTACATCCAACTCGCCAAGCGCTCATCACAGGCCGCCTTATTCGCAGCCGCCATGTAAGCGTTCAGAGCGTTAATATCGGATGCAATCGCGTCGTCTACCTGGTTCTCGTTCACCTTCTCGCGCCGAATATACTGGATCGGCTCACCGAAGGTGTAGCCCTTGTGGAAACGGACAATCTCGTAAGCGCGGTTCTCCGTAATCTTCCAGTTAATCGACTCTCGAACTTCCTTCTCTTTATGACGGATTTCCGTCTTACCGCGGTAATAATCGTACAGACGGTTAATCTCGCTGCGGTCGAGGTCGTGTTCCAGCGTCGCCTTACGGACTTCTTCAACCACATTTTCCGGGGTAATTTTAGTCGCATCGGTTTTGATCTTTCGACGACCATAACTCACAACAATCACCTACCTATCTATCTAATGTAAAATATAACAAATAGTTATACGATTGTCAATAGGAAAACCACAAGATGTAGTATCTGTATACACATACACAACACTATATCTTGTGGTCTCTCCCTTAAAACGGCCTCGGAACCGCCGTCACCATTCTGTTCCGTCCAAACACATACGCGGCCATCATCGCCATGCTATCCGCTGCATCATCGTGGACATTTTTCGTCGTGAACGAGAATCCCGTCAGCTCGTTCATCGCCTTACGGTAATCATCATCACGACAACTACTATCCCGGAAATAAAAATTCCGGATGGTAGGAGCGTGCTGCTCAATGCGAGTCAGCTTCGCCATGTTCGTCGGAGCTTTCCGGTGGCTCATATTTATACTGTACCGGTACTCCTGCCGCAGTACGCGGTATACATCATCCGAATACTCCTCGCCGCCGTTATTCGCTTCCGTTTCTCCCATCTTAATCTTGTGCTGGAGGATCTTCGCAATAACTCTCGGCTTCGTCACATTCTTATCGCGCCGGTCAAAAATCCAGTCGTGAATATATACATCCTGGCCGTACACATACGCAATCGGCATACTCAAACTATCGCCGCCGCCCCAGGCCACATCGTTCACGAAACAAATATTATCCGGCTCACCATCCGGTAGCACGCCGTTATAATACCGCAGACTATCCGCAGGGAACGCCAGGCCCTCCTTCTCGATGCCATGCTGCATAAACAGACACTCGAAATCCGCGCTGTCTATCGTAGCCTTAATATCTCGGATTTTCTCGGTCGTGTAACGGTCGGGATGGTCGTACTCGAAATTACTAACCTCGTTCTCGTCCCACACAGGGATAGCGATAAACCGATAGCGCGGATCGTCACCGTGTTCAGCCTCCATGCGGCCCAGCGGGTCATACGCCGACCACCTGGTTCCCAGCATAATCTGTTTCACATTATCGCCAATCATACGGGTGGTCAGCGTGGCCGTATAATCGCTGTACAGCTTATTCAGACGCTCCGGGGAACGAGCTTCCTCCTTATTCTTCACCAGGTCGTCCGTAACCAGATACCGGTTCGCTCTCGTTCTACCGGTAACAGAACCGGACATCGAAACCAAACCAAGCGTCGGGAAATCACCGGCGCGGCGATACGAAATCGTCTTATACTCCGCGCTGATCGCCGGTTCGCCGATGCCAGGGAAAATCTCGTGGAAACAGTATTCAGCCGTATCCGTCAGCATGGATTTCACGCTGTCCAGCAGCATCTTCGTCATACCGTCCGAATACGAAATATACATATTCGCGGATTTCGGCTCCTTACCGATGATGTACGCCAGCAGAAACTTAATAATCGTGGTCTTACCCGTACCAGGCGGCTGTGAGAACCCCAAAAACAGCACTTCGGGGTCGTCCATGAACTCCTGGATCTTCGTGGCGATACCGTGTTTACCCTCCAACACCTTACGGCGCGGTAGCCAGAATCGCGCTTTCGGTTCGCGGTTCCACTCCATAGCAACCATGAAATCGTCGAAGTTATGCCGGCCGCCCAGGAAATAGGTTTTCTTCACAACCTCCAGCGCAGCAGCCGTCCGGAGCGCCATGGCTTCCTTCCGTACCCACCGTGTCCATTCCAACAGCTTCTCCGTGTCCTCGATCTGCACAATCAGACCCAGGGCATCGTTCAGACTATCCTCCGTCTGACTCGGCAGATTCTTAATGCGTTCTAACACTTTTTCGAGCATAAAAATAGAGCGCCCTCCTTGTCGGAAGGCGCTCTCGTTTCTCGGCGCTCTTACATTATTTGTAATAATTGTAGAACAATTTGAGGTGTTCGTCAAGACCCAGGTTTATGCGAAATCTCGACCCTTGACTTTCACGATAAGGCGATTTCCTCTCCGGTCATACAATTCCTCCGGTAGTCTGCCAACCACGCCCTCCATCGGAGCAGTACCAATCGTGGACTGCGGGTTCGACTTCACATAAGCCACCGCCTCGGCGATAGTGCCTTGCAGAACGATGGGTACAACCTGGATGCCGAAATTACGGGCGATGTCCTCTACACCATCCCGACGCAAATACAGATCGCCAACCATCACATCGAACAAAATAAAATCAACGCCGTCGGGCTTATACAAGCCGCCAACCTTTTGAATCTTGGCGCCGTAGCCCTCACCAAACAGCATAACCTCGTTTTCACCAAACTTCTGCTCAAACATTTGGGCGTTGGTTTCACCGCCAAACAACTCGTTCAAACGATTTACCAAGGCGGCCGGGATCTGCGCAGATTCGGTGCGACCACCAAAACTAACAGTGTGTCCATCCCAATGCACCCGAATATTCGTACCGTCGATCTTCTCCGTCCAGTCCCACGAGATGTCTCGGAGCATAGCGACCGTGGGGTTTCGGAACTGACCCTCGATCAGTTTTTTGCTGCCATCGGTGTCACGCTCAAACAGGGTTTCAATCTTTTCGTATGTTTTCATAAATTATACCTCTTTTCAAACCGTAAACAGGTTTCCATATTTGTCCATGTGGCGCTGCGTAAACTTCGCCACTTTTAGCAAATCCGACACGGAGGAATACGGGCCGTTTCTTTTACGAGTACCCGTGATGCTATACGCCACGGTCACACTCAAACCAGTTTTATTGGCAATATCCATCGCAGACGCAGTGTTTATGTTCACCTTCTCACCGTGATACTCCAAATCGTCCATTATCACTGTGGTCGCTCTCGTTCTCGCGGTGCGCTCCTGCTCCTTGTCAACCTCCGGCTCGTCCTCGACGATTCGCGGTACTCTCGGCTTCACCGATTCTGGTTTCTTCTGGAGATCCTTCGTCAGATGCACACCGGCCAGCATCTCCAGAGCCTTTTCGTACATCTTCTCGACCATGGCTACTTCCACTCTCTTGGCCATCAGTTCTTCTTCCAGGCCGGCGATCTGTGCTTTTGCGGCTTCCAGAGCCTCGTCTAAATCGCGCTTGTGTAGAGTTAAGCCCAAACACAACGCCAACGCCTCATCAATCGCACGCATTTCTTCGTCGGAGACAACGCACATAATGTTGCCAACCTGTCCCTTGTCAATAGTAGTAATCTTGTTGCACATAGCCGAACTCGGTTTACTGGTACTACTAAGCGGGACATTACAAGACATCGGTTTCCCGCCGGTCGTTGTAAACACCACATTCACATTAGAACCATGTGTGTTGCCGAAATCGCTACTAACAACCACCGCCGGGCGACCCATCGGGGATGCAGATAAATTCCAATCATCGTTCGATCTAATCCAATACACACCCCCGCGTCGAATATTTCTCTCCAGTTCTGCCATAAAAAAAAATCACCTTTCTTTATAAATATCTCTGTTTGTAATTATCTGCTGAATCGTGCTTACACTTATCTTCCTCCCATCCGGGTGACGCACCCCTTCGCTCTCCTGGATACCGCGCAGGGTAATCCCCGCGTCCCGCATCTCAATTATTCTTCTCGCCACGGCTATGCTCTCCGGAATCTCCTCCACCTGGCCACCACGGCGACGATAACCAAACTTCTGACGGCCACCGTACTTCTCCTTGCGGTTCTGTACCTGGCAACGCAACAGCGCAACCATCTTCGGGTCGTCAATCCACCGAGAGGAAATCAACTCAATCCCTCGGCCCATCAGCTTACCCTTCAATAGATAATATTCCATCTCCGGTAAATCCTGGGCTGTGACCAGCACACGACAGCTACCACTATAATCATTCAGATCGCCCGTGTACTCCTCACAGACCACCATTTTCATTCTCGCGCAAAATTCGGCTACATCGCCGTGACCGCATACCATCATGGTTTTTTTTTTACCCCACTTTCAAGAAATCGTCCTCTAAAACTATCACATTACACTTTCGCGTAAACGCAGTGCAACCATCAATCGAAATAAAGCCGTCGCCATAATACGGGTCAAATCGCGCATCCTCGCCAAACTCACTGCGTCCTTCCGACATAGCCCATCCGGCGCTACAATGCCAGTGGCCGAACACAATGGTTTTGCCGGGGAAGAAACTCTGCTCATAGGGATTTCCCCACATGGCCTCATCCCATACGCCTTGACTACTCTCGCGCCAATTCTTATTCCTCGGAATCCAACTATGCACGAAAATGTAGTTCTCCGTCTCAAAGTAGTTCCGCATCTGATTGAGAAACGGTTTTACCCTCACCGAAACATACTCGCAGGGATCTTCAAACAAGCCACCCAAACCCATCTGCATAACGGTTCTCCAGGTTCCATTATGTATGTCCCGACCCAAAGGATAGGTTCTCTTACAGAGATCCACCAGTAGATTTTCGTGATTACCACGAATCAAAACCTTTCGGGGCAGTTTTTCCAAATACATCATTACCTCAAACGGCTTGGGGCCTCGGTCGAAGTGATCTCCACACGAAATCAGCCAGTGATCCTCGTTGTCGGCGTCAAATCCCGCCTCGTCGAGTGCTGCCATCATTTCGTCGTAATAACCGTGGATGTCGCTGATAACGAAAAATTTAGGCATTACCAGCACCCCATTTCGTGTACATCGCCAATCGTGTTCGGTGACGACATATAGGACATTTGGTGTTTCAAATCGGCAATCGTGGCGTTTGCCCGTTCCAATGCTTTTTGTAACTTGCGAATGTCGTTTGTCAACGTCAGGTTTCGGCGCCTAACAAAATCGTGTATTTCCAACATATCGTCCTTACTCACGGTAACACTGCCACAGTTATAAGCGGTATCAGCACACCGATCCAGCAGCTCCAACACCTCTTTATCATCCATCACTCTCACCATCCCGCAGATTCGCCCACAGATAATCTATGAAGCGATCCCAATTCAAAACCAACTGGTCGTACACATCAACCTTCTTCTGCACAGGGTTATCGCGGCCAGTCCACTCCGTAAGCACTAACTCCCACTCGAACTTGCTCCAGAAGCGCCGCATACAGAGCGTTTTTACCTCCTCGGCGAAAGCATCTCGTCCTACTGCTTTTTTCGTGTCCTTCTTTATCGCATCGACAAAGTAGGGTGACAGGATGTTATAACTCTCAAAACGGTTCGCGTTGTGGTCAAAGGTCATCACATTCCATTCGAGATTCTTCATACGCTCTCCATTCCTCCTCATCCACTTCATCGGAATAATCCAAGAACAGACAATTATCTGCCTCGTTCACGCCCTGGGCCAAGTGATTCACCGCAGTGTATCCATTTCCATCACAGGCAAATACATTCAGTCTATCGTCAAACTGTTCAAGTCGTTCTTTCAGTTCTTTAACCGTCATTCGCTCTCATCCTTCCTGTCCATAAACGCCGTACACACCGGACAGCACTTCCACGAGGGAGCGCCCATCGTTTCACACTCACTACATTCCCAGGTGGACTCCCAGCGGCCAACACGATGCTCAATCCAGTGGCCGCGTTTCACTTCCACTACGGCGGCGGCAGGGATCACATTCTCCAGCAGATCAATCACACCACGACGCAGAAAATCATCGTGGGTCAGCAGGGGTGTCACTTCGAGGCGGTCTACTGCGACTGCGACATCAATGTACTTCGTCATTCGAGCCACCCTTTCCGTCCATCTTTGCACCGCAGAAAGGACAATAATCAAAAGACCAAGCCGCCCAATTAAAAGTTCTACATTTACAACCCGAACAAGTTGCCTCTCTATCGTCCTCAATCCAATGTGCGTGCCGTACCTCTACCACATCGGCTGCGGGTGCTGCTTTTATGATGCTTCGAGCGATTTCAACCGCCTCGGTGTATTCCATACTCTGCGGGAACCATCCCGTTTCTAACTCAAACAACGCCGATCCGCGCTCGATATATTCCTTGTCAGCCAACCACGATCACCTCTTTATTCAGAACCAGGATACTATCGCAATCCCAGCCGTACAGCATCATATATAAATCCGGATACTTCGATATACTACATACCAGCACATCGTAATCCTCGGCCAGCTTCTCGAAATCAATTCCGACCACATTACGCAATACGCCCCGTTCCTCACGATACCAACCAAGCCTCTCGCGCAGCTCCGAATCACCAGGCAACTCCCATACATTTCCCGGCGTGAGTTCCAATATCCGCGCATCGGGCGACAATCTAAATCGGAAATTCTTTTTCAAGCGCTGTGTCAAGAAACTCTCACGCTCACACCACCGCTGCCATCCGAACTCCGCGTCTGCCGGTGAGGCCCATAAACCGCCATCCGGCTTATTAAAAAACCCGCCCTCGCTACCATGAACATCATTCCAGCGGTTCGGATCGAATTTCGAGTGGCCGTAGTGTATGTATTCCATAAAATATTACCTTGCTTTCTTTATGACTATATGTTATTATATCACGAACATATTTTTCGTCATATTCGCTAAATAGCCAACAAAAAAAAAAACTTTTTTGTATATTTTATACAAAACAAACAAAAACCCCCGGAAAATCCGGGGGTTCTCGTCTACTTCTTCATGTTTTCCAGGTGAACCAGGTTATCCTCCAGGTGCTTCCACAATCCTATCGTCACCAGCACATCCACGGCTCTCGCTACCGTTATTCCTTTCGCGGCGGCTGTCTCTGCGATTCGGCCATATAACTCGCTATCTTCGTTCAACACTACCTCTACCTTCTGACGATGTACACCATCATCACTCATTTACGCTTCCTCCCGTCCAGTAATCCAAACAGCCAAGCTACTATTATTATCGGTAGCAGGGGGATCACCAGTATGTATGCTATGGCTTTCGCCATATCCGGCTCCTTACGACGAGGAGCGCGGCTTCTCCATTGTTTCACAATCACACACCCGCTTTCTTCTTCTCAATCAGAGGCAAGAAATACTCATCCTCTGCCCGACGACGAGCCGCTACTGCATCCTCCAGCTTCACATAGCGACCCAGGTGTACTCTCTTACCATGCACCTGTATGTACGCTTGCCACATACCGCGACCAGCATCCCACCAGACACCCTTGTGGCCACTCGTATTATTCTTCGGTAGCTTTTCATTCGATATAACCTGGAAATTCGTGTGGAACGCCACATTCGTCTCGATCTGACGAGCGCTATTAGCCAAAATCGTATTTTTCCCAGTTTTGGCGGCTACTTCGCGCTGGTCACAACCACAACTCCGAGTACCACCATCGCGGGACAAACTCGTACCACGGATACTCTTACGATTACCACAATTACACTCGCAAATCCAGCGATGCTCATTCGCGGGGTCACGGTGCAACACCAGCAGCTTCCCAAAACGCTTTCCAGTCAGATCCATAGCCCTCTCTTTAGTCTGCTCGGTTCGCAGACAACCACAGCTCTGCGAGGCACCCGTTTCGAGGCTCCTATAATATATTTCCTTAATATTACCGCAATCACAGCGACACTCGTAATACTTCTTGCCGTTCTTACGGGTCTCGCGCAACAGCGTCCATCGACCGACACGCGATCCGATTTCCATTACGCCACCTCTTTCGCCAACTCGTACCACCGCGTCCGTCCTACGCCAACCAGCGCCAGCGCCTCTTTCAAAGTAATCTCACCATTCTGCTGGCGCTCATACACTTCCAAGAAATTCTCCGGACGCTTCTCCTGGCGGCCAAAACCACGGCCCGTTTTCTTACTAATCTTACGACCATTCTCATCCACAGGCATCGCGGCAATACCCTCGGCCTGGCGCTTCTTAATATTATTACGCTCCTGCTCGGCAAACGCGCCCAGCACCTCAATCAGAATATTATTTACCATTTCCATTACCCATTCCTGGCCAGCCGGGTACTCAATCATCGTGGTCGGCACATCCAGAATACGAATAATCACTCCGTGTTCCTTAAACCACGCCAACTCCTCTTTTATACCTTCTTTATTACGACCCAGGCGATCCAGCGAGTGAACTATTACCTCGTCACCAGGCTCCAGCACCTCTTTCATGCGCTGGTAACCATCACGCTCGAAATTCTTACCACTCTGCTTATCGGAAAACACTCGGTCAACATCCTTGTACTTACGAGCCGATTTCAACTGGCGGTCTAAACTCTGATCCTTACTACTAACACGACCGTAGAAATATCGTTTACTCATTTCTTACGACCCTCCCCACGCTCGGCCACATACTCCTGGCGGCTGCCCTTCTTCGGACGAGCTACTAACTCGTAACCAAGCACATCCAGGATTTCAAGGGCAGTGTTGATTTTCATATTGTTGTTTTTCAGCCTGTCCGAGAACGCTTGCTGGGAAACCGTCACACCGAACTTGGTCTCGATGCGCTCCATGACCTCGTTCTGCTTGATCTTCTTTCCTTCCTCGTTCACGGTGTCCTTTAATACCTCAATAATAATCTCGTTGATTGTCATAATCATTCTCCTCTCGAATTGGTGTATCACCATAATAACACGATAAATCTTGTTTGTCAAGACTAATCTTGTAAGATTTCTCTTTTTATTATTTTCTCTACTAAAACCCATCACCGGGCCTCGGATTTCCGGCCATATCCCCCGCCCCATGGCGGGGGACGGCGGCCAATAGGGACGGGCAAAACAGAAAAAACAAAACACAAAACAAAACGCGCGGGCGATGCATGCACAATCAAACGACGCGCGGCGGCCTCCGGCGGCGTGTCGTCAAAGTGTACAAAAACGGCACTATATATTTGTAAAGATTTATCTTGTTTATTTTGTGATTATGTATTGACTATTAAAGATAAATCTTGTATTATTATTTTAACAAGATAAATCTTGTATATTACGAACGGAGGGAAAACAAATGGAATTTACCAATTTGAGAAAAGCAATCAACGCACACTTTGACAAAAGCGCGGAAAAAAACCGCGCGGATCTGGAGGCGCTAACATGCGGCGCGGCGCTTGCGTCGTGGTATTACCGCGATAATATGACGGAGGCCGCGCACAACATGGTAAAAGCGGCCGCGCCGGATGCGTTACTACCGGAGGCCGCAAAAAAGAAAATGTTAGCGCGCTTTGATCGTGAAAACGAAAAGCAGCGCGCAAAACAGCTTGAAAAAGTAGCGCGCGCGGAGGCCGCGCCGAATACGGCCCGTTTCGACATTTATGTAAATTGGGCCAAAAGCCGCACGTGGGGCTATAATCCCACGGCCACTATTAACGGGAATCACGGCAGCACGGAGGGCCACGCGTCCGGATGCGGATATGATAAGCGCAGCGCGGCTATTGCAAGCGCCGCAAACAAAAACCCGGAAATTATGCGGATATTATACAAACACGCGGAAAACGGCGGCACTTTTCCGTATAGCGTCAATATGTGGGCCGGCTTGCCATATTTTGACGGCGGTTGCGGCGTTTCCTGTTTTGGCCCGGTGTTTGACGCATGCGGCTATACATGGCGCTTTGTTGCGGAGGGCAAAACATGGGATGTTTACAGCCTGGAGGCCAAACAATGATAATCGGATATTACACCGGCCGCGACGAAAACGGAAAACCACTATTTATAATAATTGATCGGAGGAAAACACAATGAAAAAGTATATTGAAATCGAAAACAAAAACCGCAACGCGACGCATCTAAAAATTGAAACTTATTATAGTTTAGGCGGCTACAATTATTTTACATATAAAACGGAACAACGCGGTTATTATTTATCCGTTTCTCCGGTGGAAAAATCCGCACACATGGAATCATACACGGCCTTTTCCGGCGTCAAAGTGTGCGTGCTGCCCGTATCCAGGAAAAGCAAAAAAGCGGAGGAAAACGCGGAAAAGCTGGCCGCGGATCGCGAAAAAGAATTGATTGATTTTGTTTGTAATAAAAACGGTTTAATTTTAATGGAGGTGTAAAACAATGAAAATTTATGAACAGATCAACGAAACGAAAAACGCCGCCGGGCTGCCGGTTTTCGCGGAAATCCACGCATATTCTATTTATCTTGAAACGGAAACAGAAAAGCACGATTTTATCCAGGCGGCGCGCCGGGCCGGCGCTGTTGTTACCGGTGTTAGCGGATGCGGGCGCGGGTATTATATCCAGATCGACGCGACGGAGGAACAAAGCGCGTTTATTAACCGGATATTATATACACGCACTATTGACGCATACACGGCGCCGGAGGCATGGCAAGCCTGGAAAAATGGCGTTATAACAGTTTGGCAGCTTGCCACCTGGCAAGAGCGCAACAACATATATTTTGATCCGGAGGGAAACGCAATCCCCGGAGGGGGCGCAAAATGAAAATATTTCTTGCAATCCTGGCCGCGATCATTTACTTTCCCATTGGCGTTATTATGGCGCTTGCAAAAAACTACAAATAAAAATAGCCCCGGCGCTGCCGGGGCTTTTATATGGAGGTAAAACAAATGAAATATTTATATATTCAAAAAACCCGGATCGGCTTTAGAATTATGCGCGATCTTGACAACGGCAGCCGGGAGGGATCGCACTATATAGGCTATTCCAGGCGCGACGCAATCCGCGCTTTTCGACGCGATTTTGATTGTGTCGGAAAACATTTTACTATTATTGAAATATAAAACGGAGGGCAAAACAATGAAAAATCAAGAATACAGCGCGGAAACGCTGTTAAAAGTGTTAGCATCTTATTTAATACAAATTAACCGATCCGGGCGCGATTTTCCGACGGTGGTATTATCCGATATTGGCGCATCTATACAAAGCATATTAAAAGAAACAAACAGAGCATAAACAACAGCCCGCCGGAATCCCGGCGGGCTGTTCTCATATCCGGCAGCGCCGCCAGGATCTAAACAAAAACACACGGAACCGGCCTATTTTGGGCCGGTTTTTTCATGTATGCACGTAAAACGCCCGCAAATGGCCCATTTTCGCGTTTTAGCCCATTGTAGTATAAACACCCTACCCAGGCCAGAAAAACGCGAATTTGGGCCGTTTTTGCGGCCTTTTTATAACAACCCGTTATATTATCACGGCCAGCGGCCGCCGGAGGGGGCTATTTTACCATTTTTTACCATTTACACCGGGACGCCCCGTGACCCGGCCGGGATACCCTCGAAAAAAGTATAAAAATTTAACGAAAATAATGAGTCTTTTTTACCGAGCGTCATTTTTTCGCGCCGAGATTTTCAAAAGTCCCGAAAGTCGTGAAAGTCCCGAAAGTCCCGAAAGTCGTAAAAATAAAATCAGACCCCCAAAAGTCGTGAGGGTCTGATAGTCGTGTTAATGTCGAAGCAGAATAATAGCCGCCAGAATCCACAGAATCGGGAAAACAATCTCCATAGTCGTCAACCCTCCGGCAGCTCGTCGTACTTGGCAGCGATAGTCGCGGCATCTGCCGACTCGATAGTCGTGGTGTTCGGGGTAAGAATATGCTCCTGCTTATCGTGGTAGGAGAAGTTGTTTTTGCCGAGGAAGATGCCGGACACCGGGTTAATCTTACCGTTCTGCATATAGTGTTCCCACAGCTCCTCCATGTAGCCATACGCCTGGAGAATGACAGCCTGGTGGGTGTCCTCACGGAAAGTCCCGTTCTTCCACAGCAGAAGCGTTTTACGCTGAATGTGGAGCGAATTACATAGGCCCATCACAGTCGGCTTAATATCGTCCTCCTGGCAGATCGTGAAATAAGTAGCGATTCGCTCCTTCACGGCTTCAACATCATTCAGATCCACCATAGGCATACCACCCACTCGCAGCACATGGCCCAAGTAGCGGGAGTTGTCGCCGGGCTGAACATTCTCCTGGCCGAAGTTGGCTAAATCGGGCCGATTACGCTTCTGCTTCGGCTTGGGTGCGGTGATCTCGGTAGTGATAGTCTCCACCGTGGTTTCGGGTTTCGGGTTCTTACGCGGTCTGCCGACCGGGCGCTTGGGAATAGTAGGTTGATCCATAGTTAAAACCTCCGTTGTAGTCGTAGTTGTCGTGTAGTAGCAAAAATGGCCCCCCAAATCCTTTTATATATTTTTTTACTTTTTATTTATTTTCTATTTCTTTCTTTTTATTAGACTACAAGACTACAAAAGAAAAATAATAGTAATAAAGCCAGTAAAATCAAGGGTTTTGGGTGTAGTCGGTTTTGTAGCCGTCCGTAGTTATCGTAGTCTGTAAAACCGCTTTTTTCGCGGTTTTCCGTCGATTCGGACGGATTTTTCGGACGGCTCGTACTGTTTTGCGGTGATTTTCCGGAACTCCCGATGGAATTTCATGCTGGATTCCGGACGACAGCCGTTATGGTCGCACCACTCCGTATAGTCGGAATATACTTGCTGATAGTCGTATTCGTCGGGTCGCTGATCGGTTTCCTCCCAAAATACGAGAATCGGGTTGCTGGAGCGCTTAAACTCCTGGATGAGTTGTTCCTGGTCGGAAGTCTCGGTGAAGTAGCCCACGGCCCGAAGGAGTTTATATCCCGCGTAGCACCAGTTAAAGATACCGCCCGAATTGAGTTCGTCGGTAAGCTGGTCGAGGATGTTAATATCCTTCTGGCGCTGGAGGGGGTCTGTCGGGTCGGGGTTGTCCACGAAGGAAACCTTAAAATCGACCATAACGAGACGACGAGTCAGACCATCCGAGGTATCGCCGGAGGATAGTTGTGAGTTGGTTGCGAACACGAGCTTGGTACGCGGAATGAAACTCACGAAATCCTTGGATTTATAACAGGCGGTCTGCGGTTCACCGGAAACGATGGATTTCATAACCTCCTCGACATCGCGGAGGTCAGAACGGATTTCACCGGCGATGTTAATGATTGACTCTCGGAACTGAATGAGCCGGAATTTATCGAGCAGCGCCCTGGGTTGCAGATGGCTGACAGTCGTGCCGGACGAGGACGCGAATAGTCGCCGCAGGATTTCCAGGTACTTGGATTTACCGTTGGAGCCGTTGCCGGAGAGGACGAAGGCTTTCTCGTAGCGGCAGTCCTGCATGAGCGTGTATCCGGGTATGAGCTGTAATAGTTCCGCAGCGCGGGGGTCGCCGGCCGTAACATCGTCGATGAAGCGAGACCAGGAATGGTAGGTCGCGTCCGGGTTATACGGGTAGCTGGACTGGACGGAGCAGTAATCGTTGGGATTATGCTCTCGGAATGTCCCGGTTTCGAGTTCCAGGGTGCCGTTAATGAAGTTCCAGACCGGTCGCCGGTCGAAAGTGATGTCGGAACGAAGCGCCCTGGTTTTTAATAGTCCCGTAACGGATTTCACGCGCTGATATGTGGAGAACTCACCGAGAGTGCGATCCACATAGGAGCCAATATAGTCGTCGGAGCGACGGTTCCACACGCCACCGGTATATTCGTAGAAACCGACCGCAGGGATATACACGAGCTGGTGTTCCCGCAGGATTTCGTCGGTGACGATAGTTTCCGGGGGCGCGGTAGTCGCTGATTTAAATAAGGATTTTAAGGAATCGGTATCCCAACGCCGTGATGCCCGGAGACTGGCGTGTAATTCGTCGAGGACGGTACGCTTGGTATGACGGGCCACGGTATAGATAAAGGATTCGAGTTCCGAGAAATCCGTAATGCGGTTAGCGATATACTGGATGCCGGGTTCAGCGGTAGCGATGATTCGCTGAAGGTCGCCACCGGCCGCGTAGTATTCCGAAATGTCGTGGTACGGCGGTGGTACGGTTCCGACGATGAACGGAATACGGTTCCGAGTAAGAAGCTCCGACATACGGCTGGTGAAAGTCGCGCCCGCGTGAGTGATGGGGTCGTTATCGTAGACGATGAACACCCGTTGGAAGTTGCGAGCTGCGGCGATAACCATGGGAATCTGGTGTTTCGAGAAGATACCCGTAATGGCCGACAGGACGGGATAACCGGAACACTCGAAGCTGGCGGCATCGAAATAGCCCTCGGCGATAACCAGCGTATCGGATTCGCGGTTTAGAGTTTGCATACCCCACGGAATATGCTGGCAGTGTTCGTCGCGTTTCTGTTTCATGTACTTGGAATCCGGATGGCTGCCGCCTGGGAGAGCGCGGGTCGCATAGTAAGCGACATAGCCGTTGGGATGGTGGTACGGAAGAAACAGACGACCGCGGAGAGCGCCGTCCGTGACGCGACCGATCATAAGACGGTCGATGTCGGGATCGGTGATGCCGCGAGAATGGAGATAGTCGCGGTCGGAATCCGTGAGAGCGTTATGATAGAACGCGGTCATGGCGTTCATGTGGTTGGTGTATTCCAGCCACTCGGAAGTAGTTTCCGAACCGGTAGAAGGTACACCGGTAAGCTGGGCGAGTTCGCGGATAGCCGCGCCACGGTTTCCTCCGTGATTGAGCGCCGCGCATAGTTCCACGACATCGCCACCGGAACCGTCAGCGAAATCATAGTAGAAGTCGTCGTAAACCACGAAAGATGTTTTATTTTTGGCACCGGCGCGGAGTGGTGATACGCACCGGTCGCCGGATTTCGTGATAGGCAGCCCGCATCGCTGGGCGAAATCGACGCAGTTAATCCGTTGTTTGATCTGTTGTATGTCGTACACGGGATCGTGCCTCCTCTCGTCGTTTTTCGGCCCTCACCATGGCCTGTATGTAGCGAATGAGTTTTAATTTCTCTGCACAGTGGCTACATATATCGCGGTTCCGACGAAGGGAGCCGCAGTATTTACAGGGGCGTTTTTGATTACTCATCCGTATCGCCTCCCGTGATAAGTTCGGAATATGGTAGCGTCTCGATCCAGGAGCAGAACTCGCGCCACTCGTCGAGCTTATGGTTTTTACGCCACTTGTACATTGACACCAGCACTTCGTAAGAGAGCTGGACGGTACGGCGCTGGTTGTAGGACGACGGTAGTAGCTGAATCATATTCCACCACAGGGATTTATCCTGCTTCTGCGAATGGAGATACAGAGCGCGGTTATAGTTCAGCGCGTCGATAGTAATAATCAGAGCGCCCAGGCCGTAGTTCGGGTCGCGGTCGAGGTGTTCATGGCTGAAATCGTCCAGGGTGAACTCCTTGTCGTGAATTTTGTGCATAGTCGAGCAGGAGTTGGCGACCGTACCCACCTTGTAGGTGTCAAACTCCTTCCACCAGTACAGGGGAGCCGTAATATCGACGGTTACGGTAATCATCCGACGATATTTCGCATGGACGGGGCCACCGTTGGCCAGACGCATCATAAGGTCGTGGTCGTTTGGGCCGATGAGAACGGCACCCTCACAGTACACGCTGTCGGCTTTGCGCCAGGAGTTCATAGGGTTACGCATCCCTCGGATAGCGGCCTCCCAGCCGTACACATCGGTATAATGAAACTCAATCATTTGTGGTAATCCACCTCCCATATACAACAGAGGATATTCCAGACGAAAGCGCGGTCGTGCGGCTCGTCCTGGTCTCCCCTACGCCATTTCAGATAATGACGAATAGCAGAGTCGATATAGCAGTAGACCGGTATGCCCTTCTGCCAGTTGTGTTCGCCGTATTTCTTCGCGCCCTCCTCGAAATGTTTGGCCACTTCGAGAACCATGGTATCCACGGAACCCTGGTAGGCGATCCGAGCGAACTCCATGATAGAAGTGTAGAGCTGTTCGGTATTGTTATCCTCCATAAAGAGGGCGATGAACGGGATAACAGTGTCGTTCCGATAGCGTTCCAAGAGATGCGAGATAACCTGGCCGGGGATGAGGTCGCATCTCCCCTTCCCTTCCCTCATATCCCGGACGGCTCCCGTATCGAATTGTTTACGGTCGCCGGAATCCTTAATCATAAACAGTACCTCCGTTATGATGATAAACTTACGAAATGAGGATTATCCGCACCGTATGGTTTTGCGGTGTAGTCCTCGACATATTTCTTGGCCAGATCGACATACCACTCTTTATCAATATCACCCAAATAGATTAAATTGTGGTTGTCGATGATGCAGTTAGGTGGCAGTCCACCGATTTTACCCACGGTGCCATCCGGTTTTACCTTGACGAGAGAGCCGCGGGTGTTGTCCGTGGTGGCGTAAACACGGTTCACGCGCTGAACCTCCTGGCGGGGGCCGTCGTAGCAGTCCCAGGTGAAACGCGGTCGGATTGTTTTGTGAAGTAAGGCCCCCGTGTCGGGGTCGGTGCCTATGAACTCCTTGAAACTGTTATCCTTTATCCAGCGCTTTTTGCGTTGCTCGAAATCGGTTGGCACAGAATAAACGGATTTATAACCGCCTCCGGCCTTGGCGACAATCTGGAATTTATGTATATCGGTACACCGATATATGGTCTCCTCCACCGGAGTGCCGTGAACGAAGTAGTCAATCACGGCCTCCTTCACGATGGTGTGGTTATTGTTAATCGAGAACGCACCAGCAGGAGCGATACCGTAGGATACATAGGCACCCTTGGTTTTCACCTTGTCGTTCTCGAAAACCATCACATAGTTATTTACATCCTTCTGGTGGATGGCCTTAATCTTGTCCTCCTCCAGTTCAAGGTGCTTGGACTGCTGCCACTCGTCGTTAATGGCATACACGGTCGGAAGCTCGTCGGATTCGAGAGAAATCATAAGGCCATCCGTATTGAGCTGGATGATTCGCAGGGTCTTACAGGCTGCGAGATAGCGCTGGGCCAGTTCCAGAATGTAGAGCTGTCCGGTAATACACACCGAGCGACCCATAAGCGGATCGTACAGCGGGTTGGTGGAGGCCAACGATGCACCGTAAGTGGTATTCAGAATGAGTTTCAGAGTGTTGGCGGTTTTCTTATCGCCGTTTTTCTTGGCCTCCAGACGGGTGTGGTAGAAATCCTCGAATATCTCCGAGGACGGAATATTACGGCTGGTATAGCCGTTGTAAACCATAAGGCTCGGATACAGAGAGGCCACATCGAAGTTCCGAATGACACGGGAGCCGGTTGCGATTTCGTGGTAGCAGTTCTGCGCGTGGTGAATACCACCGAAAGCGATAACGGCCTCTGCCCCATCGACATCTATGGTGAGATTCGACGAGAACAGATCCTTGTCCGAAATGGTTTTGTCGTGCATCCGGTCGAAGAACGCCAGCACCTCGGATGGGATAAAACGCTTATCCAGGTTATCCGGGTAGGAGTAGTCTCGCTCGTCGTAACGAGTGGTGGCCTTGGCGTTCAGAGCCTCGGCAGTAAGCCGGGCGTTGGTCATATAGAGCGCTTTATGGTCGGGCAGACCGATAGACCGGCCCACATTCAGCTTCGCGTCCAGATAGCCTTTTCGGAGGGTTAGGAGGTTAGCCGTCCGTTTAACATCGTACTTACAGTAACGGATGGTGGAGGAGATTTCCTCCGGTGTCAGAGGACGATCCAGGTTAAAATCAACATCGGATTCACGGATGGCGTGGCCAAGGTGAGCCTCGATGTGTTTCAGACTCGTACCCACCTGGGTGTCGTCCATAAGGTCGAAGCTGTTAAACCAAAAACGGTTGTTACGAATAAAATAGTGATCCCAGCCGTTGCGGCCATCCACGATAATGAAATCGTTAATGGATTTCACGGTGAGGTTATCCGCACCGCAGCAGATGGCTTTCAGAATGTGATTGTCGTAGTGCTTGTTATTAAACCCGCAGAAAACCACATCGGGCTGGGTCATGTATCGAAGAACGGCGGCGTTATCGTTGTGATAAACCGACCAGGTGTTACTCGAAACATCGTAAAAAACGGTGATCCAGTCGTATTTGAATGTTTCTACATCGACTACGACGATTCGCATGGGTTCACTTCCTTATCTTTCGTCGGTTTCGTCTCATGTTCGCTTTAACAAAAGCGTATTCTTCCTGCAAGATTTCGTTTCGCTTGACCAGAAACGCCTTGCGTTCCTTATCAAACGCCAGGTATTTCTCGCAAACGCTATGGCAGCCAGCCCGACGGTCGGGGCAGTCTTTACAAGGTACTTTTAACAATTTCCAGAGCCTCCTCGACACTGTGAGCGCATCCGGCGATAGCACCGGCAGCGTTCATCGCATCCAGAAATTTTTGCTGATCGGGACGAGGATGCTCACCTGGTAAAGTCGGAGGCCAAGCGGTCT
>JAZOBF010000004.1:0-19310 GCA_045595845.1 Acutalibacteraceae bacterium
TTTCACGGTTATTCCACCTCTCCGATATACAAAATATCACTGACAACGCGCCCGTCTTTGTACGGCTGATTGACCATCTCACCGTCAAACGCCATTTGCGCGGTTTGTCCGCCGTCCAAATTGTAGGCGAGGGTACAGCCGAGGTCTTTCATGAGGTTTGCCATTTGCACCATCGTGAGTCCCTGCGAATACCCTTCGGCACGGCCGTCTACTACCACGAACGCGTAGTGCCCCGCACCGTAATACCCGATGGCGCAACGCGGATGCGCTTTGGCAAGATACCCGCTGTACGAGGTCAGCGGCGTACCGTCCTTTTTGAAAAGTGACGGTCCGAAACTCCACGCCTGCCAAGCGCCGTTTTCCATTTCCGCGTCGGCATCAAAGGCTTCGTTGTCGTAAAAGATTTTCATGGTGCCGTCACGGTACAACACGCACAAGTCGCCGTCGTTGTTGGATTTGCGGTACAGCTTGCCGTTACGAATGACCGTACGGGATGCGTTCATGCCGTAATAATCGCCCGAGGTCGCCAAAATGGCGTTATGACGCTCCATCATGGGCAATACATCTTCCTTGATGTTTTTCCCGAACTTATCCTTTGCAAAGGCGGTGCGGAAACAGTCGATATTTTTCAGTTGCACATCCGCCACATAATAGGTGACAAGATTATCACCCTCGCCCAGCGTGCGCTGTTCCACCGAAATGGCAATGTTGGGACTGCTGTACGAATTTGCCGTTTTGACTACCTCGGCGGTGAACGGCGCGGTAATCCCGAGCGTGGGCTCGTTTTTGTCGGTGGTATTATTGTCGGATACGGGCGGTGTGACCGGTTCTTCAAAAGACGGTTCAAACGCGATGACATGATGGAACAGGGCAAAGATACACAGAATGACGCCTGCGATTACAATATCCAAGATAGGTGAGAGCCATCGTGGTGTACGGCGAGGCGTTTTTGATAGGTTCTTGCGCTTCTTTTGATTTGCCGCCTGTATCGCCTGCTGTCTTGCCTTTTCTTGTTCAATCATCTGTTCCAGCGTGATACCTGCCATCGCCCACACCTCCTTTCAAAGATACCCACCCATTATACAACGAAAACCGACAAGAGTCTATGAAAATTTTTTGAAATTTTCAGCTTTTTTCGTAAAGGAACGGGATTTGCAATTTCAAACTTGACGAAAGCGCTATATATGGTATAAAATAGGGTATATATGACTCTATATTTAGGTTGAAGGAGAGCATTATGGCAACCAAAAAGCCAAACTACGATAACGAAAGTATATCCTCGCTCAAAGGTGCCGACCGTGTGCGTAAACGCCCCGCGGTCATTTTCGGCTCGGATGGGCTTGAGGGCTGTCAGCACGCGGTATTTGAGATTTTGTCCAACTCTATCGACGAAGCGCGCGAGGGACACGGAAGCAAGATTATCACCACGCGGTTTGAGGACGGCTCGATTGAGGTACAGGATTTCGGCCGCGGCATTCCCGTGGATTATAACCAAAAAGAAGACCGCTACAACTGGGAGCTTGTTTTCTGTGAGTTGTATGCGGGCGGTAAATACAACACAAACGGCGGCGAAAACTATGAGTTTTCGCTCGGCTTAAACGGACTTGGTGCGTGCGCTACGCAATATTCGTCGGAGTACATGGATGTGGAGGTGCGCCGTGACGGGTTCAAATACACGCTGCATTTTGAAAAGGGTGAAAATGTCGGCGGACTTACAAAAGAACCGTACGCGAAGCGCGATACCGGTACCACCATTCGCTGGAAACCCGACCGCGAGGTGTTTACCGATACGGCGGTACCGATTACCTATTTTGAAGACATCATCAAGCGTCAGGCAATCGTAAACCCGAATCTGCTGTTTATTTTAAAAGACCAAAAAGGACGCAGTTTTGAAACCAAGGAATTCGTCTACCAAAACGGTATTGCGGACTATGTGGCGGAGCTGGTCGGCGAAGATTCCATGACCGATGTGCAGGTGTGGACGGCGGAACGCCGCGGCCGCGACCGCGAGGACAAGCCCGAATACAAGGTCAAGTTCAATGTGGCGATGTGCTGTTCCAACAAGCTCAATCTTTTGGAATATTACCATAACTCCAGTTGGCTGGAACACGGCGGGGCTCCCGAAAAAGCGGTGCGCTCGGCATTTGTGTCGCAAATTGATACCTATTTAAAACAAAACGGCAAATATTTAAAAAACGAGAGCAAAATCACCTTCCAGGATGTACAGGATTGCTTAGTGCTGGTCTCCTCGTCGTTCTCCACGCAGACCTCGTATGAAAACCAGACGAAAAAAGCCATCACCAACACCTTTATTCAGGAATCCATGACGAAATTCTTGAAGGACCGTCTGGAAGCGTATTTCTTGGAAAACAAAGCAGAAGCCGATCGTCTGTGCGATCAGGTTCTTATCAACAAACGCAGCCGTGAAAAAGCGGAGACCACGCGTTTAAACCTCAAAAAGACCTTGCAATCGGGCAACGATTTGGCATCGCGTGTTCCGGGCTTTGTGGATTGCCGCACCCGCGATGTTACCCAGCGTGAGCTGTTCATCGTGGAGGGTAAATCCGCCATGGGTGCGTGTATTCAGGCGCGCAACTCGGAGTTTCAAGCCGTTATTCCGGTTCGCGGTAAAATTTTAAACTGCTTAAAAGCGGAGTTCGACAAGATTTTTAAAAGTGAGATTATCGTCAATCTTCTGAAAGTCATGGGTTGCGGGGTAGAGGTCAAATCCAAGTCCAATAAAAACCTGGCGACTTTCGACTTATCGGCACTGCGTTTTTCCAAAATTATCATCTGTACCGATGCCGATGTGGACGGATTCCAGATTCGCACGCTGATTTTAGCGATGCTGTATCGGTTAACGCCTACCTTGATTGAACAGGGCTATGTGTATATTGCGGAAACCCCGCTTTACGAAATCAATACGAAAACCGATACCTATTTTGCGTACAATGACCGCGAGAAAACCGAGATTTTGGACGAAATCGGGGATGTGAAGTACACCATTCAGCGTTCCAAGGGACTGGGTGAAAACGAGCCGCAGATGATGTCGCTGACCACCATGAACCCGCCGACCAGACGGCTTATCAAGGTGAGTCCGTGTGATGTCGAGAAAACGGCGGAGCTGTTCGATGTGTTACTGGGTGACGATCTTGACGGCCGTAAACGCATGATTGCGGAACACGGTGCGGAATATTTGGATATGCTGGATCTCGAATGAGAGGAGGGACATGAATCGTGGCAAGAAAGAAAAAAGAACCCGAACAAACAAGCGGCGGACTGCCGTCTAACGCACATATTGCGGGCGCGGGCGAGGTAGAACATCAGCCCATCACGGATACGCTGTTAGAAAACTACATGCCGTACACCATGAGCGTTATCATGTCCCGCGCCATTCCCGAAATTGACGGTTTCAAACCGTCCCACCGCAAGCTGTTGTATACCATGTACAAAATGGGACTGTTAAACGGCTCGCTCGTCAAATCGGCCAATATTGCCGGTCAGACCATGCGGCTAAATCCCCACGGTGATGCCGCCATTTACGATACGATGGTGCGTCTGTCCCGCGGTAACGAGTCGCTCTTACACCCGTTTGTAGAATCCAAGGGTAACTTCGGTAAAGCGTATTCGTCGGACATTGAATGTGCCGCTTCGCGTTATACCGAGGCAAAACTGGCGCCCATTGCGGGTGAATTGTTCCGCGACATTGACAAGGAAACGGTGGATTTTGTCGACAACTACGACAACACCATGAAAGAACCGTCCTTACTGCCCGTCACCTTTCCGTCGATTCTCGTCAATAACAATTTGGGCATCGCGGTCGGTATGGCGAGCAATATTTGCTCGTTCAATTTGAGCGAGGTATGTGAAACGGCGATTGCGCTCCTCAAAGATTCCGAGCACGATATTCTCTCCACTCTGCAAGCGCCCGATTTCCCGAGCGGAGGACAACTCATTTACAGTCGCGATGAACTTGAGAAGATTTACAACTCGGGGCGCGGCAGCGTGCGTGTTCGCGCGGTGTATACCTACGATAAGTCCAACAACTGCATTGATGTCACGCAGATTCCGTATTCCACCACGGTGGAAGCGATTGTTGCGAAGGTGACGGAGCTTGTCAAGGCGGGCAAGGTGCGTGAAATCAACGATATCCGCAACGAAACCGACTTGAACGGTCTGAAAATCACCATTGATTTAAAACGCGGCACCGATCCCGACAAAGTCATGGCAAAATTGTTTGCTGCTACCCCGCTTGAAGACTCATTTGGTTGCAACTTTAATGTGTTGATTGCGGGTGTGCCGCAGGTACTTGGTGTGCGCGCTCTGCTCGAAGAATGGACGGCATTCCGTATCGAATGTGTGCGCCGCCGCGTGGTGTATGATTTAAATAAAGCCAAAGAGAAACTGCACCTCTTACGCGGTTTGCAGAAGATATTGCTGGATATTGATAAAGCGGTGCGCATCGTCCGTGAAACCGAGGAAGAAGCGGAGGTCGTGCCGAACTTGATGATAGGTTTCGGTATTGACGAGGTACAAGCGGACTATGTAGCCGAAATCAAACTGCGCCACTTAAACCGTGAATATATCTTAAAACGCCTCGACGAAGTAGAACGCTTGGAAGCCGAGGTCGAAGACCTCGAAGCGATTCTTTCCAGCCGCAGCCGCGTGAAAACCATTATCGTTGAGGAACTGCGCGCCGTTTCCAAAAAATACGGACAACCGCGCAAAACCACGCTTATTTACGCAACCGACCTGAAAGAGGAAAAAGAAGCTGCCGAGGAGCTCGTTCCCGATTATCCGTGTACGCTGTTCTTCACCGAGGGCGGGTATTTCAAGAAAATCACGCCTCAGTCGTTGCGTATGAGCGGGGAACAACGCCTCAAAGAGGGCGACCGTATCATACAGACCGTCGAAACCACCAACCGCATGGACCTGCTGTTTTTCAGCGACGCGGGTACGGTGTACAAATCCAAAGCCGCCGACTTTGCGGATACCAAGGCGAGTGCCATGGGCGATTTCGTGGGCGGCAAGCTCGGATTTGATGACGGTGAAAATGCCCGCCACATGGTGGTGACCGAAAAATACACGGGGTATATGCTGTTCTTCTTTGAAAACGGCAAGGTCGCCAAGGTGGATATGGCATCGTATGCCACCAAAAACAACCGGCGCAAGCTCATCGCGGCGTATTCGGTAAAATCGCCGCTGATTGCCATGTTCCATGTGGAAGAAGACCGCGAATTCATGTTGATTTCCACTTCGGGCAGACGGCTTATCGTGCATACGGGCGCCGTCGCTGTCAAAACCACCCGCGATACGCAGGGCGTGCAGGCGATGACGCTCAAAGGTCAGCACCGTTTGGCGGAGGTTGTACCGTTTGAGGATTCCATGTCAGTAAAAGCGGCGCGTTATCGTACAAAATCCTTACCCGCCGCGGGTGCTACCCCTCTTGCCGAAGATGTCGGTGAGCAATTATCCTTATTATAAAAAATCGTTGCCGAACGGAAAACCCGTTCGGCAACGAGGCACAAATACGGCAAACGCAAGTCGGTTTTGTATATGCGCCGAGGTTAGATTGCCCCCGATACGCCAAAAGATACATACGGGATTAAAAATTTCACTTGCGTTTTAAAACAGAGTATGTTACTATATGTAGTGCATTCGAGTTTTTGTTGAATTTAGGAGGATTTCTCATGACAGTTTGGGAATATATCATCGGCGCTATCATCATCGTGTTTGCGTTGATTATTATTGCGGTCATTTTGTTACAAGAAGGCAATCAGTCGAGTATCGGTGCCATTTCCGGTTCTGCCGATAACTTCATGGATAAAGGCAAGGCCCGCACGCTGGACGCCTTTTTGTCTAAGTGGACCAAAGCCATGGCGATTGCTTTCTTCGTACTGGTTTTCTTGGGCATGTTAATCACCCGATTCCTCGGCGCTTGATTTTAATCACGAACAAAGAGCAGGAATTCGTATTCCTGCTCTTTTTTTGCGCCACCTTACACATATTCGTTTTGCCTCCCACATAGATTGAAAACGGGAGGTGGACAACATGGGCGTTCAAATTTTTTTGTGGTGCGTAGCGGGCGGTATTCTGATGGCGGTGCTCGTCGGTGCCGTTAAAACAGGCCGCCCGATTCGTGCGTTACTCAGCAGCACCTTACAGGGGGCGTGCGCGCTTGCGGCGGTCAATGTCACGGGAATGTTCACGGGCATCTCGCTCGGCCTTAACGCTCTGTCGGGTATTGCGTGCGCGGCGGCGGGCGTGCCGGGTGTCATTACCCTGTTGCTTCTCAAATTGATTTTTGCTGTCTGATTGCAAATGATACGCCACTTGTGGTACACTGATAGCGGTGATATATATGCAAAGTAAAACGCTGACGGTTCATGACGCAAACGGCGTTGTCTATTACACATTCCCTGCATTTGATGCCGTGCCGTTTGTGCGTCACGGCTTTTCCACCCGCCTCGGCGGTGTCAGCAAGGGAATCTATGCAAGTATGAATTTAAGTTATACCCGCGGTGACGATGACACAGCTGTACACGAAAATTTCAATCGGTTTTGCGCGGCGGTGGGGGTCAAGCGTGAAAACGCGGTGCTCTCCGCACAGGAACACCATACCGTGATTTACAATGCGACGGCGGCAGACCGCGGTCGCGGTGTGACCAAAGAGCGCGGATATACGGATATTGACGGACTGTTGACGGACGAGCCGCAGGTGGTGCTGTTTACGCAGTATGCGGACTGTGTGCCGTTGTTTTTCGCAGACCCCGTTCGCCGCGTGGTCGGCACTTCACACGCGGGATGGCGCGGTACGGCGGCGGGTATCGGCGCCGTCACGGTCGAGCGCATGGTGAAAGATTACGGGTGCCGCCGCGAAGATATTTTGGCGGGCATCGCCCCGTCTATCGGTCCGTGTTGCTTTGAGGTGGACGGACCCGTTATCACGGCATTTCAAAAACTACCCTTTTATGATGAGGGTTGTTATCAGCCGATTGGTGACGATAAAGCGCACATTAACCTCTGGGAGGTTAACCGTCGTACACTGGTACAGGCGGGGGTTCAACCCTCGCATATCACGGTCACCGACCTGTGCACGAAATGTCATCCCGATGTGTTTTGGTCGCACCGTGTCACAGGGGGGAATCGGGGAAGTTTAGCGGGTTGCATTGCCATACAGGAATAAAACAAAAAAGCGGAGAGAACCATGTTCTCTCTTTTTTTGTTTCACCTCCCAAATTCGACAAAAACTGATAGACTATATATCGTATAATGTGAGTCGGGAGGTGAAAATATGACATATCGCGACATCGTGAAAGCGCTATCAAAAAAAGAACAGGTATCCCAAAAACAGATCGAGCGCGAAATGAAGAAAGCGATTCGAAATGCAGGGCTGAATTGCTCGCCACAAGCTTTGATAGAAAAGGTGGCGATGCTTGCTACAAGAGAAGACTATATATCGTAACAATCGTATATTATATAGTCTAAACGCTTTTTGCCGACACTATACAATAATAGTGTAGAGGTGAAAAGTATGAATATTACACAGGCGACGAAAAAACGGTTTGAAGAGTTGTGCACACAAAAAGGAATTACCTTTTGCCGATTGGCAAGCTTGTCGGGCGTACCGTATACGACGGTCAAATCCATTTTGTACGATCACAGTAAAAATCCGGGAATCGTAACCATTAAAAAACTGTGTGATGGTTTGGAGATTACAATAACGGACTTTTTTGACACCGACTATTTCCGTGCACTGGAACAAGAAATACAATAATTGGCAAAAGCAAAGCGGAGCGAACAATGTTCGCTCCGCTTTTTCTTGTTTAGATTTTCGGCAGACTTGCCGCGGCGACGGATTGACCGACACGGCGGATCTTTTCATCCGGCAGATGCAATTCCATGGCGGCGCACGCGGGATATTCCTCTTTGAGCACACGGGTGGCTTCCTCTAAAATAAGGTTGCCGCCCTCGCCCGACATGACGCGGCCGAGCAACAGCACATCGTCAATTTCGTAGTACATGGTGTAGTATGCGAGCGTGTGACCGAGATACACACCGATGGAACGGTAAATGTCGCGCACCTTCTCATTGCCTTTGTCGAGTTCCACCTGAACGGCTTTGAGTTTCTCGGCGGGGGAGAGTGACTCGTCCAGCGTCAGACCGGCGCGGGGCGCAAGCTTGATAACACTGTCTTGTGAGAAATATTTGACACCGCAGCCCTTATCACCCGACCACTCATCCATCATGGCGCGCGCTTGCAAATCGACGGGGGCAAAAGCGAGCTCGTTGAGCCAACCGGTGATGTTTCCCTCGGCGTCGACATAGCCCGCCGCTTCGGAAGTGCCCATCGCGATACCGAGAATTTTATTTTTGTTTAAGCTCATCGCACCCGCGAGTGCCGTGACATCACCATCGTTGGCGACTTCGAGCGGCGCATTAAATTCGGCGGCGGCGCGCAGATAGATGTCTTTGACTTTCGCATCGAACAAATCTTCCGGTACTTTTAAGAACAGTGACGCGACCATGGCGCGGTTATCAACAAACACGCCCGCGGAGGAAACACCGATAGCGTCCACGCGCGGCATTTTGGATGCGGCGGTACGGAATGCTTCGAGAATACCGTTAAAATGGTAATCGGGATCGGCGTTGGTTTTCGGAAACCATACAACTTCTTCGGAATACACCGAAACGCCGTCTACCACGGCAGATACCTTACGGTCACTGCCGCCCGCGTCAAATCCGATACGGCAACCGTCTAAGTGGCGGCCGACCGATTGCGGCAGAGAGTACGCGTTGGGGGTTTCGGACAAGGGGAGTGATACCACCTCAAACGGACGCTCATACACGCGGCTCATAAACTGACTGTCAAATGCGCGTGAACCGCCCTTCGTGTACGCTTTGGCAATTCTCTCGGCAACGGTGTCATCGCCGCACACCATGACCTTATATCCGCCGTATGCCCACAACAGCATTTTCACGGTACGGTCAACATAGACGGCATCCGCTAACGCCATGTCGGGTGTCGCGTGAATTTTAAAACGGCGCACCGCCGTTTGTCCTTGATTGCGCTCAACCGCAATCGCGATCTCTTTGCCGTTTTCCGCCGATTTTTCAAAGTCACGGCAAAATGCCGCCATCGGCAGAAAATCAGGATCCAAAACGGGACGATTTTTTATGGTAATTTCTAATCCGTATGCGTTCATTCTACAAAAGACTCCCTTCGCGCTATGTTATATTCAATTATAACAAACCATAAATGAGACACAACGCACTTTTGGCTTGTTATTTTTCAAAATCCGTTATTTTTTAAAACGGGAACGGCATATACATAGTAAAACGAACGGTAAGAAAGGAATGGCTGTCAAAATGAACGAATTTTTCCCCGAGGGTGTATTACTGAACACAACGGCGAACCGCCGCCGTATTCAAACCGCGAGTGCCCTCGCAGAGGCGGCAATGGAGGGGCAGGTGGTCGAGGCACGCGCGATTTTATGCGACAGCGACCACAATCTGCATGTCGCGTTGCCATGTATGCAAGGTGTGATTCCACGCGAAGAGGGTGCTGTGGGAATTCTGGAGGGAACCACGCGCGATATTGCGTTGATATCCCGTGTCAGTAAACCCGTCAGTTTTTTGGTTACGGGTTTTGATTATACCGAAGACGGACAACGACGCGCCGTTTGTTCGAGGCGGGCGGCACAGGAAAAATGTCGGCGCGAGTATGTAGAGGCGCGGCGTCCCGGTGATGTGGTGGAAGCGCGCGTCACGCGGCTCGAGAGTTTCGGTGCGTTTTGCGATATCGGGTGCGGTATTCCCGCCTTGTTACCGATTGCGGGAATGTCGGTCAGCCGTATCGCGCATCCCGCCGATCGGTTATATGTCGGTATGGATATTTACGCGGTCATTACCTCGATTGACGATAACCGGATCTGCTTATCTCAACGCGAACTGCTTGGTACTTGGGAAGAAAACGCCGCCTTGTTTGAACAGGGGGAAACAGTTGCGGGTATTGTGCGTTCGGTGGAGGATTACGGTATTTTTGTGGAACTCACCCCGAATTTGGCGGGACTTGCCGAACCGCGCGCGGGGGTGCGCGTCGGTCAGCACGCGGGGGTGTATATTAAAAACATATTAGCGGATAAAATGAAACTTAAACTCGTGCTCATCGATGCCGAGGATAACCACGAACTCCCGCCGCCGCTTCAGTATTTTATTACCGAGGGGCATATCGACCGTTGGGTGTATTCGCCCCCGCATTGCGGTAAGCTCATCGAAACCGTATTTTAATTTCGATTGGTCACTACCACGACTTTATGAACAGGTTCACCCTGCGGTGAACCGCATCTTCCGCTTTCTGCGTCGCCTTATTTTATTTCGATTGGTCTCTGCGACGAGTTTATGAACAGGCTCGCCCTACGGCTCGCCGCATCTTCCGCTTTCTGCCTCGCCTTTAAGGCAAACTGAGTTTGTACTAACAAAGCGCCCCGTCAGCCGACGGGGCGCCTTTCTAATTGATAAAACCGTTTGTGTAATGTGTCGCTGAGGGCTTTCATCTTGTCGGGATCGACTTTGAGTACCTGACGGTCGTAGGTGACGAGCCCGTTGGTTTCGTCCTCCACATCGCTGACTTGGGTGAGTACCGCCGCACACAACCCCTTATCGATCATGGGCAGTACTTCCTGCTCGTATAGAGCGATAAGCGCGTTTTCAAACTGCTCGCGATCGGTATAAAAACGGTATCCGTAGGTGTTGTCAAGATTAAATGCGTGGTCGGAAATCTTGCAAGAATATCCGCCGAATTCCGACAGTACCATCGGTTTCCCTTTAATGGGGCGAAGTTTGATCTTTTTAAAATATACATGATCGCTTTCCACATCGCTTGCGCGCGTTTTAAACCAACCCGAAGTGGTGTCGTATACGCGGGTAGGATCGAGCGCTTTGAGTGCGCCGTACCAATAGTCGGTATCAAACTGTCCCCATCCCTCGTTAAAGATGGTGTAGTATACCACCGACGGATGGTTGTAAAGTCCGTTGATAATGCCCGTCGCCGTTTCTTCAAATGCCAATCGTTGTTCGAGGGTGGCACCATGCTCCACAAAACGGCGCAGTCCCGCGGTGGGCAACACGGTGTCCACAAAGAAATGATACTTGCCGTTGTTGATCATATCCTGGAAGACCGTCATACCGTACTTATCACAGTAGTAGTAAAATAAATCGGGTTCTAATTTGATGTGTTTGCGAAGCATGTTAAACCCGCAGGCTTTCATCTGCTCAATGTCAAAACGAAACCCTTCGGGGGAGGCGGGCAGAAAAATACCGTCGCTGTAGTATCCTTGGTCGAGCAACCCGTGGAAGAAATACGGTTTTCCGTTAAGCAGAATTTTTGTTTTGCCGTTGTGTTCGCCCACCGACACGGTGCGAAGTCCGAAATAGGTCGATACACGGTCACGCCCCGACAAAATTGTCATTTCGTATAAGTGGGGATGTTCCGGTGTCCACAAAACGGGATGTTTGATGTTAAGGCGGAAACTGTCACCCGTAAAATGCAGTTCCTGTCCTTCGAACAGCACGGTCTTTTCGGACATACCGCCCGCAACGACCAAATCAATACCGTTAAGGTCGGGGGTGATCTTCACCGATTCGATGTACCCGTCGGGTACGCTTTCGAGCCACACCGTCTGCCAGATACCGCTTACCTTCGTATACCACATACCGCCGCGCCGATCGGTCTGCTTGCCGTACGGCAGATGACGGTCGAGCGGGTCGCGCACCTCGACGCGCAGATGGTTTTCACCGTCGTGGATGTGGGCGGTCACATCCAGAGAGAACGGCAAATACCCGCCCGTGTGTGATCCCGCTTGGTGACCGTTGACATACACCGTTGCGTATTGGTCGACCGCTCCGAAATGGAGCAACACGCGGTCACCGATAAAATCGGGTTGCAGATAGATATCCTTTTCGTATAGGAGCAAATCGTCTTTTTGAATTTCGCGCTCCACACCCGAAAGCCGACTTTCGGGTGCAAACGGCACCACGATTTTTCCTTGGTAGGTGAACTCACCGTTGTTTTGAATGGAAAAATCCCAAGTACCGTTTAAGCAACAATACGAATCCCGTTTGAGTTGCGGACGCGGATATTCGGAAAACGGAATGCCCGTTTGTGCGAGTTCGTCCTCAAAGGGCGTTTTGAGCGAGGTAAGGCGCGGTGACTTCTTGTTTCGAATCCATACAAAAAACGGAAGTACGCAAAGTAAGGCGATCGCCGCTGCCAAAAAGATAATCTCACTCGGCACAAACGATTCGGTACCGTCGCCATTGACAATGACCTCGGCATTTTTCAGAATCGTTTTGCCGATAAAGGGGCCGACGACACCGGGGATGAGCACTTGCGAGAAAATACGCACGCCCTGTAACTGTCCTGCTTTTCCGACGGGGGTGTTATCGCGAATCAGCGCGCCGAACACCGCCATACCCGCCAAGTACCCGCTCATCATGAGCAGGGAACCGATGAACACGGGGAATTTGGTTTTAGTCAGATAGAGTACCGCGTATCCCGCCAGTAACGCCGCAACCGCGAGCAACCCCGAAAAACGGAATCCTTTTTTATCGCACACCTTACCCCAGAGTGCCGTCACGACGGAAGCGATGATAATAGCGGGTGCCATGACGAGCACATAATCTGCCATACCGAGTGACACTTCATAGTAGATAATGAGATACGGCATGAAAATCTGGATGGAGATGTTAAACAGAATAAACGCCGCCAGTGCCACATACAAGGTGGGATTCTCTTTGACGGTCTTGGGGCGGAATCCGTAAAAGACGGTTTTAAAATACGAGTCCTTCACAGGCGTGATGGGCGGTTCTTTGATTAAAAACAAGCCGAGAATACCGATAATCAGCACCGCCATACCGATGATACTGAACACCAGCGTCCAGCCGGCGGGCTCGTCTAAATTCACAAACATAAACCCGCCGAATACCACCAACACGGAAACAAGCGGCATCATGGCGTTGATGCCCTCCGCCGCACCGCGGTTGGTAGAGTCGGTGGAATCGGTCAACCACGCGTTAAACGCCGCGTCGTTGGCGGTGGAACCGAAAAAGGTCATCACGCAATCGAGGATGATGGTAAGGGAGATGCACACCGCCGTGATGTTGGTGGTGATTGCTACCGTGGGATTGATTACTTGGGACGATAATCCCACAAAGCTGAAGATGGAAATCCCCCATAACATATAGCCTACACAGATGAACAGTTTACGCTTGCCGATTTTATCCGACAGCGCCCCCATCAGTACCGTTGTGAGCGTCGCGGTCACCGCCGAGGCGGCAACCATTGTCGAAATGTCGGCGGCAGACGCGTTGAACAGTTTGTAGATAAACACATTAAAATACATGTTTTCCACAACCCACGCAATTTGCCCCATCAGACTGAATATGGTGAGTGCACACCAAAAACGCGCAGAGAGTTTGGTTTTCATGCGAGAACCTCCTCCAATGAACATCAAAGTTACACCCAGTATACCATATCGTGTAAAAAAAAGCCATAGATTGACAAAAAAAGAGAAGTGATTGAAAAAATGCCGCCGATAATTTTACCTTTTGTTGGATTAGGACTTGCAAAACGGCAAAAAAGAGTGTAGAATAACTAACATATCCGCCCGTGGCGAAGCTGGATATCGCAGTGGATTCCGATTCCAAAGGCCGGGGGTTCGAATCCCTCCGGGCGGGCCAAAAACAAGAGCACCACCTCACGGTGGTGCTCTTGTTTTCGCTCGGGGGATTCGAACCCTGAGAGGGTGAGCACCGTGTAAAAAACAGTCCGGTGGACTGTTTTTAGGTGCGAAATCCGAAGTTGTCGGAGAGGTTCTCGAAGACAACGAGGAAGGGAGACGCCGCGCATACCGCGCGAGCGGCTTCATCCCTCCGGGCGGGCCAAAAACAAGAGCACCACCTCACCGTGGTGCTCTTGTTTTATTTATGGTTAGATAAATTTCCGCGAGTCGCTTTTTCTGTAAGAAATCGTTGACTTTACAGGGGGTTTATGGTAACATTTAAAAAAGAACTGTTTGTGGAGGTTACGGTTATGAAACACATCAAGACCATTGAAACACGCAATTTGTGTGAAAGTGCAAAAAAAGGCGGCTGCGGTGAGTGCCAGACTTCTTGCCAGTCTGCTTGCAAAACCAGTTGCGGCATTGCGAATCAGCAGTGCGAAAACACGAAGGAAAGCAAATAATTATCCAGTTCAAAACTGCCGCCGGAATCGGCGGCAGTTTTTCATAGAGGAGTTAGGATGATATGATTCATCAATACAAGTTGGGCGGGTATAACATCGTTCTCGATATTTGCTCGGGTTCGGTTCACGCGGTGGACGAGGTCGCGTATGACATAATTGCTATGTTTGAAAGCCATTCCCGCGACGAGATTCTTGCGACACTGGCAGACAAGTATGCCGACCGAGAAGACATTACGCCGGATGATGTAGCGGAGTGCTATGAACAGGTGCTCAGTCTAAAACAGGCGGGCAAGCTGTTCACTCCCGACACCTTTGAACCGATGGCAGACCGTTTGAAAGAAAAAACGGCGGGTGTTATCAAAGCCTTGTGCTTGCATATTGCGCACAGTTGCAATTTGAATTGTTCCTACTGCTTTGCCAGTCAGGGTAAATACCACGGCGAGCGGGCGCTGATGAGCTTTGAAGTGGGCAAACAGGCGTTGGACTTTTTGGTGGCGAATTCCGGTTCGCGCCACAACTTAGAGGTAGATTTTTTCGGCGGCGAACCGCTTCTCAATTTTCAAGTTGTCAAAGATTTAGTCGCGTATGCGAGAAGTATTGAAGCAGAACACGATAAACACTTCCGCTTTACCTTAACCACCAACGGTGTGCTGGTGGACGATGAAGTGATCGAGTTTGCCAATCGGGAATGCAGTAATGTGGTGCTCAGTTTGGACGGGCGCAAAGAGGTGCACGACCGTTTTCGCGTGGATTATGCGGGCAACGGCAGTTTTGACACGATTGTGCCGAAATTCCAACGGTTTGTGCAAGCGCGCGGCGGGAAAAACTATTACATACGCGGCACATTTACGCACGCAAACCCCGATTTCCTGCAGGATATTGAACAGATGTTATCCTTGGGATTCCGTGAATTGAGCATGGAACCCGTTGTGTGTGCCGAGGGGGATCCGCTCGCACTGACCGATGATGATTTGCCGATTGTGCTGACGCAATATGAGCAGTTGGCGGACTTAATGCTGCAAAAACAAAAAGAGGGTGACCCGTTCACCTTTTATCACTATATGATCGACCTGACGGGCGGTCCGTGCATCTATAAACGCATATCCGGTTGCGGAAGCGGCACCGAATACATGGCGGTGACACCGCAAGGTGACTTGTATCCCTGCCACCAATTTGTCGGCGAGGAACAATTCAAGCTCGGCACGGTATGGGACGGCGTTACCAACCGTCAGCGGCAACGGGAATTTGCGGCGTGTAATGTGTATGCGCATCCCGAATGCGGCGATTGCTGGGCACGGTTATATTGTTCGGGCGGTTGCGCGGCCAACGCGTATCACGCAACGGGTTCGGTTACCGGCGTGTACGAATACGGCTGTAAACTGTTCCGCAAACGCATGGAATGTGCGATTATGGTGGCGGTTGCCAATGCCTTGGGTGATGAAGAATGAAAACACCGATTTGCGATTTCGTGCGGGAATACGCCGCGGGTCACCCCATGCGTTTGCATATGCCGGGGCATAAAGGCATCTCGTTTTTGGGGGCCGAGCCGTTGGATATTACCGAAATTGACGGCGCGGACAATTTATATAACGCAAACGGCGTGATTTTGCAAAGTGAGCAAAACGCCGGCTCTCTGTTCGGATGTCATACCTTCTATTCCACGGAGGGTTCCTCGCATTGCATTCGCGCCATGGTGTATCTTGTCACGCTGTATGCCAAATCACAACATCAAAGACCGCGGATTGCGGCGGTGCGCAACGCGCACAAATCCTTTTTGGATGCGGCCGCGTTATCGGATGTGACGGTTGACTGGTTATATCCCAAAAAGCAGTTGTCGTATGCGTCCTGTGTATTGAGCGCGGCGGAGTTGGAGGAGGCGTTGCAAAGCCAAGCCGAACAACCCACCGCCGTTTATGTGACCGCGCCCGACTATTTGGGGAATCTGACCGATATCCGTGCGTTTTCTGAGGTCTGTCACCGCCGCGGGATATTGTTACTTGTGGACAACGCCCACGGCGCGTATTTGAAATTCTTATCACCGTCGGCACACCCCATGGATTTGGGTGCGGACTTGTGTTGTGACTCGGCACACAAAACCTTACCCGTGTTGACGGGGGGTGCTTATCTCCACATTACCCACGGGGCGGCATCGTTTTTTGAGCAACAAGCAAAGACGGCGCTCGCGTTGTTTGGTTCTACCAGTCCGTCTTACTTAATCTTGCAATCGCTGGATATGGCGAATCGGTATTTAGCAGACGGATACCCGCAACGGTTGACAGAATGTGCCGAGCGTGTGCAAGCCCTGCGTAGTCGCTTACAAACATACGGGTATACGGTGAGGGGTGAGGAACCGCTCAAACTGACGGTGGATACCAAGGCTTACGGGTATATCGGTACGGAGTTTGCCGACATTCTTGCCCAAAGCGGTATCGTATGCGAGTTTGCCGACCGCGATTTTGCGGTGTTTATGGTGACACCCGAAATCACGGATTTTGACCGATGGGAGAGCGCCATGCGGGCGATTCCGAAACGCCCGCCGCTCAAAGAATCTCTGCCGCCTTATCATCAATGTGACCGCGTGTTGTCGGTGCGGGAGGCAGTCTTTGCTCCGCGCGAAACGATAGCGGTGACCGACAGTGTCGGCCGCGTATTGGCGAGTGCCGCCGTCAGTTGTCCGCCGGCAGTCCCCATTGTTGTCAGCGGCGAGCGCATTGATGCGGTTGCCGTGCAACGGTTTTTGTACTACGGTATCACACACTGCGATGTTATTGTATGAAAAAGTGCCCTTGTCCGCGTTGCGGGCAGGGGCACTTTGTATGAGGGTCGTTTAAACAGGAATCAAAGTTGTTGCTTTACAAAGCACGCCGTGGAGATCACCGCCAGCGAGAAGAAAAACAGTAAGATGCCGGTGACAATCGCACCGACAATGCTGGTGGCGACGAAGGGAATTGCCAACAACACGATGGAGAACAGAATCGTCCCCAAGATGCCGGCAAGTAGTGCCGACACCGTTTTAGCAAAACAGGCCTGACCGACGGTGTTTTGTGAGAAAAGGGCTCCCGCCAATAATAACGCCAGGTATCCGATGGCGATACCAAAGGTTACCCACAAAAACGCGGGTGTGACCGTGATGATTGCCATGACGCGCAAAAAGGCCGTCACGATGCCGACAATAAGACTGACCACGACAGCGATGCTTGTACAGATATTTCTACAGCCGCAACCCAAAACTGACATATCAAAATCACCTCCCTTTACACCGTATGCAGGAGCGGGCAGGGGGTGACGAAAAGGTTGATTTTGATAGAAAAATGTGATATACTCACGCTGATATTTCGTATGTGAGGGGAAACGCCATGAACGATTGGTTGGGCTGTGCCATGGATATCGGCGAGCAGATGCTCATCTGCGGTGCGGAAATCCATCGGGTAGAAGACAGCGTAAAGCGTATATGCGGGGCATTTGGTTCTACGCGTACGGATGTGTTTATTATTACCAGCAGTATGGTGGTAACGGTACACGATGGAGAGGGTGGCACCTACACCCAAACGCGCCGTATTCTGTCTACCGATACCAACTTTGAAAGAATTCATCAGCTCAATGCGTTATCCCGCCAAATCTGTGCTGAGCAGTTGACCGTTGCGCAGATTCGCGTGGAACTTGACCGTATTATTGTTCAAAAGCCCTACCCGTTTTGGGTGGAGTGCGTATCCTACGCGGTGATTTCTTCAGCCTTTACGCTGTTTTTCGGCGGTGGTTTTGTCGAGGCGGGTATCGCGTTGCTGATTGGTGCATTGGTACGGCTGGTAATTGCCCTTTCCCAGAAAGCCGCCGCCAACAGAATTTTCTCAAAATTTGTTGCCTCGTTCACAGCAACGGCACTCGCGTTTGCCGCGTTACACCTCGGCTTTGTCCCTACTGTGGATAACATGATGATCGGCATCATCATGACACTGATCCCCGGCATCGGTCTTACCAACGCGTTGCGCGACCTGTTCACGGGGGACAGCATTGCCGGTCTTTTGCGATCCATCGAAGCGGTACTGATGGCACTCGCCATTGCCGCCGGCTACTTTCTCTTTGTTTTCTTGGGAGGTGTATTCAGATGACACCAACCGAACTGTTGCAGATTTTTACCGGTTGTATTGGCTCCCTCGGTTTTGGGTTTTTATTTAATGTGCGCGGCAAACGCCTGTGTGTAGCGACGCTTGGCGGCTTACTCGCGTGGCTGATCTTTTTGTTGCTCGGCCGTTTTGTTGACAGTGAACCGTTGCGGTATTTAATTGTGTCGTTTTGTCTTTCGGTTTACGCCGAAATTATGGCACGCGTGATGAAAACGCCCGCCACGATTGTTACGATCTCACTGATACCGTTGATTCCGGGCGGTTCACTGTATTACACCATGGCCTATGCGTTCCAAAGCGACGGCACCCGTTTTGTTTCAAAAGCGGTGTATACGCTGCAACTGGCGGCGGCACTGGCTATCGGTATCATCGCCGCAACGGCGCTCGTCCCGCTTTGTTACAATCTGATAAAAAGAGGGGTTTGTCATGACCGAAAACAAAAAAGAACTGATACGGGCCGTTAAATTCACACTGTTTTCGATAAGTGCCGGTCTGATTCAAATGGGAACCTTTACGGTGATGTATGAACTGCTTCGCTTTACATATTGGATTGCCTATTTGATTTCACTTGTTTTGTCGGTGTTGTGGAATTTCACACTCAATCGGAACATCACATTTAAATCCGCGAACAATATACCGATTGCCATGTTGAAAGTGGCGGGGTTCTATGCGGTGTTTACGCCGCTGTCCACATGGGGCGGTGCCGTGCTCGAGCGAAACGGTTGGAACGGTTTTTTGGTGTTCGTCATCACCATGTTGCTTAATTTTGTACTGGAATTTTTGTATGACCGCTTCTATGTATTCGGCTCCAGTATTGATACACGCGAAACGAAAGAATAAAGGAAGCGGAGCGCTAACTTAGGGATAATTCGCCTAAAACAAGCCGTTTTTGCGGTATAATGCGTTAAAAAGCCGCGGTACGCGTCAGCGTTACCGCGGCT
>JAZOBF010000005.1:0-5914 GCA_045595845.1 Acutalibacteraceae bacterium
GGACTATACCCCATATCAATCACCTGCTGTCGTCCACCCGTAAACTCATCACGGTTTTCATCCTTGATTTTTGCCGCATGATAACAACTTGTTTTGTGAAACTTCATACTATCCGTGTTTAGAACATAGGTCGTTTGTCTCTGCCCGACACCGGTAGTGCTTGTCTTTTTAGTCGTTGTCGTTTTGTTTTTCGTAGTAGTGGTAGTTGTTGTAACTGTTAATTGCGTCTCTTTCTCAAGAGTAGACATTATCTCCTCAACGGTGGTAGTCGTAACTATCACCGAAGAAATTTCTTGAGTATTTTCGGTTGTTTGTACAGAAGTAGCGCCATCTTCTAAACACCCTCCCATGAAAACAACTATAACAAGCACCAAACCCCAAAGTAATATTTTTTTCAAATCTTGTCACCTCACGAACATCTTGCACCCGTATCGGTGCATATATATTATAAAGTCAATCTATAATAATGTCAAGCAATTTGTTCTTAAACAAGTGCAAAGGGATGGCGTTATTATGAATGCGAGCATTGAAAAACAAATTGGGCAAAACATACAGCGATTGCGCGAAAAGGCAAACATGACACAAGAAATGTTGGCCACAAAACTGCAAGTTAACGGTTGTGACATCACTCGAAGTTCTATTGCAAAAATTGAAGTAGGACAACGGCACCTCTATCCGGATGAAATTCTGTTGATTAAACAAATTTTGAATGTGTCATTTGAGGAAATTTTTGAAATATAAAGAGCTCTTGCTTTTGCAAGAGCTCTTTTTTATGATTTCTTAAGGCGGACAACTAACATCTTATCGGGTGTCACATACACCGTGGGATTGGTTTCGCAGATCACACGGAGGGGCACCTCTCTATTCCGAAAACTTTTCGTTTCTCCTCACCTTGACACGCGCATCCGCCCTGTGCCATAATAGCGAAAAAAGGGAGTGATTGCTGTGACATGTGTTCATTTAAATTTCCAAAATCTCACCGGTACCCGCATCAAGCCAATGCACGGTATTGGTCAACCGCCGTTGCCGGGGAATCTCAATTTCTCCATGTTTCACTACCTCAGCGAGGCGGGAATACCGTTCTCTCGCCTGCACGATGTCGCCGGAGCCCATTATGTCGACATTCCAAAGCTGTTCCCCAACTTCGAAGCCGATCCTACCAACCCTGAAAACTACGATTTCGCTTTTACCGATCGACTTATCTGTGCGCTGATGGAATCGGGGTGCGAACCATTTTTCCGATTGGGCGTCACCATTGAAACCCAGTGCACGGTGCGTGCCTATCACATCTATCCACCCAATGACAACTTGCAGTGGGCCCGCATCTGTGAGGGTGTCATCGCCCACTATACCGAGGGGTGGGCAGACGGCTACACCTTTCCCATCCGTTACTGGGAGATTTGGTGCGAGCCGGAAAACGAAGAAGATCCCATGATAAACCGTCTGTGGCGTGGTACCGCCGAACAGTATTATGACCTATACACCGTTGCCTCCCGCCATCTGAAAGCTCGTTTCCCACACCTCAAAATCGGCGGTTACGGCAGTTGCGGTTTCTATGCTTTGAAACATGTCTATATCCCCGCAGCCAATAGCTCCCCTCGTCGCGAATATTTCATTACCTTCTTTGATGGCTTTTTGAAACACATCACCGAACACGATGCGCCACTGGACTTCTTTTCGTGGCACAACTACGATAGCCCCGAGCACGGCCAGATCTACGCGCAGTATGTCCGTGACCGTCTGGATGCCGCCGGTTTCACTCACACGGAATCCTCCTGCAACGAATGGAATTACCAGTCCAATACGCGTGGTACGGCATCCCACGCCGCGCTGATTGCCTCACAAATGCTGATATTTGAAAACAGTCCGCTGGACAGTGCGATGCACTACGATGGCCGTGTCGGTGTGGCCGAGTACGGCTCACTATTCCACCCCCTAACCTTATCACCATTCAAAGCTTACTATGCGTTTTGGGACTTTAATCGTCTGTATCAACGGGGGCAAAAGGTCGTGTTGTCCGATCCGCTGCCCGACGGTGTCTACGCCGTGGCCGCCACCGACGGAACAACCGGAACGGTGATGTTCTCCAACCATAGCGAACACGCCGTTTCGTTGGACATACACACCGCAACAGCGCCGTGTACCTGCTACCTCACCGACGATACCCATGACCACGAGTGTGTTTCCTTCAACGGAGTACTACCTCCCACTTCCTTCCTCTTGTTGGAATATATCCTTTAACAACACAGAAGCACCGCAGCCAACCGGTTGCGGTGCTTCTTGTATACAAAAACGGCGTAGTCCGTAAAAAGCTACGCCGTATCTTGCATGAGAACCGTCCTTTGGGGTACGACACAAGAGTTCTTTATGATTTCTTAAGGCGGGCAGCTAACATCTTATCGGGTGTCACATATACCGTGCGATTGGTTTCGTAGATCACCATGCCCGGTTTAGCACCTGTCGGCTTTTTCACATACTTAATCTGCGTGTAGTCCACCGGTACTTGGGCGGAATCTGCGGCCTTTGAGTGTGTTGCCGCCAAAACTGCCGCCTGCATTAACGTTTTCTCGGGTGGCATTACGCCGTCCGTTAACACAACGGTATGCGAACCTGCAATATTTTTGGTGTGGAACCACCAGTCGCTTCCCTTGGCTGTGCGAGTAGTTAACTTATCGTTCTGTACATTATTCCGTCCCACAAGAATGGTAAAGCCGTCATCGGACACGAATTCAAACGGTTTGGTGGGCGGTGGCGGTTTTTGCTTTGTGCCTTGTCGGCGCAAATAACCGGTGCCAATCAATTCTGCACGCAGCTCGTCTAATTCTCGTACGGTAGTCGCGCGGGAGAGTGCATCAAACACCGAATCCAAATAGAGAAGATCTTGTTCACCGATCGCTATCTGTTGACCTAATATTTCCTCTGCCGTTTTGGCTTTGCGATACTCTTTATAATATTTCTGCGCATTCTGTGTTGCGGACAACGACGGATCAAGCGGGATACAGACGGTAGCACAATTTTCATCGTAATAGTTAATCAGCTCTGCCTTATCCGCACCTTTCGGTATGGCGTGTACATTGGCATTGATAAGATCGGCATACAACCGCTTCTCGTCACGCTTGCCCGAATCCGCCAGTTCACGGCGCTGATTGTTAAGTTTGCGTGAAATACGGTCAACGGTGGTATTCAACACACGCCAAATATCCTGTGATCGCTGACGCATGCGCTCAGCGGCATCCTTTTCGGCATAGAAATCATCCAGCAACCGAGAAAATCCGTCTACTTCGCGGCCTATCGCCGACAAACCGTATTGCGTGATGGGTAAAAAGCTGAAATCAAGCGGTGTGTGATCGGTACGGTATACAATATACGGCGTACGCTTTTCTTGCGATAACAAAGCTTGGCGAATACGGTACAACGCCCGTTCCAAGCGGTGTTGTTGTGCCTCGGTAAGCGCTCCGTTATCATCTTCCCCTCGCAAGGTTTGATGGGCAATTTCACGGCACACAAGCGGAGAAAGACCTTGCGTGCATGAGCGGATCGCGCGGTCAAGCGGGGCTCCGCCCTGCATAATACGGGCAGTCACTTCCTCAACGGTATTGTTCAGCAAATCCACGCGTACCGAATCCACAAGCGGCACAATATAACCGATACCGGGTAGAATCGGACGCATCGGAGACATGGTAAGATCTACGCGCTTGATGGCATCTACAACCCTATCGTCACCATCAATCAAAATGATGTTGCTGTACCGTCCCATCACCTCGACAGCGAGGGTGAGTCGTACCATGTCACCGAGTTCGTTAACCGCATCAAAATCAAAATACAACACCCGCTCAAGCCCAATTTGACGAACCGCCACCAATCGCGCGCCTGTCAAACGCTTGCGCAACAGCATACAAAACATCGGCGGCGACGGCGGATTCTCAAGTGCTATCTCGGTAAAATGCACACGCGGCGAATTTACCCGTGCAGACAGATATAACTTGAAAGTGCCTGAAAACGAGCGCAACGAAAGCACCAGCTCCTCTTTAGAGGGTTGGTGTATTTTATCCACACGCGCGCCTTGTAATCGCGTTTCGATTTCCTGTCGCAAACAATGCAGGTATGCGCCGTCAATTCCCATGTTTGTTAACCTTCAATAGTAGAATAAGGGGCTTCTCCCTTGTAATGATGAATCGTAAGATCGGCAAATGATTCCTGTAACCATGCACAAAACCGATCCGTAATCGCATTTTCCGTTGCATAATGTCCGCCGTCTACCAGCGTTTTGGTGCACGGGACCAACAACCATTCGTGATGCTTGACCTCACCCGTTAACGCGGCATCCACACGGTCGAGTACGGCAAGTACCATGTCCGCGCCGCCTCCGCCGCACACCGCTACGGTACGGATCATATCGCTTCCCTGCTTAACACGCACCGCCGTATCCAAGCACTGTGACACATACGACGCAAACACATTCGACGGCATAGAAGCAGGCAACTCACCAATACGGGACATGCCGTCCGGTCCGACCTCCACATTGGTAAGTCCCAGTTTTTCACATAAGCAATCGTTTACACCGCCCTGTGTTTTATCCGCGTTTGTGTGCATGGATATCACCGATATACCGGAACGGATCAAGCAATGAACCATATTCTCCGCCGTAACGGTTTTCAGCGCATCAAAAATCACGGGATGGTGGGTAACAATCAGTTGGGCTTTTTTGCGTACGGCCGTTTCGACGACAGCCTTTGTCATATCCAACGCAACCACAACTGCTGTCACCTCTATAGACGCATCGCCGACCAGAAGTCCGACATTGTCCCATTCTTCAGCCAGTTCAAGCGGTGCTTTTTGCTGAAGTACGGCATAAATATCTTGTACGGTCATACAACCCCTCCGTTTTTCTCATATTCCTCGATTTGGCACAATAAATTCACAATATCCGCATCACCGTGCTGCTGCTTACGCAAGCGATTTTTGACGGTTTGCAAATACCCCGCACCCGACGGTAACGGAATTCTGCCTACATGACATAATAACTCATCCACAACAAACACCCCGCCCTTGAAAGCGGCATGGATAACGGTATACCAATGCTTACCATCTTGTACAACGGCTTCGCTCAAAATATCAAAACCGTTTTCCCATAAATAACGGCGCAGTTTTTCCGCACGCGTCATCGGTTGTAAAATCATTCGATATCGCTCTTGTTGTACCCACGGCGCATCCGCTAAAATCATGGCAATCGTTTCCCCGCCCATGCCGGCAATTACAATATCGTCAACCTCGTCGGGATGTACGGTCTGCAGACCGTTCCCCAAACGAACATCAATCTTTTGGGAAAGTTCAGCTTCCCCTACGGTGCGATTTGCAGCAGCAACAGGACCTTTTTTTACATCCGATGCAATGGCGTATGTACACACGCCGCTTTTTACCAGTTCGACCGGTAAGCGAGCGTGATCGGTACCGATATCGGCAAGTCGGCTTCCTTTTCGCACAAAAGCCGCAACCTGTGCTAAACGAGCATCCAACATACTACTTCACTCAATCCTACGAAAAAGGCAGTTCATGCGAACTGCCTTTTATCATTATTTCTCCAAATGGGCGTTGATCTTCGCAACCAGTGCATCGGCATCGACACCATGAACAGCACAAGCTTGTCCGAGTGTTTCACCACGGGCCGACGGGCAACCGAGACAATGCATACCCATTTCCAAGAAAAACGGAGCCGTAGTGCGGTCCATATCCAGAATATCACCGATAATCGAATCTTTTGTTACCTTCATGTGAATCATCCTTTCTTATTTCTATTGTACCATAGTTTTTCCGTTTTGCAATCATAAATTCATGTTACCGGTCAGTTGCATAATCACCGACAACGCAACAAGCGGTGCCGTTTCACAACGCAAGATGCGTTTCCCAAGTGTGG
>JAZOBF010000006.1:0-2552 GCA_045595845.1 Acutalibacteraceae bacterium
CTGGGGTGGAATTTCATGTTGAACAAGGTGCCGTTGGAAGCAATGTAGTGATCCAATCTGGCAACCGAGTTTGACGCCGCCGGCGGGCCGTTCACATCACGCCCCGCAGCAGGGGAAACGCCGTCTGCTACAGGGGTATAAGCCAATCGGCCATCGGGTGTGGCACCCGTTTGTGCGCCGAGCGGTACATTCGCCGACACCGGATACAGGCCTGCTTGATAGGTGCCGCCTCGAGGATTGCGGTATCGCTCGACGGGGCGGGTGTAGGTGTAGGCGACATCCCGTGCAAAGTTATCAATCTCGCGGTCGTCGTTGCCGAATTTGGGCAAAGCAGCAATGCGGTCGAGCAGTTGTTGCCAGCGCGCTTTTTGCTCGTCGGTGCAGGGGTTTTGAGCAACCGTGAGGTATACGGCTTTGATGTCGTCGGGCGTCAGCGTGCGACCGCTGTCAACCATACTCTTGACGACTTGTTTTGTTAATTTTTCTGCTTGCTTTGCATCCATGTCCTTGCCGTAGTTGTTTTCTAAGGCCTGGCGGAAGTCGGCGAGCGTAATGTATTTTTCGTTAAAGACCAATTCGCGGACGGCAGTCAGTGCGTCGGCGACATTGGCGATACCGAAGCCTTGCGGGCCGGTGAAGTTGTAAACGCAACCGCCTTCTTGTGCGCTCTTCCCGCGACCGATGCAGTCTTCCAGCATGGAAGAAAGGAAGGGGAGGGGGCAACGTTCCATATGTGCTTGGTCAATGGCGTTGTCGGCGTTTACCATCAGTTCGATGAAATATTCCATCTGCTTTTTATAAGCGCCGTAGAATTCATCAAATGTTTTCATGGCGGCAACCTCGCCCGTTTGCGGGCCAACTTGAATGCCGTTGTCCATGCCGTTTGAGAAGGTTAATTCCAATGGACGGCACATGTTGAAGAATGCGGCATCGTGCCAGCCATCGGTTTTGCCGGATTTTTGTGGTTCTACGCACCCAATGATGTTGTAATCACGAGCATCTTGTAATGTCAGTCCACGGCTTTGCAACGCCGGAACGATGACTTCGTCGTTGTAATAGGCGGGAAGGCCGATGCCTGTGCGGGTGATCTCCGCGGCGCGGATCATAAACTCGTGCGGTGTACCGTTCCAAACGCGAACCGAGAACGACGGTTGCGGGAGCAACACATGCAAGGTGGCATTGATGCACATATAAGACATATCGTTAGTGGCATCTTTCCCGTCTTTATCTTGTCCGCCCGCGCACAGGTTTTGGAACATGCTGTAACCGGCAAAGCCTTCAGCAGAAGCGAGGTCACGAACCTTGCCGAGGTCGTTGAGTTTAACCCACACGCAGTCGACATATTCCTGTGCTTGTTCGCGCGTGATTGCGCCTTTTTCGAGATCTGCTTTTAAATAAGGATACATATACTGGTCAAAACGACCGGGAGAGATGGAGTGGCCGCTTGATTCAATCTGGATGAGCATTTGTACAAACCAGAACGATTGGCAAGCCTCGTAGAATGAGGTGGCACCGTGGGCGGGCACACGCGAGCAGTTTTCAGCAATTTGCAGAAGTTCCGCCTTGCGCGCATCGTCTGTACAAGCTGCCGCTTGTTTTCGAGCCAACTCTGCGTAGCGGTTGGCGTACATTTCGACAGCGTCGCAGGTGATAAGTACCGCATTCAGGAAGTGATGCCGTTTTGCATAATCGGCGTCGGTAACGCGCAATTCGGCAAGTGCCGCACGCGCTTCTTCGGCAATGCCGCGATATCCGATTTTCAGCACCTTGCCGTAATTTACCGTGACATGACCGACACCGTTGTAGAAATAGTTGCCGGGTGTGAAAATATTGTGTTCGATTGCCGCGATGGTTTCCGGCACCATATACGAGGTGGCGAGTTCGCTTGATGTTCTGCCTTTCCAATACGGAAACACCTTGCGTAACGCGGTTTTGGTTTCTTCCGAGATGTAGAAAGGATCTGCCGAGCGGGTGGCGAGTGTATCAAACTCTGCCTCCAACCATTCGTACGAATACTCGGGGAACAGTTGCGCACCACGCGGGTTTTGTGAACTGCTGCCAACAATCAGCTCCAACGGGCGAATGGTAATCGGAATGTGCGCCAAAATATGGGCAAATGCTTTTGCACGGCGCAGAATGATCGGCTCACCTTCCGTTTGCTGATATGACTCGGTTAACAACACGGCGCGATACGGCTCGATCTCGGGCATTTTTTCAAATAAATGCTCAATGAGTTTTGGAATTCGTGCACTTTTTTGAATGTCTTGCGTATAAAAAGTGGACATAACGATAACCTCCCACATTTCATTCTGTGATCATTTTACATGAAAACAACATAAAAGTCAATAGCAAAACCAATAAAAACCAAAAAAAATCACATAAATTCAGAAAAAACAAAGATTTTCAACACACAAAACAAGAAATGTTGAAAGAAAAACAACAAAAACAGAAAAAACCACATTCTATTTTACACATACGCGGCATATGCCCAAAAGAGACCGTCCGACAGAAAAAACAATGCCAAACGCCGCGCACAATTACAATTGTGCGCG
>JAZOBF010000007.1:0-26496 GCA_045595845.1 Acutalibacteraceae bacterium
AGAACATGCCATTTCCCATCTTGAAGTGATGTACCGTTTCTTGAAAGAGGAGAAAAAACCCGGCGGACTTCTCTGCTATGCCTATAACATCGGCAACGGTGACGGCGCACTCGGCAACGTCGGGTATGACCAAAACCAAGCCGAGTGGCAAGAACTTGAAAAACGTCTGCTGCAGATCGGAAAAGAGATACAAGGTATGAACCGCGACGGTGAAACAAAATTTTAATCATAACCACCGGCCGTGCCGGTGGTATGCACTGCCCCCTTAGGGCATAATGCCGGCCGGGCCTATAGGCCCGCCGAAAGGTTTGCCAACCGCAACACTTTCACCGGCTGCCCCTAAAGGGGCATTTTATTTGCCTTCTTTTACCTGCTGACCCGTGAACGGGTCAATGTATTCTTTCATTGTCAGCTGATCGCTTGCTATATCCTCTTGCAACTGATTTCGGATATATTCTTGTATCTGCTTTTTGTTGCGTCCTACTGTATCCACATAATATCCTCTACACCAAAAATGTCGATTTCCATATTTGTATTTCATATTCGCATATTTTTCAAATATCATCAAACTGCTTTTTCCTTTGAGATATCCCATTATCTGCGATACACTATATTTCGGCGGAATCGACACAAGCATGTGGATATGATCTTTACACGCCTCTGCTTCGATGATTTCGATTTGCTTATACTCACACAATTTTCTCAACATAATTCCTATATCCGCTTTGATCTTTCCGTAGATTACTTGTCGGCGGTATTTGGGTGCGAAAACTATATGGTATTTGCAATTCCATTTTGTATGTGCTAAACTTTCTGTATCAAGTTTCACGACTTGGTTCCTCCTTCGTCCTTTAGGTGTGGTTGGCAAACCCTCTCCTATTGTAGACGAAGGAGGATATTTTTTCTACGCATAGCTAAAGCTTTATTGTACCACCAGCACAGCTGGTGGTTTTTTCCTACAACAAAAAAAGAAGGTTGAGGATTGACCTCAACCTTCTTTTTTTAGGCTTTCAGCAGTTGTTCGGTAACGGTTTTCAGCCGTTCGGCAACGATGTCCGCATCCTCCGGTGTAGCGCCTGTCGCGGTGACATACCCTTTTATTTTCGGTTCTGTACCCGACGGCCGCACAATAATGCTTGCGTGATTCTCTAACTCAAACACCAAAACATTGGCGCGGGGGAGGTGAAGAGCTTCGACACCGTTTTCCGTTTTTCGTTCAGCCGTCAGATAGTCCGCAACGGCGAGAACTTTGAGTCCGCCGAGTTCTGCGGGCGGGGCGGACCGTAATTTTTGCATGATATTGTCCATTGCTGCCATGCCTTTGGCACCCTCAAACTGTACATTCACCAACACATGTTTATAAGCACCATGCTCATGGTACAAAAGTTGAAGAACATCCAAAAGCGTAAGACCGTTTGCCTTATAATACGCAGTCATTTCGCAGATTAGCATAGAGGCAACGACGGCATCCTTGTCACGGGCATGTGTACCAGCAAGGCAACCATAGCTTTCCTCGAAACCGAATTGGAAGCGCTCAGGCGTACCCGCTTGCTCCATTTCCACAATCTGTTCACCAATATACTTGAATCCGGTTAACACATTACGCATTTCACAACCGAATTTCTCAGCAATACGCGTTGCCAGATCGGAAGTCACAATCGTCTTAATAACGACGGGATCGGCAGGCAAGATACCCCTTTCAGCACGGCAGGAAAGGATATAGTGTAATAGCAAGCAACCGGTTTCGTTACCCGTCAGCAACACATATTCACCATTTTGTCGAACCGCAATTCCGACACGGTCACAATCAGGATCGGTAGCAAGTAAAATATCGGGTTCAAGCGTTTTGGCAAGTGCCAAAGCCAATTCAAACGGTTGTTTCAATTCGGGATTCGGGAACGGTGCAGTGGGGAAGTTACCGTCCGGCAATTCCTGCTCGGGTACAATCGTTACCTGTGACAACCCAATACGCTCTAAAATTTTGCGGACCGGCTTGTTACCTGCACCGTTAAGCGGTGTGTAAATAACTTTCAAATCGCTTTGTGCACAAATGCCCGGATTAATCTGTTGAGTGGCAACGCACGCAAGGAAAGCATCCACCACTTCGTCACCAACCATTGTGATACGGCCATCCGCTACGGCGGCATCGAAATCGGCCAACCGAATATCGGTAAACAAGTCTAATTTTTGAATACAGGCGGTGACGGCTGCGGCATCCTCGTCGGTCATTTGATACCCTTCGGGGCCATAGCATTTGTATCCGTTGTACTTGGCGGGGTTATGACTTGCTGTAACCATAATCCCCGCCTGACAAGCTAAATGCTTGACAGAAAATGACAACACCGGCACCGGTGCCAGTTCAGAGAACAGGTGGACGGCGACACCGTTACCGGCAAGCACGCGTGCCGCCTCTTTGGCAAACAGATCCGACTTGATACGCGAATCATAGCAAATGACTACACAAGGTGCGGGATAGCGCGAATTGAGGTAATCAGCAAGGCCTTGCGTTGCTTTGCGGACAGTATAGATGTTCATGCGATTGGTGCCCGCACCGATAACACCGCGAAGTCCGGCAGTACCGAATTCCAGCTCGCGATAAAAACGGTCAAAGATTTCCTCTTTATTGTTGGCAATACCGCGCAATTCATCACCCAAATCGGGATCCTCGACAGCATCGGTAAGCCAACGCTCGTAACTTTCAGAAACGCTCATACAAGCATCCTTTCTACAGTTGATATGGTAAGTATATACTTTTTTACCAAAAAAATCAAGTAAAGCCTTTCGACATATAAAAACGCTGCCCTTGGCCTTAGGGCAGCGTTTGATCATTGAATATGATTTTGGGTTTTCCAGTCGAGGTAATCATCGTAAGACATAGTCTTATCAATAATCGTGCCGTCCGCACGAAACTCGATGATACGGTTGGCTACCGTTTCAATAAATTGATGGTCATATGACGAGAACAGCACATTACCGTTGAAAGCAATCAATCCATCGTTGACTGCTGTAATGGATTCGAGGTCGAGGTGGTTCGTTGGTTGATCTAACAACAGAACATTGGCGCCGAACATCATCATGCGTGAAAGCATACAGCGAACTTTTTCGCCGCCTGACAGAACCTTAACCGGTTTGAGGACATCGTCGCCCGAAAACAGCATTTTGCCGAGGAATCCGCGCAGATAAGTTTCGGTATTATCAGCCGAATATTGGTTTAACCATTGTAACAGGTTCAGGTCACTGCCCTCAAAGAATGCAGAGTTGTCTTTTGGAAAGTAGGATTGGGAAGTAGTGCCGCCCCATTTGAAAGTACCGGAATCCGGCGTGATTTCCGACATTAAAATGCGGAACAAAGCGGTGATGGCCAATTCATTTTCACCAACAAACGCAATTTTATCGCCTTTATTTACACGGAAAGACACATGGTCTAACACCGTGTTTCCGTCTGCTTGCAAGCACAGATCCTCTACCGCCAAGATTTCTTTACCTGCCTCGCGGTCCATGGTGAACCCGACGAAGGGGTACCGACGGGAAGACGCGGGCATTTCTTCAACGCTGAGTTTTTCTATCAACTTTTTACGGGATGTTGCCTGTTTGGATTTTGATTTATTAGCCGAAAAGCGTTGAATAAAATTCTGCAGTTCGCGAATTTTATCTTCCGCTTTTTTATTTTGTTCTCTCATGATTTTTTGCATCAGTTGGCTGGACTCATACCAAAAATCATAGTTACCGACATAAATTTTGATTTTATTATAATCGACATCTACGATATGCGTGCAAACATTGTTGAGAAAATGACGGTCATGCGATACGACGATCACGGTACCGATGTAATCCATCAAAAACTCTTCCAACCACGCAATTGACGCGATATCCAAATGGTTGGTCGGTTCATCAAGAAGAATAATGTCGGGTTGGCCAAACAACGCTTGCGCCAGCAATACCTTGACTTTATCCCTATCCGGCAGAGTACTCATTTGTTGGTACAGAATATCGGTGGAAAGGCCAAGGCCTTGCAAAATCTGTCCCGCTTCGGTTTCTGCCTCCCAGCCGTTGAGCTCTGCAAACTCGCCCTCCAGTTCGGAGGCGAGAACGCCGTCCTCTTCGGTAAACTCTTCTTTTGCATACAAGGCATCTTTCTGCTGCATGATTTCATACAGGCGGGGATTTCCCAAAATGACGGTATCCAGAACCGTATAGTCGTCGTAGGCATAATGATCCTGTTTAAGGACGGACATGCGATTTTTCTTGTCAATGATGACCTCGCCGGAGGACGGCTCCAAATCGCCCGATAAAATGCGTAAAAAAGTCGATTTTCCCGCGCCGTTTGCACCGATAACGCCATAACAGTTGCCGGGTGTGAACAAGAGATTAACATGGGTAAACAAGTTTTGTCCGCTAAAATTAATGCTTAAATCCGATACGGTAATCATGGTGCCTCCCAGATGCTTTAAAATTCGACCCTTATTCTACCATGATTTTTCCCGCGTTGCAAGTGTTGTTCTTGAATCAGCGGTGAAATCTGTAAAAATAACTGGTTGGCAGTGGCAGCGCGGGCGGTGTGGAAAGTAGGAAGCACATATAACACGGGGAATAAAAACAACAGTAGAAAGCAACATCCGGCATAATCGAGATATAACACAGCCCAGTTCCCAGCATTTCCTTTGGATATGCGTTTCGATACGCGCAAGGCGTGCTTTGCCGTTGTCACCTGTGAAAGCAGATATACGGCGGGAATATAGCGGAATAACAGAATCTCGGTACCGATAAGAGCAAACACCAAAAATACAAGGGAAAACGCAAAAGCAATCATGGCAACCGTCTGTGACTGTTCCCCCCCCGCGATACCGCTGATATATAAAAACACGGCAGAGGGAATACTCAAGAGCAAGAGTAACCCTAAACGCCTCAACCAAAGTGCCAAACGCCATGCAACACTGCGGGTGTATCCGTTATAAAAATAACGGAATATCAGTTTCGGTTTTGCCGGCTCTTCGTTTGTCACAAGTGTTTTGTAAAACAACGCGCGTCCTGCTTTCAACGGTGAAATAAGCAACAGATCTACGAGAAGCGCAAGTGGGTAAAAAGGTATGCCGTTACTTCGGTAAAAACATACCCATTCTGCAATGATTAAGAGAATTTCCGCACCTATACAAACGGTTTCTGCAAAAACAGCAACTTTCCAATATCCTTGTAAATAAGCGCGTGCTTGTGATCGTTTTACAAAAACACTGTTCATTTTCACCGCCTCCGATGCCTAGTATGGGCACCTCGGTCGGTTGTAATCACACGGTACCGTGTCGGTGGTACAGTCGTATTACGCTTTTGCGGAGAATATCAAACGGAATGACCAAAACGGATAAAGATAAAATTAACAACATTTCACGGGCGGTGAGTCCCGCCGTTCGAAACAAAGCACCGCCATAGTAGATGAGGGCGATTTGTACGGCGGTAACAATCGTCATGATGATAACAAACGAGGGGTTTTTTTGTAGATTCGATAACAGATTCAAGCGAGTGGTACGGGTGTTAAAGCTGTTGAAAATACCGCAAAAAATAAACAGAGCAAAGAACGCAGTCATCCAATATATTGGTTGAATCGTATAGCGGAATAACAGCTTTGAAAAATCAAGGCGCAAAAAAGCGACACATAAAGCAACGGTAAATCCGCCTGTACATACAATCTGATTAAGCATATACCGATTGAGAATAGGCTCATCACGGCGTTTTGGGGGTTCTTGCATATATTCGTCAAGCGGGGGCTCACCCGCAAATGCCAAGCCTGCCAGAGTGTCCATGATTATGTTAATCCAGAGCATCTGCATGACGGTCACAGGTGTGTCGATACCGATAAAAGGGCCGATGACAGAAACGCCTACCGCGCACAGGTTCATCGTCAATTGGAAAATAATAAATTTGCGTATACTTTTAAAAATGGTTCTTCCGTACAAAACGGCTTTGGCTATAGACGAGAAGTTATCGTCGAGTATGACAATATCACCGGCTTGTTTTGCCACTTCGGTCCCGCTTCCCATTGCAAATCCGACATCCGCTTTTTTGAGGGCAGGGGCATCGTTAACACCGTCGCCCGTCATTCCGACCACATACCCGCAATCCTGTGCAAGACGAACTAAACGGCTTTTATCCTGAGGGAGTGCCCTCGCGACAACACATAATGATGATAACCGTTTTTTTACTTCATTATCGCTCATGACGGATAATTCGCGATTTGTCAAAACACCCGTCGTTTCTTCGTCGTTGTTGCGAATCAGTCCGGCAGAACGCGCAATGGCGGTGGCTGTTTCCTTGCTGTCACCTGTCATCATAATGACATGAACGCCCGCTTTTCGTACGCTTAAAACGGATTTGCGCACCTCAGGCCGTACATCGTCACGCAAGCCGGCGAACCCGAGTAAAATCAAATGAGAAGGGTGCTCTTCGAGCGGACGCTCACTCACGGCGAGCAGTAAAATACGCATGGAATTGTTTTCAAATTTTGAGCAGATATCTGTTTTAGAAGCGGGTAACGGTAGGATCTTACCGTCAGCCGAAAGAAATCGATCGCACGCAGACAGTAACCGTTCGGTTGCCCCTTTGTATAAGGATATTGGCGGTACACTGCCGTCGGTAATCTCTGTCCCTGACCATTTCCGTTCACTGCTGAACGGAATTTGCCGTTGCACCGTGTAATCGGCATGAAACGGATGCCGGTCACAAATATAATGAAGCAGAGCATGATCCGTAGCGTTTCCGCCCAGTATTTCGCCGCCCGACAATTGACTCTCGGTATTGTAAAGGCAACACAGTTTGACATGTTGCCACAACATTTTTCGTTTACGCAACTCTGATGCGGTGGAATAGACATTCCCCTCGGCATCCACAAAAGCGGAAACTTTTGGTTTCCCCTCGGTAAGCGTTCCCGTTTTATCGGTAAACAGCATCGTAAGACTGCCGGAAGTTTCAATACCGACCGGTTTTCGAACCAACACCTTATCCTTTAACATACGACGCATATTGGAGGATAACACAACCGTTATCATCATGGGTAACCCTTCCGGTACAGCTACCACAACCACCGTAATCGCCAGGGTAACGGCGTGGAGAAGACTGTTCAGTAACGAGCCGGTATCAGAAAATGCGGCGGTAATCGCGGGTAGGGAATACCCGTTTTTAATAATAAGGCTGTGAAACAGATCGGCAAGGCCAACTGCCCCTGCGGCCACAAATCCGATTCGGCTGAGCGTTTTCGCGAGACCGGCGAGACGAATTTTCAAGGGGCTTTCGCGTGTTTCTTCCTGTAATTCATCGGCTACTCGTCCGTAAATGGTTTGATTGCCCACGGCTGTAACATTCATAATGCCGTTACCCGAACAGATCACACTGCCGCGAAACAGAGAGGAATGATCGGTAAGCGTTTGTTCAGCAAACGATGTGGCGGGGCATTTTTCCGTTTCCTCACTTTCTCCGTTCAGTGCGGATTGATCAACATGTAGTCCCCCTTCCATCAAAACACCGTCTGCAGGGACTCGTTCGCCACTTTGCAACAGTACCGTATCGCCTACGACGATTTCATCCATGGGAACACGGCACAATCGACCGTTGCGTCTGACACGACAGAATATACGGCTTGCTTCCTCTTGTAGTTTTTCAAAAGCGGCTTCACTGCCGTATTCCGAAAGAGTCGATACAAATGTCGCTAAGAAAACAGCAATGGCAATACCCACGGATTCGTACCAATCATGATTGCGGAACAAAAACACCACATTGATACCCAATGCGGCTAACAAAACTTTGATAATGGGATCACCGAAATTACTGAGATATTGTCGCAAAAAACTTTGCTTCTTTTTGTGCGTAAGGGCGTTGCTACCGTGTTCTTTTCGGGAAGCCGTCACTTGTTGATTACTCAATCCGTTTATCGAATAGTCCGTCATGATTGTCCACTCCTTTTATCACACTATATTCACACCTCGTACGGAATAGCACTACCGCTTCATTTTGCTATTTATCGAGAAAACCTTTTCTTTTTCTCTGACGATATGTGACACGAAAAGAAAGGGACAAGCCGTATACTTATGGGTGAAAAGGTGGTGCAAAACACATGAGGAATATAAGCGGTGGGGGAACGATTACGGTAAAAAAAGCTTGGTGGGATAACCAAGTCGGACGAACCGTGATTGAAATGATTGGCGGAATCATATTGGGATTATTACTTCCGCGAGCTTCGGTTTACGGGGGGCTAATGCCGTTTAGCATCGGGTTGTCGGCAGCCATTGGAGGTCCCTCGGCAATATTGGTATATCTTGCAACCTTTATTGGCTATTTACTCCAAGGTGCTACGGTTTCTCTGCGCTATATAGCCGCTTTGGTGACGGTCGCGGGGTTACGGTGGGCAATCAGCGGGTTTCGCGTTATTTCGCGTTCCGTGCTGTTTCCGGCAGCGGTTGCTTTTGTCGGACTATTGGTCACGGGAAGCGCTATGTTACTGGGTGCAACACCCGGAATAAGCGCTATTCTCACTATTTTTGCCGAAAGTTTATTAGGAGGCGGATTCGCGTATTTCACGGCGGTCTTTTTACGGGAAATTCCGGATATACAAGAACACGCATTTTCGGCTAACGGACAAACGAGTGCTATGGTGTTGACGGCAGTAGTGATGATGGCGTTGTTGACCGTCGAATTTGGCGGCATATCACCCGGGCGAATTCTGTGTGGGGTGATTATTCTCTTGTCGGCCCGTTGTGGGGGCCTCGCAGGTGGTGCATCCGTTGGTGTGTTGATGGGTGTGGCGGTACTGCTTGCAACACCCGATATGGCACATCTGTCGCCCGCTTTCGCGCTCGGCGGTGTCTTAGCAGCCGTTTTTTCAGAAAAGGGAAAAGGACTATCGGCGTCAATGTATTTTTTATCCCTTGCCATTGCAACCGTGCAAGCGAATGAGGAAGCGGTAATCCTTATCGGTTTATACGAGGCCGCCGCTTGTTGTTTGCTTTTTTTAGTGTTGCCGTCTTCGTTGGAAACCATAATAGAGCGAACATTTTTACAATCCCACCAACTCCCCGAGGTGTACGCATCCCGTAAAGCAACATCACTAAAACTGGAATATGCGGCAAATGCCATGACAGAAGTAGTCGGGACCGTGGATACCATATCGTGTCAACTTGCGACACTTGGTGCACCGGAAATCGGCAGCGTGTGCCGTGAATGTATGGATGAAGTTTGCGGCAAATGTAAAAAGCGTACGATATGTTGGGAAACCCATTTTTCCTCCGTCATGGATTCTGTCAACCACTTAATCCCTGTTCTCCGTTCAAAAGGTGAGGTTACACCGGAAGAGTTATCCGGATACCTACATTCCGATTGCCTTTCAAAAGAAGCATTTATCGATTCTCTCACCGGACATTATCGTGAATTTTTAGTGCATCAAGCCGCTTTTGGACGATTACAGGAATTGCGTTCCATCGTCAACGATCAATTTGCCAGTATGGCAACCATGCTCAAAGAATTTGCAGAGCGGTTTTCCCATCCCGAATGGTCGGATGTGGAAACTGAAAAGCGTGTTCGACAGATGCTTGCGAAAGAAAAAATTGAGAGTTTCTCATTGTCTTGCCGTGTCAGCGACCGCGGGCGAATGACGGTGGAAATTTTACTTGACGGCAAATATCAACCGCACGAAAAGGGAACATTTCGTCGTAAACTCGGAGAGGTATGCGGTCGTTCTTTTGCACAACCGATCACCGAATACGCCGCGGGTGTAACACGCATTTCGTTTGTGGAGGAAAATAAATACCGTGTTACCGTGGGGACGGCGCAACTTCTGTGTAAAGGGGAAAAGCTTTGCGGCGATGCGTACGAAATTTTCCGTGACAGCGAGGGCGGACAGTTGCTTGTTCTCAGCGACGGTATGGGTAGCGGCGGTCGTGCGTCGGTAGACAGTGCAATGGCAGCAGGCCTTGCCGTACGATTACTCAAAGCAGGGTTTGGATACGAAAGTATGTTAAAAATGATAAACACAGCCCTTATGACGAAATCAGAAGACGAGAGTTTAGCAACATTGGATATTGTTGATGTCAATCTGTACAGCGGAACGGTCGAGTTTTTAAAAGCCGGCGCGGGTGCATCGATTTTGTACAGCAAGGGACGCGTATCGCGTATTGAGGAGTCGTCGTTGCCGCTGGGTATATTACGAGAGTTGACCTTTGCTCGAACCCGTGACCGCTTGGTAGAGGGTGACATCTTAATTACCATGAGTGACGGTGTCAGCAATGAAGGATTATCGTGGGTTGAAGAGATTGTTAAGTCATACGATAACGGGACAGAGACTGATCTCAGCGAACTGGCAGATGCCATCGCTACAGGCGCACGCGATCGTCAGGGTTCACAGGAGGATGACATTACGGTTTTGGTGGCGCAATTACGAAGAACGGCGTAAAATCATGAAAACCCCCGCGGTAAAATACCGCGGGGGTTGGTTTGTTGATAATGGTAGTTAACGCGTTTTTTCGGCCACTTCTTTAAGTGCTTTTGTCATGAATTCATCGATTGTCATCGTGCCGATATCACCGTCTTTACGGGAACGCACCGATACCAGACCGGCTTGTGCTTCGCGTTCGCCGACAACCAGCATATACGGAATTTTCTGCATTTGTGCTTCGCGAATCTTGTAACCGATTTTTTCATTACGCACATCGGTTTCTGCACGGAATCCGTATTGTTTGAGCATTTCGGTTATCTCAGTGGCTTTATCTAACAGTTTTTCAGACAATGGCAGTACGCGGATCTGTTCGGGTGCCAGCCACAGCGGAAAAGCACCGGCATATTTTTCAATGAGGTACGCGAGCGTACGCTCGTAGCAACCGAGACTGGTGCGGTGAATGATATAAGGACGAACCTTCTGCCCGTTTTGATCTGTATATTCCATGTCGAATTGTTCGGCCAACAACTGATCTACCTGAATAGTCACGATGGTATCTTCCTTGCCGAATACATTGCGATACTGAATATCTAACTTTGGACCGTAAAAAGCAGCTTCGTCGATGCCGATCGCATACTCTAATCCTAAATCGTCCAAGATTTTCCCCATAATCCCTTGGGCTTCCTCCCATTGTTCGGGAGTACCGATATATTTTTCCTTGTTATTCGGATCCCATTGAGAGAAGCGGAATGTGCAATCTTCCCACATACCAATTGTATCCAATACATGTTTTGCAAGTTCCAAACAGCCCTTGAACTCGGCTTCCAATTGATCGGGACGCAAAATCAAATGACCTTCCGAAATGGTAAATTGACGCACACGGATAAGGCCGTGCATTTCACCGCTATCCTCATTACGGAACAGGGTAGAGGTTTCTCCCAAGCGCATCGGCAAATCCCGATAAGAACGAGCGCGGTTTAAAAATACCTGATACTGGAACGGGCATGTCATCGGACGCATTGCCAAACATTCTTTGGAATCGTCTTTGGGATCGCCGATCACGAACATACCGTCAAGATAATGATCCCAGTGTCCAGAAATTTTGTAGAGATCGCTTTTCGCCATTAACGGGGTTTTGGTGAGTAAATAGCCGCGTTTTTGTTCCTCATCTTCGATCCAACGCTGTAACAACTGTACCACGCGAGCACCTTTGGGGAGCAAGATCGGTAAGCCCTGCCCGATAACATCCACCGTGGTGAATAATTCCAACTCGCGTCCGAGTTTGTTATGATCGCGTTTTTTGGCCTCTTCCAATTGATTGAGATGTTCTTCCAGCTCTGCCGCTTTCGGGAAAGAAATACCGTAAATGCGTTGCAGCATCTTATTTTTCGAATCGCCGCGCCAGTAAGCACCTGTGGCACTAAGTAACTTAACTGCTTTCAAGCGACCGGTATCCGGCAGGTGTGGGCCGGCACAAAGATCGGTAAAATCTCCTTGACGATAAAATGAAATATCGCTATCTTCCGGCAAGTTTTCAATCAGTTCCACCTTATACGGTTCGTCTGCCATCAATGCAAGTGCCTCGGAACGGGGGAGAGTAAACCGCTCAATAGGCAACGCCTCTTTAATGATTTTTTTCATTTCAGCTTCAATAGCCATCAAATCGTCCGGAGAAAAGCCGCCGACATGATCGAAGTCATAATAAAAACCGGAATCAATAGACGGACCGATTGCCAACTTGACATCGGGATACAGGCGTTTTACGGCTTGTGCCATAACATGGGACGTGGTGTGCCAATACGCTTTTTTACCATCCGCATCGTCAAATGTTAAAATTTCCAGCGTGCAGTCAGCAACCAAGGCGGTGCGTAAGTCCGCCACTTCACCGTTTACACGCGCCGCACAGGCGGCACGGTACAGTCCCATAGAAATTTCGCGGCACAGTGCATCAACGGTTGTATTTTCGGCAACCTCGCGCACATCGCCGCCTTTCAGCGTGATTTTTATCATCGTTGTTTCTCCTTTCAAAACAAAAACCCCGCCCCCAAAAAATAGGGGCGAGGCAATTACATCCACGCGGTTCCACCCTGATTTACGGATACGAAATCCGAACTCATTGTTCGCTGATAACGGTGCGTGCCGTCGTTCTTTCACATGCGTTCCCGAACGCGCTCAGGGGTGGTATCCATTTGTCGTTTCCTGCGTCCTTTTCAGCAACCGGACGCTCTCTGGGAGGAATTGGTGACAAAGTCGTTCCCGTCATTGCTTTAACGACATACATCGTAACACTAATAATTGGTTTTGTCAAGGGAAAGACAAAAATCATTGACTTTGATATTTGTTATTGGTATACTGCTTCATGACAGGATTCGAGCCCTGTCGAATATTAAATCAGAATCATGTAGGCTGTCAGGTGCTCGGCTATACGCCGACCTAACAAGGAAGAGGGGTGTGAATCCCCCACGAACCCGTCGCTGTATTTGGGTGACTGTCGTTTCAATATGCCACTGAGTAATCGGGAAGGCGAAACGGCGCGGCCCATAAGTCAGAAGACTTGCCTGATTTCGCCGTGCAGGTAGCTACGAGTGTTGGCGAGGGCACAAGTTATAGCCTCTTTTTGCGGCTTTTACCCTTCTTGTAACCCTTCTGTCGGCATCGCTTACGCGATTCGGAAAAGAAAGGGTGTTTTTTATGCAAAAAAAGAAATGGCTCGGACTGGTGTTTGGTTTTGTGGTACTCGTGTTGGTGGCGGCTGCTGCAGCTGTCATCTATGTGAAAACGCGACCGGAACCGCAACAAGGTGCCAAGACAGTCACGGTGAAAATGGTGTATGATGATGTTGACACCTCCATCACACTCAACACCGATGCAGAATATCTGCGTGGTGCGTTGGAAGAACAGGAACTGATTGCCGGTGATGAGTCCGAATACGGTCTGTTTGTCAAAACAGTAAACGGTCGCACTGTTGATGACGCAAAGCAAGAGTGGTGGTGCTTTACCAAAGGCGGCGAAACACTGATGACCGGTGTTGACACAACACCCATTGCGGATGGTGAACAGTTTGAAATCACACTCAAAGTCGGCTGGTAAACACAAACTTGCGTTGCCACAATTGGTGATTCTGAGCCTTTTGGGAGCGTTGTTGTTTGTTGTGCAGGTGGCTTTTGGGTTTCTTCCCAATATTGAATTAGTGTCGGTACTAATCATTGTCTACACCCGTGTATACGGTTGGAAGGTGTTTTATCCCATCTACCTGTTTGTTGTGTTAGAGGCCGTATATTACGGAATCAACACTTGGGTAATCCAATATGCATATGTATGGGCCATTCTGGCGCTCGTGGTTTTACCGCTAAGGAGGTACGATTCGAGAAGTTTATGGGTGCTTGTGAATACCGCCTACGGCTTTTTGTTTGGTGCTTTTTGCTCAATTACCTACCTGTTGATCGGTGGTGTTTCCGCTATGGCGGCATATTGGCTGTCCGGTATCCCTTTTGATTTATTACACATGGTCGGTAATTTCCTCACGGCACTCATTCTTTGCGATCCACTCTATCGACTGTTATCGCGCCTAAAACAAACTGTACAATAACAGAAAAGCACGGGACGATACCCGTGCTTTTCTATTGACTTTATTATATACTTATCCTATAATAAAGCCAGTTGTTGTATGCGAAAAGGGGAAGTGCCATGAAAGGATATCGGTATCTGAAACTGTTTGTCACGATGCTGGTTGTTTGCCTGTTTTTTTCAGGTTGTAACATCATCGGGTTAGATGTGGAAAATCAGCTGATTCCCCCGCAAAACGATAAAGAACAGAATGCGATGCAAGACGCTCTCTACAACTATTTGCAGAGTTATAATTTTACCCTTACCTATCCAAACGAGGGGGCGTATCAAACGCCCTTTATCGTTCTCGACCAAATCAAAGAGACCGCGATACTGTCGGAAGAATCGGTATCAAAAGAGGTTGTCCCGGATTCGAACTCTTTGGGAAACTGGGGTATTGTTTTTTATCGGTGGAGCATACATAATGCAAAAACAAAAATACACCTACTGAAGAAAAACAACGAAGGTATCTGGGAATCGTTGGCGGATGTTGAAGGGCTCAGCGAAGAGGTTGCAGAAGTGAATTTTGCCGACTTAAACGGTGATGGATTTCCGGAACTGCTGGTAGGCTGGAATCTGTATAATACCACCGATAAGCGGTTATCCATCTACCGAATGGATCGTCAATTATCCACGGTTGGGTTTGAAAACGCCTATACCTCGTTAAGAACAGCGGATATGACGGACGATAATGCCGATGACATCTTGCTTTTTAACATCAGCAGCGGCGAGGCAGAGGTTAAAGCGCGGTTGTATTCGTATGTAAACAACCAACTGCAATTCCGTGGCGAAACGCAGTTAGACAGCGGCATCAAACAGATAGGGGCTTCCATTGTCGCCAAACTTTCGCCGACGGTCAACGGAATTTTTACCGATTGCCGAAAAGATGCCGACACCACCATTACGGAATTGATTTACTGGAACAACAGTTCACTCGAATCCCCATTTAGCGATAAACCGACGAATCTCAATACCCTTACTGCACGCGAAGTAGGACTTGCTTGTTCCGATATCGACGGCGACGGAATTGTAGAATGGCCGGTTTCCAAACGAGTGAGCGGGTACGAAAACGCAACACTGGAAAAAACGCTGTGGCAAACCGACTGGATGTCTTACGATTTTCGGTCGGCACAGATTGAGAAAAAATTCGGCAGCATTGTCAATCCGATGGATGGATATATGTTGCGGTTGCGTCGGGAGTGGGAGGAAAAGGCAATCGCCCTTTCATACGATGCAGATAAGCACATATTAAGCATTGGATTTGTCAAGGAATCCGAACCTTTCCTACAGCTGTTGGCAACTCATTCCAATACGAAGATCGTACTTCCGGATGGCTTTGTGTATTTTGAAGGACCGGACGCTTGGCGCTATGCCGTACATATCAACGATGAGATTGTGACAGCGGAGGAAATTCAGTATCTTTTTGCTATCCTGTAAGAAGGAGTGTCGTAATGTCGCGCATATTGGTTTGTGAAGATGAACGCCCCATCCGCGAGTTGTTAACAATCAACTTAAAACGGTACGGATACGAAGTGTTTGAAGCCACTTCCGGTGAAGAGGCGTTGCAAGTCTATGATGAAACGCCGAACCTTCAGCTGGCCTTGTTAGATATCATGCTGCCGAAAATGGACGGATTTGCCGTGTGTGAAGCCTTGCGCAAACGCGACGCCTCTATGGGTATTGTCATGCTTACCGCTCGTGCTCAGGAAAGTGAAAAAATCAGAGCATTGAAGCTTGGTGCAGACGATTATGTGACCAAGCCGTTCAGCCCCTCCGAATTGGCGGCGCGCTTAGAAGCGTTGGAACGGCGAATTGCTCGCTCAAAGTCGAGTGCATTACAATCGGGGGTTTTTACTCTGGATTTGCGCACCCATACGCTTAAAAAAGCGGGAAAACCGATTGATTTGACACAGGTTGAGTTTCAGTTGATGCAATGCTTCCTGGAGAATCAAGGGTGTCCTCTGTCGCGCGTGGAAATTTTACACCGTGTATGGGGCGAGGAGTATTTTGGTGAAGAGAAAATTGTAGATGTGAACATTAGGCGATTACGGATGAAGATTGAAAACAGCGCTTCAGAACCCCAACATATTGTAACGGTTTGGGGAACCGGATATTGCTGGAATGACCAATAAAAGGCTGAAAGGAGGAACGACTATGCTGTTCAAAAAAGTAACACGCCGTTGGCTTATCAACGGACTCGGCGCCGTGGTGGCGTTGCTGGTAATGATTGAATTTGCGGCAGCATTTTTGATTCGTTCCTACTATTATCAGCAAGCGCAAAACAGCTTATATATCCGCGCGGTTTCCCTGTCGGATATGTTAAGTCTGTATGTAGATGATGCGGACTTCAACTTCAAAGATAGCGCCAAAACCTATATTGAAGATTTCTCTGAACGACACAAGGTCGAGTTTCAGATTTTGGATACCACAGGGGCCATTCTTGCCAGTTCTACGGGATTTTTACCGCAATCCCAGGCACTGCCTGATTATCAGTCGGCCTTGCAAAACTTCTCCGCGGACAGCAATGAGGCGTGGGGCGTTTGGAACGGCAAAAGTGCTGTTGGGCAAAATGTTTTAGCGTTGACGATGTTGGTTACCAAGTCCGATCACACCGTTTGCGGGGCGATCCGCTATGTTGTGGCGTTGGATAATATTGATAAACAGGTTACATTGGTCACCTCGGCAATCATCGCCTTCGGTTTTGCCATTTTGTTCTTTGTCATGCTCATCAGCTCCTATTTTGTAAACAGTATTTTGCGTCCGCTAACCGAGATTGGTGATGCTGCCAATAAGATCGCTCAAGGTAACTACTCTCACCGTATTGAAAAGCAGTATGACGACGAGATTGGTGATTTATGCGATACCATCAACGGCATGGCATCACAGATAGAATCTGCCGATCAATTACAAAACGAGTTCATTGCGTCGGTTTCTCACGAATTGCGCACCCCGCTTACGGCTATCAAAGGCTGGAGTGAAACCTTAAAAGACGGTGGCATTGACGATCGAGAACTCTTGAATCGAGGGTTAGATGTAATCGGCAGTGAAACTGAGCGCCTCGCCGGTATTGTAGAGGAATTGTTGGATTTTTCCCGTATTCAGAAATCCAAGCCGACCGATGTCAAAGAAAAACTAGATGTGTATGCCGAGATACAGGAAGCGGTTTTTCTACTGAATGATCGTGCTAAAAAGCAAGGTGTTTCACTGACCTGTGCCGAACAGGAAGCGTTGCCTCCCATTCAAGGTAACGGCGATCGATTGCGTCAAGTATTTGTCAATATTATTGATAACGCCATTAAATATGCCAAGCCAAACGGATCCATCCATGTGGATGCTGCACCAATGGCCGGAGGCGTTCAAGTCGTTATCAGTGATAACGGTATCGGTATTTCCGAGCGGGATTTACCGTTGGTAACTGAACGGTTTTACCGCGCCACTAACACCCAACCGGGTTCCGGTATCGGTTTGGCGGTGGCAAAGGATATTATCACCGCTCACGGCGGCACCTTACTGATTGAGAGTGAACTTGATAAAGGAACCGTCGTAACAGTAACCTTACCCGGCTAAGGAGTGGATTGGTATGGCAGATATAAAAAAAACATCAATCGGTGGGCAAGCACTGATTGAGGGTGTCATGATGCGCGGTCCTCAAAAAACGGCTATGGCAGTACGCCACGTATCGGGTAATATTGTGACAGAAGAATGGGAAACGGATGCTAATCAACGCCCCGCCATCTGGAAAGTTCCCTTTTTTCGAGGTATATACGGTTTGGTTGATTCCTTGCATTTTGGTTACAAATGCTTGATGCGTTCTGCGGAATTGTCAGGTTTGGAAGAAAACCAACCCGACGATGAACCACAAACCGCCACACAAAAAGCGATGATGACGGTACTGCTGATTATCAGTACTGCGCTGGGGATCGCACTGGCTCTCGGCTTGTTTATGTATTTACCATCATTTTTATACAATGCTATGGCACGCGGGTTTGATCGTGTGAACGGCGGCGATTTTTGGATGACAAACGCTATCCTTCGCGGTGTGTTTGAAGGATTATTCCGTCTCATCCTGTTTTTGGCGTATATATCCGTAATTTCACTGATGAAAGATATTCGCCGTGTGTTTATGTATCACGGCGCGGAACATAAAACGATATTCTGCTATGAGCACGGCGAGCCGCTTACCGTTGAAAATGTCAAAAAGCAAAGTCGGTTTCATCCCCGTTGCGGTACATCGTTTTTGATTTTAACCTTGCTTGTGGGAATTATTATATCCATTTGTATCCAAGTGCAAACCGTCTGGTTGCGTGTACTGATTAAAATGGCCTTGTTGCCGCTAACCGTCAGTATCGGATATGAGCTGATTAAACTGGCGGGCAGAAAGGACAATGCCTTTACACGCATTATATCGGCACCCGGTTTATGGATTCAACGTATTACGACACGCGAGCCGGAGGACGGTATGATTGATTGTGCGATCACTGCTTTTACGGCGGTTATCCCCGAAAGCGAAAAAACAGATGAGTGGTAAATCATAATGACTGTATATGAGCTACAGAAAAAAATGATAGATATTTTAGAGGCGGGTGGTTGTGAAACCCCCGCCTTTGATGCCATGTGCCTATTGGAAGATATTGGGAAAATCGGAAGAGGAAAGGTTCGAAACTCTCATGCATTATCCGTATCACGGGGTTGCGAGGCAACCTTATTGGATGCCGCCTCGCGACGCGCGTCGGGCGAACCTCTTCAATACATATTGGGAACATGGGATTTTCTCGATCTGACATTGGAAGTAGGGGACGGGGTGCTCATTCCGCGCCCTGAAACAGAACTGTTGTGTCAACTTTCTGCAGAATATTTAAACGATATGCCGCATAAACATGTCTATGATTTGTGTGCGGGAAGCGGTTGTGTAGGGTTGGGCATTGCATCACTGTGCCCCTCTGTAAGCGTAAAGGCGCTGGAACTCTCCGATTTGGCATTTTCTTATTTAGAGCGCAACATCGCGCGCTATCCCTCTTTTTGTGTGACCGCCGAGAAAGCCAATGTTTTAACGGATCACTATCGGTTTGACGGACAGATTGATGCGATTGTTTCCAACCCGCCGTATATCCCCACCGCCGATCTCGACACCCTACAGCGTGAGGTGCAATACGAACCGCGCATGGCGTTGGATGGAGAGGATGGGTACCGCTTTTACCGTGCAATTGCTGAGCACTGGATATCAAAATTAACTCCAACTGGCTTTGTTGCCGTTGAAGTTGGAATCGGTCAAGCGCAAACCGTCGCCGAACTGTTCCGCGCAAACGGTATGAAACACACAACCATATACTCCGATTTTGCCGGCATCGATCGTGTTGTAGTGGGAATACGGTGAATATGAATGAATATTCATTCCTTAATTAACTAAAATCACAGCATTTGTCTAAATATTTATGCATTTTGTTGAATTTTATATGGATTAACAAAATAATTTTGTTTAATACGCGGGAATTCATGAAAGTTTATGAAAAAGTATTGATTTTTTATTCACAGCGGATTATAATGATAACAGTCCATGAGAGCAGGTGCTCTAAAAACTTAGAGAAGAGGGAATACATAATGAAAAAGTTTTCAAAAGTTTTAGCTCTGGTGCTGACGCTCGCATTAGTCGTAACCTGCTTTGCAGCATGCGGCACCGCAAAGATTACCAAAGTTAAGGTTATTGACTTGCCTTTGAGCGCAGAGGAATATGCATTTGCTGTTGCTCAAGGAAACACGGAATTTTTGGATAAGGTAAACACCTTCCTCACAAAAATCAAGGAAGACGGTACTTTCGACAAGATCTGCAACAACTATTTTGGTGATGGAACGCCGTTGTCGATTGAGTCTGCTACTTTAGATACCACTAAAGACCAGCTCGTTGTTGCTACCAGCACCGGCTTTGAGCCCTTTGAAATGGTCGATGAAAACGGTAAATTCTCCGGCGTGGATCTGGAAATTGCCTACTATCTGGCTAAAGAGCTGAATCTGGAACTGGTTATTGACGATATGGATTTTGACGCTGTCGTAAATGCCGTCCAATCCGGAAAAGCCGATATTGCAATGGCTGGCTTGTCGGTAACACCCGCGCGTCAGGAAGTTGTTACTTTCTCTAACTCGTATTACAATGCTTCTCAGGTTGTAATCACCTTAGAGGACGACACCACCTTTGATGCTTGTGCAACGGGTGAGGATGTCGCGGCTATCCTCGCTCAGCTCGGCGCGGATAAGAAAATCGGTTGCCAGGCGGGTACTACGGGTGAGTTGTACATTAAAGGTGATGCGGATTATGAGTTTGATGGCTTGAAAGCAGAGGCTGCACCTTACAAGTATGTTGCTCTTGCTATCACGGCAATGCAACAGGGCCAGGTCAGTTATGTTATCGCTGATAACGGTCCCGCAAAAGCGATTGCCACAAAACTTAACGCACAATAAGTAACGACCATCTTTTAAAACAGCCTCTGCAGGGGTGTACTCTGCAGAGGCTCTTTAGAGTTTAAGGCCGAAAGGGGTTAGCTATGGATTTTTCCGGAAAATTTAAGGTATTCTGGGAACTGTTTATCGAGCGAGGGGGATGGGAACGCGTTTTAAAAGTCGGTCTCGTCAATACACTTCTCATTGCGGTTCTCGGTTTGCTGATCGGCATCGTGTTAGGCACCTTGATCGCGGCTGTTAAGGTTATGCCGAAATATAAGCTGTTACCGCGTATCTTGGATAAGATTTGCACCGTTTATGTAGGCTTTTTTAGAGGCACACCACTCGTGGTACAGTTGTTGATTGCGTATTATGTACTGTGGCCTCTGCTGGGCATCAATATTTCATCCCTCAATACCAGCATCATTGTGTTTGGTCTTAACAGTGCTGCCTATGTTTCCGAAATTATGCGCGGCGGTTTGCTTTCGGTCGATAGCGGTCAAATGGAAGCGGGACGCGCATTAGGCTTGAGCTATAGTACCACAATGATGAAAATTGTGATTCCGCAGGCTGTCAAAAACATATTACCCACTCTGGGTAATGAGTTTATTGCGTTAATTAAGGATACATCCGTTGTCAGCTTCGTTGCCGCAACAGATCTGTATAAAACCTTTACGGAAATCGGTAATGTGCGATATGAGTATTTTATGCCGTATCTGGCAATGGCGTTGTTCTATATGATTCTTGTCTTTTTGATTTCGTGGGGCATTAAAGTGATGGAAAGGAGCTTGAGGAAGAGTGATAGAAGTCATTAATTTATGTAAAAACTTCGGTGACCTGCAGGTTCTCAATGACATCACGGAAACCATCCACGAAGGAGAAAGAGTTGTCGTTATCGGTCCTTCCGGTAGTGGAAAAAGCACCTTTTTGCGTTGCTTAAACTGTATGGAAGATCCTACCTCGGGCTCCATTATATTTGACGGCGAAGACTTGGCGGATATGAAAGTAGATATCAACAAGCATCGTCAAAATATCGGTATGGTGTTTCAACAGTTTAACTTGTTTAATAACAAAACCGTTTTAGAGAACATCACACTGGCACCTGTACATCTAAAAAAGATGACAATTGAGGAAGCCAAAGCAAAGGGAATGGATCTGTTGCGCCGCGTAGGTTTGGAGGACAAAGCGGATGTGTATCCATCCACCTTATCCGGCGGACAAAAACAGCGTGCCGCCATTGTACGCGCATTGGCTATGAATCCGAAAGTGATGTTGTTTGATGAGCCAACCTCGGCACTTGACCCTGAAATGGTCGGCGAAGTGTTGGATGTTATGAAACAACTGGCTGCAGAGGGAATGACTATGGTTGTGGTTACACACGAAATGGGATTCGCTCGTGAGGTTGCGGACCGTGTTTTGTTTATGGATGGCGGTAAAATTGCGGAGCAGGGCACACCCGAGGACGTATTCGGCAATCCGAAACATCCCCGCACGAAAGAATTTTTATCAAAGGTTTTATAAAGAAGAAAAAGCCGGAAGCAAAATGCTTCCGGCTTTTTTTAGTTTGCGGTCGCCTTTTCGGCAAAGGTGTTATTGATAATTTTATCAAAGGGTGCCGGAGAATCCAGTTCTCCCGCCCGCTGGATTACTTCCTGCAACCGGTCAAATGCTTTTTCGGTCATCACAGGTGTGGTGGCGAAAGCACCGATATCCTTATAGCTCTTTACTGCACTTGCCAACAAGGTAACATCGGTATCAGCAAAGAAATCTTTGACACATTCGGCGATTTCTTCCGGTGTGTGTTCTTCGACCCATTTTTGTCCTTTAGCGACAGCATTGGTAAACCGTTGAATGAGGTCGCTGTTATCGGAAATGTAGCTTTTTTTGGCAAAATACGCGGTATACGGCATCTCACCGGCAGCCGCGCCAACGCTGGCGACAATATACCCTTTACCTTCCATCTGTACGCTGGAAGCTACCGGTTCAAACATGGTGACATAATCGCCCGTTCCGCTAAGAAAAGCACCTGTCATCATATCAAATTGAATGGTGTTATCCAAATTTGCATCGGTATCGGGATTCATTCCGTTTTCTTCCATGGCATATCGAAAAGCCATATAGGGCATACCGCCTATGCGTCCCGGCAAAATGTGTGCGCCTTTTAAATCTGTCCATTCAAAATCCGGATCGGGTTCGCGAGCCACCAAAAAGCTTCCGTCACACGCTGTTAATTGTGCAAATACTTCCGGGTAATCGGCACTTCCCGAGTTATATACATAGACGCTGGCTTCAGGGCCTGCCAAGCCAATGTCAACGCTGTTGCTGATGACGGCGCTCATGACTTTGTCCGCACCACCGCCATTACTCAGTTCGATGGTGATCTTTTCTTCTTCAAAGAAACCTTTAGCAATTGCCACGTACTGCGGTGCATAAAAAATACTGTGTGTTACTTCACAAAGTCGGACGGTCGTCAAATCGTTTTCTTTCTGTGAAGTACAACCTGAAAAAATGGGAGTTATGGCAAAAATCAAAATTAAAATACACATAAGAATACGTTTTTTCAAAAGTACCACTCCTAAATCACATTTAAGCGCCGAAACGCTTGTTGATAAGTTTCTGAGATAGAGAAACGCCTCGATACATCAAAGCGGCTACTACAGCTAAAATCAATACACTTGCCATCACGAGATCCATTTGAAATACCTGTCCGCCATACACAATTAAATAGCCTAAACCGGCCTTGCTGACCAAAAATTCACCCGCAATGACACCGACCAAAGATAAGCCAATATTGATCTTTAAGGAGTTAAATAATGTCGGCAGATTGGCAGGCAAGACAATTTTAACCAGCAGTTGTTTTCGTGATGCGCCGAATGTTTGTGCCATTTTCATAATTTCCGTATCGGTATGATGGAATCCAGAAAGCATTTCCAGCACTGTCACGATCAGCGAAATGGCAAGAGCCATAAAAATAATGGCTTTCGTACCGGCACCGGCTATCAAGATGATAACGGGACCGAGCGCGATTTTCGGCAAACTATTGAGAACCACCAAATAGGGCTCCGCAACACGCGAAACAAACGGACTCCACCAACATAATATGCTGATCGTAAGACCAAACACCACGCCCAGCACAAATCCCGTCAGCGTTTCATACAGGGTAACGGCAATATGCATCGGCAATCCGTTCCGTGAAGTATTGAGCAATGTCGCAATAATCCGACTGGGTTGACTGACTAAAAACGCATCAATCCAATTAAGTCGTGCTGCCAGTTCCCATATTACCAGTAGGCCGATGAGTAACCCCCACTGCCATATCTTGATATACCGACATCGTCTTTTTTGCTGACGCAGCCATGAAGCGCGCTCAGGTGAAACCACCGTACTATTTAACTTCTTCATCTTCACGCATCTCCTTCCAAATATGACTAAAATACTCGGAGAAGCGAGGATCACTTCGACACGAAAGGGGAGAGCGATCCCTATCAAACACAATGGGATAGATTTCTTTAATCATGGCAGGTCTTGCCGATAAAACCAAAATTGCATCTCCCATAGACACCGCTTCCGGTATATCATGCGTGACCATCAGCATCGTTACTTTTTCAGCTTTCAGAATACGGTATACATCATCGGTAACCGATAACCGCGTTTGGAAATCCAACGCACTGAACGCTTCATCCAACAACAAGATATCCGGTCCGGTTGCCAATGTTCTAATCAACGCTACGCGTTGGCGCATACCGCCCGATAATTGGCGCGGATATTTGTTCCGAAATTCATACAACCCGTATGTCCTCAACAGCTCCTCCGCTCGCTTTATGGTTTGATCGGAAATGGCGTGCCGAATTTCCAAACCGAACAACACATTATCCCAAATCGTACGCCACTCCAACAAATTATCCCGTTGGAGCATATACCCAATATGCGGCGATATTCCTTTTGTTTCTTTGCCGGCAATTTCAATGCAGCCGTTTGAGTGTGGCAGTAAACCGGCAATCACCGAAAGCAGTGTACTTTTACCGCATCCGCTGGGGCCGACGATACTCAAAAACTGTCCCTGCGGAACCGAAAAAGTAATATTTCGAAATGCTTCTATCTCTCCGTTTTCCGCTTGATATTTAAATCCGGCATTTTTGACACACAACATATCCATGGAACACTTCACCTCTCTTGCGATATCGACCCTCACTTTATTTCATGCGAAAAGCAGGGGAAAGGTGCATACTTTCTTTGAGCAATAAAAAACAGCAGACGCCCCCTAGAGAGCATCTGCTGTTTTACCATATATTCTTTTACACTATTCAATTGCAGCAGGGATCATTTTTCTTAGAGGGTGTTGCCGCGGGAGCGGGAGCGGTGACATCACCGATACCGGTCGTTTCCGAAAACATGACATTGGCTTTGGTCATATCCACAGCGTCAGTGGGAACAATGATCTTGGAAGCCTTACCGTTAGACATGGAGACCAGTGCTTCATACTTCTTCAGTTCCAGTACAGCTTCATCCACACCGGCAGCCTTGAGCGCCGCCAAACCGTCGGCTTCTGCCTGCTTGGCAAGGAGAATGGCTTTCGCTTCACCTTCCGCTCTGGCAATACGCGCATCGCGCTCGCCTTCTGCGGCGAGGATCAAGGCTTGTTTATCACCCTCAGCACGCGTGATCACGGCTGCCTTGTGACCCTCGGCCTCCAACAATGTTTCGCGGCGATCACGCTCGGCTTTCATTTGCTTTTCCATAGCATTCTGAATTTCTGCAGGCGGAATAATATTTTTAAGCTCGACTCTGTTGACCTTAATACCCCATTGATCGGTAGCGGAATCCAGAATATTTGTCATTTTTCCGTTTATCGTATCACGGGAGGTCAAGGTATCGTCCAGTTCCAGTTCACCAACGATATTACGCAGTGTAGTCGCGGTAAGGTTGGAAAGTGCACTGATGGGGTTGACCGCACCATAGGTAAATAATTTAGCATCAAAGACCTTGAAATATACCACGGTATCGATCTGCATGGTAACATTATCCTTGGTAATGACCGGTTGGGGAGGGGAGTCCAAAACTTGTTCCTTCAAGGTAACTTTTTTGGCAATACGATCCAAAACCGGAACTAGAAAATGCAATCCCGCACCCCAGGTTTTCTTATACTTACCCAATCGCTCAACCACATATTCGGTTTGCTGCTGAACAACTTTCAAACTGAATATTAGGATCAACACGACAATAATAGCGATAACAAACGGCATAAAATCACCTCATTCGATATTTTACAACATAAAAGTATTATGTTTCTTTGAGTATACCATATGCAGGCAAAGACTGTCAAATAACAGTATTCGGAAAAAGAGAGTGTCCATGATGTACCCTTATCACAACAAAATCAAACAACGGATCAGAAACGGTGAATTGATCGGATATCGATTTGTTGAGAACTATCCTAACATAGGGAAATGCTTAGTTTTGGAATTTAACAGCCCGCCGTTTACCAGACCCATTCGTCCGCACAAATATCATGAGTATGCGACTCTGTTGTCAAATATAAAACCTAAGTAATTTTCAGAAAGTTTCGGGATTCCCCTTGACATTCGGTTTCTTTCCTGTTATACTATTATCGTTCCCAAGAGAACGCATATATCGCGGGGTGGAGCAGGGGTAGCTCGTCGGGCTCATAACCCGAAGGTCGGAAGTTCGAATCTTCCTCCCGCAACCACAAAAATCACGGTACACTTTTGTGTGCCGTGATTTTTGCTTATTACGAGAGATGAGTTTGCACTTCCACTTTTGTGAGGGTTATGAGCCCGAAGGGCGAATAACTTGTGGGCGTTTGTGAGCGCCGCCGGTGGCGGATACAGCGAACAAAAAGCCCTCTGCCGCGGTCGAAATTTGCCGAACGATAGTGAGATCAGCCAATTTCGGGCACCGCAAAGGTATGGTCGGAAGTTCGAATCTTTCTCCCGCAACCAACAGTGCGAACCGAAAAAGATATCGGTTCGGAAAACCCAGAAACCACAACGGTTTCTGGGTTTTTTCGTGCCATTTTTCAAGGTGGA
>JAZOBF010000008.1:0-3714 GCA_045595845.1 Acutalibacteraceae bacterium
GAACCCACGATCTTCAGTGCCACAAACTGACGCGTTAGGCCAACTACGCTACACCCACCATATCTGGCGCGCCTGAAGGGACTCGAACCCCTGACCCTCTGCTTAGAAGGCAGATGCTCTATCCGGCTGAGCTACAGGCGCTTATGGCAAAAGTTGGAGCGGGTGATGGGAATCGAACCCACACAACCAGCTTGGAAGGCTGGGGTTCTACCACTGAACTACACCCGCATATTGCTGAATTATGATACCACACCGCATCCCGCCTGTCAAGTCTTTTTTCAACCTTTTTTAGCGGTATGTGTCATGTCAACACATACCGCTGTTTTTGTGCATATCCCGTCATATATCCCGCCGCAACCTGCGCGGTACAAATCGTTCCCGTATTGGCGACACCGAGTGCTTGCAAATCGTCACGCACCGCCTCAAACTGCGAAATGTGCAAGGCCCCGTCACACACCGCCGTGAGTTCTCCGAACGCGGCTTTTGTATCGCGTGTCTCTGTCAGTGCACGATTGATGAATGCCGCTGTAAGGGCGGCGTGCGCCCACGCCTGCCGCACGCCGCCCTCTTCCCAATCGTCAAAGCAGAGTACCGCGGCGGCCTGTAACGGCGTGAGGGTAAGCTCCCCTTTTTCGAGCGTTCCGACCGCTTGCGGCAAGGTGAACGGCAGATTGCCCGATACCCGCCCGATAAGCGCCGCCGCACCGCCGACCGACAACGAAATCACGGGCAATTCGGCAATGGCACGCGCCACCCGCTCGCCCTGTTCGGGATACAACGCGGCGGCTGTCGTCACCGTCACCCCGTCAATCACCTCTGTCTGCGGCGGATATCCTATGGCAGTTACCGCCATACTACGCGTATCCGTAATCACCTTAATAAGCCCCGTTAAGACATCTCCATCGTGGACAAGCAGCCACGCGGCCCGTTGCACACCTCTGCCCCCCATCACATCTTCGGGTTCTTCGTCGGGCGTGAGCCGTGCGGTAACAAACGGCAACAACAGCACAAATCCGAACGCGAGCAAGGACAACAAAAACGCCCCCGCCACCGTCACCCATGTGCGGGTAAGACGCTTAACGATTTTGGCGCGTTTAGCGGCATGTTTCATTTATATCACTCTCCCGTCGCGAATAACGATACGCCGTTTTGCTCCGTCGGCGATGGCGTTATCGTGCGTGATGAGCACCACAGTATGTCCGTCGCGGTTGAGGTCGTGTAACATCTGCATAATGTCGCCGCCCGAGGCGCTGTCCAGGTTTCCCGTCGGCTCGTCCGCCAAAATGAGCGGGGGCGATGCCGCCAGTGCCCGCGCAATGGCGACGCGTTGCTGTTGCCCGCCCGACAATTCGTTCGGTCGGTGCCGCATACGCTCAGCAAGCCCGACGCGGCACAAGCTTTCGCGCACACGCCGTCGCCGCTCCTCACGACTCATACCGCGATAAATAAGCGGTAACTCCACATTTTCCTCGGCTGTCAGCGACGGAATCAGATGAAACCCTTGAAAAATAAACCCGATTTTTCGGCTGCGCACCGCCGCGCCTACCGCGGGGGAAACACGACTCATGTCGCGACCGTCCAGCAGGTACCGTCCGGCGGTCGGGACATCCAAACACCCCAAAATATTCATGAGCGTGGATTTCCCCGATCCGGATTGCCCGATCACCGCTACAAATTCGCCATCGTCAATAGAAAGCGATATGTCATCGAGCGCACGCACCTGTTCGCCGCCGTCATAAATTTTACTCACGTGCTGTAATTCAATTAAAGCCGCCATCTCAAACACCTCGGGAATAGCATATCCGTTTTTTAATGAAATATAAAAACCGAAATACCTCTTGAAAAACGATAAATATTTTGGTATGCTAATACACAGTATTAGAGTGGAGTGGTTGGATGAAGAAGGGGTTTGACAACGCACTGTATATGGAGCGGCAAAAAGCGCATATTGCGGAGCGCATTTCCCGTTTCGACGGAAAATTGTATCTGGAATTCGGCGGCAAGCTATTTGACGATTATCATGCCTCGCGGGTGTTGCCGGGCTTCGAACCCGACGCCAAAATTCGCTTGCTTTGCGAAATGGGCGATCAGGTCGAGGTCATTTTCTGTATCAGCGCCGGTAACATTGAAAAAACCAAGGTGCGTGCCGACCTCGGTATCAGCTACGAAATGGACCTTCTCCGCCAAATAGATATTTTGACGGGACTCGGCATCGCGGTCAACAGCGTGGTCATCACGCAGTACACGGGACAGGCGGCAGCGGACTCGTTTGCGGACAAGCTCAAAGCCCGCGGCGTCACCTATTACATCCACCGTCCCATCGCGGGGTATCCGTCGGATGTCGATCACATCGTCAGCGACGAGGGTTACGGTTCCAACCCCTACATTATTACCAGCAAACCGCTGGTTGTGGTCACCGCCCCCGGTCCCGGAAGCGGTAAACTCGCAACCTGCCTGTCACAGGTATATCACGAACATCGCCGCGGCATTGTGGCGGGTTACGGCAAATATGAAACCTTCCCCGTATGGAATCTTCCGCTCAAGCACCCCGTCAATCTGGCATATGAAGCGGCAACCGCTGACCTTCAGGATGTCAATATGATTGATCCGTTCCACCTGGAAGCCTACGGTGTCACCACCGTCAACTATAACCGTGATGTGGAAGCATTCCCCATTGTGCGCACCATTTTAACGCGCATTACGGGCAACGATAAATTTTATTGCAGTCCCACCGATATGGGCGTGAACATGGCGGGTTATGCCATTGTCGATAACGAAGCGTGCGAAGACGCCAGTCGGCAGGAAATCATCCGTCGGTATTACAAAGCGCTGTGCGATGTCCGTCAAGGCCGCGAACGCGCCGAAACGGCAGAAAAGATTAAGGTAATCATGCAAGGCTTAAACCTGCGTCCCGAAGAGCGCCCCGTCGTCACCCCCGCTCTCGCCAAACAGGCGGCCTGTGCGGGCGCACCCGCGGCGGCCATCCGGTTACCCGACGGACGCATCATCACGGGCAAAGCCACACGGCTGATGAGCGCGTGTAGCGGCGCGGTGCTCAACGCCATCAAGGTCATGGCGGACATTCCCAAACAAGTCTTGCTCATGAGCCCTCAGGTTCTCGAACCCGTCATGAAACTCAAGACCGAACTGCTCAAAAGCAGCTCCAGCGTACTGAAAGCCGACGATGTATTAACGGCCCTGTACATCTGCGCGGCATCGGATGAAACCGCCGCACTCGCAGTATCCAAGCTTCCGCTGTTGCGCGGATGCGACCTACACTCCACGCAGTTACTCCATTCGGGGGACGAATCCACCCTGCGCAAAATGGGGTTAAACATCACCTGTGAACCGAATTTCCCCGACAAAAGTCTGTTTTTTGGATAAGATTTACGAGTATTTTAACGCAGCAGACGCAGCGTTTCCCCAAAATAAATCGGGTTCGAATGCGTCGGTTTTAAGGAGGCAACCCTATGAAACACTATGACTATTTGATTGTCGGCAGCGGCCTGTTCGGCGCGGTATTTGCCAACGAAGCGGCAAAAGCCGGCAAGACCTGTTTAGTGCTTGAAAAACGCGACCACACGGGCGGCAATATTCACTGTGAACGGGTGGAGGACATCGTCGTCCACCAATACGGCGCGCACATCTTCCATACCAACAAAGTCGGATCGTAGCCATGTCGTTCTGTGAGCCAAGGAGTTGGCACAATAATTT
>JAZOBF010000009.1:0-75851 GCA_045595845.1 Acutalibacteraceae bacterium
ACAATAAAACCCCCGCACAAGCCCGAGACCCTTCCCTTTTGCTGTATTCTCAGTTCTCAGCAATCAAATCTTTCATCGTGTAATAACCGGCTTCTTTTCCAACCAAAAAGATGGCGGCGTTGATAGCACCAACGGCGAATACACTTTTTGAGGCAGCAGTATGCGAAAGGGTAATGCACTCATCGTGTCCGGCGAACAGAACATCATGCTCACCAACGATAGTGCCACCGCGGATTGAGCTGAACCCAATCTCATGTTCCCCGCGTTTTTGACGCACTGCATGACGGTCAAATACATACTCAGGAGAGTAGGGGAGTCCCTCTTTGACAGCATCGGCTAACATGAGTGCCGTTCCGGAAGGAGCATCAATTTTTTGGTTATGATGTTTTTCGATGATCTCAACATCAAAGGATGTGCCGAGCACCGATGCCGCTTTTTTGGCGAGTTCTGCCAGAAGGCTGATACCGAGTGACATGTTGGCACTGGAAAAAACAGCTGTTTGAGCAGAAGACGCGCGAATGGCATTCAGTTGATCATCAGAAAGGCCGGTGGTGGCAATCACGATGGGCAGCGCGTGTACCGTCGCATACGCAAGTACACCGCCCAGCATAGCAGGGTGGGAGAAATCAATGATAACATCCGCCGTAATATCGCACTGTGTGGGATCTGCATACACGGGATAGGTGAAGGTCTCGGTGTTGATATCAAAACCGGCAACAATCTCGCAATCGTTACGCTGAGCCACACATTGTGTAATGGTTTTTCCCATTTTTCCGTTGCAACCGGAGAGAATGATACGAGTCATGGCAAACTCCTTTAAATTAAGTGATAGCGTTTTAAAACATCCGTTAGTGTCTGTTTCATGGTATCGGACATCGCATACAGCGGTAAGCGACAATCGCCGACATCCATTCCCATCTGATTCATAGCCTCTTTGACAGGAATGGGGTTTACATCCATAAATAAGGCGTTAGCAAGATCCAGATAGTGCAACTGTAAGTCTAAGGATCGCTTGACATCTCCGTCAAACCACGCCTGACAAATATCGTGCGTCTCTTGAGGTACGACATTGGAGAGTACCGAAATCACGCCTTTACCGCCAAGGGCGAGTATTGGTACGATCTGGTCGTCGTTGCCGGAATAGAGGGGAAGGTCGCACAAAGAGGCGATTTGCGCGGTTTCAGACATATTCCCGTTTGCCTGTTTTAAACCGACAATGTTCGGGATCTTGGCAAGTTCTGCGACCGTTTTGGGTTGCAGATTAACACCTGTTCGCGACGGTACATTATACAGGATAATAGGCAGATCTACCGAAGCGGCAATTTTGGTATAATGTGCAATCAGGCCGCGCTGGGAGGTTTTGTTGTAATACGGGGTAACCAACAATAAACCGTCTGCGCCCATGGCTTTTGCCTCACGGGACATATAGATGCAATGGTCGGTATTGTTGGAACCGGTTCCCGCAATAAAGGGAACACGACCGTCCGTTTGCTCAATCGCGACCTCGAATGCGTGCAAGTGTTCGTTATCTTCTAAAGTGGGGGCTTCGCCGGTGGTACCGACAGAAATAATAGCATCGGTTCCGTGCCGGATCTGAAAATCGACCAGTTCACGATACTTCTCGTAATTGATACATCCGCCCTTATCCATCGGGGTGACCAGTGCAACGCCTGCACCGGTAAAGAGTACGGGTTTACTCATGCACAGCCCTCCTAATTAAATTGTTAGTCCATATATCCTTCTGCGCAAAGCAATTCAGCGAGCAAAACCGCACCGCCGGCTGCACCGCGCAGCGTATTGTGGGACAAACCGACAAACTTGTAATCATACTGCGAGTCCTCGCGCAGACGACCAAGGGAAACCGCCATGCCACCTTCTAAACCGCGATGCAAATTGGCTTGCGGCATGTTGTCCTCTTCGAAGTAGTGCAAAAACTGCTTGGGTGCGCTGGGCAGATCAAGCTCTTGCGGGCGGCCTTTAAAGTTCTTCCAAGTTTCAAGGATCTCTTCCTTGGACGGCTTGTTTTCAAAACTGCAAAATACAGCCGCAAAATGACCGTCGGACACGGGAACGCGCAAGCACTGAGCGGTGATTTCAGGGGCGGTGGCGTTAACAATGACACCGTTTTCAACTTTACCCCAAATTTTCAGCGGTTCTTTTTCGGATTTTTCTTCCTCGCCGCCGATATACGGGATGACATTGTCTACCATTTCCGGCCAACGCTCAAAAGTTTTGCCTGCACCGGATATGGCTTGATAGGTGCACACGAGAGACTTGGTAATGCCCCACTTGGAGAGCGGGAACAGAGCCGGTACATAGCTTTGCAACGAGCAGTTGGATTTAACGGCGATGAAGCCGCGTTTTGTTCCGAGACGAAGGCGCTGTGAAGCAATTACTTCCATGTGCGAATCGTTGAGTTCGGGAATAATCATCGGCACATCCGCGGTGCCTCGATGGGCACTATTATTGGATACCACGGGGCACTCCGCTTTTGCATAGGCTTCTTCGAGCGCGCGGATCTGATCTTTCGGCATATCCACGGCGCAGAATACAAAATCTGCCTTGGCGGCTACTTCTTCGATGTTAGCGGCATCGTACACCATCATGTTTTTCAGTTTTTCGGGCATGGCGACTGTCATAGCCCAGCGACTGCCGATGGCTTCCTCGTATGTCTTGCCGGCAGAACGCGGGCTCGCGGCGAGGACAGAAACATCAAACCACGGATGATCCGCCAGTAATGTTGCAAAACGCTGACCGACCATGCCGGTGCATCCGATAATACCCACTTTGTATGTTTTCATATTGGATTTCCTTTCTTGTCGCCGACTGATGGGAAGTCGGGATTTGCTTGACTTTTTTCGCCTACTATTGTACCATTATATATCTGGGATGTCAATAAATTCGGCGGTGAGAAACCATGAAACGACAAGACTTTTTTTACCATTTACCAGATGAACTGATCGCACAGGAACCCATTGAACCCCGTGATCATTCGCGCATGCTTGTTTTAGACCGTGCTACCGGCAAACGATCAGATCGGCATTTTTATGATATTGAAAATTTTTTACAAGATGGCGATTGCCTCATCTTAAATGACAGTCGCGTTTTACCCGCGCGTTTATACGGCCATCGTGAGCCGACCGGCGGCGCGGTGGAGTTGTTGCTTTTAAACGCCAAGGGTTCGGATGTATGGGAAGTGTTGGCAGGGCCCGGCCGAAAAGCAAGACCCGGTGATGTGTTAACTTTTGCCGACGGAATTTTAAAAGCGGAAGTTTTAGAAATCACATCGGACGGAAACCGCTTGGTAAAATTTCATTATCATGGGAATTTCTATGAACTGCTTGAGAGTATCGGTCAAATGCCGCTCCCGCATTATATTACGCATGAACTAAAAGATAAAGAACGATATCAGACGGTATATTCCAAAGATATCGGTTCTGCGGCAGCCCCTACGGCGGGTTTGCATTTCACCTCAGAATTATTGGAACGCCTGCACGCAAAGGGCGTAAAAATCGGTTTTGTCACATTGCATGTGGGGCTGGGAACCTTTCGCCCTGTAAAGGCTGATAACATTACCGATCATAAAATGCATGCAGAGCATTATGAGCTATCTCGGCAGACAGCGGATCTTATTAACGAAACCAAGCGCAACGGGGGCCGAGTATTTGCGGTTGGTACAACCAGTTGTCGCACCTTGGAAAGCGTGGGTGTGGGTGAAGATGGTCTCGTCCATCCTGCGGATGGTTGGACCGATATTTTCATTTATCCCGGTTATCGGTTTCAAGTGTTAGATGGCCTTATTACAAATTTCCATTTGCCGGAAAGTACGCTAATCATGTTGGTCAGCGCTTTTGCGGGATATGAAACGACAATGGAAACTTATCGGTATGCCGTGAATGAACGATATCGTTTTTTCAGTTTCGGCGATTCCATGATGATCCTGTAACAGGAGCGTAACTATGAAAGTTATTAAAACAATCGGCGCGGCGCGCCGCGGCGAATTTGAAACACCACACGGTACGGTACAGACACCCGCCTTTATGAATGTCGCAACATGCGGTGCCATTAAAGGTGCGGTATCGGCGTATGATCTTAAAGATATCAAGTGTCAGGTACAACTGTGTAACACCTATCATTTGCATCTTCGTCCGGGCGATAACTTGGTCCGTGAACTGGGCGGGTTGCATAAGTTCACGGGTTGGGAAGGTCCGATCTTGACTGACAGTGGCGGATTTCAGGTGTTTTCGCTTGCTAATCTGCGCAAGATTGAAGAGGAGGGCGTTACCTTTTCTTCTCATATAGACGGACGGCGTTTGTTTATCGGGCCTGAAGAAAGCATGCGTATTCAATCGAATCTTGCCTCCACCATCGCGATGGCGTTTGATGAATGTGTGGAAAATCCCGCAGAATATGAGTATTCTGCACGGTCCTGTGAGCGTACAACACGGTGGTTGAAACGGTGTCAGGCGGAAATGAAGCGTTTAAACTCGTTACCGCAAACGCTGAACAAACAACAACTTTTATTTGGCATTAACCAGGGCTGTACCTTTGATGATCTGCGTGTGGCACACATGCAGGAGATTGCGGAGTTGGATCTGGATGGTTATGCTATCGGCGGCTTGGCAGTCGGTGAGCCCGCCGAGGATATGTACCGCATTATTGAGGCGGTTGAGCCGTATATGCCACAGGACAAGCCACGATATTTGATGGGAGTCGGTACACCGGAAAATATTTTGGAGGGTGTACATCGCGGGGTCGATTTGTTCGATTGCGTTATGCCGGCACGCAATGCCAGACACGCGCATGTCTTTACCTGGAGCGGACATCGGAATATGCTCAACCAAAAATATGAGCACGATCGGTTGCCGCTGGATGAGGAATGTGATTGTCCTACTTGCCGCCATCATTCACGCGCGTATATTCGGCACTTATTTAAAGCAAACGAGATGCTCGCTATGCGATTGTGCGTGATTCATAACCTGTACTTTTACAACACCTTGATGGAACGCATTCGCGAGGCGTTGGATGCGGGAACTTTTGAAGAGTTCTACAATCGATATATTGGCGTTTTGGATCGGCGGATTTAATAATTGTGAACTTTTTAAGTTTTTTCGGAAATTTTATTGCTATTGATCGTTAATTCTTGTATAATATACGGGTAACAATTTAGGAGGTAATGAACGATGTTTGATTTGTATGCTTTGGCTGCCGATGTTACGACGGTGGCTTCCAACGGCACAGAGACTACGCAGGGCGGGTTGCTGGGCTCGCTGGGAATGTTCCTTCCGATTATTTTGATTTTTGTGCTGATGTATTTCATGATGATCCGTCCGCAGAAGAAAAAGCAAAAAGAAGAGCAAAAGATGCGTGAAAGCATCCGCGTGGGTGATGAAATTACCACCATCGGCGGTATTCGCGGCCGTATCGTGAACATCAAAGAAGATGAATTCGTAATCGAGACGGGTGCTGACCGTAATAAAATGGTCATCAAAAAATGGGCTTTGCAGAGTTGTGATACAGTGCATGAAGCCACTGATGACGATGACGATGATGACGATATCTAATCTTTGCGCGTGAGGGCGGTACTATTTTCTCGTACGGCAGAATATAGGTGTATTACCTAATTTCAGCCTGGGAGGGAATGGTATGAGCACTCGTAAAGTAGTTTCACCTGCGGCGAAAATTTTGCGTCCGTTGGGGATAGGAGTCGGTGTCGGCATTTTGATCTGTGCGGTCATTTTGTTGATTGCGGCAGCCGTTATGACAACCGGTATTTTACCAATGGGGGCGGTTACTCCCGTTTCACTCGCTGCCGCGGCGATTGGCGCGTTCTTCGGTGGTTTTGTTGCGGCAAGACTGTCGCGCGAGCGTGGGTTGTTGTACGGCGCCGGTGTCGGGCTTGTGTTGTTTTTGCTTGTTTCGTGTCTCGGTATTGCCGTATTGCAAGAACTTCGCGGTATGATGATGTTGCTTAAAGCGGCGCTGATGATCGGTGTCGGTGCGTTGGGCGGTATACTCGGCGTGAATGTTAAAAAAAGACGTTGACCGAACGGGACGGAAAAATCCGTCCCGTTTTTCTTAAAACGAATATCCTTTCTTTTGGACGCATATAGTGTCTGTGTAAAAGAAAGGATGAACAATGCATGAAACGGACAAACTCTTTGGGAAAATTTTTCACACAAAATCGGCGACTACTGTTGTTTCTATTTTTGCCGTTGCTCGGTTGTGTGTGTGGCATGGTCCTGTATACACCGTTACAGAAGGTCATATCTGCCGAGTGGTGGGCGCTCTTGCCGCTGACTAAGATAAACGGCGGTGTACAAGGCGTTTTTTCAGCATGGTTTTCCGCCTGTTTTCAACCGGTTTGCCTGTTACTTTTACTGTTTGTATCCGGCTTGTCAGTCTGCGGAGCACCGCTGGTGTTTGCCGTACCGCTTTTTTGGGGCATCGGACTGGGGTTCAGTGAATTCTATTACGCGCAAAGCGGTAGCAACGGTTGGTTTGTGCTTATGGCAATCCTTCTGCCGAGTTCCGTTATGGAATTGGTGGCTTTGCTGATGGCTTGTTCAGAGGCGCTCCGTATGACGCTGTTGATGGTGGTACAGATGTTTCCCCATTCGGCCCGTTGCGGAGGTTTGTGGCAGGATTTTCGCCTGTATTGTGTACGGTTTTTGTTGTTATTGGTCTTGATACTCGGTGCAGGTGCGCTGGATGTGGTTTTACGCCTCTTGCTTGGAGGGGTATTGTTGTAACATAAAGGAGTGTGTAACATGGCTGGCTTTTTTGGGTTGTTTGATACGACCAAGCCGGGGCCCGGTGTTTCCAAAAATGGGCCTAAAAAGAAACGATTTTTCTTTTTTTGGGAGTTATATTTTCGGAAATTTTTCAAATTAATACTGGCCAACCTTTTGTATGCGGTGGTTGCCTTTCCTGTGTTCACACAAGGTTTGGCGCAAGCGGGCCTTACTTTTGTGACGCGCAATTATGCCAGAGAAAAGCATGTGTTTTTACCGGCAGATTTCTTTGATACTATCAAAAAGAACTGGAAGCAAGCTTTGATAACCGGTATTTTGGAACTGGTTATCGGCGCATTTTTGATTTTTGATCTGATATTTGCATGGGACTGGATCAATGCGGGAGAGAGTTTTGAAATTTTCCCGTTTATACTTTTCTTAACGACCTTTTTCCTGTTGGTTATTTTTTCGTATGCACGGTTTTATTTATATTTACAGATCATTACCTTCAAATTGTCAATGAAACAGGTCTGGAAAAACAGCTTACTGTTAGCGGTTGCGGGTTTAAAAGAGAATCTCATTATCTCGGCAACATTGGTTGCTGTTTATGCTGTAGCCGTGATATCGTTGCTTAATTTCTTCAGGTATGTGTTTGCGCCCTTACTTATTTTGTATCTGTTACTTTTTCCGGCGTTTCGGTCTTTCCTTATTCAGTTTACAATTTTCCCCCTTATTAAGCGAACGATCATTGATCCGTATTACCAGGATCATCCCGGTGAAGATTTGGACAAGCGTCACGATTTGAATCTGGATGCCGAGGAAGCTACTCCGACGGTGAAGGATGCGGAGGAGCAATCTCAGGATTCCGATGTGATTTTTCAAGATCTCGGAAAAGAAGAATCGGATACAGCCCCTGTTCCGAAACAATACAGTCAAGATGAAATGCGCAAGGGACGCCGTTTGCAGCGCAGTTCCCGCGTTGAAGACGAGGATGGCACGATTTGATAAAAAAGAGCTTGGAGATAATTCTCCAAGCTCTTTTTTGTACACCTTTATTTTTTATTAAAGCTATCCTTTAACGATACGGAACGGTTAAAGACGGGATATGCCGCGGTACTGTCCTCGCTGTCAATGCAAAAATACCCGAGTCGCAAGAATTGGAAAGCGGTGGGTGCTTCGGCGGGCAGAATACCGGCTTCAATTTTACAGTTGGCCAGTTTTTCCAGAGAGTCCTTGTTGAGAACATCGAGAAAATCTTGCTCGCCTGCTTCCGGCTCAGCATCTAAGAACAGGGAAGAGTAGAGACGCACTTCGGCATCTTTGGCGGTCGCGGCATCCACCCAATGAATCGTGCCTTTCACTTTACGGCCGTCAGGCGTATTACCGCCTTTCGTTTCAGGGTCGTAGGTTGCCAAAATTTCAATTACATTGCCGTTATCGTCTTTTACGCAACCTGTGCAGCGAACAACATATGCCGATTTTAAACGCACCTCATTGCCGGGGAACAGACGGAAATATCCTTTGACGGGCTCTTCCATGAAGTCGTCGCGTTCTACCCACAAGGTTCTTGAAAAAGAAACATCGTGAGTCCCGCGTTCCGGGTAATAGGGGTGGTTTTCCATTTGGAAAATTTCCGACTCACCCTCGGGATAGTTGGTAAGGGTTAGTTTTACGGGATGCAAAACCGCCATCGCACGGGTGGCGTTTTCGTTGAGGTCTTCCCGCAGGCAATGCTCCAAAAGCGCAATTTCCACGGTGCTGGGCACCTTTGCTACACCGACACGTTCAATGAAGTTGCGGATGGAGGCGGGGGTGTAACCGCGGCGACGCAGGCCGCGCAGAGTCGGCATACGGGGATCGTCCCAACCGGACACATAGCCTTCCTCTACCAATTTGCGCAACTTGCGTTTGGACATCACCGTATAGTTGATATTCAAGCGCGCAAACTCGATCTGGCGGGGATTTCCTTCCAGATCGGTGTGCTCGACAAACCAGTTGTAAAGCGGACGGTGATCTTCAAACTCCAACGAGCACAGGGAGTGCGTGATGCCCTCGATGGCATCTTCCAACGGATGAGCAAAATCGTACATAGGATAGATGCACCACTTATCACCTTGACGATGATGGTGGGAATGATTGATGCGGTAAATAACGGGATCCCGCATGTTGAAATTGCCGCTGGCAAGATCAATTTTAGCGCGCAGTGTCATGGCACCGTCGGGAAATTCACCCGCGCGCATACGCGTGAACAGGTCCAGACTTTCTTCTATGGGTCGGTCACGGTACGGACTCACAGCAGGGTGAGTCAGATCCCCGCGGTTGTCACGCATTTGCTCAGGTGACAGTTCGCACACATAGGCAAGCCCGCGCTTAATCAGCGATACCGCAATCTCATACATTTTTTCAAAGTAATCCGATGCGTAATAAAAACGATCGTCCCAGTCATAACCGAGCCAATGAATATCGTCTTGAATGGCATCGACATATTCGACATCTTCTTTTGTCGGGTTGGTGTCATCCATACGCAAATTGCAGATGCCGCCGTATTTTTGGGCAGTACCGAAATCGATGCAAATGGCTTTGGCATGGCCGATATGCAGATAACCGTTCGGCTCGGGCGGGAAACGCGTATGCACCTGCATTCCGTAGCACCGCCCGTCAGGTTTCAATTCTTCATCGATAATATCGTGAATAAAATTACTGATGCGTTCTTCTGACATATAAACTACTCCTCCTGCTTACAGCGTGTTCAACGCTGCATTTAGCCGCTCGGTAACCGTATCTTTTCCCAACAGGCTCATGATGCTGCACAGATCGGGTGTGTTGCGACGGCCCGTCACCGCGATACGAATGACGGTGCTGACATCACCCGCGTGTCCCTTATAAGCCTCCGGTTGTTTTTTATATTCCTTTACTTCCGGACAGAATCCGATTGCGGGGCAAAGTGCTTTGATGGTATCAAACCATGCTTGCTTGTCTTGTTCGGGATCGTAAAGGGGCAAATAAGTTTGCAAAATCGTGCGAATATCGGTGGCGGACAGATGCTCGGGCCATGGATATTCGCCGGGCGTTTCAAAGAAATATGCCGCATAATCGGGCACATCGCTCCATTTTGCGAGATCCTTACGCGGTTTCGCTCCGCCGCGGTCGATGCTGAAGATACCGGTTGCAAAAGCAATGTCCGCGGTGAGCCGTGCGTGCCATTCGGGTGCGTACTCTGCCGCCCAGGCGATGACCGCATCGGTAACCGTTTTGGCGTCCATGCCGGCAATTACATTTTTGCTGACATCGTTAAGTTTGTTTAAGTCAAACAGTGCGCCGGATACGCTCATTTTCTTTAAATTGAACGGGAACGCATGGCGGGGCTTGTCCGGATTTTGACGGCGCCATTCCTCATAGTCGCTGTTGGCAATGGTGTGCAGATATTCCATGACGCTTTCCGGCGGATACCCCTGTTCCGTGTAAAAATGTACAGCAGCTTCGGGATCTTTGCGCTTGGAAAGCTTGCGCTTACTACCGTCCTCTTCCTTCATAATGGGGCTGACATGCGCGTATTTCGGCGGTTTAAACCCAAGGACACGGAACAGCTGAATATGGGTAGGAACCGAGGCAATCCACTCATCACCGCGGATGACATGGGTGGTACGCATCAAATGATCGTCGATTGCATGAGCGAAATGATAGGTTGGAATACCGTCGGTTTTCAACAACACAATATCCTGATCATTTTCGGGGATTTCGATGGTTCCTTTGATCAGGTCGTCAAATTTAATGCGGCGGGATTCATCCCCGGGTGAACGCAAGCGCATCACATAGGGGATACCGGCACGGATTTTTTCCATTGCTTGCTCAGGAGTGAGTGAACGACAAGTGGCGTATTCACCGTAGTATCCGGTGCGTAGCTTTTGCTGTTCTTGTTTTTCGCGTACAGTTGAAAGCTCGTCCGGTGTGCAGAAGCAAGGATAAGCCAAACCTTGTAAAACGAGTGATTTTACAAAAGCATGGTAAATTTGTGCACGATCGCTTTGACGGTACGGTCCGTAACTGCCGATGGAATCGTCGTCGCCTTGATACCCCTCGTCGATTTGCAAGCCGTATTGGCGAAGCCCTGCCAAAATATCGGCGGCGCCTCCATCCACTTCGCGTTTTTTATCGGTATCCTCTAAACGAAAATAAAATATACCGTTTGTGGAACGGGCGGTAAGATAGTTGATGGTGGCGGTGAACAGTACACCTAAGTGTAAATAACCGGTAGGCGATGGGGCGATACGAACCACACGCGCCCCTTCTGTAAGGGAACGCGGGGGATATAGCGCTTCATAGTCCTCAGGCGTTTTGGTGATATTCGGAAACAGCAATTCCGCAAGTTGCTCTAAAGCGGTCATATGAGTCCTCCTGAACGAAATAAACAGATATATCTATTTTACAATTTTTGGTTGCAAAAGTCAATGAAAGTATGATACTATATAGAAAAGATTTTTTGAAGGGTACGGGATCGTATGGAAAATCAGAATGTAGTGGAAACGGCGCGCAAGCAACGCGCTTTAAGTTGTATACAATCCACCGGTACGCCGACACTCGGCAACTATCTGGGTGCTTTGCGTAACTGGGTGTTATTGCAAGAGGAATTTGAATGTGCTTATGCCGTAGCCGATCTGCATGCTATTACGGTACGGCAAGAACCTGCCAAATTGCGTCAGCAGACAAACGAAATGTTTGCACTTTTGTTAGCGATAGGTCTTGATCCGGAAAAATCGTTGTTGTTCGTGCAATCGCAAGTGCCTGAGCATACGCAGCTCAGTTGGTTGCTCGCTTGCCATACTCAGTTTGGGGAATTATCCCGCATGACGCAGTTTAAGGATAAGTCGGCAAAACACGCGGATAACATCAATGCCGGCCTGTTTACCTATCCGGTGTTGATGGCGGCGGATATTTTGTTGTATCAGCCGGATGTGGTGCCTGTCGGTGCGGATCAAAAACAACACTGTGAATTGACGCGTGATATTGCGACTCGGTTTAATAACCTCTATGCGAACACATTCACGATTCCGGAACCGTATATTATGAAAACAGCCGCCCGCGTTTGCTCGTTGCAGGAACCGACCAAAAAAATGTCCAAGTCGGACGAAAACCAAAATTCCTTTATTTCGCTGAAAGACGATGAGGACACCATCATGCGCAAGTTCCGCCGTGCGGTAACGGACAGCGAGGCAAAAGTGCGCTACGCACCCGGAAAAGACGGCGTTAATAACCTGATGGAAATCTATTCAGCGGTAACCGGTAAAACGCTTGAGGCTATTGAAGATGAATTTACGGGAAAAGGTTACGGCGATTTTAAAACGGCCGTCGGCGAAGCCGTTGCCGTGGAATTAAAGCCTATCCAAGAACGGTTCACAGAACTGATGAAAGACAAAGCGCAACTGGAGACTTTGATGAAACTTGGGGCGGAGAAAGCTTCGCACATCGCCGCTCGAACACTTGGAAAGGCCATGAAAAAATTAGGCTTTGTCATGCTGAAATAACGAAAAGCGCCTGTAAAAACAGGCGCTTTCTTCTTTATACAAATTTCAAAAGATCTTGCATAAATTGCTGCTCCAAATCAATAAGTTTGCGTGTTAGTTTACGGCAATCTTCGGATGCTTGCGTGTATTGGTTGAGGTAACCGCTGAGTGACTTTATCCCCATACTGCAACCGTCTACCATCAATCCCGCAATATGTGAGGTGGTGTCGTCCATCAGCAATTTCATTTCGGTGGAGAACCAAGACATTGCTTTGACAATCTTTGGCGGATCTTTTTCGTCGAGATCGGCACTGTTCAGTAAAGCGTGACATTCATCACCGATTTTAATGTGCTCGTCATTATACTTTTCGATCAATTGTTTTAAGTCGTTCTTATCCTTTAAAAACGGCATCACTTGTTCCATACTGTTGGTAGCACTTTTACAGCCGGAGTTGCATTCTTTCAGCAGACAAACAGTATCACGGTTCATTGTCATCATTCCTTTCGTTGTGTTAGTATGGGAATCGTATCTCCTTTTATTCAACTCTTGCAAAAGCCGACAAAAGAATGTATACTGTAAAATAGGAGTTGATACTGTGAAAAACTCGTTTTTTGCTATGTTGTCGCGCATGAAATATATCAATCGTTGGGCGCTGATGAGAAATACGCAAACCGAAAATATATGCGAACATTCGCACGATGTGGCGGTGTTGGCACACGCGTTGGCGGTGTTGCACAATCATCGTTTCGGCGGTAATGTGAATGAGCAGGCGTGTGTTATGCTTGGCGTGTATCATGATGCCCCCGAAATTTTAACAGGCGATTTACCTACCCCTGTTAAATATGATAATCCCACCATTCGCGAAGCGTACAAACAGGTGGAAAGGGTGTCTGCCGACAAATTGTTATCGTTGTTACCGGAGGATATGATGGCGGAATATCGGCGTTGGTTATTGCCGAATGCCAACGCAATGGCAGAGGAACTGCGCATTGTGAAAGCGGCAGATAAACTGTCGGCGCTCATTAAATGTATTGAAGAAATCAAACAGGGAAACCGCGAATTCGCGAAAGCGCGCCAATCCACCGAAGCCGCTTTACGGGATATGAACATGGCGGCTGTAGATTGTTTTTTGGAAGAATTCTTACCGTCGTACGAATTAACCTTGGATGAGCTGTAAAAAGAACCGTGTAAGCACAACGCTTACACGGTTCTTTTAATTTAAGCCTTGTCCGCCGGTTCGTTCAAATAATGCTTGTACCGATTGTTGTAACGGTTTATGTTCTGGAAGATGGAGTGCGGGATCCTTGGCGTGAACAACGCGAGCCGCATCTTGTGCCTCACGCAGAAGAGACATATCAGACAGGAAATCAGCTAATTTCATTTGCGGCAGACCGTGTTGACGATCGCCAAAAAAATCACCGGGTCCCCGTAACTGTAAATCTTCGTCGGCAATGCGGAAACCGTCGGTGGTTTCACACATGACCTTTAGTCGACGAATGGCTTCCTCGTTTTGTGCATCCGAAACGAGAATGCAGGTCGAAGCGTGTTGCCCGCGCCCGACACGCCCGCGCAATTGATGTAACTGCGCCAATCCGAAACGCTCAGCGTTTTCAATAACGATTAAAACAGCATTTGGGACATCCATGCCCACTTCAACCACCGTGGTAGATACAAGGACGGAAATGCGATTTTCAGCAAAATCACGCATAATCTGTTCTTTTTCGCGCGGTTTCATTTTACCGTGAAGCAAGCCGAGTGAGTAGCCTTTGAATGGTCCCGCCGACAATTTTTTGGCATAGTCTTCCGCTGCCACCAAATCGGTTTCACCCTCTTCTACCAACGGACATACCACATACGCTTGTCTGCCTTCATCTACGAATTTTCGCACATAACCGTATGCGCGAGCTCGTTTGTCGGTACCGATGGCATAGGTAGCAATGGGGGTGCGGCCGGCAGGCAGTTCGTCTAACACCGAAATATCCAAATCACCATACACAATGAGCGCCAGCGTGCGGGGGATGGGGGTTGCTGACATGACGAGCAGATGCGGATGTTCTCCTTTTGCGGTTAGTGCAGAGCGTTGACGAACACCGAAACGGTGCTGTTCGTCGGTGATAACCAGCCCTAAGCGTGAAAATTGCACATTGTCAGACAACAAGGCGTGTGTGCCGACCAGCAAATGGCAAGAACCGTTTTCAATCTCGTTGCGAACGGCATCTTTTTGCTTTTTGGTCATGGAACCGGTGAGCAAACCGACACGAATAGTCGGATCTTTTGCAAACATACGGCACAATGAATGATAGTGCTGTTGTGCGAGAATCTCCGTCGGTGCCATCATGACGCTTTGATACCCGTTACGGATGACGGTATACGCAAGACAGGCGGCAACCGCTGTTTTACCGCTGCCGACATCACCGTGAAGCAGGCGGTTCATGGGAGTGTGGCCACTCATGTCGCGTAGTGCATCGGTGACGGCGCGTTGTTGCGCGCCGGTCATGGTAAAGGGCAGAAAAGCGGAAAAATCATCGGTAAAATCCTGCTCAATACGAATCGTTGTTTGCGTTTTTGCAGGATTTTTCAAACCAAGTAACCCGAGCTGCAAGACAAACAGCTCTTCAAAAATCAAGCGACGACGCGCGATGGCCAGTGCCTCATGATCGGCGGGAAAATGAATGTTTTCCAACGCGTACCGATAGGTACATAACTGATATTGCCGACGCAAGGCAAAGGGAAGCGGATCCGTATCCAACGCCGTGTCCAACGCCAGTAAAGCGGTGCTGACCAGCTTTTCCAAATACCGCGAGGTAATACCGGCAGTCTGGGGGTAGATTGGGCGGATACGGGAGCCCGTTTCGGAGGGTTCAATCAACGGCGAGGACATTTCCGGGGCACTCAGCGCCCCTGTCACCGTGCCGAAAAACAAATATTGTTTGCCTGCTTCAATTTTGGCGGCGGCATATTTGTTGTTAAACAGTGTGATGCGCGCAACGCCTGAGGAATCGGTTACGGAAAAGGTGTAAAGAGAAAGTCCTTTACGGACTTGTCGCTCGATCGGCTTAGATAAGGCAGTAGCGCGTATGCAACATGATGTGTTGCGCGGTGCGCAAGCGATAGGGGTGACCGTAGACCAATCCTCATATTGGCGAGGAAAATGAGAGAGAAGATCGCCGACAGTGTGGATGTTTATTTTTTCCAGTTGTTGGGCGCGCTTTTCCCCGACACCTTTCAGGTATTGAATCGGCGTGGTCGTTGTCAGCAAGAAATTCCCTCCTTTTTCAGAAATAGCCGATGGCGATCCTTGAGAGGGATACCATCGGCCATTACAGGATTATTCGATCGAAATGAAATAATAGTAGACGGGTTGACCGCCGGCAAGTACGGTAATATCTACATCACTACCGAGTTTTGCCGCAATGGCATCACGAGCCGCGTTTGCCTCTTGCTCGGTAACGCCTTCACCGTACATCAAGGTGATAAAGGCAACATCTTTGCCGGAAGAACGGCGTGCCGACGCCATATTTTTTGTCAGCTTAACGACGGCTTTTTCAATCGAGGTATCGGTAAAGGAAAGTTTACCGTTGTCGAGCGCTAAAATATCGCCTTCTTTAATCGCACGATTTTCATAATCGCTGTCGCGCGCCGCAAAGGTGATGGAACCGGACGATACATTATCCGCCGCTTTCATCATGGTGTTCAGATTATCTTCTACTTCCGCATCCGGATCAAAATTCAACATGGCGGAAACGCCTTGCGGAATGGTACGGGTGGGAAGGACATGAACGGTACGGTCGGCAAGCGGGATCGCCTGTTCAGCCGCCAAAATAATATTTTTGTTATTGGGAAGAACATAAACGACTTTGGCAGGAGTGGCTTCAATAGCATTTAGAATGTCGTCGGTTGACGGGTTCATGGTTTGACCGCCGGATACGACCTGACCGCAGCCGAGGTCGGTGAATAGGGCTTGTAAACCTTCACCCGCAGCAACGGCAACAAAGCCGAACTCTTCTTCGGGTTCAACGCGTGCGGGGGTAGAGACGGTTTCGTTGTTATCAGGTGCCCAGGCAGCATTTTCGTGTTGAATGCGCATATTCTCGACTTTTACGGTCTCAAAAGCGCCGTACTCAACACCTTTGCTGAGGGCTTTGCCGGGATCGTTGGTGTGAACATGAACCTTGATGATTTCCTCATCGTCCACTACAACCACACAATCGCCGATGGTTTCCAAATATGCACGGAGTTTCAAAGGATCCTTTTTGCAGGTCTTTTCACGCGCAACGATGAATTCGGTGCAATAGGTAAAGGTGATATCGGTTTCAAAGGAACCGGCGGCGCTTGCGGATTTTTGCTGAGGCGCGTTGGATATGGCTGTATCACCCTGAACAATCGGTTCACCGTTAAAGACTGCTTGCATAGCGCGGAAAATAACACAAAGGCCTTGACCGCCTGCGTCAACGACACCCGCTTTTTTCAGGACGGGGAGAAGCTCAGGCGTGCGTTGTAAGGAAGCCTCGGCTTCGTCACAAATCACAGCCCATACAGCCGTTGCGGATGAATCGGCTGTTGCGGCGGCAACGCCCTTTTCCGCTGCCTCGCGGGCAACGGTCAAAATGGTACCCTCGGTGGGTTTCATGACGGCTTTATAAGCGGCTTCCACGCCAAGGGTTAGGGCGTTGGCAAGATCAGCGCCGTTCGCCTCGGTCTTTTCCTTAAGGCCCTTGGAAAAGCCACGGAATAACAGAGATAGGATAACGCCGGAGTTACCGCGTGCACCACGCAAAAGCGCTGACGAGGCGGTATCGGCAGTTTGACTGACCGTAGGATCGGTCAAACGAGCTAATTCCCGTGCGGCGGCGGACAGCGTCATGGACATATTTGTGCCGGTGTCGCCGTCGGGAACGGGGAAAATATTCAGTTCGTCTACCTGCTGTTTTTGGGCAGCAAGTACATTGGATGCAGAAATCATTGCATCGCGCAACAGGTTACCTTGAATCAAGTGTAGCACTCCTTTTCGATGGGAACATGAGGGTGGCCGCATCTGTTGATTTACTCGGATTTCATTCCGTCAATATAAACATTTACCTTCTTTACGGAAAGGCCGGTGGCTTCCTCAACGGTGTACCGAACCTTGTTAACGATGCTTTTGGAAATCTCGGCAATGTTCATGCCGTAGATGACACAAATGTGAAGATCAACGATTAATCGATCGTTTTCACTGCGCACATGAATGCCCTCGTCCGCAAACGAACGCTTAAAGAAGATGGAACGCAAACCTTGACGGGTGCCGCTTTTGACCATGCCGGCAACACCGTAACACGAAGAAACTGCGTTGCCGATGAGGTACGCAAAATACTCCTGCAAGATGACAATGCTTCCCAGATGATTATCGATTCGGATCATATTGTCGAACACACACCTTTCTGTGAATATGAAACAAACTGAACAATGTGCACAGAACACTATTCTGATTTATTATAGCGCAAAACGATTCGATAATCAAGAGAAAATATCAGAATTTGAAATTTGGCAAACAATTGACAAGTACCGATAAAATGTACTATAATACTCAAATAGTAAAGGAGTGATTCTGTTGGGCGATACTTTGGCACAAAAATTGATACGCTCTCATCTTGTTTGTGGTGAAATGCGTGTCGGAGAAGAAATTGGATTGAAGATCGATCAGACTTTGACACAGGATGCCACCGGCACCATGGCTTATCTGGAGTTTGAAGCTATGGGGGTTCCGCGCGTGCGCACGGAACGGTCGGTTGCCTATATTGACCATAATACCCTGCAAACGGGTTTTGAAAATGCGGATGATCATCGATATATTCAAACGGTTTGTAAAAAGCATGGAATCTATTTCTCGCGTCCGGGTAACGGCATTTGCCACCAAGTTCATCTGGAGCGCTTTGGCATTCCGGGGAAGACATTAATCGGTTCCGACAGTCATACCCCGACCGGAGGCGGCATCGGTATGTTGGCATTCGGTGCCGGCGGATTGGATGTGGCTGTTGCCATGGGCGGCGGTACCTATTATATCACCATGCCCAAAATGGTGCGTGTGAATCTGACCGGCCGTTTACAGCCGTGGGTAGCCGCTAAGGATGTCATTTTGGAAGTATTGCGCCGTATGTCCGTCAAAGGCGGCGTCGGTAAGATTGTGGAATACGGCGGCGAGGGAGTGAAAACCTTGTCCGTTCCCGAGCGTGCAACCATTACCAATATGGGGGCAGAGCTTGGAGCGTCCACATCGATTTTCCCTTCGGATGACATCACGCGTGATTTTATGAAAGCGCAAGGTCGTGAAAGCGATTGGGTTGCCTTACAGCCCGATGTTGATGCCGAATACGATGAAGTGATCGACATTGATTTAAGTGCCCTTGTGCCGTTGGCGGCCTGCCCGCACTCGCCCGACGCTGTCAAACCCGTGTCGGAGCTTGACGGTCTGCCCGTCGATCAATGCTGTATTGGTTCTTGCACCAACTCGTCGTTGATGGATATGCTGAAAGTTGCCTCCATTTTGAAAGGAAAAACCGTACATCCAAATGTCAGCTTGTCGATTGCCCCCGGTTCCAAGCAGGTTTACAATATGCTTGCTGAAAACGGGGCGTTGGCTGATTTAATTGCCGCCGGTGCCCGCATTTTGGAATGTGCCTGCGGACCGTGTATCGGCATGGGACAATCACCCAATTCCAAAGGTGTTTCCCTGCGCACTTTCAACCGTAACTTTGAGGGACGCTCCGGTACGGCAGACGGTCAAGTGTATCTCGTCAGCCCCGAAACGGCTGCTGTCAGTGCTTTGACAGGTGTCTTTACCGATCCGCGTACAGCGGGAGAAGCACCCGCGTTTACAATGCCGACCAGTTTCCTCATTAATGATAATATGATTGAAGCACCCATCGATGAGGCGGATATGAATACCGTCACGGTTGTGCGCGGCCCGAATATTAAACCTTTCCCGAAAACTTCGCCGATGGAGAACGAGATTGCCGCCAAGGTTTTGTTAAAGGTGGGGGATAATATCACCACGGATCATATCATGCCGGCGGGTGCGAAGATTTTACCGTTGCGTTCCAATATTCCGGCCATTTCCGAACATTGTTTTGTGCGTTGCGATCCCGAGTTCCCGGCTCGGTGCCATCAAGAGAAAAAAGGCTTTATTATCGGTGGTTCCAACTACGGACAGGGGAGTTCGCGCGAACATGCGGCTTTGGCACCGTTGTATTTGGGCATTAAAGCCGTCATTGTAAAATCCTTTGCGCGTATTCATGTGGCGAATCTTATCAACGCAGGCATTATTCCGTTGACCTTTGCCGATGAGACGGATTATGATCGTATCTCTCTGGGTGATGCTCTTGTGTTGCCGGATGTGCGCGGTCGCCTTATGCGCCGTGAACCGTTGGTACTAAAAAACGAAACGACGGGTGACGAGATCGCTTTGAATGCGGGATTCTCGGATCGTCAAATTGATATGTTGCTTGCGGGTGGCCTGTTGGATTATACGCGTCAGCAAAACCAGTGAGAGGAGATGCGTGCATGGCATCAAAGGATATATCGATCTCCATGTCGGTCGTGCGTCGCTTGCCACGCTATTACCGCTTTCTGTATGATCTGAAAGAAAACGGTGTGGTGCGCATTTCGTCGCGTGAACTGGCACAACGGATGGGACTGACTGCCTCGCAGATTCGGCAAGATCTCAATTGTTTCGGCGAATTCGGCCAACAGGGTTACGGATATTTGGTGAAACAACTGTACGAGGAGCTGTACCATATATTGGGGATGGATACCCTAACTCCCGCTGTTTTATTGGGCGCCGGTAATTTGGGTCGTGCACTTGTCAATCATATGGATTTTCCCCGCAAAGGCGTTTCACTTGACGGCATATTTGACGATGCGAAAACTTTGATCGGGCAGGAAATTCGCGGTATCACGATTCAGGGGACCGAAGAATTAGAGGCGTTTTGTGCGGAGCATCATCCGCAACTGGCTGTCTTATGTATTCCCAAAGAAGCTGCACCGCAGTTGGTGGAGCGCTTAATTGATTGCGGTGTGAAAGCGTTTTGGAATTACAGTCACTATGATATTGCGTTTCACCACCCGCAGGTGTTGGTGGAAAATGTCCATTTGGGCGATAGTCTCATGACACTATCGTACCTCATCAATCAATCGCAAGGCGGGTGAACAAGATGATTCAAGCGCGGATTGCGGGTCTATCCGTAAGCTTTGACGGAGGAGATCACGACTTTTTCTCCCGTCGTCTGCGAGCGTATGAGGAGAAGATACAAACGCCGGACCTGACGATGAATCTATCGCGCGAATCGTTTATTGACACTCCGTGCGGAGAAGAGCTCTTGCTTCGTGACGGACAAGGATTGACACGGTTGCCTAACGGCGATTTGTGCCGGTATACCGTCAGTAAGAAGACGGGACGGGTACTGTATGCTTGTTACTCGTCACCGGATTATTCTCGCTTTGACTATGCTATTTTGGATGTTCAAAAACGCGCCACGCGGCCGCTTTCCGATTTTGAATATTTGTACACGGGAGAGGCGTTTGCCAACCGCTTGGCCTATTTGGGAGGCCTTGTGATGCATGGCTCTGCCATTGCGTATGATGGGCAGGGTATCATATTTTCGGCGCCGTCCGGTACGGGCAAATCTACCCATGCAGCGTTATGGAAACAACGGTACGGCGAGCGGGTGCAACACATCAACGACGACAAGCCCGCTATCCGTTTTGATGGGAATACGCCGACCGTATACGGTACGCCTTGGAGCGGTAAAACCGATACCAATGCCAATGTTTGCGCACCGCTTACTGCCATCGTATTCTTGCAACAGGCATCGCAAAACCGGATACAGCCGTTGACAGCATCGGAGGCTTGCTGTTATCTGTATCGCGAGACGGTTCGTCCGTTTTATGATGAAGCATTAGGCGTGAAAGTGCTCGAAACTGCGGAAAAGTTATTAGAGACCGTTCCGGTCTTTTTATTGGAATGTACCATCAGTGAGCAAGCGGTTGAACTGGTTAAAAATGCGACAAATTTGGCAAAGGGGAAAAGCGTATGAAACTGAAAGATGGTTTTGTATTGCGGCAGATCGGTGGTTCCTATGTGGTGGTAGCTGTCGGTTTGCAGACATTGGATTTTAAAGGTATGATCCGCCTTAACGAAACAGGTGCGTTTTTGTGGGAGTGTTTAACGGCAGGGGAATGCACGGAGGCTTCTTTGGTAACGGCTTTGACAAACGAATATGATGTCGATGAAACGCGTGCTGCGGCGGATGTGTACGCGTTTGTTCAATCGTTGCGGGAAGCAGATTTGCTCTCATGAAACATCTTGAACATGCCGTTCCGTTTGCGGAATTGATGCCGCTGATAGAAGATTCGTTGCGACAGGGGCTTCGTGTTACGCTTACGGTTAGCGGACGCAGTATGCGACCTTTGTTTTCCCATAAACGGGACAGTGTTATTCTGTCCGCCTGTGATCCGTATTCTCTCAAGCGGGGGGATGTTCCGTTGTATCGGCGGGATGACGGACAATATGTATTACACCGTATTGTGCGCGTGAGTGAAAACGGGTACACCTTGACCGGTGATGCACAGTGGGAGTTGGAAACCGATCTGCCCAAAGATCATGTACTCGCCGTCATGACCGGCTTTGTGCGCAAGGGAAAAACGGTGGACTGTGACAACTTCGGTTATCGCGTATATGTTGCACTGTGGTTGTGGTTGTTACCGCTTCGCCCGCATATTGTGCGCGCTTTTCGATTTTTCCACCGTAGAAGAACAAAATAAAAAAGCACTTGCAAGTTGCAAGTGCTTTTTTGGTGGACGTTAACGGACTCGAACCGCTGACCCTTCGCACGTCAAGCGAATGCTCTACCAGCTGAGCTAAACGTCCGTTCATTGCGGAACGAATGCTATTATAGCGGAAAAGAAATCGCTTGTCAAGAGATTTATTAAGAAAACTTTAACCATTTAACCGTTTCAGCAAATAGGGAACAGCCGTTTCAAAGTTGACACCATACCAGTTGTGGTTTGGATCGGCTTCGGTCATACGGATGCATTCGGCAGTATAGTCGGCGGCAATCGGTAACGCCTCTTCCAATGATTTTCCGTTCATCAGGGCGCCGATACAGGTGCTGGCAAACACATCGCCCGTACCGTGATACGAAGCATTGACGCGATCGGTGTAGTATTCAAAAAACTTGTCGGCTACAGAATCGTATGCCATAACGCCGACTTTGCCATCCTCAAAACTCACGCCTGTCAGTACGGCACACTTGGCACCGAGTTGTGTAAGTTTATAAAGAATGTCTTGCACATAGGCGCGGTCGTATCCTTCGCCTTGGTAGGAAATACCCAGCATAAAGGCGGCTTCGGTCATGTTGGGAACGATAATATCGGCTTTGCCACACAGCTGTGCCATAGCTTTTGCAAATTCGGGTGTGAAGCCGGTGTATAACTTGCCGTAATCACCCATGACCGGATCCACGACGATCACATTATCCGTTGTCTTAAACTCATCAAAGAATCGGGATATCAAATCCAGTTGTTCAAACGAACCGAGATATCCCGTGTAAATGGCATCAAAGAAAAAGTGCTCTTTTTTCCAGTGATCAGTAATAGCGGTGATGTCATTTGTCAAATCACGGAAGGTATACCCTTTTTTAAATGCCGTGTGCGTAGAAAGCACGGCAGTCGGCAAAACGGCTGCTTCCACGCCCATGGCGGAAATGATCGGCAAGGCAACGGTGAGCGAGCATTTACCGACACATGAAATATCTTGAACGGTGATGATACGTTTCATGATTTGTCCTCCCTTGAATGTTTGCCTCATTTTACTGCAATTGTGAGCGACTGTCAAGACGGGGAGTGAATTTTTGCGGTTGGTGTTGTCTTTTTCTACAAGGTGTGTTATACTGATTGAAATCTACAAAAGGAGGGGTTCGGTGAACGGCTTTCGCCATGAAAACAAATACTTCATCAGCCGTGCCGGATACCATCAGCTGAAAGCACGGTTGGATGCGGGGCTTCACAAGGATACCCATACATCTCATCCTGACGGTGCCTATTTTATCCGCAGTTTGTATTTTGATGATTATCAGCAAACAGGCCTGCTGGATAAGGTGGAAGGTGTTCAAACACGCGAGAAATTCCGTATTCGCTTTTACGATATGGACGATTCATTTATTCGTTTGGAATGCAAACAGAAACTGGATCAGATGACACGGAAGTTTTCCGCACCGTTGACTCGTGAGCAAGTGGATGCGATCTTGCGCGGCGATCTTTGGTGGATGTATGAAAGCGAACACGCCTTGATTCGCGATTTTTACGCCAAATGTCGCACACGACTTTTGAAGCCTGCCGTGCTTGTGGATTATTACCGTGAGGCATATGTGTTTGAGGATGTGCGTATTACCTTTGATCGGGATATTCACAGCGGCCTGTACACTTCTGAGCTGTTCCGAGAAGATTTGCTCACGGTGCCGGTATTGCCGTCTGACCGTATGGTCATCGAAGTGAAATATGACGATGCCTTACCGTACACCGTGCGACAACTACTCAAAACGGTACCGCTTTCCCGCAATGCGATCTCAAAATACGAGTTGTGCAGAAAAATGCAGTAAAGGATGACGAATATGACTTTCATGGATATGTTTAAAAACAGTGTGGTCGAGCAATTCAACACCGGCGTGACGATGGGAGAAATGCTGCTGTCTTTGTTGTCGGCGTTTTTGATGGGGCTATTTATTTTGCTGGTTTACCGTCAAACATTTCGCGGCGTGTTGTTTTCCAAGGGTTTTGCTTTTGCCTTGGTGCTCTTGTGTATGGTGACGGCGGTCGTGATTCGCACCATCAGTTCGGATTTGGCGTTGTCACTCGGTATGGTGGGTGCGCTATCTATCGTGCGCTTCCGCACGGCTATTAAAGATCCCGTTGATACTATTTTCATGTTCTGGTCGATTGCCAGCGGTATCATGAGTGGTGCCGGCTTGTATCTTCCCGGCGGATTGGCCTGTTTGGTGCTTGGTCTTTTGTATTACATCATCACGCTTATTTACCGCAAAAACAAAAGCCCGTATCTGTTGATTGTTCGCTACGATCCCGAAAAGGTGACGACGGTTAAAAAGGCGTTAAACACCTTGCCGAAATACCGTATCAAATCACGCATCGTTACCCGTAACGGCGGCGAAATGACAGTCGAGATATCACTTGCAGGTGGTGAAACCAAAATTATTGAAACCATGATGGCAATCGACGGCGTGCGGGATGCCAGTCTTGTCAGCTACGAAGGCGAATTTGGATTGTAAAGAAAAAGCGGTTTGCCGCTAAAACGGCAAAGGGCTTTTTTATGATAGCTTTTCCCATTCTTCTTGTGCGCTTTCCCAATGTGAAAATACCGTTTCCAGTTGTTTGTTTTTTTCCTCAATTTCAGCCGAAATTCGCACAACCTCTTCATACTGTGCCGCGACCGCGGGTGCTTCCAACTGTTTTTCCAAGCTGTGAATTTCGTTTTCCAAGCGTGTGATATCTTCCTCACATCGGCGAATACGGGTTGCCAGTTTACGCTTTTGCGATTCTTGCTCTTTGCGGAGTTTGTAAGCGTTTTCTTTTATGGGCTGGTTTGTGGCAATCGGTACCGTTTCCGATGCCGCACAGCGTTCGGTAAAAGTATCATAATTGCCGTTGTAACTGTCACACCCGTTCGGCGTCATATACAAAATGCGCGTCGCCATACGGTTGATAAAATAACGGTCGTGAGACACGATGAATAAGGTACCGTCGTACCCCTCAAGGGCTTGTTCCAAGGCTTCGCGGGAGGCGATATCCAGATGATTGGTTGGCTCGTCCAACAACAGCAGATTATCGTGTGCCAGCATTAGCTGCAGCAGTAACAGACGGGCACGCTCGCCGCCGCTGAGGGCAGATACGGGCTTAAAGACCTCGTCCCCGTAAAACAAAAACGCTGCGAGCGCATTTCGGATTTCGGTTTGGGTAAGATGCGGGTAATCGTCCCATAATTGGTCGATGGCGGTTTTGTCATTTGATAGGCGGGATTGTATTTGGTCATAGTAGCCGATTGACACTTTCGCACCTAAACGAATATACCCCGATTGCGGTTGTAATTCTTGTGTAATCAGCTTTAACAGTGTTGTTTTTCCGCAACCGTTCGGTCCGAGCAGAAAAACCCGTTCACCCCGCCGCAACTGAAACGAAACATCCGAAAACAGAGGTTTTGCAAATCCAATTGATAGGTTCCCCGCCTCCAATACCTCGTTCCCGCTGACCGTGTCGGCGGTAAACCCGAAACGAATGGTATGTTCGGCCTGTTCCACTTGTACTTGTTGTTCTTTCAGTCGGTCAAGACGCTTTTCACGGCTTTCGGCGGCGCGGATGGACTTTTCCCGATTCCACCGTTTGAGCAACGCGATATTATCTTCCAGTTTCTTAATTTGCCGCTCTATCGTTTTATGATGATGCAAGGCAATTTCATTATCTCGCTCGCGTTTTTCTTTGTGAGCGGTGTAGTTGCCGTCGGTGATGTGGACAACCCCTTGTGTGATTTCCATTGTACGGGTTGTGACTTTGTCTAAAAAGTATCGGTCGTGGGAAATGATGATGGCGGCACCCGTATAGGAGCGTAAAAAGCTTTCTAACCATTCGACAGAGGGAATGTCCAGATGGTTTGTAGGCTCGTCCAACAGCAAAATATTGGCGTCTGACAACAGCAAACACGCCATGGCAATTTTGGACCGTTGTCCGCCGCTTAAGGTGGATACCGACTGTGAAAATCGCTCTTTTTCAAAGCCGAGCCCCGTTAAAGCCGAGGTGATACGGCTTTTGTAATATAACCCGCCGCTGTTTTCAAATTCTTCTTGTAAACGATGTTGACGGTCTAACCATTCGGCGGGCGCGTCGGTGACGGCGGACAAGGCATTATTAAGTTCGGATAATTCGCGTTCGATACGGCGAACGGACTCAAAAACACGTTCCACCGCTTCCCATACCGTTATTTCCTCGTTTTGCAAGGTGTGTTGTTCCAAATAACCGATACGGGCGTTTTTTGACAGTAGAATATCGCCGCTGTCTGCCGTTTCTTCTCCAATCAGCAGACGGAACAGCGTGGTTTTTCCCGCACCGTTGGAACCGACCAATCCGATACGGTCGTGTTCGCCGACCTCAAAGGTAAGCTTGTCAAACAGGCAACGGTCACCGAAATATTTACTCACACGATGGACTGCCAATGCGCTCATAGCCACGATCCTTTTAACAAATTTGTTACATATTATACCAGGAATTCACTTGTGTGGCAAGCCAATTTCTGCTATACTGGAAAAGAAAGGGGACACGGGGTATGAACTTTAACGAGAAGCGGATGTATCATATCGGTCTTACGCCGTCCGACGGTGCGGAATATGCTATTATTACCGGCGATCCGGGGCGGGTGGAATCAATCGCCGGTTGGTTGGAAACGCCGTCATTTGTGGCAAGTAATCGGGAATATACCACATGGGCAGGCTTGCTTGACGGTAAGCGTGTATTGGTTACTTCACACGGTATCGGCGGCCCGTCTACGGCAATTTGTGTAGAAGAGTTGGCGCGGTGCGGTGTCAAAACCTTGATCCGTGTCGGCACCTGCGGCGGCATGGCGCTGCCTGTACGCGGGGGCGATGTGGTGGTTGCGACCGCCGCCATCCGTGCTGAGGGTACTTCCCGTGAATATCTGCCGATCGAATTTCCGGCTGTGGCCGACCTTGCGGTATCTAATGCCTTGATGGATGCTGCAAAGGAAGCAGGATATACGGCGCATGCCGGTGTGGTACATTGTAAAGATTCCTTTTACGGTCAACACTCGCCCGAAGCGTCGCCGGTGTCGTATGTGTTACAAAACAAGTGGGAATCATGGCTGCGAGGCGGATGTTTAGCATCGGAAATGGAGTCAGCAACCCTGTATACGGTTGCCGCATCATTGGGACTTCGTGCCGGATGCGTATTGCATGTGGTATGGAATCAAGAACGCGAAAAAGCAGGTCTGGATAATCCTACTTTCGAAAACACTGAAGCTGCCGCAAAAACGGCGGTAAATGCATTGAAAGCATTGATACTTTCGTAAAAGTATGATATACTGATTAGAATATCAAAAACAGGGTGGTGAGTGCTTGCGAATCTTAGGGATTGACCCCGGTTATGCGATTATCGGTTGGGGTGTCGTGCAATATGAGGGCGGACGGTTTCAAGCACAGGATTTCGGTGCGGTCACCACGGTGGCGGGCACACCGTTTTTGCACCGTCTTGACATCATATATGAACAACTCACCGCCATTCTCACACAGCACAAACCGGATGCGATGGCAATTGAAAAGCTGTATTTTAAGAACAACCAAAAGACGGCGATTGAAGTGGCGGAGGCGCGCGGTGTGATTTTACTGGCGGCGCAGAAATGCGGCGTACCGGTATTTGAGTATACACCGTTGCAGGTGAAAAGTGCTGTGACCGGTTTCGGTCAAGCGCAAAAACCGCAGGTAATGGAAATGACACGGCGACTTCTCCGCTTGCAGGATGTTCCCAAACCGGACGATACCGCCGACGCGCTGGCGATTGCTATCTGCCATGCGCAAACAGGCGGAACGGCTTTAAAACTTCGCCTTATGAAAGGATGTTAATCGAATGCTTTACAGCCTGAGAGGAACGCTTATCCATCGAGAACTGAACCTTGCCGTTGTCGAGTGCGGCGGTGTTGGGTATCAGTGCTTTATTACCATGAATACAGCGCGCAAACTTCCGCAAGTCGGTTCAGAGGTAATGCTGTACACCATGTTGAATGTTCGCGAGGATGCGGTGGAATTGTTTGGATTTGCTGACAACGGCGAACTGGGATGTTTTAAACTGTTAACCTCGGTCAACGGTGTCGGTCCGAAAGCGGGACTGGCTATCTTGTCGGAATTGTCTGCGGAACAGGTAGCGCTCGCGGTTGCAAGCGGTGACTACAAAGCGCTTACCAGAGCACAGGGTGTTGGACCGAAACTGGCACAACGCTTAGTATTGGAGTTAAAAGATAAATTCGGATTACCGTCGGCAACAGACGGTATCGTGTTGGATACCGGCAAAGCGGTTGGTGGTATCAATGCATCCGGCAATGCCGCACAAGCGGTTGGAGCACTGACGGTACTCGGTTTCGGTGCCGGTGAAGCGTCTGACGCCGTGGCAAAGTTGGATAGCACTCTTTCGGTGGAAGAATTGGTACGGCAAGCGTTGCGTGCGCTTGGCAGGAGGTGATAGGCCATGCAGGAAATGGATTATGAAAATCGAATGATGTCTATGGAATATCTTCCCGAAGACGAGGGGGATAACCCGCTTCGTCCGCGTACCCTTACAGAATATATCGGTCAGGAAAAAGTCAAAGACAATCTTTCCGTATTTATCAATGCGGCAAAACTGCGTGGCGATACGCTTGACCATGTGTTGCTGTACGGCCCTCCCGGGCTTGGTAAAACCACGCTTTCCGCCATTATTGCCCATGAACTCGGCGTGAATTTTCGTATTACATCGGGACCTGCGCTGGAGCGTGCGGGGGACTTGGCCGCTTTGCTTACCAATTTAGAACAAGGCGATGTCTTGTTTATCGATGAGATCCATCGTCTTCCTCGTACGGTTGAAGAAATTTTGTACCCGGCGATGGAGGATTTCTCCATTGATATTATCAACGGCAAAGGCCAAGGTGCCTCGTCCATTCATTTGCCGTTGCCGAAATTCACGCTCATTGGAGCTACCACGCGTGCGGGACAACTGTCCGCACCTTTGCGTGACCGTTTTGGTGTGGTATGTCGTTTAGAAATGTACACACCCGAAGAACTGGCAAAGATTGTAGAACGCAGTGCGGGAATTTTAGGTATTGCATGTGACGGTGATGGTGCACTTGAAATCGCGTCGCGTTCCCGCGGCACGCCGCGTATTGCGAATCGTTTGCTCAAGCGCGTGCGCGATTTTGCACAGGTTATGACGGGCGGAGGCATTACGGCTGAAGTGGCGCAAACGGCGTTGGATAAGTTAGAGGTTGACGAATTGGGCTTGGATATGGTCGATCGGCGTATGTTGATGGCAATGATTCAGCATTATAACGGCGGTCCTGTGGGACTGGATACCTTGGCGGCGGTTATCGGCGAAGAAGCCGTCACGATTGAGGATGTTTACGAGCCGTATTTGTTGCAACTCGGTTTTATCAACCGTACACCGCGCGGTCGTATTGTGTTACCGGCTGCCTACGCGCATTTGGGGATTGCCCATCAAGCGACTTTCGATGTGTAAAGGATTTTTCCTATGAGAACAGCGAAAAATTGGAAAGATTATGAATTGTTGGATGCCACCGATGGCGAGCGTCTGGAACGGTGGGGGAAGAGCATTCTGATTCGTCCGGACCCGCAAATTTTGTGGAGTACGGGCCGTCGGCATCCCTTATGGAACGCGGCGCAAGCGCGCTATCATCGGTCCAATACGGGGGGCGGACACTGGGAAACCTACAAGCCGCTGCCGGATATTTGGGAAATCGGCTATGATTCACCTGCTGTGAGCGGTCTTCGTTTTCGCTTGAAACCGATGGGGTTTAAGCATACCGGATTATTCCCCGAACAGGCGGTCAATTGGGACGAAATGGCAACCCTTATTTGCTCAGCAGGACGGCCGATTCGGGTGTTAAACCTGTTTGGGTATACCGGCGGTGCAACATTGGCTTGCGTTGCCGCCGGTGCGCATGTAACCCATGTTGATGCTTCCAAGGGCATGGTCGCGTGGGGACGAGAAAATGCTGTTTCCTCTAATTTGGCAGATCGGCCGATGCGTTGGCTTGTGGATGATTGCGGAAAGTTCGTACAGCGTGAACAGCGCCGCGGTAACACATACGATGCCATTTTGATGGATCCGCCGTCTTACGGACGCGGCCCCAATGGTGAGGTGTGGAAGCTCGAAGAACAAATTTATAATTTGGTAAAAGAATGTGTATCTCTGCTTTCAGATAAACCGCTCTTTTTCCTTATCAATTCGTACACCACAGGGTTATCTCCGTCGGTGATGCAGTATATGCTCAGTTCATTGATTACACCGCGTTTTGGCGGCAACACTTCTGCTGACGAGATTGGCTTGCCGGTCACACAAAGCGGGTTGGTGTTACCTTGCGGTGCGACCGCTATGTGGAAAGCGGGTGACCGTGTATGATGATTGCGGTGGATAATATTCATTTTCGGTACGACGATGGCGAAGCCCCCGATGTCGTCGCGGCTCTGAATGGTGTTGATTTGACCATACCCAAAGGACAGTTTATTGCCTTGCTCGGGCACAACGGTTGTGGCAAATCAACGCTTGCCAAGCATTTGAACGCGTTGTTACTGCCGCTTGGCGGTGCGGTGCTTATCAAAGGCATGTCGACACAAGACGAGGATAAACGGTATGATATTCGCAGTACGGTCGGTATGGTACTGCAAAATCCCGACAACCAGTTGGTGTCGACCATCGTGGAAGAAGATGTAGCGTTCGGCCCTGAGAACTTAGGGGTAGCGCCACAAGAAATCCGTGAGCGCGTTGACGAAGCCTTGAAAGCCGTCGGTATGTATGAATACCGCGAACACGCGGCTCATCGGTTATCCGGCGGACAAAAGCAGCGGGTGGCGATTGCCGGTGTACTTGCCATGCAACCGGAATGTATTGTGTTGGATGAACCGACCGCGATGTTGGATCCGCGTGGCAGAAAAGAGGTAATCGACACCATTTGCCGTTTAAACCGTGAACAGGGCATTACCATCGTGTTGATTACGCACTATATGGAAGAAGCGGTTTTAGCGGACCGTGTCGTGGTGATGGAAAACGGAAAATCTGTGATGGACGGTACACCGCGTGAAGTGTTCTCACAGGTCGACGCCTTGAGAGAATTGGAGTTGGATGTTCCGCAACCTACCGAACTGTGTCATCTGTTGCACACAGCGGGTGTGGAGATACCGCAAGATATTTTAACGGTTGAAGAATGTGTTGACGCATTGTCGTTGTTGTTATAAAGGAAGAAAACTTCATGGCTTTAATTGAAACACAAAATTGCACATTACGCTATTCGGACGGGACACCGTTTGAAAAGGAAGCTCTCCACGATGTATCAGTCAGCATCGAGGAGGGTGAATTTGTTGGCGTTATCGGGCATACCGGTTCCGGCAAATCCACTTTTGTGCAACTGCTTAACGGTTTGTTAAAGCCGGATTCAGGCCGCGTTTTACTTGACGGTCACGACATTTGGGAGCACCCGAAAGAGATTCGTAAAGTGCGGTTTGAAGTCGGCATGGTGTTCCAGTATCCCGAATACCAACTGTTTGAAGAAACAGTATATAAAGATATTGCGTTTGGACCGAAAAATATGGAGTTGTCGGATTCTGAAATCGAAGAACGAGTGCGCACTACCGCCCGTTGGGTAGGGCTTAAAGAGGAGTTACTCCAAAAATCCCCCTTTGAGTTGTCGGGCGGCGAAAAACGGCGTGCGGCGATTGCGGGAGTTATGGCAATGCGTCCGCGCGTGCTGATTTTGGATGAACCCACTGCCGGTTTGGATCCGCGCGGACGCGACCAGATTTTAAATCGTATTCGTGCATATCAACAGGAATTCCATACGACGGTTTTACTCGTTTCGCACAGTATGGAAGATGTTGCCCGTGTAACCGACCGCGTTCTGGTTCTCAATAACGGTTCCGTTGCGATGCTTGAGTCTACCGATGCCATTTTCTCTCGTGCAGATGAACTGGAACGCATCGGATTGACCGTTCCGGCTGTTACCAAGATTTTCTCCAAACTGAGAGAACGCGGTTTCGAGGTGCCGGACGGCATTTACACGGTTGACGCGGCAAAAACGGCTCTGCTTTCGTTGCTGAAAGGGGGTGCCGCCAATGCTCTCTGATATTTCCATCGGTCAATTTTTCCCCGGTAATTCGGTACTGCATCGTTTGGATCCCCGTGTAAAACTTGTGCTGACATTTGCATACATTTTGCTGGTGTTCATCCCCGATAACTGGGTGGGTTTAGCATCGGCGATCCTTTTGCTGGCGGTTGGTGTTGCGTTGTCCGGTATCCCTGTCAAACTGATACTGAAAGGCTTAAAACCTGTCATCCCGTTGCTGATTTTCACATCCATTATCAATATTTTCTATGTACAGGGAACCGTTTTACTGAGTTTTTGGATTTTGCGGATTACGCGTGAAGGGGTTTTCACAGCTTTATTTATTTCCGTGCGTATTCTCTGCCTGATAGCGGCGGGTTCGTTATTGACCTATACCACCTCGCCGACAACCTTGACAGACGCGCTTGAGCGTGTATTAAGCCCGCTTAATGTTCTGCGTATCAATGTGCATGAAATTGCCATGATGATGACCATTGCCTTGCGTTTTATTCCAACATTGATTGAAGAAACGGATAAAATCATGTCGGCTCAAAAGGCGCGCGGTGCCGATATGGAAAGCGGGAATCTGTTACAGCGTGTTAAAGCGTTGATTCCCGTGTTGGTTCCGTTGTTTATTTCTTCATTTCGTCGCGCGTATGACTTGGCAACCGCAATGGAATGCCGTTGTTATCACGGCGGCGAGGGGCGCACGCGTCTGAAACAATTTAACATGGCCGGTAGCGACTATGTAGCGCTCGGGGTTATGGTGTTATTTACATCGGTTCTCGTTGTCAGTAATGTGTTGATTCCTGCTGTCATTTAACGAAAGGGGAGAGACTGCATGGCAAATGTGCTGTTACAATTGCAATATGTCGGGACGCACTATCACGGCTGGCAGGTACAGCCAAACGGCATTACTGTGCAGGAAACCTTACAAAATGCGGTCGAACAGGTGACAGGTATTCGCAGTGCCGTGACCGGATGCAGTCGAACGGATGCGGGCGTACATGCCCATCGTTTTTACTGTACTACCGCGAAACCTGAACGATTGTCTGATACAAAATTCGTGCAGGCATTGAATGCTGTATTGCCGCGCGATATTGCTGTTTTGCGCTGTGGAGTGGTACCTGATGATTTTCATCCGCGGTATTCGGCGACGGCAAAGCGGTATGTATATCGCATCTGGAACGGTGCGGTACGGAATCCTTTTGAAGAAGGTAGCGCACTACATCTTCACGCTCGGTTGGATGATGTGCGCATGAACGAGATTGCACAGTTGTTTACGGGGACACATGATTTTTCGGCGTTTTGCTCGGCGGGCAGTTCTGTGCAAGATAAGGTGCGTACGGTCCGTCTTTCTCAGGTGAAGCGTGACGGGGATCTTGTGACCTATACCGTCGAAGCAGATGGCTTCTTGTACAATATGGTGCGTATTCTGGTCGGCACCATTTTAGATGTAACGGCAGGGCGGTTGTCGGAAGAGAGTGTGCGTCGTGCGTTGGACACCGGTGATCGCAATTGCGCAGGTATTACCGCTCCCGCTTGCGGTTTGTTCTTAGATGAGGTTTGGTACTAAACGGAGGTGAATTTATGAGCAATTCTACGGCTCCGCGTCGGCGCCCGAAAAATCAATATCTTCCGTGGCTCCGTTTTTTTGTCAAATTGTTTGTGGTGGTTGCGGTTCTGATAATTGGTTTTTTGGTATGGAACAATTGGGATAAACTCGCGCCCGAAGCTGTCTTGGACTGGGCGGAAACGCGATTCGGCGACGCACAGATCGGCAATGGTTTCCCGACAACAATTGAAGGGAATTCCGTGTTGGCCATGGGGGAGGTCAATCAACATTTGGTTACACTCTCCGATACGGCACTGCAGTTCTATAATTCCTCTGCTACTCGCGTGGTCACGCGCAATCATTCTTTTTCCGATCCGACGATGCATACCGCGGGGCGTTATGCGTTGGTGACGGAGATAGGGGCGAGTCGGTTCCGCTTGGATACGCGTCGGGGAACCGTGTTGTCTATGGAGCTGGAGAATCGAAAAATTTATGCTTCGTGTGTGTTGTCCTCGGGCATGGTCGGTGTGATTACCGACAGTCCGTCCCAGAGTTACCTGTGCGAGATTCAAGTATATAACCGGCATGGGAAATGTATTTTTACCCATCAGAGTCGTAAATATTTGCTTACAAACATTTCGTTGGCAACAGACGGTAAAGGGATTGCCGCTGTCGGTACGACTGCCGAAAACGGAATGCTCAAGTCTGTGTTATTGATTTATAAGTTTTCGGATAGTGAGCCTGTAGAATACAGCGGATCCGATCTGCTCTTGTATGATGTCAATTATTATGCGAACGATGCGGTGTTGGCAATCGGAGATAAAGAGATCTGGATGTTACCCCCTCGTGGACGCACGGTGGAAAAAATCCCCCTTGACGGGTATGAACCAATTGGTTACACGGCGTCCACCACCCTTTCGGCGTTGGTCTTGCAACGGGCCGGCAGTACCGGTGACGGATATGTGTGGACGATTGATTCTTCCGGCACCGTATGGAAAAGTCAACAACTGGAAGGTGCTTTTCGCAGTGTATCGTGCCAAGGCTCGAAGATATTGGTATTAACGGAATCCCGTTTGTACACTTTTGTAAAAGGCGACCTTCAACAGGAAGCACAAACACCTTCTGATTCGTTACTGGTTACGGAATATCGAGATCTGCCATTGCTTCTTACGCTCAGTGAATTGCAGCGGGTAGAGTCTTAATTTAGCAATATCGCCAAAGGAGAAGAGACCATGCCGTATGTTTTAGATGCTATTGTAATTGTTATTGTTGCGGTTACCGCTATCGTGGGATACCGTCATGGATTTATCCGTACCATTATTCAGCTTGCCGGTTGTGCAGTGGCATTTGTGTTGGCACTTTCTTTGAGCAGTACGGTATCGACGATGGTGTACGATGGGTTGTTGCGTGACGGATTACATGAAAAAGTTGAAACCGTCTGGAGCGAAACCGTCATCAACGGCGCCGCACAAACCGTAACGGAGCAGACGGAATCGGTAATCGAGGCCTTGCCCGGCTTTGTACAAACCGTACTGGATGCCGAAACGATTACGGACGGTATTCGTGAATCCGTCAGTAACAAGCAGACGGGAACGGCGGTTGCTGATTATTTTGTGGATGAATTGATTCGTCCTGTCATGGTGGCAGTTATTCGCTTTATTGCTTTTTTGATACTGTTTTTAATCTTGATGCTGGCTATCCGATTGTTGGCAAAATTACTCAAGCCTATCACAAAACTGCCGTTGATTCGGCAGATGGACGGTGGGTTGGGCGCTGCGATCGGATTGGTAAAAGGGACCTTATTTGCTGTGGTGGCGGTAACGGTCATGCAACTGATTGCGTCCGGTGCCGCGACCGGACCATTCACGAAGGAGAATTTAGATAACAGTCTGTTGGCAGGGTGGATTGCGGATATTAATCCAATTTCCTCTGTCCTAAAGTTCAATTGAATGAGGTAGTGTTATAATGGATCGTTTAAAATTTGTGTGGAATATTCCGAATGTTTTGTCGCTGGTACGCCTTGCGTTGCTTCCGGCTTTTGTCGTGTTGTATTTTCATGATTGGTTGTTGCAGGCGGTGGGTGTTTTGCTGATTTCGGGCCTTACCGATTTGTTCGACGGTATCATTGCCAGACGATGTAATCAAATTACGGAGATCGGAAAATTGTTAGATCCCGTGGCGGATAAACTGACACAAATTACGGTGCTGCTTTGTTTGGTGGTGCGATATACCGCACTGGTGCCGCTTGCCATTATTTGCCTGACCAAGGAAGTGCTGCAGGCTATCGGCGGCTGGATTCTCTTGTCACATAATTCTACCATTCGCGGTTCCAAGTGGTTCGGTAAAATTTCCACTTTTTTGTTTTATGCCGTCATGTTGTTGATCGTGGTGTGGAAAGAGATGCCGTTACCTGTTTTGGTAGGGTTGATCGTGTTGGTGGCTGCCGCAATGTTATTTTCTTTCTTTAAATACTTACAAATTTATTTTGTCATACGCAAGGAAACCGTTTCTGTATCCCAAGCGGTTTCGTCAAAATCTTCTCAATAATCATGTTTTAAAGGAGTTCCCACGATGATATGTTCCCGTTGTAAAAAGCGTCCGGCTGTGGTGTTTATCACGCGTGTTGAGGGTGATAACAGTACAAATGAGGGGCTTTGTCTGACTTGTGCCAAAGAACTTGGTATCAAGCCGGTGGATGATTTGTTGACCAAATTCGGTATTGGGCAGGAAGAACTCGAGGAAATGGACGAGCAACTCGGGGAATTGATGAATACGGAAAACGGGGAGGATGAAAACTTCATGCTCGGCGGTGCCGCCTCTTTTCCGTTTTTACAAAACCTGTTTGGACAAAATGGTGATGCCGATAAGAACGAGGAAAAGTCAAAAACTTCATCAGAAACCCCCAAAAAAGAAAACAGAAAGCGCAGCGCGCTGGAAAACTTTACAACCAACCTTACGGAAAAAGCTCGCACGGGAAAATTAGATGCTATTGTTGGGCGTGATCGGGAGATCTATCGTGCCATACAAATCCTGTGCCGACGCAGTAAAAACAATCCCTGCCTGATCGGTGAACCCGGCGTTGGTAAAACCGCGATCGCCGAGGGATTGGCTCTGCGTATTGCGGCAGGGGATGTGCCGTATAAATTACACAACAAAGAATTGCACCTGTTGGACCTTACCGGCTTGGTGGCGGGAACACAGTTCCGCGGTCAGTTTGAAAGTCGTATTAAAAGTTTGGTCGATGAGGTTAAGGAAAAAGGGAACATTATTCTGTTCATCGACGAAGTGCATACCTTGGTCGGCGTGGGCGATGCGGAGGGCGGTATGTCTGCCGCCAACATTTTAAAGCCGGCATTGTCGCGCGGCGAGATTCAGGTTATCGGTGCCACCACTTTCCAAGAATACCGTAAAAACATTGAAAAAGATGCCGCACTGGAACGCCGTTTCCAACCGATAAAAGTGGAAGAGCCTTCGATTGAGGATACCGTGCAGGTGTTGTGTGGCATTAAATCGTATTACGAACAATACCATGGCATTGTGGTGTCTGACGCGTTGGCGCGCAAGGCGGTTGTGTTATCAGAGCGCTATATTACCGACCGCTATCTGCCGGATAAAGCGATTGACTTGTTGGATGAAGCCTGTGCCACAGCCGCTTTGCAAAACAAGAAGGCCGATGAATACGCCAAGCTCTTACTTCTTGAGCAAGATCTGCAAGGCCAAGAATCCGAAGCCATGGCCGGCGAAAAGGTTGACTACGAACACTTAGCGAATATTCGTGCACAACTCATGAAAACACAGCAAGACATTGAGGGGGTTCGTGAGGCGGCGATGCACATGCCGCTTTCCGAAGACCATCTCGCGAAAGTGATTGAACTGTGGACGGGGATTCCCGCTTCTAAAATTCAGGAAAACGAATTATCGAAATTGGCGGATTTAGAAAAGGAATTGCGCCGTCATGTGATCGGACAGGATGAAGCGGTATCTCTTGTTTCTGCTGCCATTCGCCGCGGTCGTGTGCAGATCAGTCCGCGCCGCCGTCCCGCATCGTTTATTTTCGTCGGTCCTACCGGTGTGGGGAAAACGGAACTGGTTAAAGTGTTGGCGGCACAACTTTTTGATACTCCCGAAACACTTATTCGTCTGGATATGTCGGAGTTTATGGAAAAGCACGCGGTATCGCGTATCATCGGTTCCCCTCCCGGTTATGTCGGTTACGATGAGGCCGGACAACTTACCGAAAAAGTGCGCCGTAAACCCTATTCGGTTATTTTGTTGGATGAAATTGAAAAAGCCCATCCCGATGTGCTCAACATTCTGTTACAGATATTGGATGAAGGGCGCGTTACGGATGCACATGGTCGTATTGTCAATTTTGAAAATACCGTTATTGTGATGACATCCAATGCGGGCAGTCAAATTCGTGAAAACCTGATGGGCTTTGGGAAAAGCGATGCTCAGGCATCGCGTGACAAGGCTACCAAGGCGTTGTCCGATTTTCTGCGCCCCGAATTTATCAGCCGCGTGGATGAAATCATTTATTTTGCACCACTTACCAAAGAGAATTATGCGAAGATTGCCGTTCTGATGTTGAACGAACTTGTGACACCGCTCAAGGAACGGGGGATAAAACTGACTTGGTCAGCGGATGTGCCGACGTATTTTGCCGAAAAAACCCATGGCGGGAAACGCGGTGCACGCGATTTGCGTAATGCCATCCGTCGTGAGGCGGAAAATGCCATTGCTTCGCTCATCGTAGAACAACGTAACAACGCAATAATGGGGATTGCCATGTCCGTCGATGATGACCGACTTGTGTTAAACACGCTGTGAGGTGTGGAATATATGGTCAAAAACGCTCCCGTAAAAAGCATCCTGTTTTTGTGCCACGGCAATATTTGTCGGTCGCCGATGGCAGAATACATTATGAAATATTTGGCGCAAGGGAAGAACCTTGTCATCGAATCCAAAGCGGTGTCGCGAGAGGAAATCGGTCACCCGATTCATCCTAAGGCGGCAGAGACATTGCGGCGACACGGCATTCCCTTTGGTGCCCATTGCGCGCGGCAGATAACAGTGGATGATTACGAACGGTTTGATTATATCGTTGTGATGGAGCAGTACAACCTTTCGCGTCTAATGCGCATTATCGGCGTTGACTCGGAAAATAAAGTTTTTCGATTATTGGATTTCACCGATACACCGGGGGACATCGAAGATCCTTGGTATACCGATCGTTTCGAAATAGTCTTTCAACAACTGTATCAAGGATGTTCCGCTTTGCTACGGCATATAAAAAGCGCACAAACATATCGACAAGATTTTTGGGGATAGTGAAAAGGATGTGTAAAACTTTTTACACATCCTTTTTAAAACCCTACATTTTTGTGATCTCTCAAGAAATATGGTTTTTTTACATAGAAATATAGCTTTTTTACATTCCTTTTCTGTTTCGCGATGTTAAAATACAGGTAGATTGTGTAATCGTACTGTTAACGATGTTATCACGGTTCAACACAAATTTATGTAGAGTGAAAAGGAGTGCTTGTAATTATGTCAAAAATTCGAGTAGGTGTCGTTGGCTTAGGACACAGAGGACGTTTTTTGGTGAGGCTATCAGCCACATGTCACGATGTTGAAATTGCTGCTGCATGCGATCTCAATCCTACGAACTGGTATCAACAACAATGGCAATCGGATAAAGCACTTGCTGATTTGTTCCCGAATGCGGCATTCTATGAAGATTATGATCGGATGCTGGATGATGCCAATCTCGATGTGGTGATTGTTGAGACCGGTGCGGACATTCACGCGGCGTTCTGTATAAAAGCACTTGAAAAAAACATCAATGTTCTCACCGATATTCCGTGTGTTGCTAATCTGCAAGAAGCGGAAGATTTGTGGAAAGCCAGTCAGCGTTCCAAGGCGATTATTTGCACGGGTGCCAATCCCAACTATCAAAAATTCACCTATCTTCTGAGAGACTTTTACAAAAAGGGCCTTTTGGGAAAACCGTATTGTATGGAAGCAGAGTATATCCACTGGACGCCGGCGGGAGACCCGGGCCATATTCATCTTAATGAAAACGGTGATTGGCGAAAACTTCTGACCCCTGTTCGGTATTGCACGCATTCTTTGGGGCCGCTTCTGACAGTTCTTGAGGAAGAACTTCGTAAAGCGGTTTGCTTCGGAACCGGTCAGCATGGTCCCGCAAGTGACTATGGTAACACAAAGAAAGACGATATGTCGTGCGCACAATTCCAAACGGCATCCGGCGTCGTTGTGCGGTTTATGAAAAACGGCAGATGCCGCGCGAAAATCGGTCTTCACAACTACCGCGTGTTTGGTACCGAGGGTTACATGGAGCGAATTGACCGACTCGACAAACCGGTGATTCGCTACAATTCCATGAACGAACTGGATACTGAGCTCAAAGAAATCAGCGGAGAATTCATGCCGCCCCCCTATGCAAGAACCCGTAGTACCGGTGCCGGTCATGGTGGTATGGACGATGCAATGCTGGATCAATTTTTCTCGAGAATTGCGGGCAATGAGGATGCCGATGTGGTCACACTTCGTCAAGGTCTTGCCATGACAATCCCCGGCATTTATGCCGAGGCTTCCTTGCAACGCGGTGGCGCGGTCTTGGATATACGGTATCCTTGGGATGCGGATTGGACCACGGAAATCAAATAATCGTTAGTTTTTCTCTATTAACAGAACAGCCGCCCTCTTATGTGGGCGGCTGTTCGTGTTGAGAAACATCATTGATATTCACTGGGGGATTTACCGGTTTCTTTTTTGAACACCTTTGAAAAATAAAACGGATCTGAAAAACCACATTTTGTAGCAATCTCAGATAAACTTCCTTCCCCTTTTTTTATCAGCTCGATGGCGTATTGGATACGCAAATTGTTTATGTATTGTGAAAACTTGACACCGGTTTTCAAAACAAACAAATGGGAAATATATTTTTCACTGTAAAAAAACAGATCGGCTATTTTCTTAATAGAGATATCCCGCGATGTAAAATTGTGTTGAATATACGCCAAAATCTTATCAATTTTTTCGTGGCTTTCGTTTTCTATACCGAGTACGGTATTGCTTAGCAACGATAAGGTATACGAGAAAACGCTTTCGGCAAGCAAATAAGCATTGTCTGAGTTTGTTTTGGTGATCGCATTTATCCAAAAAAGTAACAGTTCTTCGGGCATGCTGAAGACACAATTTTGTTCTGTGATGTTTTTTTCACTCAAAAGCGAAGCGCCTCGCTCACCGGAAAAGCTAATGTATAAGAACGCAAATTGATTGTCTGCATCAAGATAATATTTTTCATTGGGGAATGTGAAAAATATGTCGTTCTTTTTTAACGAAAAAGTTCCCTCTTCGGTTCGTAAAACGGCTGTACCTTTGTACACGATTTGGAGATGACAGATAGAATGACAAAACGGTTGAAGCAGTTTTTTGACATTGGTTTCATACACGAAATGAAAAAACTCCAAATCATTTTTAAACTTGTTTGGTGGTACAAACATACAGATATCTTTCATATTTACACCTCTTTTTTAAAAAATACCATATTCTTTATAAAAACGCAAGAAATATGGGCTTATTACCAAAAATATAGGATTTTTACATTCCTTTTTCGTTTTGTGATGTTACAATACAAGTAGACTGTGTAGTGATACTGTTTATGGTATTATCGCAGATTAACACAAGTTTCTGTAAAGTGAAAAGGAGTGTTTGAAACTATGTCAAAAAAAATCCGAGTAGGCATCGTTGGTCTGGGGCATAGAGGTCGTCATATGGTGACATTGTCGGCTACATGTGACAATGTTGAAATTGCGGCTGCATGCGATATTAAGCCGGTCAACTGGTATGAAAAGCAATGGCTGTCGGATGACGCACTTGCGAATATGTTCCCCGATGCGGTGTTTTATGAAGATTACGACCGGATGCTGAATGAAGCCAATCTTGATGTTGTGATCGTTGAGACAGGTGCGGATATTCATGCGGCGTTCTGCGTAAAAGCACTTGAAAAGAATATCAATGTTCTCACGGATATTCCTTGTGTTGCCAGTCTGCAAGAAGCGGAAGATTTGTGGAAAGCCAGCCAGCGTTCCAAGGCGATTATTTGCACGGGTGCCAATCCCAACTATCAAAAATTCACCTATCTTTTGAGAGATTTTTATAAAAAGGGCCTTTTGGGAAATCCGTATTGCATGGAAGCGGAGTATATTCACTGGTATATACCCAAGAGTGTGGATTCTGTCCATCTTAATGAAAACGGCGACTGGAGAAGACTCTTGATTCCTATTCGTTACTGCACCCATTCCTTAGGACCGCTGCTGACAATCCTTGAGGAAGACCTTCGCAAGGTGAGTTGCTTTGGTACGGGCGCTCATGCTCCGGCGGAAGCGTATGGTGGTCGTAAAAAAGATGATATGATGTGTGCGCAGTTCCAAACGGAGTCCGGTGTTGTTGTACGGTTAATGAGAAACGGCAGATGTCGCGCGAAAATCGGTCACCACAACTACCGCGTGTTCGGCACGGAAGGTTATATGGAGAGAATCGAACGGCATTATAAACCGGTTATTCGTTATAATTCCATGAAAGAACTGGACATCGAATGCAAGGAAATTGGTGGAGAGTTCATGCCGCCTGCATACGCAAACGACCCCAAAGCTACGGGTCACGGCGGTATGGATTATGCGATGTTGGATCAATTCTTCCAGAGAATCGGCGGTAAAGAGGATGCCGATGTTGTCACCTTGCGTGAAGGTCTTGCCATGACAATCCCCGGTATTTACGCCGAGGAATCCGCGAAACGCGGCGGTCAGGTCTTGGAAATGCTGTATCCTTGGGATGAAAATTGGACTACCGAAATTAAATAAGCTTATCACGAACAGAACAGCCGCCCACTTTTGTGGGCGACTGTTCTTGCTTTATAAATAATCTTTGGCGAAGAGACCTTTCGATAACACATACACATATTCAAACCCAATATCGCGCAACAGGGCGCGGGTTTCATTGAATGCATAATCCAAAGAGTCCGCACTATGGCTATCGGAACACAATACCACTTTACCGCCTTGTTTTTTGAGGGTGTGCAACAATTGAGAAGCAGGATAGGGAGAAGTACGGTATCCACGCGCCATCGCGCCGGTATTCACCTCAAAAAAGCAGTCCGTATTCAAAGCTTCTTTCAAATACCGTTCGGCGAGCTGTTGATATTGTGGGTTCTTCAAAAATTGTGAATTTTCCGATTCGTCGTATTTGGTAATTAAATCGAAATGTCCGATAATATCCGGCTTGCGGGCACGGATGTAGGCGCAGAAAGTTTGATAATAGGCGTCGGCAAGTTTCAACGGATTTCCGTCAAAAGCTTCTACACAGCGTTTTAAATCCTCTGCAGAAGAGTCGATAGGATAATACCGACTATTATGTTTTAGGTAATGAGATGAACCGATGATATAGTCAAAATCCTTGCGGTTGGCAATCGGGCAAGCGGCATCCTCCTCGATGCCTAAAAAGAGCTCAATCTGTGAACCATAGCGTTCGCGTAAAGTGCATATGGTTGACACATACGCGTCAGTATCAGTCATGCAATAGGATACATCAAAATCGGTATACCCGTGTCCTGAAAAACCAATCGAGGAAAATCCTTTATCAATAGCGGCGAGTACGATATCTTCCGGTGTGCTTATGCCGTCGCAAAAGGTGGTGTGCGTGTGAAGATTACAAAGCATCACAAGGCCTCCCTATTGTGTTAAGCGCGGTTTGCAGTTTTACGGCATCGCCGTCAAACAAATATCCGTGTATGCCGATTGCTTTGGCGGCGGCAATGTTTGCGGCATTATCGTCAATAAACAGGCACTCATCGGCAGTGAGTGCAAAACGCTCGAGCAGATGCTCGAAAATCTCGCGGTTTGGTTTTACCATACCGATTAGGCCGGAGAACACCAACCCATCAAACAAGGATAACAAATCGCGGAAATAGGGACTATCGGTGTATGTGTTTGCGAAACCAACGCTGATGTTCGATAACAAATAGATTCGATGACCGCACGCTTTGAGCTCGGTTATGAGTTCTTTCATTCCGGTAACCGGCGGCATGGATACCACCCAGTTATCGTAAACACGGCAGGCATCTTCGTGTAATGCTTGCGGAAGACGGTTGCAAAACGCCAGTTTTACTTCGTCATCTGTGATACTGCCGTCATCTAATTGATCCCAATACAGGCGGTCAAATACCACTTCACTAATCAGTACACGCGCTGTTTCGTCCTGTACATGTGCCGCCGTTAGCTGGTACGGGTCAAACCAAGCTAATACATTCCCTAAGTCGAATATGTAGTGCTGAATCATTGTAATGTCACCCCTGTACTTGGGGATTATAGCATTCCTTGTCAGAAAAGGCAAGAGACCTTAAGAAAAAACGCAGACCTGCCGTCTGCGTTTTTTTGCTTAGTGTGACAGGACTCAAACCTGTCACACCTTACAAAAGAGAAATTCTCGTTCGCCGTTGCCTTGTCGCTTGCGATCCTGTCGCCTTGCGATGATAACAAACCACAAAGCGCCGAAAATCCGCTGTTTGAGGCGGGTTCGAATGCGTCGGTTGTGGTTAAAATCTTCGGGAAGCACCGCCGCCTCCGAAACTACCGCCACCGCCGCGAAATCCGCCGAAACCACCGCCTGTGCCACCGCCTCGGTAGAATCCGCCGCCTGATGGAAAAAAGAAGATACCGGGGAAGAAGCGGCGCGTACGACGCGAGGAAAGACTTATGGCACAAATAAACAACAAGAAAAGTATGATAGTGATTGTTGAGCCAATCGATTCACTTTCCAATTCCTCTACCGGCGTGTAATTGGGATCGGCTTCCAAGCCGTACTCCAGATACACTTCGTTAATGAGTGCGTCGTACGCAGCAAATAATCCGGTAGAAAAATCGTTTTCTTGAAAATAGGGGATAGCGTATTGATCCAAAATGATACCGGATTGCATATCCGTTACGGCACCTTCCAAGCCGTATCCTACCGAAATACCGACTTCGCGTTCCTCCACGGCTAAGATGAGCAAGATACCGTTATCCTTCTCTTTATCGCCAATGCCCCAGGCACGGCCGAGCTGTACGCCGTATTCCTGAATATCAGCACCGTCAATGGTGTCAAGCGTCACGACAACGACCTGTGCATCGGTTTTTTGATACAACTGAACACCGGCAGCGTACATGGCATTTTCTGCGCTTTCATCGATAACATCGGCAAAATCATTGACAAAAAAGCGTTCAGTCGGTTCTACGGAAACGGTGAGAGCCATTGCGGGTATAACGGATACGGCAATTAAAATACCGATTGACAAAACGATACCGATTACTTTTTTCATCTCGTTAAAACTCTACTGTCGGGGCTTCAGTATCGCCCTTTGGAGCTTCGTACATATCTTTTCTGTCAAACCCAAAAATCCCTGCAAAAATATTGGAGGGGAAACGGCGGATTTTCTCATTGTATTCTTTGACCGCCTCGTTATAGTCGACACGAGCTGTTGCAATACGATTTTCTGCACCCTCTAATTGATCTTGCAGTGCCTTAAATTGCTCGCTTGCTTTCAATTCCGGATAGTTTTCCACAACTACCAGTAAACGGCTTAAAGCGGATTCCAGATCCGCATTTGCTTCGAGGGTTTCCTCTGTCGTTGTGCTGCCGGCAAGCTTGGCGCGCGCATTGGCAAGAGCGGTATAAATTTCTTCCTCATGTGCAGCGTATCCTTTAACGGTGCTGACAAGATTGGGAATCAAATCTGCGCGACGCGTCAACATCGTATCAACCGTCGCAAATTTTTCGTTTGCGGTTTCATCCGCCTCAATCAAACCATTATAAGAGCGTACAATCGTTCCGCCCAGCAACAGAACAACGGCAACAAGGATAACGATGATTAGCGTTTTCTTTTTCATGGTACAAACCTCTTTTCATTACGATATTACATATTAATTTTAGCGTATTTCATGTTGAATTTCAAGATTTCCAAAAGATTTTTATGCCATACTTATCTTCGGCAGAATCCGTCACGGAGCTTTCGTATAATGGAAGATACAAGGGGATGACATTCGTGCCGATCATATATGCGGATATACTTCTCGCCGTTAATTGGGTAATTGATTTTCTCCTATTATCTGTTACTGCACACGTGTTGCGTTTGACACCGAAGCGATGGCGGTTGGTACTGGGCGCTTTACTCGGCTCGGTGTGTGCTTGTGCTATTTTTCTCGTACAGCTGCCGACGGTTGTAGTTGTAGTATTCCATTTTCTTTGTGCGTGCATACTGATAAAAATATCCTTTCCTTTTTCCAATCTTTCTGCTTTTTTAAAACAAACCTTGGTACTGTATGTTATGTCGGCACTATTTTCCGGCATTGTTTCGGTACTGTGGGCACTGACAAAAAGCGAGACCTTTTATTCGTCAAACGGTGTGGTTTACTTTGACATTTCACCGCTCATGCTTACCTGTTTGGCGGTTATCAGCTACGGCATCATTCGCCTATATGAATACTTGACGCGGAGAAAGGCGCCACAAGGATATGAGTTCGAATTGTTGATGGATGACGGGTTTGGTGTTTGTTCTTGTCGAGCGCTGTATGATACGGGATTACATTTGCGAGAGCCGTTTTCGGGAAAGCCCACGGTAATTGTGGAATATGCCGCAATCCAACCATATTTAGCCGAAGAACTTAAAGAAACCCTTTGCTACAGTACAATATCGGGCACGAATAAACACTCTGCTCGTGTGCGGTTGATACCGTACCGTGCGATTGGCGGCGAGGGGCTGTTACCGGCTTTCATCCCAAAACATTTAAGAATCAAGGGATATGACCGTAAAGAGTGGAATATCAGCGGTACCTATGTAGCGGTGTCGAAGCAATTGGAGCGCGGAGAATACCAAGCGCTTATTGGTAGTGATTCGATTGAAAGGGGTAATGATACATGAAATGGCTTTTGAAACTTATGAAAAGGCTTTTTCCTTTACATATAATTAAAGTCGGCGAAGGGGTATATTATATCAACGGAACGGACACTTTGCCATCGCCGTTGACGGCGCAGGAAGAACGCGACATACTAAAGCGTGCCGAGGAGGGTAGCGAGCAAGCAAGAGAGCTTCTGATTACGCATAATCTCCGTTTGGTTGTGTACATTGCTCGCAAATTTGAAAATTCCGGTGTGGGAATTGAAGACTTAATTTCCATCGGCACCATAGGTCTGATTAAAGCTGTGAGAACCTTTTGCCCGGAAAAGAATATCAAACTGGCTACCTATTCGTCGCGTTGTATTGAAAACGAAATTTTAATGTATCTGCGCAAAAATGCCCAGATACGAAATGAAGTATCCATTGATGAGCCGCTCAAAGTGGACTGGGACGGTAACGAGTTGTTGCTGTCGGACATTTTGGGCAGCGAACCGGATGTGGTTAACCGCGGCGTTGAGCAGGAGGCGGAGCGCGATTTGTTGTTAGAATGTGTATCGCATCTGTCACAGCGGGAACAAACCATTATGCGACTCCGGTTCGGTATCGGCGGTGAACAAGAACACACGCAAAAAGAAGTGGCAGATCTGTTGGGAATTTCACAATCTTATATTTCTCGTTTAGAAAAGAAAATTATCAAGCGTTTGCGTCGAGACATAGAACGGGCGGGATAACCGTTTTACAACTGTTTTTTGATGCGGTCTAACGCGCCTTTCTCAAGGCGCGACACTTGTGCTTGCGAAATGCCGATTTCCTCCGATACTTCAATTTGTGTCATGCCTTTGAAGAAGCGAAGATGCAAAATGCGTTTATCCCGATCGCTCAGGTTACGGATGGCTTCCTTGAGCGCAAGCTCATCCAGCCAATTATTATCATCGTTGCCATCGCCGATTTGATCCATGACATAAATGGTATCGTTGCCATCGGAATATATCGGTTCATACAACGATACGGGGTCAACAATGGCCTCCAAAGCTAAGACGATTTCCTCTTTCGGTGTCCCCATTTGGGATGCGATTTCCTCAATAGTCGGCTCGCGATTCATACGGTTTGTCAACAGCTCTTTTGCTTGCATTGCCTTATAAGCGGTGTCACGCATACTGCGGCTGATACGGATGGCATTGTTGTCACGCAAGTATCGGCGAATTTCTCCGATGATCATGGGAACGGCATAGGTGGAAAAGCGGACATTTTGAGTAATGTCAAAATTATCAATCGATTTAATAAGCCCAATACACCCCACCTGAAACAAATCGTCTAAATTTTCACCGCGCTGGGTAAAACGCTGGATGACGCTGAGAACTAAGCGGAGATTACCGTTTACCAATTCCTCGCGCGCCTGTTTATCACCGTCTTTCACGCGTTTCAAAAGTGCTGTTTTTTCCCGTTCACTTAATACTTTGAGTGTCGAGGTGTTGACACCGCAAATCTCCACTTTGTTATACAAAGGTATGGTCACTCCCTCATGTTATATGCACACAAGAGTATGGACGCTTTTTGTTCGAGAATTCAGTAAAAGATTGGAAACCATACATTTTTGAGACAACATACGCATAGATATGAGGGTGTAGGGAGGGATAACGATGGTTTGCAGAATAACGGACATGCATAACAAAGAGGTTATCAATATTTGTGACGGCATGCGTCTCGGGTGTGTGGACGATGTCGAGGTAGATACCTGTACCGCTCAATTGGTTTCGCTGGTTATCTACGGAAATTCAAAGTGTTTTGGAATATTCGGCCACGAGGATGATATCATCATCTGTTGGAAAGAGATCGAGGTAATAGGGGAGCATACCATTTTAGTAAATCATCCTATGTCGTTGTGCGGCCCCGAATCGTGCAAAAAACGCCGCCGAAATAATATATTGAACGGCATTTTCGGGAACTGAAAAAATTTTTAAAAAAAGCTTGCTATTTTTATATTACTGTGGTACAATATCACGGCAAAATGCATACGGGTATCCTTGTTCCGGTGGTGTCGCACAAGCGATTCCGGAAATGCGGTCAAAAAAACTGTCTTTGGCCGACAGATCCCGTAGAGGTGAAAACCAAGGAGGATTTCTAATGTCAGTCGTATCCATGAAACAGCTGCTCGAGGCCGGTGTCCATTTCGGTCATCAGACTCGCCGCTGGAACCCCAAAATGGCACCGTACATCTTCACTGAGCGCAATGGTATCTACATCATTGACTTGCAGAAGACGGTGCGTAAGCTCGAAGAAGCTTACATGTTTGTCCGTGATCTGTCTGCCGAAGGCAAAACGGTTTTGTTTGTCGGTACCAAAAAGCAGGCTCAGGATTCTATGGCTGAAGAAGCCGTTCGTGCGGGTGCATATTTTGTAAACGCTCGTTGGCTCGGCGGTATGCTCACGAACTTCCGCACGATCCGCGGTCGTATTGCTCGTCTGAATCAACTCAAGACGATGGCGGAAGACGGCACTTTTGATCTGTTGCCGAAGAAAGAAGTCATTAAACTCAACCATGAAATTGAGAAGCTCGAGAAATTCCTCGGCGGTATCAAGGGCATGGATAAGATTCCCGGTGCTTTGTTTATTGTTGACCCCCGCAAAGAGAAGATTGCTGTGGCCGAAGCAAAGAAACTGGGTATTCCGATCGTGGCGATCGTTGACACAAACTGCGATCCCGATGATGTTGATTATGTGATCCCTGGCAACGACGATGCAATCCGTGCCGTGAAACTGATTGCCGGTGCGATGGCGAGTGCCATCATCGAAGGCCGTCAGGGCGACCAGGGCGCTGAGGAGACTGCTGAGGCTCCCGCCGCTGAAGAGGTTGCTGAGGAAGCCGCTGAGGCTCCCGTGGCGGAATAATCACAGGAGGTATATAAGCTATGGCTTTTACTGCACAAGATGTTAAGAAATTGCGTGATATGACCAATGTCGGTATGATGGACTGCAAAAAAGCGCTGACTGAGACCGATGGCGATATGGACAAGGCTGTTGACTGGTTGCGTGAAAAAGGCCTTGCAAAGGCTGCCAAAAAAGCTGACCGCGTTGCCGCAATGGGCGTCGCCTATGCTACCGTTGTCAACGGTGTCGGTGTTGTGATCGAGGTTAATGCTGAGACCGACTTTGCTGCCAAGACCGATGCATTTACCGATCTCGTCAAAAATTTGGCTGAGGTTGTCGCTACTCAGGCTCCTGCCGATGTGGAGGCGCTGAAAGGCTGCACTTATCCGAACAGCAATCTGACTGTCACCGAGATTATGCAGGAGAAGGTTATGTCCATCGGTGAGAATATGCAGATCCGCCGTTTCGATCGTTTCCCCGAGAACACATCCGTTGCGTATGTCCATGCGGGCGGTACACACGGCGTGTTAGTCAACCTTGCTGTTGAGGGTGACATCGATGTGACCGAAGTTGGCAAGAATGTTGCCATGCAGATTGCCGCTATGGGCCCGAAATATTGGGACAAAGCACAGGTTCCGCAGGCAGATGTTGACAAAGAACTGCAGGTTCAGATTGCTTTGATGAACAACGATCCGAACATGGCTTCCAAACCGGATGCTGTTAAAGAGAAGATTGCCGCCGGTAAGATGAACGCGTTCTACAAGGAATCTTGCTTGTTGCAACAGGAATTTGTTCGTTCCGATCTGTTCAAAGGCGATGTGGCGGGCTATATTGCCGATGCGGCTAAAAAGCTTGGCGGTACCATCACCTTTAAAGATGCTATTCACTATATTATGGGTGAAGGCATTGAGAAGAGAGAAGACGATTTTGCCGCTGAAGTGGCTTCCATGGCGAAATAAAATACCGTTAATAAAACGGACGAGTCTAATAATGACTCGTCCGTTTTTTGCTTGCAATAAGCATACCCACGCCCTAAAAACAGTCCACCGGACTGTTTTAACGGGCTTTTGAATCCACTTCGTTTTTTATGACCAAACCCATTTAGATGACATCATCTTTTACGGTAAAATTCTTATTTACAACTGCAAGAATCTTTCTTAAAAGATTAAAATCAAAATCCTCAAATTTGGTTGTAGGAATTTCCATCCCTGTTATTTTGCGAAGCCAAGTTGCAGCCGCCGCAAATCTACCGTAATCAAGAGACAGATGAAACCCATCTCGGCAAAGTGAAATGCCACCGTTTTCATAATCAAATTCTGATACCGATTCACGCAACGTCTGAATCACGTCACCCACATTTATGATTTCCGCATTAATTGTTCGCGCTGCTTTTTCACTTGTCTCTTTAATACAACGATACATTTCAGTTTGGTTATTATTATAATTTGCAAAACCTTCGTGGTTAGAATCCGTTTCATAAGCCCATGTTTGATGAAAATATAGTTTTGCATCGGGCTGTAGTTTTCTGACCGTATTTGCTAACAAAGACAGGTACGGCTCATAAGTTAGAAACATTCCGCTTTCCAGTGCGTTTCCAAGTCACATCCACCAATGTAAAGACTTACGGTTTGCAATTCAATGCCGTTATTCTTTGCCAATTTGTGTAGCCATTTGTGTGAATCCTGTGAAAAGCTGTTGCCAATAGAACATATTTTCATTATAAAACCCTCTTGATAAATGATGTCACTATTTTGCCAAATACACTTTCGCCGTTTTGGCATACTGCCTTTACATAGGCGCAGTGCTTACCGCTCATAACCTTTAATTGTACTTTTTCGGAATGACCAAAGTGCTTAAGAGTAGAAACCAAAAGCATTGTTTGCTCATATCTGTTTTGCATATCATCGTCCGATACAATAATTAGCATAGGTGGATATTGATCATCCTCGCCTATATGATACAGTGGAGCGGAATCATCAATGATTACGCGACGCGTATCCACACCTCTTTCGCGCAATACATTAAAATGGCATGTGGGCTGACCGGCATCGTGAATAAATCCGGCAATATCTGTAGGCTGAATTCCGTATTTTGATAGCCAAGATTTATCAAAGCAAAGCATCTGTGAAAGATATCCACCTGCCGAACTTCCTCCGACATATATCCCATTAATTTTGCCGTATTTTCCAATGTTGTCAAACACCCATGCCACCGCATCTGCTGCATCTTCAAGAAAATCAGGATATTTTGCATTGGGATACATTCTGTAATTTGCACTTACAACCGCAATCCCCTGAGAAACCATATACTCAAAAAACACTTGTTGGTTTGACTTATCGCCGGCCTGAAGACCACCACCGTGGAAATACAGCAGCACCGAAAATTCAGCATTTTCAGGCAAATAAATGTCCAAACACTGTTTATTATTTTCATTATAACACACATCAAATACGGTTTTCACTTTTACTTCCCCTTGTCGAGACTATAATTTCTAACATAAAGACATAAATCTATCCCAACCATAATTAAATTCAATACATAAAAGAAAAGCACATACCATTTTGACGCAAATGACATCATATATGCTTCATTCAATAACTTTGAAATAATACCTGCAATATAACCAAAGAAAATAAGACACAAAAAAGCAAGACTTTTTCCTTTGGCCGTTCTCGCCTTATATGATTTTATAACATTCATTGGCCACGATGCTCCAAAACTCACAATCATAACAACCTCTAAAAATTCTGACATAATCATCATCCTTTCGCAATTCAATAGTATCATCGAATTGCTATAATGTAAATTATTAAATGAGTTATATCACTATAACTTGAATGTTAATGTTTATTGCTGTATAATATAATGAGAAAGGGGATTTTATTATGGAAATATTGCAATTAAAATATTTTTGTGATGCCGCTAAAACAGAGAATTTTTCTAAAACGGCAAAGAATTTTTTGGTTCCTCCCTCTAACATTTCGCAGACCATAAAGCGTCTTGAAGCAGAACTTGAAACCCCTTTATTCGAAAGGCACTCCAATAAAATTAAGTTAAATGATTCAGGACTGTTCTTTTACAAAAATGTAAAATCGGCATTAGATTTGCTTGAAAGTGCAAAAAGTTCTTTAAAAAATCCCTTCACAGCGCAAACAGTATCAATCAATATACATATTACTCGCCGTATTGTCATGGAGGTAATTGAAAATTTGAGAAAGATACATCAGGAAATTTCATTTATAACAGCCCACAGCCCCAATGAAAATTCCGATAAATTTGATATTATAGTAACCGATAAACAACTGGACTTACCATATTCAAAAACCAAAGTAGCGGAAGAAAATTTTTTATTAGCCTATAACAAGAAAGTATTTTCTTTTACCAAGGATATAACTTTTTATGACCTTAAAGATTTGCCATTTATTACAATGGGTTCAGGTAGTAGTATTTATGAACATACCATCTACATTTGTAATAGGTTAGGCTTCTCTCCCTACATTGTTTTGCAAAGCGAAGACCCATTTTATATAAGAAAATGTATTGATTTAGGGCTTGGAATTTCAATTATTCCCGAGTTATCGTGGAGTGGCCAATTTTCCGAAAACATAACTCTTAAAAATATTGGAGAAAACAAAAGAAGTATCTATATTTATAAAAAATACGGTATAAACGAATTTGCAGACAAAACTTATGATATGTTAGTAGAAACATTTCGATGTTATAACCCTTTAGCTTAATAAAAAAGGGCAGACTTAGCGATAATAAATCACTATTTAGTGCGATAGTTTGTTCTCGTCTATGAGTTTCGGTACAGCCCGTTAGGGCGGTGCAATCCCACGCCCTAAAAACAGTCCACCGGACTGTTTTAACGGGCTTTTGAATCCACCTTCCTTTGTTTGACCAAAACAAAAAGCACCGCCTACTGGCGGTGCTCATTGTTTTGGTGGGGGAAGGTGGATTCGAACCACCGAAGTCACTGACAACAGATTTACAGTCTGCCCCCTTTGGCCACTCGGGAATTCCCCCGCGTCGAAACGCAAGTGTTACTATACCATGTAAAGCGCGGAATGTCAAGCATTCTTTTTCAAAAAGTTTGTATTTTTTAATTTTTTGAGGGTTATTCTTGTGTCTTTTCTTGCTTTTCAAAATCGGGTGTGCTATCATACTCGTATTGAGGTGAAACTATGTACAAAATTGTTAATAAAAGAGCGTTAAACGCTTTTGTGTCGTTGATGGAAATCGAGGCACCTTTGATTGCTGTAAAAGGCAAAGCCGGACAGTTTGTGATTCTGCGTGTCAATGAAACGGGTGAGCGTATCCCGCTGACATTAGCTGATGAAAATCCCGAGCGCGGTACCATTACCATTATGTATCAAAAGGTGGGGAAAACCACGGAGCTGTTGGATACACTCTGTGTTGGCGATTTCATCTTAGATGTAGTAGGCCCTCTCGGTAAAGCGACTGAGCTTGACGGCTATAAACGCGTGGCAGTTGTGGGAGGTGGTGTCGGTTGCGCCATTGCGTATCCGGAAGCCAAAGCATTACACCGACTGGGTGCTCATGTGGATATGATTGTCGGTTTCCGCAACAAAGATATTATCATGTTGGAGGAGGAACTGCAACAAGTCAGTTCCCGCCTTTTTGTTATGACAGACGACGGCTCCAATGGTAATAAAGGATTTGTGACGGTCAAGTTACAGGAATTATTGGATACCGATGAGCCATATGATTTGGTGATTGCCATTGGGCCGTTGCCCATGATGCGGGCGGTTGCCAATGTCACAAAACCGTATGGGGCTAAAACCATTGTTTCTATGAATCCTATCATGGTCGATGGAACAGGTATGTGCGGTGGCTGCCGCTTGACCGTAGGCGGAGAAACAAAATTTGCGTGTGTAGATGGTCCTGAATTCGACGCACATCAAGTGGATTGGGATGAGGCTATGCACCGACTGGGAATGTATAAAGAACAAGAACACGCTTGCCGAATGGCTTTTATGGAAGGACGAAACGCGTGATGGCGATTAATAATCAACCGACAAAAACTCCTATGCCGGAACAAGAACCGACAATTCGCGCAACCAATTTTAAAGAGGTTGCTTGCGGTTATACAGCTCAAATGGCGCAAAATGAGGCACAGCGTTGTTTGAATTGCAAAACGAAGCCGTGTGTTTCCGGGTGTCCGGTCAATGTGCAAATACCTGATTTTATTCAAAAAATTACCGAGGGTGATTTCGAGGGCGCTTATCAGGTCGTGCGGGGAACGAATTCGTTGCCCGCTGTTTGCGGGCGTGTATGCCCGCAGGAAAAACAGTGCGAATCTAAGTGCGTACGCGGTATCAAAGGCGAGCCTGTCGGCATTGGTCGGTTGGAACGTTTTGTTGCGGATACCCACATGGAAAGTTCGCCAAAATTGCAAAATCAGCCGCCGCGTAACGGTCATCGCGTAGCGGTGGTTGGTTCGGGCCCTGCAGGGCTTACCTGTGCGGGCGATTTGAACAAACTCGGTTACGATGTTACGGTTTTCGAGGCGTTTCACACGGCAGGCGGTGTGCTGATGTACGGCATTCCCGAATTCCGTTTGCCCAAAGAGATCGTGCAAAACGAGATAAATTTGCTCAAAGAGACGGGCGTGGATATTCAGACGAACATGGTCATCGGCAAAATTTTGGATATCGATGAATTGTTTGAACAGGGGTTCGAAGCGGTGTTTGTCGGAAGCGGCGCCGGTCTGCCCAGCTTTATGGGAATTCCGGGTGAAGGACTGCTGGGCGTGCTGTCGGCAAATGAATTCCTAACCCGTATTAATTTAATGAAAGGGTATCATGAAGAATACGATACCCCCGTGCCGCGGGCAAAACAAGTGGCGGTTGTTGGTGGCGGCAATGTTGCGATGGATGCCGCGCGTTGTGCCAAGCGCTTGGGTGCCGAAAAGGTCTATATCGTTTATCGCCGTGGGGAAGAAGAGATGCCCGCTCGTAAAGAGGAAATCCATCACGCCAAACAAGAGGGTATTGAATTTCTCTTCTTGACGGCCCCCGTTGCCGTGCATGGAGACGATAATGGCTTTGTTACATCCTTAGAATGTGTGTCAATGGAATTGACCGAGCCGGATGAATCCGGTAGACGCCGACCGATAGAAATCAAAGGGAGCAATCATCAACTTCCGGTCGATATGGTGATTGCCGCTATCGGAAACACTCCCAATCCGTTGATTCGCACTACCACACCGGGATTGGAAGTGAATCGACGCGGTTGTTTGGTTGTGAATGAAGAGACCTTACAGACAACTCGTGAGGGCGTCTATGCCGGCGGAGATGCTGTTACCGGCGCCGCTACCGTCATTTTGGCAATGGGAGCGGGCAAAAAGGCGGCAACAGCTATCCATCGGTATTTAATGGGGGAATAAGTCGAATTTAGTCAATTTATGCAAAATTAGGAAATTATTTTGACTATTTTGACATTCTTTTTGCAATTTGTATAAATTTTTTAAAATTAGATGTTGACTTTTTAAAATACTTGCGTTATACTATACTCTGTTGTGAAGCGTGTTGGTATGAGGTGATCCTGTTTGACTGCCTTCTTAACAGGCTTGAGCGAACTCCGTGACGAAGAACTGGCAGTTCTGGCGCATGATAAAAATGAGGAAGCGTTTACGCTTTTAGTTTCTCGGTGTTCGGGGATGTTAAAGGCGTTATCTGATAAGTATTGCACCGGAGCATGGGATCCTGAAGATTTGCAACAGGAAGGGCTTTTGGGTTTACTGTCTGCGGTGCAGACATACCGCCCCGAAACGGATGTTACTTTTCGAACCTACGCCTATGCTTGCGCTCACAACCGTATGATTTCCGCGTTACGGCGCAAAGGCATAGAATCGGAGCTTTTGGATACGGAGGACGAGCCTGTATCCGATTTCGGTGACGATGATCCTGCCTCTCTCTTGGTACGCCAAGAAGAGTTGCTACAGTTACGCGAGCGTTTACGCGCGGGTTTAAGCGCGTTGGAGTATCGCGTATTGATGGCGCATTTAAGCGGATATTCCTACCGTGAAATTGCCCAACAACTGGGAATCACGGAAAAAGCGGTGGATAATGCGCGTCAGCGTTTACGCCGCAAGCTATCTCTCTCTTTATGATTGTAAACGGATGTACACCGTTTTCAATATGCCGGGCAGCCAAATTAGAGCGTTGCTTTTTACAAGGTGCCGATCTTATTCTGTTGCAGGGCAAACATTATTACAAGTGAGGTAAGACACATGTACGAAGACAAGACTCTAGTCTGCAAGGAATGCGGCGCAGAATTTGTGTTCACCGCCGGTGAGCAGGAGTTCTATGCTGAGAAAGGCTTTGTGAACGAGCCCCAGCGCTGCAAGGCTTGCCGCGACGCTCGGAAGAACGCTGCGAGACCTGAAAGAGAGATGCACACTGCTATCTGTGCCAACTGTGGCAAAGAGGCGAAAGTGCCTTTCAAGCCTCGTGAGGACCGCCCCGTGTATTGCAGCGAGTGCTTCGCAAGCATGAGAGGCGAGGAATAATTGCTTTTCAAAAACCGCCCAATTGGGCGGTTTTCTTGCTTTTTATTAGGAAAACGAAGAGGTCTTGACATTGAAATATGTCATTGGTATAATATTATACACAATAAATTGGAAATGGGGTTTTAGTATGAAAAAGGTTCTTTGCTTGCTCATGGCGGTACTGTTCATCGCGACCTGCTTTGCGGGTTGCGGTAAAGACGAAGCCAACACGATCTTTATCGGTGCTACGGGTCCTTTGACCGGTGATGCTTCTTCTTACGGCAACTCTGTTAACAATGGTGCACTCCTTGCTGTTGAAGAGATCAATGCTGCGGGTGGTCTGAACGGTATCATGCTGAAGTTCGAAATGAAGGACGACAAAGCCACGGCCGGCGATGCGGCTACCGGTTATGACAGTCTGATGGACGAAGGTATGCAGATTTCTCTCGGTAGTGTTACCTCCGGTTCTTGTGAGTCTTTCGCAGCAAAATCGGTTGAAGACAACCTGTTCTTCATCACGCCTTCTGCTTCCGCGGCCAATGTTATTGCCGACCGTGCGAATGCGTTCCGTGTTTGCTTTGGCGATCCCGATCAGGGGACACTGGCTGCTGATGAGTTAGAGAAAGCCGGCTACAAAAAGATCGGTGCAATCTACGACAGCAGTGATGATTATTCCAGTGGTATCTATGAAGCATTCAAAGCGGCGATGAAAGAGAAGAATATCACCTACATCGAGCAATCCTTCGATGCGGAAAACAAAAAGGACTTCTCGACTCAGGTGGAAGCTTTGAAAAATTGTGATGCGATCTTCCTGCCCATCTACTACACCGAGGCCGGCCTGATTGCGAAGGCTTGCGTTGCAAAGGGGTGCACCGCTGTCCTCTTTGGCTGTGACGGTCTGGACGGCGTTGCCGATCAGATTGATGCAACCGTTACCAACAAGATTTCCTACATTACTCCTTTTGATGTAAACAGCACAGCCGATGTTCCGAAGGCATTTGTTGATGCTTATAAAGCGAAGTACAACGAGACTCCGGACCAGTTTGCTGCCGATGGTTATGATGCTATCTACGCTATCTACAACGCGATGAAGGTTGCCAACATCACCGACGCCGACATTGAGCCGAGTGCCCTGTGCGAAGCAGTGAAGGCAGCAATCACCGCGGATTCCTTCAAGCTTGACGGTGCTACCGGTGAAATGAAGTGGGATGCTTCGGGTGCTTGTACCAAGATTCCCCAGATCGTAGAAGTTAACTAAGTTATTGTCTGCTGTTCCGTCTGACCGGGAGGAGTTTACCTCCCGGTCAGACTCTTGTCATATTTCCGAGTGATTCTAATCTCTAAGGAGAGCGTATATGAGTACGATTTTAGACGGTCTCAGTCTTGGTGCGATTTATGCTTTAATTGCATTGGGATATACCATGGTATACGGTATTGCTAAAATGTTAAACTTCGCTCACGGTGATATTATCATGGTGGGTGCTTATGCTATTTTTGTTTTATTAGGCATGAGCGGTAATTTATTTCTTGCCATTCTCGTTTCTATTTTGCTATGCGCAGTTACGGGCGTGGTGGTGGAAAAACTTGCTTATAAGCCGTTGCGTTCAGCTTCGCCGCTGGCTGTCCTAATCACCGCGATTGGTGTCAGCTATTTCCTTCAAGGTACGGCTCAGCTGATTTTCGGCTCCAAATCGCAGCCGATTACGCTGCCTTCTTTCGGCAGCCTTCAAATTGGGAATTTCCAGATCGAACTGCGCACGGTGATTACACTGGGCGTGGGCGCTCTGCTTATGATTGGGTTAACGCTATTCGTTAAATATACCCGTACCGGCCGCGCCATGCTGGCGGTATCGGAGGATAAGGGCGCAGCACAACTGATGGGTGTGAATGTCAATCGTATTATTATGATTACCTTTGCTATTGGTTCCACTTTGGCTGCGTGTGCCAGTTTCTTTTATTTGTTGCAAATCCCATCCGTCAGTCCGACGCTTGGTGCCATGCCCGGTATCAAGGCATTTGCTGCTGCCGTCATCGGTGGTATCGGCTCCATTCCCGGTGCTATGCTTGGCGGTGTGCTGTTGGGATTGGTGGAAAAGATTTGTGCCAGTATTCCTGCGCTTAACCCGTATACCACGGCTATTGAATTCGGCTTGTTGATTCTCATTCTGCTTGTCAGACCGCTCGGCTTGCTTGGTGTGAGAAGAAGAGAGAAGGTGTGATGATATGGAAAAAGGTACGACAAAAAAACGGTTTTCTTTCGAACTGAATCATCACATCAACTGGATGATTGTTACGGTCGCACTTGTTGCGATTGTGTTGCTCAGTTTTGCAGGCGCACTGGGACGCAGCGATGTTTCGCTTTTAAACCGTGTTGCCTACAGCATCGTTTTGGCGGTTTCACTCAATCTGGTCGTGGGATTTTTGGGTGAACTCAGTCTCGGTCACGCCGGCTTCATGTGCGTCGGCGCCTACATTGGTTGTTATGTTGCCAATATTTTAAACGGTATGATGGGTAGTTCTGTACTGGTACTGATTATTACGATGCTTGTCGGTGGCTTGGTGGCGGCGGCTTTCGGTTTTATCATTGGTTTGCCGGCTTTGCGCTTAAAAGGTGACTACCTGGCCATTGCAACATTGGCATTTGGTGAGATTGTTCGTAATGTCTTTAAAAATGTGCCTTATTTTGGCGGTGCCAGGGGTTTGATGGTGAACAAGATTTTCAGTTCCACAAAACCGACCTTGTTGATTATCTCCTTCATTGTTGTATTGATCACCATAGTTTTTACTCAAAATCTGATTCGCAGTAAACATGGTCGTGCTATTACGGCAATCCGTGATAATGAAATTGCCGCGAAAGCGATGGGCATCAATGTTACTTACTATAAACTCTTTGTCTTTGTGTTTGCGGCATTTTTTGCGGGTGTCGCGGGTGTACTGTACGGCCATCAGACGACCCCTGTCATGTATTCGTTCTTCTCATACAACTATTCGATTGAAATACTCGTTATGGTTGTACTGGGAGGCATGGGAAATATTACAGGTTCCATTTTGGCGGCAACCTTGATTACTTATGTCAACTTTATTTTGCAGAATGAATTGACCGGTAATTTGGCGGCGCTGAAACTGTTGATTTATGCACTTATTCTCATTGCTGTTGTGTTGTTCAACAACGCCCCTGTGTTCCGTCCGCTTAAGGAAAAACTGAATTTGCGTCGGTTATTTGATAAACGACGCACGCCCGGCAATGTGAAAGATGACGCGGCGGCTTGGGACCGCGTACCGACAAAAATACAGATGGATGAACTGCTATCGGTAGATTTTACTCCCACGAACTATCAACCGGATAAGAAATCTGCAGAGGGGAGGGACGACTGATGTCTGATATCGTTTTGGAAACCAAAAACTTGGGCATTTCGTTCGGCGGTTTACAAGCAGTTCAAAACTTGAATCTGCAGATTCGTAAGCGTCAATTGTATGGCTTGGTCGGCCCGAACGGTGCGGGAAAAACCACGGTTTTCAATATGTTAACGGGTGTCTATGCCCCCACAACCGGTTCTTTCTACCTGGAAGGCGAGGACCTTACCGGCAAAAAACAAGAAACCATCAATCATAAAGGGATTGCGCGTACCTTTCAAAACATTCGCTTGTTTAACAATATGAGCGTTATCCGTAATGTTATGGTCGGTCTTCATAATCAGCCTGAATTCTCATGCAACCCGTTCACAAGTATGTTCCGCCTACCCGGTTTCTTCAAAAGCGAGCGCAAAATGCGTGAGCGCGCGAAGGAGATTTTGCGTATCTTTGATCTCGAGGAAGAGCGGAATAACCTTTCGTGCAACTTGCCGTACGGTAAACAGCGCAAGCTGGAGATCGCCCGCGCGCTTGCTACAAATCCCAAACTGCTTTTGTTGGATGAGCCGGCTGCCGGTATGAACCCTCACGAAACGGAAGACTTGATGAATATCATTCGGTATATCCGTGACAATTTTGATATGACCATTTTGTTAATCGAGCACGATATGAAATTTGTGGCAGGTTTGTGTGACGAGGTTACGGTGCTGAATTTCGGCACGATGTTGGCACAAGGCACGCCCGAGGTTGCGCTCAACGACCCCGAGGTCATCAAAGCGTACATTGGAGGTTGATGACATGGCATTGTTGGAAGTGAAAGATCTCACGGTGTTTTACGGTGTGATCCAAGCGCTTAAAGGTATTAGTTTTGAAGTAAACAAAGGCGAGATCGTGACTCTCATCGGTGCAAACGGTGCAGGGAAGACCACCACGATGCAAAGTGTAATGGGCCTAATCCCCAGTAAAAGCGGTACGGTCATATACAATGGCATGGATATTACGAAAAAGCCGTGTCACAGTATTGTGCGCTTAGGCATGACGCAAGTACCGGAAGGCCGTCGCGTATTCCAGGAATTAACAGTTTATGAAAATCTGTTGATGGGCGCGTACACGGAACAAAGTAAGACCAAGATTAAACGCGATATTGAGGAGATATACGAGTGGTTCCCTCGTCTTGGCGAGCGTAAAAAACAAGTTGCCGGAACGCTTTCGGGTGGTGAACAGCAAATGTTGGCAATGGGGCGTGCCATGATGAGTCACCCCGAACTGTTGATGTTGGATGAACCATCCATGGGCTTGTCACCGTTGCTTGTGGATCAAGTGTTTGAAATTATTAAAAATTTCCAAAAGAACGGTACCACCATTTTGCTCGTTGAGCAGAATGCGGGTAAATCGTTGGCAATCTCCGACCGTGCTTATGTATTGGAAAACGGAAATATCGTTCTCTCGGGTAAGGGCGAGGAATTGCTGAAAAGTGATATGGTCAAAAAAGCGTATTTAGGTGGCTAAATAAAAAGGCTGTGCATCCACTAAGGATGCACAGCCTTTTGTTGTATGTTATTGGGAAATGCAAACGCCGCCGAGAGGACGGATGGAGAGGATATGACAGGATCCTTTTCCGAACACCGATTCAATGGTTTCGGTGAAAGTTTCGACCATATCATCCGGCACAAAATTCTGTGTCGTTCCGCCGAATCCGCCGCCATGAACGCGCCACGCACCTTTTCCGTTAAGTACATGTTGCGCCAATGCCAGCGCCAACGAGATGCCTTGATGGGGAATATCGGCGTTGCTGTAAATGTTTTGCAAGTATTCAAACGAGGAATGCCCGGATTCCAAAACCAGTTGTTTGAATGTTTCGAAGTCACCGTGTTCCAGTGCGGCGACTTCTTTGCCTACGCGTTGATTATCGCCGAAGAAATGCAGTGCGCGTAAAACGGCGCGATCCCCGTATTTTTCACGCAAAACGGGCATTTTTCCCAAGAGCTCTTCATACGAAGTTTCACGCAGACAAGTGACGCCAAGCTCGGTGGAAATTTGATGCATTTCGGTTGTAATGGCCGCATATTCGTGAGTCAGATCGGCGTGATTACCGCCCACATCCACGATACACAGACGGTGTCCGCTGTCCGCAAAATCAAAATCAACAGAACGAACAGCAGGAGCGTCGGTTTGGGCAAAATCAATGGTGATGATACCGCCGACAGACGAAGCCATTTGATCCATCAAACCACAAGGCTTGCCGAAATGTACATTTTCGGCATATTGAGCGATTTTGGCAATTTCAATCGAACTAACCACACCGTTATTATACAGGTGATTAAGGATTGTGCCTATCAGTACCTCGAATGCCGCAGAGGAAGAAAGGCCGGAACCTTTTAACACATTTGATGTCGTGTATGCGCGGAAACCGTTAACAGTGTAACGTAATTGACGGAAACGATCGGCAACACCGCGAATAAGTGATGCGGAACGATTAGAATCCGCTTCATGTACTCGTAAATCGTTGAGATCAATGATATCGGTATCATACCCTTCCGATTTTACCTGAATAACGGATTGAGTCGTAGGTGCAACAACGGCGATGATATCCAGATTGACGCTCCCTGCCAGTACACAACCGTGATTGTGGTCGGTGTGATTACCGCCGATTTCGGTACGGCCCGGTGCAGAAAATAACCACAGATTCTCTTCTTCTCCGTATAGAGCGGTATAACGGTTGACGGCTTCTGTGTAACGGTTTCGTTGCGTTTCAACAGCGTCTTTACCGTATAATTGACTGAAAAGATTATCATATGCACCGTCTTTTAGCTTGGTGAGAATGGTTTTGGTACTGTTCATGGTAATTCTCCGTTCGTGGTTTGTTTACAAGTTTATTATACAAAATTTCCCGAATAAGTAAAGACAAATTTAATGAATTGTTACCCTAAGTGTAACACTTTTTGATGTCATAATCAAATCAAGCCATTTTTGTTTGCGTTAAAATTGTTAACTTAGGACATGAAATAATGCCGTCCCCCGTAAAAGGGGGACGGCTAACCACAACTGTATAATCAAAGCTCTACTTGCCATCGTCCGCTGTTTTTGCCAATTCCGCTAACCACGCGGGCAACAGATCACCTTGATAATACCCGCAATATTCCTCGTATTCATGCCAATAATCTTTTCCGTTATCGGTGTATACGATGGTGCAGTCCGAAAAGACAATATAATAGAAAGGCTTATTTACATCGGGTGTGATGTTAGTGATTGGCAGAGTATCCGCCCAAGCAGCAATGGAATCAGCGTTGGCGATAAGATTTGCGTCGATATATACACAACCAAACGGTATCTCTCCACCAAAATTATAAAAGCGAATTTCTAACGAATCATTCTTACCGAAATCATGCTCTTTCAGTGCTTTTATCAGATTTTCACTGTTTGCCGATGAAGAATTGTTTTGTCGGATATACTCTTGTGTGGTTTTCGGCAAGATCGAAACATCCAACGGCACGGACATCTCATACCATTGCATTCCCTCATAAAACTGACACTCCAAGCGCGCAACGGTGGGGGAGGAAAGTGTGTTAGAGGTGTAATAATATTCCGGATATTCTGTCTGTGATGCGTTTTGCAATGCATACCACTTATCGAATCCAATTTCACGAACCTCTTCCAACAGTACCTCATACAGCGCGGACGAGGAATAAATACTGCCGTGCCCGGCGACATAGATATTCGAAATGGTCGCGGGAAGATCGGTGTAGATTTTGCGAAATTCTTCGGTTTGATATACTGCGTCATATACCGACAACAGTTGGTCTTCGTTGATGAGAATGTTACGCAAATGTGTAACGCCGTTGCACTTAATGGCAACAGGAATGGTCGTCAGTCCCGAAGACCAATACCGATCGCGCGATGTGCGAAGCAGTTCCAATGAATAGGACAACTGCTCCGATACGATTCGCCGTGCATTTTCATCTGTCAATTCCATTTCTTCGGTTTTGGAACCAAAATAATTTTTTGAACCGCGGTAGCTGTTGCCGCTTAAAATACGAACGGATTCGATCTGTTCGGGTTTCGGCGAAAAAGACATTGTTGAGTGGTACAAGCCGTAGATTCCGCCGAAATAGACGCCGCCAAACAACAGCAACGATACGATCATGCCCAGCGCATAACGCGGCAGATTCTTAAAACTGTGTGCCGTGATAACTTGGAACACAAGGGCCAGTAACACGGAAATAACGAACAGAAAAACGAGTGTACCGATCATGGAAGCGTCCGGAATGTCCCCTTGTGCAACCGTGTCAAAGAGACCGAAAACGGCAACGGCGGTGAGAACCGAACCGATTAAAAAGCGGTAGATTCCTTGTAATTTGCGATTTGGTGCGGATTTTCCGGCAGATTCACTGCTGCGCTTGACGAACAGAAGGAGCGCAATTACGGTAAATATGGCAGCAATAATGAGCGTATAAATACCGCTTGTTACAGAGGTGAGAGGTTTATCGTAATCTCCAAACAACAGACCAAATACAAATCCGACAGGCACATTGTATTCGTAATTGAGAACAGCGGCAAAGGACAGACCGTTTACGAGCGGTAACGCATCGGTAACCGCGATCACGGCGATCTGAATAAGCAAGCGAGGCAGAAAAATGAGCAAGAGGGAAACTAAAATGTTGCTGAATACCGTGCCGGTTACGCACATGGCAACGGAGACGCTTGCGGTAATCAAATAAGAGCCGACAAGCGAAGAGAACCCTGTGATAAGGACGCTGCTGATATTGACGGTATACAGTGTCGGAAACAGGGAATAGACAAGTGTGATGACGGCAGCCGAAGCGATAGCTGTGAAGGTCAACCAAGTGATGATTGAAGCAAATAAGCTTAAAAACAAGCACTGTCTGGTTTCGGGGATTGCGTGGTAAAAATCACTGGAATCGCGCTTGTTAAGAAACGAGAACAGATACAGCGTCATTAACGGTGCGATCGCACAGAATAAGAAGACGATCGGCATATTCATTTCCAGGTAATTGACCGTATCGGGTGCGAAACCCCGCACACCATCCAAGGAATTCAAATACTGCATGATGGGATTGATGATGCCGATAAAGCAAAGTGCTACGGTAGAGAGAATACCGATGATGCGAAGTTGTTTGATACCGTCTAAATATAAACGCGGACTGAAGATTCGTTTTTTCATGGTTTACACCTCCAGTATATCGCCGGCGGCGTAGCCGAGGGCTTCCATTTCGTAGGTGAACACTTCTTCAAGGGATAACGGCAACACATCCAACAAAACGGGGGACATGGCGGATAATTTGGAAACCGTTTCTTCCTTGTTACCGCGGACGATCAGATTGGCGACCGAGCCGCGCTTTACATAGTTGAGGACCGTTAACATCTCAAAATCATGTTCGCCGAAATCGTGGTTGAAAGCGATCTGCACCTTGAACAGGGAGGTTTTTAAATCCCCAATATCACTTTCCAGTACCAGACCACCCTTGTGTAAGAGGGCGAGTTGGTCACAGGTGTCCTCCAATTCGCGCAAAGAATGGGAGGTGATGATGGCCGTAGCATTTTGTTGCAACACATCATCGCAAATGAGGTTTTTGACTACATTACGCATCACGGGATCCAATCCGTCAAATGTTTCGTCAAAAAAGATATACTGCGGGTGTGTGGATAATGCGAGTATGGTGGCGGCCTGCCGTTTCATACCTTTGGAAAAGGTGTTGATAGGCTTTTTGGGATCAAGCGAAAACATATCGGTCATTTTGCAAAAACGCGCGTAGTCAAACTTGGGGTTGGCGGCTTTATAAAGATCCGCCATGCGATTCATGGTTGCGCCTGTTAAAAAGAACAGACCGTCTGCAACATAGGCAATCTCACTTTTCTTGACGGGATTCTCATAGATCAGTTCACCGTCAATGAGGACCGAGCCGTGGTCGGGACGGTATACACCGGTGATGGTGCGCAGAAACGTGGATTTTCCGGCGCCGTTTGAGCCGACCATGCCGTATACGCACCCTTGCGGAATGGTACAGGTGATGTTGTCCAATGCTACGAAATCGTCAAAGCGTTTGGTAAGGTTGTTTGCTTGGATCATACGGAGACACCCCTTTCTTGATAAACGGAATGAATGGTTTGAATGAGGTCTTCCTTCGGGATACCGGCCAGTGCCAGATCTTCCGCCAATTGCCGTACCGTATCCAACTTCCGCCGCATATGCGCTTGTAGAATCTCGGCTGCGTTTTTGGCCACAAAGCAGCCGATACCGGGAACGGAATAGATAATGCCGCGCAAATCCAGGTCGGAATAGGCCTTTTGAATCGTGTTGGGATTGATGGACAGCTCCAGTGACAAGCTGCGCACAGAAGGCAACTGAGAATCCGCCGGTAACAGACCGGTCAGTACCAGCTTTTCCAGTTGCTCAATTAATTGCTCATACACGGGCTGCCGTGACAAGGGATCGATCCGGAACATACCTTTCCTCCTTTCGGAAAATCGTTGTCCGATATAGGTGTACTATATCGGATAGTACACCTTGAGTATAACAAACCCCTTGGCATCTGTCAAGGGGTTATAAAAACTTTTTATTAAATCAGCTGATACCGTAAAGACGGCGTGCGTTCTCAGTGCCCAAAGTCAACACTTGCTCGGTGGTGATACCGCGGATTTGGGCAATCGTTTCTGCTGTAAAATGTATCATGGACGAATCACAACGATGGCCGCGGTGGGGGACGGGTGCTAAGTACGGTGCGTCGGTTTCCAATAATAGGCGATCTTCGGGCACCATAGCCGCAACCTCGACCAATTTACGAGCGTTTTTGAAGGTGACAACCCCGCCAATGCCGATATATAAACCAAGCTTTAATATCTCTTTAGCGGTTTCAACGCTGCCGGAAAAGCAATGAACGACGCCACGGGGGGCATATTCTTTAAGTAGGTCAACGGTGTCTTCGTGTGCCTCCCGATCGTGTATTACAACGGGTAAATCGAGTTCCTTTGCTAATTCCAGTTGACGGCAGAACCATTGTTTTTGAATCTCGCGAGGACAGTATTCCTCGTAGTGATAATCGAGTCCGATTTCGCCAATGGCAACGACTTTATCATCCGATGTCAGTTGGTGGATGGTGACTAAATCTGAGTCGACGGCACTTGCCGCTTCTTCGGGATGTATCCCGACTGTAGCATACAGTTTTTCGAACCGATGAGCAAGCTCTATTGCTTTCTTTGCACTTTCTGCCGTGGTGGCGGCTTCTATGATGCCGCAAACATCGGTGGAAAACAAGTGTTGTAACAACGCCTCACGGTCATCGTCAAAGGCACTGTCAAGATAATGGGCGTGTGAATCAAAAATGCACATGGGTTACCTCGTAAAAAACGGGGCGCATGATGGCGCCCCGTCGGTGTTTTAATGAATTTGAGCGCCGGGGGTCAGACCGTCTACAAATATGACCTTTGCGGCATCGCCGTCATCGGCGGCGAGGATCATACCCGAGCTTTCTACACCGCACAGTGTTGCGGGCTTCAAGTTTGCCACCAAAATAATGGAGCGACCTTTTAGCTCGTCGGGAGTGTACCACAAGGCGATACCGGAAGCCACGGTACGGAGTGTTCCGCTACCGTCATCCAAGGTCAATTTTAAAAGCTTTTTAGCCTTTTTAATCGGCTCGCAGTCCACAATCTTGGCTACGCGCAGATCAATCTTGGTAAATTCGTCGATGGTGATTTGCGGCAGAAACGCCACATTCGCGGCGGCTTTTTCCCCAGCGGCTTTTGCTTCTTGTTCGGTCGCAAGCTCGGCGAGCGTCTTTTCAACATCAATACGAGCGAAAAGCGGTTCAGGCGTGCCGACGGTGAATGTTTCCACTGCACCGAAGTTAAGTGCGATGAGATCAAGCGCGGGCACGTTTATCTGTGTCGCGATCTTATCCGCTGTTTCGGGCAGGAACGGACGCAGACAAGTGGCGATCAAACGAATGCATTCCAGCAGATTGTAGAGCACGGTTTCCAAACGGTCGCGGTTTCCTTCGTCTTTGGCGAGTGCCCACGGCGTAGTTTCGTCAATATACTTATTGCATCGCTTGGCGAGATTCAAGATGACTTGTGCCGCCTCTGCATTGTGATAGGTGTTCATCAGTTCACCGTATCGTTGGACGGTTTGGGCGGCGACTTCCAGAAGGTCTTTATCGGTCTCACCGCCGGCGACACCGTTTTCTTCTACCGTACCGCCGAAATACTTATTGGTCATCGCAATGCTGCGGTTGACAAGGTTGCCCAGCGTATTCGCCAGATCAGCATTGTAGAGGTTTAAGAAACTTTCATAAGTGATGGTGCCATCCTGAGCAAAAGGAATCTCGGACAGAAGATAATACCGTACCGCGTCGGTGCCGAATTTATCGGCTAACTCATCGGCGTATAATACATTTCCTTTGGACTTGCTCATTTTATCCTCACCGGATAATAGCCACGGATGCCCCAGCACCTGTTTGGGAAGCGGTACACCGAGTGCCATCAAAATAATAGGCCAGTAGATGGTATGGAAGCGCACGATATCCTTGCCGATGACATGCAAATCCGCAGGCCAATATTTGTTGTACAGCTCGCCGCTTCCGTCCGGATGGTACCCGATACCGGTGATATAGTTAGATAATGCGTCCAACCATACATAGGTAACATGTTTGGGATCAAACGATACGGGAATTCCCCATGTAAATGAGGTGCGCGACACGCACAGATCCGACAGTCCCGGCTTTAAGAAGTTGTTAATCATCTCATTTCGACGGGAGTCGGGCTTGATGAAATCGGGATTTTCTTCGTAGTATTTAAGCAATCGGTCTTGATATTTGGACAAACGCAGAAAATAGGCTTCCTCACTGGCATCGACAACATCGCGTCCGCAATCGGGACATTTTCCGTCCTTGAGTTGCGAGGGCGTGAAGAACGATTCGCAAGGAACACAATATTTGCCTTCGTATTTTCCTTTGTAAATATCACCTTGCTCGTACAATTTTTTGAAAATCGCTTGCACGGCAGCTTCATGGTCGGCATCGGTGGTGCGGATAAAGCGGTCATAAGAGGTGTTGAGTTTATCCCATACCTGTTTGATTTGCGCCGCGATACCGTCAACATATTCTTTTGGGGAAATGCCTTGTTCTTCCGCATACTGTTGAATCTTTTGACCGTGTTCATCGGAGCCCGTCAAAAAATGAACATCGTAGCCTTGCATTCGCTTATACCGTGCGATCATATCTGCAAGCACGATATCGTAGGCGTTGCCGATATGCGGTTTTCGAGAGGTGTAAGCGATGGCGGTAGTGATGTAAAATTTCTTGTTTTCCATGAAATGGCCTCCTTGTTAGCATACACCTTTATATTTTAACAGATTTTACTAAAAAAACAAGTCTTTCTTCGCTGACTTGCTTTTTTTGTTAAAAACCCGTATAATACAACCGCATCGGAGGTGCTTATGGGCGAGCTGAAGTTTACGATTCCCGCAGAATACGACGGCGAATCGGTACAGACATTTCTGCGACAGTGCCACGGGTTTTCGTGGCGCATGGTCGTAAGACTTAAACATACGGAAAACGGTATAACGGTAGACGGCAAGTTGCGACGCAGTATTGATTGTATTCACGCCGGTGAAGAACTCGTACTCAAATTGCCGGAAGATGCCATTCGCGTTGAGCAGGCCGATCTTCCTCTGAAAGTCGTCTATGAGGACGATGCATTGTTGGTGGTGGACAAGCCCCCGTATTTGGCCGTACACCCCTCCGCGTTCAAACCGGAACCGACGCTTGCCAATGCGGTAGTCGGGTACTATGCCAAGCAAGGGCAGTCACATGCGTTTCGTCCTACCAACCGATTAGACCGTAACACAAGTGGGTTGTTGCTGACGGCGAAGAATTCGCATATTGCCTTTGCTCTTGCCCACAAGGTGGAAAAAACATATCTCGCCATCGTATGCGGGAAGTTGGAAGGAAAAGGCGTGATTGACCAGCCTATCCGTGTGAAAGACGGGTGCACCATTACTCGCGAGGTGGGCGAGGGCGGTAAAGAAAGCCGCACACATTACGAAGCCCTTGCTACCGACGGCAAGGTCACCTTGGTTCGTCTGCGATTGGAAACGGGCAGAACACACCAGATTCGTGTGCATATGTCGTGGCTCGGATATCCGCTCGTCGGTGACACGATGTACGGTACAGACGAAACGGAAATGACGCGCCATGCCTTGCATTGTGATAATATGACCTTTACACATCCCTTGACGGGCGAGCGGGTGCGGTTACACAGTCCGTTACCTGACGATATGAAAGAATGTCTTGCGAGACACGGATTGGAGGAACCAATATGAAACGGATTGCCAGTTTTACAATTAACCATGATACTTTAACGGAAGGACTGTATATTTCCCGTATTGACGGGGATGTCGTTACTTATGACTTAAGATTTGTTCGTCCCAACACGCCGCCGTATTTGGAAACGGCGGCGATGCATACCATTGAGCATCTGTTTGCCACATATGTGAGAAACAGCGCGTATGAGGAGAACATTATCTATTTTGGCCCCATGGGGTGCCGCACCGGTTTTTATTTTCTCACGCGCGGCATGACGCATAAGGAGGTTATTTCTCTGGTAAAAGAGACACTTTCCTTTATTGCCGATTTTACGGGAGCGATTCCGGGTGCAACCAAAATCGAGTGCGGAAACTATTTGGAACATGACCTTGAAACGGCGAGAAAATATGCCGCGGCAGAAGCCAATATCGTAAAGAATTGGACAACCGAACTGTTAGTATATCCCTCGTAATTTGATTTTTTGGCAAATCTGTGTTATAATCTCTGTCGATTGTTGAAAAAGGAGGTGCTGATATGTCGGATTCGGGTAAACAAACCGATTGGTTTGAAATCCTATATATTGTCTGTTTTACGGTAGGGGTCCGTTCTGTTCGGTGCCTCAAATCTGTCGTACGCTTTACGCGACTGTTGTGGGCGCCTGTTGCGCATATGTTGCGTCGCGTTTTGGATTGGATGCTTTTGCGCCATATTTGTGCCTTGCGGGAAGAAGGACGCCGCATGTCCAAGGACTATCGATTGGCACGCGAACATATTCAAAAAACTGCTCATGCCAATCGCTCGCGTGTCTGGTTACTGTTCTTGGCGATGCCGATATTGGCGGTTCGCCGTCATCGCGGCACTTTCCGTACCATTATGAATGTGGCATTTCCTATATTGGCAACCGTTTGCCTTGTTTTTACCGTACAATATTGGATCGGTGCTGACTTTGCGTTGGCACTACACTATCAGGGCACTTCTATCGGTTATATTGCTGACGAAAGTGTGTATGCCAATGCCGCCGCGATTGTGCGTAACAATGTTATCAATGCCGATGATTCTTTCACGGTGGAAAAATCTCCCCTCATGCATGTTGAGGTGCTAAACGCAGACACCACAATCGGTGAACAAGATGTCGCTGACCGCATTATGCAGGTAGTGGGAAAGGATTTGACACAGGCGGCAGGACTGTATGTGGACGGTGTATTTCACGGCGCTTTGCAGGAATCCCGTGAGTTGCAAGCGCAAATGGAAACGGTGTTGTCAGCACATAAAACCGATTCGGTAGATGAGGTGGGATTTTTCTCCCAAGTTCAGATATTGGAGGGTATGTATCCGTCTTCGTCGTTGACCACCGCCGAGCGTATGAACGCCTACCTTAAAACGCTTACCGTCAAAACCATGCAGAATTTCGAATATACCGAGACGATTAAGTACAAGACGATCTATCAGGAAACCGACACATTGCCGCTCGGGTATGAGAGTGTGCGTCAAGCAGGAAAGAACGGCAAGCAACGAGTACATGCACAGAAGATTTTTGTAAATGGCGTTAAAAAATATGAAGCGGTAGTGTCAACCGAAATCATACAGACCGCCGTTGATCGACTCGTTTTAATCGGGGCCCAGAAATACAGTGATGGGTCCGAATTCGGTGACGGCAAAGCCACAGGCACCTTTATTTGGCCGCTTCCGTATACCAAGCAAATTTCATCGTATTTTGCCAATCGTTGGGGCGCTATGCACGGGGCAATTGATATTGCGAACGGCAGTACCAACGGAAAACCTATTATTGCCTCGGATGGTGGTACAGTCATTGAAGCGAAGTACCACAGCAGTTGGGGTAATTATGTGCTGATTGATCACGGTAACGGCTTTAAGACGCGCTATGCACACTGCAGTAAATTGAAGGTTAAAGCAGGGGATAAGGTCGCCCAGGGCCAATATATCGGTAACGTGGGCAGTACCGGTTATTCCACGGGGCCCCACCTTCACTTTGAAGTGATTAAAAACGGTTCTTTGGTAGATCCGCTTAAATATGTGAAACGATAAAAAATACACCGTCTCAGGGCGGTGTATTTTTCTGTATACGAGCAACACTAATCAAGAGGTGTTATGTATGCATAAATTTATTCGATTGTTTTGTATCGGCGGGGGAGCGTATACCTTGTTGGAAATTGTGTGGCGAGGACGCAGCCACTGGTCGATGTTCTTGGTCGGCGGTGCCTGTTTCCATCTTATCGGCAGTATTGGCACTCGCTTACACCGTCATAGCCGTTTGCTTATCGGAACCGTCTGTTCCGCCATGGTGACGGCGGTGGAATATGTCAGCGGCTGTCTGCTGAATCGTCGCTTGAAACTGAATGTGTGGGATTACAGTCATATGCCCGCTAATTTTAAAGGACAAGTATGTTTACTTTACAGCACTTTATGGGGCGGGCTGAGTTTGTGTGTAGTACCCATATACCGTGCACTAAACAAAAAAGGCAAGGTCAAATGACCTTGCCTTTACAATATACGGACAACGGACAGTCGGCACATTTTGGTGAGCGCGCTTCGCAAATTTCTCGGCCGAACAGTACCAAACGATGACAAAAATCGTTACTTTCGCTTGGCGGCAACAGTTTTCGAAGTTGGTCCTCTACCTTGCGGGGATCCTTTGTGTTGCACAATCCCAACCGATTGGTGATGCGAATACAATGGGTATCCGTCACCACCGCCCCCGGCATACCGTAAACATCTCCGCAAATAAGATTGGCGGTTTTGCGGCCGACGCCCGACAAGGATAGTAAATCGTCGATGGTGTTGGGTACCATTCCGCCAAAATTGTCGCGTATCTGTTGCGCCATTGCCACAATATCCTTCGCTTTTGTCTTATACAGGCCGCAAGAATGAATATACGGTTCGACCTCTTCAGGCGCGGCGTCGGCAAAATCATCTAAAGTACGAAATCGTTCAAACAATGCGGGTGTTACTAAGTTTACGCGCGCATCGGTACACTGTGCCGATAACCGTACGGCAATCAGTAATTGTAAGGCGTTTTGCGAATGCAGTGAACATTGTGCGCCGGGGTATTGTTCTTTTAGTTTTTGTACGGCGAACAGTGCCAGCTCTTTTTTCGTCATGGTTTTCACCTCTGTTAACAGTGTAGCATGACGAAATTTGCCTGTCAATGTAAAAGAGACTTGCATAATAGTGGTAAAACAAGTATGATAGTAGAAAAGGTGGTGAAGAGTATGGCACCGTTAGCAGATCGCATGCGTCCGAACACGCTGGACGACATGGTCGGTCAGCGTCATTTGCTCAGTGAGGGCAAGGCGTTGCGCAACATTATTGAATCGGGTAAGATTCCAAATTTGATATTTTACGGGCCGTCAGGTGTGGGGAAAACCACGCTTGCGCGGATTATTGCACAGCGCACTTCCATGCGCTTACATAAGCTTAACGGCACCACAGCCTCTACTGCGGACATTCGTGCCGTGCTCGATGAGGTGGATACCTTAGCAGGTGCTAACGGTATTTTATTGTATTTGGACGAGATTCAGTACTTTAACAAGAAACAACAACAGACCTTACTTGAACATATCGAAAACGGCAACATTACCTTGATTGCGTCTACCACCGAAAACCCGTATTTTTATGTTTACAGCGCTATTTTAAGCCGTTCTACCGTGTTTGAATTCAAAACGGTTGAGGTAGACGAGGCTGCCGATGCTGTGCGCCGCGGCTTTGCTTTTTTGGCGGAAGAACAGGGGAGAAACATCACCGCTGATGATAAGGTTGTCCTGTGCATCGCACAAGGATGCGGCGGAGATGTGCGCAAGTCACTGAACGCTGTCGAACTCAGCGTTTTAGCCGCGAAACCGAATGAGAACGGTGAGATCATCGTTACGATGGATACTGCCCGCGAGGTCGCGCAAAAGAGCGCCATGCGGTACGATAAAGACGGTGACGAGCATTATGATCTGCTGTCCGCCTTTCAAAAATCCATGCGCGGCTCGGATGAAAACGCTGCCGTACATTATTTGGCGCGCCTGCTTGAAGCGGGCGATTTGCCTTCGGTATGCCGTCGGTTGGTAGTGTGTGCCGCGGAAGATGTGGGCCTTGCGTATCCGCAGATTATTCCTATTGTAAAGGCGGCTGTAGACTGTGCTTTACAGGTCGGTTTGCCGGAAGCGCGTATCCCGCTCGCGGATGCGGTCATTTTGGTCGCGCGAGCGCCTAAATCCAATTCGGGTGAGGCGGCGATCGATGCTGCACTTGCCGATATTCGAGCGGGGAAAGCCGGGTCGATTCCCCGTTGCTTGCAGAACAAGCATTACGACGGCGAGGATGCTTCGCGTAAGGGCCAGTTTTACGAATACCCGCACTCATATCCGCATCACTGGGTAAAACAACAATACTTACCGGATACTCTCAAGGACGCCGTATACTATGTGCCCGGTGATAACAAAACCGAGCAATCGTTTGAAGAATACTGGAAAAATATTAAGAAATAACGAGAAAAGCAGAAAAAATCCTAGCATTTTTTCTGCTTTTTTTGCCATAATTCGCCAAATTTCAGAAAAACCGTAAAATATATTGACATTACCTATAAAAATCGGTATAGTGATATTCGTTGTTATCACCCGATAACACGCATCTTGGCACAATCAAAAGCGATATGAGGCATCGCCGCAGCCGCGGTCTTCTGACGGCTGTGAAAAACCCTTTGCGGAGGGCGTTGCTCAAAGTATCGCGGTTTCCTTCCATGGGGTTCATGGGAAACTTTTGTATACAGCAGTACGCTGTATATACACCGCAAAGGGGGATGCTGTTATGCAAACTAAAGAAATTATTTCACTCAAGGACATTACCGTTTCATTTGACGGGGAAAAGGTGTTGGATGGGTTAAACCTCAACATCTCAGACGGAGAGTTTGTCACGCTGCTTGGCCCGTCCGGCTGTGGTAAGACGACAACGCTGCGCATTATCGGCGGCTTCGTTTTCCCCGACAGCGGCAATGTCTTTTTTGATGGTAAGGACATGACCGACCTGCCGGCACACAAACGTCAGGTCAATACCATTTTCCAACGCTACGCGCTGTTTCCGCACTTGAACGTGGAGGACAACGTAGCGTTTGGCATGCGCGTACAGCGCAAGGAC
>JAZOBF010000010.1:0-11462 GCA_045595845.1 Acutalibacteraceae bacterium
AGTCCGCTTGGCCTCCGACTTAACCGCTTTTTCATTTCGATTTGTTTCTGCCACGCCCGTGTGAACAGGTCTACCCTGCGGTAGACCGCTTCCTCTAATCTCCACGCCGCTCTCAACACCACTCTCCACGCCACTCTCACAACACCCCTACTCTAATTTCTCGCGCTTTTATCCTGTCCGCTCCACCGAAAGTAGAGCGCGCGGATAGGGGCGTTTGATTGTTGTGTCCGATAAAACGCTTTTTCATTTCGATTGGTTTCTGCCACGACCGTGTGAACAGGTCTACCCTACGGTAGACCGCTTCCTCTAATCTCCACGCCGCTCTCAACACCACTCTCCACGCCACTCTCACAACACCCCTATTCTAATTTTTCGCACTTTTATTCTGTCCGCTCCACCGAAAGTAGAGCGTACAGATAGGGATGTTTTGATTGGTGTGCACGGTGCACTCTCTCCCCCATTTATACCCAATTCGCCCCTTTTTGTGTTCGCTCCACTAAAAGTAGAACGCTCGGACAAAAAAGAAACGCGCGATATTGCGGCAAGGTGTGCACCTGTCACCTTTTTCAAACTTCGTCGCAGTATAGCACATTCACGGCAGTCACCTTCAAGTCCCGCAGACGGTTTATTTTTGTGGCTGTTTTGCCAGTATTTCCAGGGCTTTGTTGTGTTCGCGGAGCAGATATTGTTTGGTCTTGTTCAGGACACCTATGATGTCACGCCATGTGTTCCCTTTGACATATCGCAACCGCATAATCCGTCGTTGTAATGCGGAAAGCGGCGCGTGTTGCAACCGCACGATGTTATGTAGTTGGTGTGTTGCCAAGATTTTGCGAAGAGCCGCACGCTCGGCAAACAGTTCCGTGATGATGGGCAGTTCCTCGTCGGTTGCGTCGCATAGGCGTTCCTCTTCAAGGAATAATAATTCCCGCCATTCCGATTCCACCGCTTCAAGCTCCCGCGTATCCGCTACCACCCGTTGCATTTCCGTTTTCAATTCCTGTGCTTTGTCACTTAATGCCATTTTTATGTCTCCTTGTCTTTACCACGATTTTTGTGTTAGGGGTGGCAATGCGACACCCCGCGCCTTGCGGCGATCCCCCTCCCTCAACTAAGGAGGTGTTCCTCTCCTACACGCGCCTCGCCCCTCTCCGTGTCCGCTCCACTGAAAGTAGAGTGCAGTATCAAAAAGAAAAACCGCCTGTCTTGACTGTTAAACAGAGGGCTTCGACTCATACTCCTCACATCGCTCGCATACCGTTATCCCGTCCTCATACAATGCCGTCCCGCACACCTCGCAAAACCCCGATACCCACGGATCGTTTTGGGGATCATATTCGGGACAGTTTACGGGGCAAAACACCCGTCCGCATATCACGCACATCAAATGCCTCCTTTCGGCGTACGGTTAACCGCGTGTGGAAACCGTGTGGAATGTTGAAAACTTTCGGCGCGTTGGGATACGGATTAAAGAAAGGATATGGATAAGAATACGGATTAGGATACGGATTATAGCTGACAACCCGCCGTCAACTGTCTGCCGTTTGTCCGTCATCATCGGGATACGGCGCGGGAAAACGACTTCGCTTGTTGCGGACGCGCTGATGTTTTTCCCATGTCAGCAGTTGCAAATACGGTTGTCCCTGTGCCTCGTATAACAAGACAAGACCGGCATTCGCAAGCGTGTTCACCGCCTGCTTTACGGTATCGCTCTCAATATCCTCGCGCAACGGAAACAACCGCGACTTGAGAAGTGACGGCCGTGCATCCATGCGCCCGTAATCGTCACACTGAACGATTAACCGATAAAAGCACACTTCCTCAAACCACCCGATTCCGTCAATCGTGGCACTCGTACAAATACTTTCTTTCAAAATCCGGTTTGACATTTCCCAATCCCTCGCTTTCTTTTACCCGTCCGCTCTACTAAAAGTAGATATGTAGAGCAAAAAAGGAGACGACCTGCCATGGTCGCCTTCAGGTTACCCCTATTATACTCTACTTTTGGTAGAATGTCAAGAGAAAAGTAGAAATTTCTTGCGTTTTTCTACTTTTGGTGTATAATAGAAGATAAGAGAGGGGGCACCCGTATGACAATTGGCGATAACATTCGGCGGCTGAGAGAGTTGCACGAACTGACACAGCGGGAGCTGGGAACCATCGCAGGCGTGAGTGATAAGGCGGTATCCACCTGGGAAAACGGTTCAAAGACACCGCGCATGACGGCAATCAAGCGCATGGCGGACTATTTCGGCATACCGGCGGGGGATCTGTTAGCGGAAGGAACCGAAACCACCTCACACGCGACGGCATTTTCGCACATGTTGTCGCAATGGTGCCTTTCACAAGGGTGTACTCCCGACCGTTTGGGGGATGAGTTGCACCTGTCGCACGGTCGCGTCGGGCAATTGTTGGCGGGCGTTGCGCCGACTGCGGAAGAAACCGCACGCATTACCGCATATTTTCAAACTCCCCGAGCGGTACTGCGGGACACCTCTTCCCCCCTATCGGCGGATGTGCATAATGTGAAACCGGTTCAACTGCCTTCCTGTTCACGGCGTATCCCGGTGCTTGGCCGCGTACCGGCGGGCGTTCCGATTGAGGCGGTCACGGATATTATTGAAGAAATCGACCTGTCGGGGCATACCGTACAGGACGGGTATGAGTATTTCGGTCTGCTCGTGACGGGTGACAGTATGTTTCCCGAATACCGCGACGGCGATATCGTGATTTTGCGCGTACAACAAACGGCGCAAACGGGTGACGATGTGGTGGCGTATATCGGCAACGCCGATGCCACGCTCAAGCGGTTAACGGTAACGGAAAGCGGTATTCAACTGCGTCCTCTCAATCCCGCCTACGAGATTCGCTCGTTTTCCAACGATGAGATTCGTTCGCTGCCCGTGACCATTGCGGGTATCGTGATTGAGCAACGGCGGGTAAGGCGGCACGGATGAGAGAAACGACATTGTGTTACCTTGAGCGCGACGGTTGCTACTTAATGTTATACCGCAATAAAAAGCCGCACGATGTAAATGCGGGTAAGTGGATTGGCTTGGGCGGTAAACTCGAAACAAACGAAACGCCGCTTGACTGCGTACAGCGCGAGGTGTTGGAAGAAACAGGACTTTCGCTGACGGCGTGTACCTATCGCGGTGTGGTGGATTTTCTATCCGACCGTGACGGCACGGAACGCATGCATCTGTTCACCGCCACCGACTGGACGGGAGAACTGCACGCGTGTGACGAGGGTGAACTGCGTTGGATTCCCAAGACCGACCTTGCCCGCTATCCCATGTGGGAGGGGGATACGGCATTTCTGCAAGCACTTGAGCGCGGCGATCCGTTTTTCACGCTGACACTCACCTACCGCGACGGGCAGTTGGTGGACGCACAGTTTACAAACACAACAGAGGCAGTCAAGTGACCGCCTCTTTATTTTTTTGTCCAAAACTTTTTCTTGACAAGAACATGTGTTCTGTTGTATACTGTCGGCAGGAGTTGATAATCATGAAAATTGCCATTGTCGGTTCACGCACCATCACCCGGATACCGCTTGAAAATCTGATTCCCCCGCAATGCACCGAAATCGTATCGGGCGGTGCGCGCGGTGTGGACACCTATGCACGGGAATTTGCCCTGTCGCACGGTCTCAAGCTCACGGAATTTTATCCCGATTATGACCGCTACGGGCGGTCTGCCCCCCTCAAGCGCAATGACCAAATTGTCGCACACGCGGACATGGTACTCGCGTTTTGGGACGGGGTATCTCACGGCACGATTTATACCATCAAGCAATGCAAAAAGCAAGGAAAACCCTACCGCGTGTTTCGGTTGGTGAAATAAGCAACGCCCTCACCGCACGGTGAGGGCGTTGCTTATTCCGCAAAATATGCATCTAACACCCGTCTGGCGACGGCAGATGCCGCCGCGGAGGTACCGTTTTCCATCACGACGCTGATGGCTACCTGTGGGTTGTCAGCGGGCGCGTACGCGATAAACACGCCGTGGTCTGAGCGATTGGTCCCGTTTTGCGCGGTCCCCGTCTTGGCTGCAAGCGTGTAGGATGCGTCACGAAATGCCTCGTAGGCAGTTCCGCCTTTTTTGACCACCTGTTCCATTCCCTCGCGAACAGTTTTTTTCGCCGTGTCGCTCATCGCGACCGTGGAAAGCACGCGCGGCTCGTACACGCTCTCCACCGTCCCGTCGTATTGCAAGAACCGCGATACCAAGTGCGTTTGATACCGCACACCGCCGTTTGCGAGTGTCATGGCATAAGCGGCAAGCTGAATGGGCGTAAACCGCTCGTCCATCTGCCCGATGGCACACTGACAGGTATCCCCCGCCACCCACGCTCCGTTTTTTGTCGCAGGGGACGCAAGCACGCCGCGCGCCTCGCCCACCTCGATACCGCTTTTTTGTCCCAAACCGAACGCCGCCGCATACCGATTGAGCGTATCAATGCCGAGCAACCGTCCGAGGTCCATAAAATACACATTGCACGATTTTTTAAGTGCCGTCACGGCATCCACGGTGCCGTGGCGTCCCATGCATTTCGGAGCAAACCCCACCGCTTCGTAGTAGCGATACACACCGTCACAGGTACACTCTACCGTCAACTTTTCGCTGATTCCCGCAATTGCCACCGCCGGTTTGATGACCGATCCGCACGGATAGGTACCGTACAACGCACGATTAAAGAGCGGCTGTGCTGCATCGGCGGCGAGTGCGTTATAGTTTTCGGAATAGGTTGACAAATCGTAAGTCGGACAGGATGCGCACACCAGCACACCGCCGTTTCGCACATCTAACAGTACCACCGAGCCGCTTTTCACATCCTGTCCGGAAAGCGGCTCTTTCGCGTTTCGTAACGCCGCCATGGTTTCGGTGATAATCCTCTGTGCTGTTTTCTGCAATACGCTGTCGAGGGTGAGTTCCACCGATACGCCCGCCTTTGCCTCGCGCACCCGCACCGTCCCGTCCGCAAGCGTGATACGCGCACCGTCCTGACCGCGGAGCTTGTCTTCTAATGCCGCCTCAATACCGCTTTTGCCGACACGGTCGGTTACATGATAGCCTTTTTCTTTGAGTGTTTCGTACTCCTCGGCATACACGGGCCCCACCGTTCCCAAAATATGTGCCGCCGTATCCCCCGCTTCATAGGTGCGAATGGGAACGAGCTCGGTTTTCAGCCCCGCATATTTTGTAGGATTTTCCCGCAACACCGCCGCCGTTCGCTCGGAAATATCGTCACACAAGACATCGCCCCGCGCACTGACACGCTCGCCCAACTCGGTTAACAATTCCACCGCATATTCGCGGGAAATCCCACCGCCGAGTATCACCCGCACCCCCGCGCGGTCGCGTGATAACCGCACGCCGTTACGGTCAAGAATATCGCCTCTGGCGGCGGGCGTGGACACACTTGCCGCCACGCGCTCGGCTTTGAGTGCGGCGTAATAGTCGCCGCGTACGCCCTGAAGCCACACAAGCCGTCCCGCATACACGGTAAAAATAAAAAGCGGTACCATCAGCACCGCTGTCAGCCGTTTCATCCGAAAACCACCCCACTCAAATACCCTGCCGCACCGAACACCACCCCCGCGACACCGAACAATCCCTCGGCGGTCCAGTCATGTAAAAAACCGGCAACGATACCGACGAACAACCCCGTCACCCGTCCGCGCCGCCACCCCGCTATCAGCGGAATGAACGGCAGTAACCACACTCTGCCGCCGAAAACGGGCAAATTTTGGAGAAAGGCGGCAACGAGCAACGCCGTCCCCCACACCGCCGCCGTGCGGTAATATCTAAGCAAGCGTTTGACAGGATCTTGCATTAAAACTCCGTCACCACCATCACCCGCGTCGGCAATTCAGCAAACAAACGCACCGCCGCCGTTTTTGATAATCCACCCGTATCTGCCGTCACCGTCTGTAACTGACCGATGATAAGCCCGCGCGGATACGCACCGCCATACCCCGATGTCATCACGCTGTCACCGCCCGTCGCGTTAGTGTCACGGGACAAACGCACCGTCCCGCCGCTCATATCGGCAACCTCGGCGGTGCGCGTGCATACCACGCTCACCTTGACGGCTTTGTGCGACAGCGTGTGCACCCGCGCCCAGTTAAGTCCCGTCTCGGCAATCACGCCCACCAATCCCGATACCGTCATCACGGGTTGTCCGTCCGAAACACCGTCCACCGTACCGACATTGATGGTAAAACTGTCTTCTTTTGCGGCAATCACCCGTGCCTCGCAGAATGAAAACGAGGAGCGGGTGTTTTTCAGCTCCAAAAACTGTCGGTAAAACGCGGCGGTGTGCACCGCGTCCTCTTGTTCCGCCAACGCGCTTCGAAGGGTATCCAGCTCGGTTTGCGCCGCTTCGTATTTTTCACGGTATCCGAACTCAAGCCGTTCGGTCACCCACTCGGCGGCGGCACTGACCCCGCTTTGCAGGGGTGTCAACAGCGTCCCGCCGAGTCCGCTTACACGAAGGGCGATGCCCAAAGCGATTACCAACGCGCCGAGCGCGAATACCCCTACCGTTTTGTAAGACATTTACCCGTTCCGTTGGCAACACAATCGAGCGGCGCATCCGCCACCCGTACCGGCACACCCGTTTCCTCTCCGATGAGCAAATCCAGTCCCTGTAACAAGGCACCGCCGCCCGTCAACACGATACCGCCCTCCAAAATATCCGCCGCGAGTTCAGGCGGTGTACTTTCCAGCGTTACACGGATGGCGGCAACCACTTCGCGCACGGGTTCGCGCAAGGCATCCCGTACCTCTTCGGAGGTGAGCACCACCGTTTTCGGCAACCCATCCACGATATGCCGTCCTTTGACCATCATGGCACTCTCCTCCTCAACCGGATACGCCGAGCCCATACGAATTTTGATATCTTCAGCGGTTCGTTCCCCGATGAGCAACTGATGCCGCTCTTTGACATATTGGCGAATCGCCTCGTCAAACTCATCCCCCGCGGTACGCACGGAGGTTTTGGTAACAATATCGCCGAGCGAGATGACGGCCACTTCCGATGTCCCGCCGCCGATATCCGCAATCAGGCATCCTCGCGCCTCGCTGACCGATAACCCCGCCCCGATGGCGGCGGCCATCGGTTCTTCAATCAAGGTGACCGACCGCGCGCCGGCACTGCGTGCGGCATCTTCCACCGCACGCTTCTCCACCTCGGTCACCCCCGACGGGATACACACCGTCACGCGGGGACGGACCGTCAGTTGTCCTTTCATCGGATGTCGAATCATATACTTAATCAGCTCCGCCGCCATGTCAAAATCCGCAATCACGCCGTCCTTGAGCGGACGGATTGCCGAAAGCGACGAGGGCGTGCGTCCCACCATGCGGAACGCTTCCCGCCCCACGGCAATAATCTGCCGCCGCCGTTTATCTACCGCCACCACCGACGGTTCGCGCATAACGATACCTTTTCCTTTGACATAAACGAGCGTATTCGCCGTTCCCAAATCAATCCCCAAATCTCTCATACTTCCACCTCATCCTTATCGTGCGCGTGCGGTGCCGTTCTATTCACAAAAACTTTACCTTTTTTTCGTTGACACATATGTTTTAAACTTCTATAATAGAAAAAGATTTTTCACGGGGGGCGATCGGATGATCAAACAACTTGCCAAAAGCATACGGCAATATACAAAAAACGCCGTTTTAGCGCCGTTATTTGTCACGGGCGAAGCCGTGCTGGAGGTAGTCATCCCGCTGTTAATGGCGTATCTTATTGACAACGGCATTGAAAAAGGGAATATGCGTTATGTGTGGCTGTGCGGCGGTATTCTCGCGCTCTGCGCGCTGTTATCGCTGTTATGCGGTGTCCTGTCGGGCAAGCACGCGGCAATCGCGTCATCGGGTTTTGCGCGTAATCTGCGCCACGATATGTATTATGCTCTGCAAGAGTATTCGTTCTCAAACATTGATAAATTTTCCACCGCATCACTCATCACCCGTATGACCACCGATGTCATGCATCTGCAACACGCGTTTCAGATGATTATCCGCATCACGGTACGCTCCCCCGCTCTGCTTATTTTCTCGCTCATTGCGGCGTTTTCGGTGAATGCGAAATTGGCACTCATCTTCGTGGCGGTGGTGCCGTTCATGGCGGTCGGTCTGTATCTGGTCATCCGCTTTGCCCATCCCGTCTTTTTGCGGATGTTCAAAAAATACGACCGTTTAAACACGGTCGTACAGGAAAATCTGCGCGGTGTACGCGTAGTCAAGACCTTCGTGCGTGAAAACCACGAAACCGAAAAATTCAAGGAAAGCTCCGATGGAATCTACAAGGATTCCTGCACGGCGGAACGCTTACTGGCATTCAATTCACCGCTGATGCAGATTAGTATGTATACCTGTATTCTGCTGATTTCGTGGTTCGGTGCCAAACTCATCGCCGCTAATACCGGCATGACGACGGGCGAGCTGATGAGCCTGTTTACTTACATTCAACAAATTTTAATGAGTCTGATGATGCTGTCCATGATTCTCGTCATGATTACCATGTCCCGCGCGGCGGCACAGCGCGTCACCGAGGTGTTGAGGGAGAAAAGCACCATCGAGGGCGGCACCGTGCGGGAAGTCGCCTCGGGCGACATTCGGTTTGAGAATGTTACCTTCCGTTACGGCGGACCTGACAGCCGTCCCGCTTTGGCGAACATCAATCTGCACATTCCGTCGGGGACGACGGTCGGCATCATCGGCGGTACGGGCAGTTCGAAATCGACGCTCGTCCAGCTCGTTCCCCGCTTATACGATGTCAGCGAAGGTACGCTGTCGGTCGGCGGTATAGATGTGCGCGAGTACGACCTGACCGTGCTGCGTGATAATGTCGCGATGGTACTGCAAAAGAATGTGTTGTTTTCGGGCACCATTAAAGACAATCTGCGTTGGGGCAACGCCGACGCGACGGATGAAGAGCTCATGCACGCGTGCAAGCTGGCACAGGCCCACGATTTTATCGAGAGCTTCCCTGACGGTTACGATACCGTCATCGAGCAAGGCGGCACCAATGTATCGGGCGGTCAAAAACAGCGTCTGTGTATTGCGCGCGCCTTACTCAAAAAACCGAAAATCCTGATTTTGGACGATTCCACCAGTGCGGTGGACACCCGTACCGACGCGCTCATCCGCAAAGCATTCCGTGAGGAGATTCCGTCTACCACGAAACTCATCATTGCCCAGCGTATCGCCTCGGTACAAGAGGCGGACATGATTCTCGTACTGGACGGCGGTGCCATCAGCGCGGTCGGCACACACGAAGAATTGCTGAAAACCAGCGACATTTATCAAAGCGTATACCGTTCGCAACTGAAAGGGGGCGAGGAACAATGAGTGCACCTGCCAAACAACCGCCCATGCCCCGCGGTCCCGGAAACCGCATGGCGTCGATGGGCCCTCGCCCGAAACTGGATAAAAGCACGGCGGCGCGTTTGTTAAAAGTGGTGTTTCTGCCGAATCTGATTCCCTTTCTCTTTGTGGTCATCTGCATCGCCGTCAGCGCGATTGCCAATGTGCAAGGCTCGCTGTTTTTGGGCACGCTCATTGACGATTACATTGCCCCCATGGTGACGAACGGTGTTGATTTATTCGACGAACTGTTCGGTGCGATTTTGAAGGTCGGCGGATTCTACCTGCTCGGTATCGTCTCCACACTTTCGTACAACCTCATTATGGTATCGGTATCACAAGGCGTGATGAAACGCATTCGCGACGACCTGTTCCGTCACATGCAGACGCTCCCCGTGCGGTATTTCGACACGCATTTGAGCGGCGACATCATGAGTTGCTACACCAACGATACCGACACCTTGCGTCAGACCATTTCACAAAGCATTCCGCAAGCGATCAACTCGCTCATCACCATCGTATCGGTGTTGATTGCCATGGTCACGACGAGCTGGCAACTCGCCCTGTTCGTGTTGCTGTTCACGATGCTTACCGTGACGCTGTCCAAAAAGATTGCGTCGCGCTCGGGCAGCTATTTTGTCAAACAACAACAAGCTGTCGGCGCAGTGAACGGATATATTGAAGAAATGATTCAAGGGCAGAAAGTGGTCAAGGTATTCTGCCATGAAGACATTGCCAAAGCGGACTTTGATAAACTCAACGACGACCTGTGCCACAACGCGACCGAAGCCAATAAATTTGCCAACATCATGGGCCCCGTCACCAACAACATGGGACACCTGCAATATGTCCTCATCGCGGCGGTTGGCGGTACGCTCGCCTCGTTCGGTATCGGGGGCATCACGCTGGGCGCCATTGCCTCGTTCCTCATCTTAAGCAAAAACTTCACGATGCCCATTAACCAAATCTCGCAGCAGATCAACACGGTCATTATGTCATTGGCGGGTGCCAAGCGCATTTTTGCGGTGATGGATGAACAACCCGAACAGGATGACGGCTATGTCACCTTGGTCAAAGTGAAATCCGAAGACGGCGGGCTTGTCGAAACCGCCGAGCGTACGGGAGAATGGGCATGGCGTCACCCGCACGAAGACGGCAGCATCACCTACACTCCCGTTCGCGGTGATGTGACCTTGGACGGCGTTGATTTCGGGTATGTACCCGAAAAGCAGGTGTTGTACGATGTCTCGCTGTACGCGCGTCCGGGACAAAAAGTGGCGTTTGTCGGTGCAACGGGTGCGGGTAAAACTACCATTACCAATCTCATCAACCGTTTTTACGATATTGCGGACGGTAAAATCCGTTACGACGGTATTAATATCAATAAAATTCGCAAAAGCGATTTGCGCCGTTCGCTCGGCGTGGTGTTACAGGATGTCAACCTGTTCACGGGTACGGTGATGGACAACATCCGTTACGGGAAACTCGACGCCACCGACGAGGAAGTATACGCCGCCGCGAAACTCGCCAACGCGCACGATTTCATCGAGCGTCTGCCCGAGGGATATCAGACGGTACTCACCGCTGACGGTGCCAGCCTGTCGCAAGGACAGCGGCAACTGTTATCCATCGCCCGCGCGGCGGTTGCCGATCCGCCCGTCATGATCTTGGACGAAGCGACCTCCAGCATTGACACCCATACCGAAGCCTTGGTGCAACAAGGCATGGACCAACTCATGCACGGCAGAACGGTATTCGTCATTGCGCACCGTCTGTCCACGGTACAGAACTCGGATGTCATCATGGTACTGGATAAAGGACGAATCATCGAGCGTGGCACGCACGATGAACTCATTGCCCAACGCGGCAACTATTACCGCCTGTATACCGGCGCCTTCGAATTAGAATAACGCCTGGCGGCGAGCAGTTCGATTTGTCCCTACCTCGACTCTTTGAACAGGCTCGCCCTGCGGCTCGCCGCTTCTTTCAACGCCTACCTCGTTTCACAGATTCCCCTCAAAATCCGTCGCCGTCAGGCGACACCTTCACTATTCATCATTCATTATTCATTAAAAAGC
>JAZOBF010000011.1:0-2347 GCA_045595845.1 Acutalibacteraceae bacterium
GGTCGTGCTCTACCAACTGAGCTATTTCCGCAGTGTTCTGTGTGGGTGGAGATGGATTCGAACCACCGAAGGCGTAAGCCAGCAGATTTACAGTCTGCCAAGAAATGCGTATTTACAGGGGTATAATCAAAATTTAGTGGCTAATGGTGGATTACCCTTGCCGATTTATCCGTATTTTGGTATAATATGGGCAGATAAGGGAACATAAAGAAAGGCGGCTACAATGGGACGCAAAAAAGGCGATAGCGGCAAGGCGCACGGCGCGAACGGACGCCGCCGCGCGAACAACACAGGCACACTCGAAAAGCGCGGCGACAAGTGGCTTGCGCGGTGGTATGTCTACACGCCACAGGGCAAGCGGTTGCGCAAGTCGCAGATGGTTGCCGCCGAAAGCATTGACGATGCAAGGGCGAAGTTGCGCGATCTCACAGAGGGGAACGCGCTCATGTCCGCCGAAAAGGACATAAAACGCGACCTTGAACGACTACAGGGGGTAAAGGCTGAAATACAGCGTTTCGAAGATTCACGCCCCGCGCTTTCCCTCGCGGATATGTTTGATGCGTATGAGAACAGCCCCGACAGGCCGCAGAAAAGCGGAAGCGACACAATGCGCCAATATGAGTTGCAAATCGGGCGATTCGTCGCATGGATGGCGGAACACTACCCCGAGGCAACGGAAATGCGGCAAGTGTCAAAGGAGATTGCCGTTGCGTTTCTTTCGGACTTTGGAAAGACGATCAGCCCCAACACCTACAACAAGTACGCTACCATACTCCGCGCCGTTTGGAGGACATTGGGCGAAAAGGCGCGATGCAGCAACAACCCTTGGGATAGTGTAAGACGCAAACCGCAATCAGACGAAAACGGGCGACGCGCCCTTACAATAGAGGAATTAACCCGCGTTTGCTCAACCCTTACGGGCGAAATGCGGGTATTATTCGCGCTTGGCATCTACACAGGCTTGCGCTTGGGTGATTGCGCCCTAATGGATTGGGGGACTGTTGACATGATGCGCCGTGTGATTGTGACAACGCCGCGAAAGACGAAGAAGAATAAAACAGTAGTGGAGATTCCACTACATCCAGCACTGTATGCCATTTTAGAGGAAACTCCGCACACAGAGAGAACCGGCTATCTTATGCCGGGAATAGCGGCTACATACACGCGAGACAGAGCCGCCGTAACGGACAGAATACAGCGAACATTTGAACTTGCCGGATTTAGGACACGCGCAGAGGTTAAAGGCTATGCAAACGCCGTTGCAAAAGTTGGCTTTCATTCGCTCCGGCATACTTTCGTATCACTCATGGGCAACGCGGGTGCGCCGCTTGCACTTGTGCAATCGATTGTAGGGCATTCAAATCCGATGATGACCGCGCATTACTTCCACGCGAGAACAGACGCGCTTGCAAATGCCGTTGGCAACCTTCCCGCGATCACGGGCGAGACAATCGACGCAGACGCGGCCACAAGCCCCGCAGAGCAGACGGACGCGGCAGACAACACAACCACGCCCCCAAGCACAGAAACGCGCCTGGAGGCGTTCTACGCGGCGTTTACGGCATTGTCGCCCGCAGGGCGAAAGACGGCGGCAAAGTGGATTAGACAGCAAAGGGTAATGGCATGAGATCGGAATTTGCAGACTGGTACGACATTACAAACCCGGCGGCGATTGACGCAATGCCGATAATCGACATATCACGGGCAGACCACTTGCGCGACCGCCGCGAAATGAAGCGCGTGTTTCACGCTTTCGGGCTTGTCCGAAACGATGCGGACGGACGCTTGGCGACCTTTCCCGCCGCAAGCGTAGGCAAGATGCTCTACATGAGCGGCGTAGATATTCACGGAATAGCGGCGGCGTTTGCAGACCTCTACAGAAAATCGCTACGGGCGTGGAGCGAACCGAACCGCAAGATTCCCATTGCGGACAAACGCCGCGCAATGGAAGCGGTACACCAGTACATCGCGAAGTTCCACAATGCGCAGGGTGATTTCTATGTGCGCTTCACCGTCAAGGAAAACACAGGCGGAACATCGCCGCGCTCCGAAGTACACGCATCCGTGATAAGCCGCATTGCCATATACAAAGCGGAAGGCGCGGAACTGTCCACTCCTGTTAAAACACAGGCGGAGGATTCCGCGCCCTTCACGGATGATAAGATATCATATTATTTGTCCGCCGTCAATAGGGCAAATTTCGCAAACGCGGTCAATCCCGCCCAATGAGAGGAGCATCTTTATGAAAACCACGACAGAAACCCGCAGGGCTGCATTTACGGCATTGACGGACGCAGACCGCGAAACCGCCGCCGCATGGATAGCAGAGCAGAACAGGGCAACAGCA
>JAZOBF010000012.1:0-43752 GCA_045595845.1 Acutalibacteraceae bacterium
TATCTTTTTCGGTTCTCAATAAAAAGGGACAAGAAAGATCATCAACTATGACACGCACCGAGAAAAAATATAAAAAAGTCCGAAAAAGCCTTGTCACAAGCGGATTTTCCTAAAAATTCGGTGATATCTTTTTCGGTGCGATGTGCCAACAGTGCGAACCGAAAAAGATATCGGTTCGGAAAACCCAGAAACCACAACGGTTTCTGGGTTTTTTCGTGCCATTTTTAAAGTGTAACTCCATAGATATCCTCCGCTTAAAACGGCTTTCGGGGAGGACTTGAACTAAATCTTAAATCGATATTAGTTGAAAATTATAAAATTTTACGATATAATAAGTCAGACAAATTGAAAATTTGACGGAGGTTGCTAATAATGAAAGAAATTATTGCCGCAAGCATTCTTTTCGCAATATCCGTATTTGCGTTTATTATGAGTGTCTGTTCTTTTATGGAAAAGGGATTTCTTTTCAATAATGCCTACATTTATGCATCCAAACAAGAACGAGAGAAGATGCATAAAAAGCCGTATTATAGACAATCGGCTATCGTTTTTTTATTGGTTGGTTTGATTTTTTTGTTAATTGTACTTTCCTTTTTGCTGGAAGTAAATTGGATTCTTTATGTGGTATTGATGATTGCAATAATTGCCATCATATACGCCATCACATCGAGTATTATTATTGAGAAAAAACGGAAATAACAACATTACAATAAATTCCAATTTATAGGTGAACCAAATGAGAAAAACGTTTATATTTAGTTTGTGTCATAACGGAATATTAGGCGGTGCTTTATATCTTGATGAAGCTTCTGTTACTTACAAAACAAATAAGCTTACAGTAGATAAAGCATACAGAAATCTTATATTACCGCTTGATGAAATCGCAGAGCTTACTTGGAAGTGGATTGTATTTCCCGTCGCAATCTTCCGTATGAAAAATGGAGTGGAACACAAGTTCATAATCTTCAACAAGCGACGCTTTAGCAAGTATTACAGGCTCAAGGATAAATAAGACTTTGATGGAGGTTGTATTATGGCAAGCAATATTGTTGCTTTTCTTGTAGGTGTTTTATGTATTGTTCTTGGAATTTCAAATATGCGAGGAAACATATCCACCCTTCATTCTTATCATAGACAACGTGTTTCCGAAGAAGATAGGATGCCTTTTGGAAAACAAGTAGGATTGGGTACTATGATTGTTGGCATCGGCATAATTATATTTAGCGTTTTGTCTACTGTAACCCTATATACCGAAAACAACGGCTTTATATTAGTTGGTACTACAATTTTGATTGTTGGTATTATTGTAGGGCTCGTTATAAGTTTTAAAGCTATGATTAAATATAACAAAGGAATATTCTAACCGTAAAATTGCAGTTTATCGTTGAGTTTAAAATGATATCTAAATCGGTGCAGCGTGCCACAAAAATCACGGTACACTTTTGTGTGCCGTGATTTTTGCTTATTACGAGAGATGAGTTTGCACTTCCACTTTTGTGAGGGTTATGAGCCCGAAGGGCGAATAACTTATGGGCGTTTGTGAGCGCCGCCGGTGGCGGATACAGCGAACAAAAAGCCCTCTGCCGCGGTCGAAATTTGCCGAACGATAGTGAGATCAGCGAATTTCGGGCACCGCAAAGGTATGGTCGGAAGTTCGAATCTTCCTCTTGCAAACACAAAAACACGGCATACCGTTTGGTATGCCGTGTTTTTGCTATTACAGATGAATCCATTCCCCATGAATGGGATTGATAAATTTTCCGTCAGGCACGCGACGAAGAAACTCTTCTTTGGATTTTTCAATCATCGTTGGATCATCAATCCCTTTGAAATCATGATGATGAGGGATAAACACTTTACATCCGATCTTGGCGGCAAACTCCGCTTTTTTAACGACTTCTTCGTAAATTTTTGACCGTTGGATGATAGCAATATCAGGTTTAAGCGCCTTACAAATATTGATTTGCTCTACAGTAGGGTCGTTACCCCAGATTAATAATTTTGTCCCGTTCGGAGCGGTGAAAAGAAAATTTCGATACTCTAAACTTCCCACCGCTTGTAATGACGATATACCCGCATCCGCTTGACAGATATCATTAGACTCAATGCGAGCGCAGAGGTCATTAAACCCTTCATGCAGATAGGTGTGTCTTCCATAAAGTGCCCGTATTTTTACACTGTCAAAATCAAGCTCGGTATCCGGATACATAGGGTAAATATAGCTGGGACTATAGTTGAGCCATCTTGCCAAGGGCATAGCGGTCTGATCACCGCACAAAAGCTTCGGGTTAAATTTATTGATGAGCCTTGGTATGTCGGTTACATGATCCCAGTGCGCGTGACTAAGACAGATGATATCACAGTTTTCAACAGCCTCATAAGTAAGGTTCGTGCCTTTGCATTCTGTAATATACGGATCCGTAACGACCGTCAAATCTCCGAAGCGCATCTCGAAAGCGGTAACCGCCAGCCACTTGATATCGATACCGTAATGTCGTGCCATATATATCCTCCTGAATTTTGTTTTAACCATGTTAATTATATTCGATAACTTTATAAATTTCAATACTTAATTTACAAGAAAAGCGCAAAAGTACTGTTGTAACATAAACAAATAATTTCAGCTTACAGGTTGTAAAACAAAGGTTTTTTGTATTGACTTTAGGTGTTGCTTATGCGAGAATATACTAAAGAAACAAGCTTTTGTGATGTAACAAAGGAATGAAGGAATAAATATGAAACGACCGATTTGTACAGATCCGTTTACATACAATCAACCCGAAAAAGTTTTTGTGGAAGAACTTAAGAAACCGGTTCACACAGAAAAACCTTCATATTTCGGAAAAAGAGGGGCAGAGGAAGGCGAAGTAGCCTTAAATGGGATTTATGTAATAGCGGAATTTGTTGACGAAAACCTTGTAACCGCTTATAACGACTTTCAGGTTTTTCTTAATGTTTATGAAATTGCGGGCAAGCATTACCCAATCATCACACAAAAAGGTGAAACTTCGGTTTTTGAAGAGTACAAAATAATCACCGATAGTGAAAAAACAATCCTCATTTCCAATGATACCGAAGGCATAAGACGCGGACTTATATATATAGAAGATGAAATGAGAAGGCGAGAAGGGGCCTTTTTACCTATTGGCGAGACCGTACGAACACCTCACATGCGTTCAAGAATAACGCATTGCTTTTTTGCGCCTATAAACCGCCCGCCGAATTTTGAAGAAGAGCTTGGCGATGATGTTGACTATTACCCCGACGAATATTTAAATCGGCTCGCACACGACGGCTCAAACGGTGTATGGATTTATACGATTTTCAAAGATTTGTTACCTTCTAAAATTATACCCGAATACGGTATTGATGGTAAAAGACGCCTTGATAAGCTTAATAGAACTATACAAAAATGCAAACGCTACGGTATTAAAGTATTCGCTTTTGCAATAGAGCCCGACGGCTTTTCAACCGAAGAAATGAAGAAAAAGTACAGCGACATTTTGGGTACGGAGGGCTTTGATAGAACCGCCTTTTGCACTGCCTCCGAAAGAGGTAAGGCATACTGTAAAGAGGCTTTTGAAACACTCTTTACATATTGTCCCGATCTTGCGGGCGCACTGATTATTACAAATGGAGAAAGAGTAACAAACTGCAGTTCCAACTATGCAGACATTAAAAAGCATATTAATACTTGTCCAAACTGTAAAGATAAAACGGCTCCCGAAATTCTCGCTCAGGCGATTGACGCCATGCGTGAAGGCATGAGAGGTGTCAATCCAAATGCGGAATACCTTTCTTGGTCATACGGCCACAGAGGATGGGAGTATGAAGATATTGAAGAGTTTATCCGCCTTGCGCCTAACGATTGCTGCATAGTTCAAGGTCTTGAAGACAACGGCATCAGCGTTCAATTGGGAAAAGAGCGAATGGCAATCGATTACTGGCTTTCCTATGCCGGACCATCCGAAATGTTCAAAAGAACTGCCGTTGCAGCAAAAAAATACGGAAAAGATCTTTATGCGAAAACACAGGTCTGTTGCTCTCACGAAGTGGCAACAGTCCCGTATGTGCCTGCACCCGGCCTTTTGTTTGATAAATATAAAGCAATGTTTGAACTGGGCGTCAAAGGCGTAGTACAGTGTTGGTATTTCGGAAACTATCCGTCACTTATGAACAAAGCAGCCGGAGAGTTTGCATTCTTACATGACTACAGTGATAAACGGAAGTTTTTAACCGACCTTGCCGCAATTTACTGGGGAAGAAAAAAGGCGGAAAAAGTAGTAGATGCCTGGGAAATGTTTGAAAAAGGATATAAAAATTATCCGCTGAATGTAATGTTTAACTACTACGGGCCTATGCATGACGGTCCTGTATGGTTACTTCAACTTATTCCCAAAAACTTTGCTCTGCCTCGTACATGGCAAGGCGGAGATCCTGTGGATGGTGATAGGATAAACGAATCCTTCCTTTCCGGACACACAATTGAAGAAATTCATACACTTACACAAATCATGCACAAATATTGGAGAGAGGGTACAAAAATACTTTCCTCCATAGATGCCGAAATCGGTGATGAAGTTGAACAAGTGTCTGTTGCCAATGCGCTTGATTGCCAGTTCGAAAGTGGCATGAATATTGTGGAATTTTATATGCTTCGTGATGCCCTTGGTTTGGAACAAGGTGACCTGAAAGAAACTTTGGCAAGAATGGAGAAAATCGTTCGTCGTGAAATCGAGATAAGTAAAACGCTTTCTGAAATTTCCGAAGCCGACAAAAGACTAGGATATCACTCCGAAGCAGAGGGCTATAAATACTTCCCCGAAAAGCTGTTACATCGTGCCAATTATCTTGAAGAACTTCTCAAAACGGAGTTCTGTGAAGTTTCCAAGAGATTGGAAGACGGTATCTATCCTTTTGATTATTACAAAGGTATAGAAGAAGGGGCCGTAAGATATAAACTCGGTAGCGGTTTTTCCGATTTTGTCGACGGTGGTGCACAGCTTTCGGTAACAGAAGATGACAACAACTTAATCGTTGAGTTCCGCTCAAAAACTGTTGAAGGCATTACCATTTCAACGGAGTTTAATCTTTTTAAATTCGATGTACCCGTGTTTATCAGTACAGATGGTGAACCGTATCTGCCTTGGCGAGTATGGATGTATTGCGGACTTAGTCCCGAGGACAGGGAAAAAGAAATAGACAAATACAAGGTAGAGAAGCTTTTACCGACAGAGGAATATCCGGGCACGCACTTAAAGGTTTATATCGATAAGAAAAAAGCCGGATGGACCGGTGGCCCCATGAAAATGGCTATCCAGACCAATCTTAATGATGATAGGTCCAGAGCTTATTGGAGCCACACAGAGAAAGTGATACCCCGTCTCGGTAAAGGGTATATGCACTATGATACATATGTATGGCTTGATAGATAAACTGTCTTAATGTGCGTCAGAAACATATGTAGTATTAAAATCGGTACACCATATCAACGAAACCGACGAGAAAATTCTCGTCGGTTTCGTTTTTTCTTAGATAGGGAAGAGTGGTCGTTTTCTTGTAGGCCAAGTATGAACTTAAAAGTTAAATACACTATCTTTTACCGAATACTCGTTAATATCAAATTTAAAATTATATAAGTCCTTATCGGCAATATTTTTTCACTCGAAGATTTCAATAAATTTATTACAAAACAATAACTCAGTATTATTTAAAGATTTATTTGTAGCGCGCAAAATGCTCTCTTAATATATAAATAGGGCACACAACAACTTCCCAATGCCAAACTCCGTACTATACAAAATGAATATTTTGTATAGTACGGAGAAGGGGTTAGTCGAAAATTGAGCTAAATATGGGCAATATGCGCCTCTCAGACAGTTTATATTAATATTTCCGTTACTCACTATATCGTTTTTTAGATTTAAAAATTTTTCAATGGTCAAAACAATTTTTGTTATACAATAACTATTTGATTTCTATAAAACCTCTGTTTTGCTCGAATCTACTTAGGTTTTCCAGACGATAAAAATTCTCTCGGCAGGCATCTGTTCATTTTAAAAATTTCTATTCGATAACCGTTTTATAAAATCTGATTAAAATAGCTTTGCAACAAAAAATTATCTCGGTTTATCGAATCGCATTTTGCAGAATATTAAATTCATAATATTGCACGCGTTGTATAAGCACCCCCTCACATGCATTGAACTTTACTGTAAAAAATTTCTCATTACTATTTATTTTGTATAGTTGATGTGTTATACTGTAACCAATGGTTGTTAATATTTTGTTGTGAAACATTGTTTCACAAAGGAGTTGCTATGCGAAAAGAATATATGTGGCAATGTCCCCCTTTGTTAAAGGAATATTTAGGATATATGCAAACCATCAAAGGTCGTTCCGAAAATACGATCAATGAATATTTTATTGATCTGCGTACTTTTTTTCGGTATATGAAGGAACTTCGCGGCCTTGTCCCCCCCACTACACCGGTTGAAGAAATCACCATCACGGATATTGACTTGGATTTTGTCCGCACCATTACCACAACCGATGTTTATGAATACATGAACTACCTACGTAACGAACGCAGTAATTCTAATAAAACGCGAGCACGGAAAACCAGCTCCGTTCGTATGTTTTTTCGGTATCTTTCCGATTACTCGCATTATCTGGAGCACAACCCCGTCAAAAATTTAGAAACACCAAAACCCAAAAAATCCTTGCCGCAATATTTATCGTTGCAACAGTCCGTTTCTCTTTTAAACAGCGTTTCCGGCGAGTTTGCCGAGCGTGACTACTGTATGCTGGTGATGTTTCTAAACTGCGGTTTACGGCGTGCAGAACTCGTAAATATCAATTTGAACGATATTAACCATACCGAACACACCCTACGCATTCGCGGAAAAGGCAACAAGGAACGCATGCTGTACCTTAACGAAGCCTGTCAGGAGGCGTTAAAGCGGTATTTGAAGGTACGGCCGGTCGATGGCGTCAAAGACAAGGAGGCGCTCTTTTTAAGCCGTTTAAAGAGCCGTATTACACTTCAGGGTGTGCATTATGTTGTGAAAGGCTATTTAACGCAAGTAGACGGTGCACAAAACATGACGGTACATAAATTGCGTCACACAGCAGCAACGCTTATGTATCAAAACGGCGTGGATTTACGCGTACTTCAAAATTATTTAGGCCATGAAAATTTAGGCACGACGGAAATCTATACTCACCTTTCCAATGAACAAATCGAAAACGCAGCCAAATTAAATCCTTTATCACAAATCACGGTATCAAAAGAGCAAGACTAAAGAAAGCGCATTTGTATTTATACAAATGCGCTTTCTTAATGGTATATAAACAATGGAATTTCATTAAGATATTTTCAATTGAAGACGGAATTTATCGGATATCATAGCAATAAATTCAGAATTGGTCGGCTTACCGCGTTCGTTGTGAATGGTATATCCAAAATACGAGTTAAGAACATCGACATCACCGCGATCCCAGGCAACTTCAATCGCGTGACGAATCGCGCGTTCTACACGCGAGGATGTTGTACTGTGTTTCTTGGCTACCGCAGGATACAATCGCTTAGTGACAGCATTGATAATTTCCTCATCTTCGATAGCCATCATGATGGAATCGCGCAAATACTGATACCCTTTAATGTGTGCCGGAACACCGATCTGATGTAAAATATCCGTGACACGGATTTCCAAATCATGAGCAACGGATTTACGCCGCATCGGCTCTATGTTTCCTTTGCTTGATAACGATAAAATTCGCACCGCCATCTCATCTGCATCAAACGGTTTAAGAAAATAATAATCGGCACCCGCTTGTATGGCTTCGCGTTCCAAATTAGGATTGTCAAAGCCCGACATAATCATAAATTTCGGCATTGTCGGTACTTTCATGGATCGGATGCTGTTCATAACACCGATGGCATCCAATCGTGGCAAGAAGAAATCCAAAATGACAACATCCGGCCTCTTTTGTGAAATGATGTCAATGACATTTTTTCCATCCTTCTCTGTCAAATCGACCTCTAATCCGTGAGTGCGCATTCTTGCAGCACACGGTATTCCGAAACTTTCGCTGTTATCTGCTAACAGTACCTTGATTTTCTTCTCCAAGTTACATAAACCTCCCTATTAATTTTGCCGGCAACAATAGATTACCATATATTGGAAATTATTTCAAGTCTCTGGAAATTATTTTTAAACTTTGTGCAAAAGAATATAAAAACGGAGTTATTTTCAAATTAAAAATGGGAATTTCCATAAAATGTAAATCGCAAATAGACGAACCCTGTCGAAATCTGTTTACACAAATCCGTTAGTTTACGAAAAAATCCTCTATGGTATTCACCATAGAGGATTTTTGTTTTATTATTTATGATATTTTCCGCCGACGGAAATCTGGAATGCGCGATAAATTTGTTCCAAAAGCATGACACGTGCCAATTGATGAGGAAATGTCATGCCTGACATTGACAGGCGTAAGCGTGAGCTTTGTTTTACCAAGGGCGATAAACCATGTGAACCGCCAATTACAAATGCGACATGGCTAAAACCGTCCACCGTCCATCGGGAAAGTTGTTCTGATAACGATTTTGAGGTGTATCCTGCCCCCTCAATACACAAAGAGATCATTGGAACCCCGGCAGGAATACGGGATAATAAACGATGGCCTTCCGATTCTAACGCTGCCTCGATTTGTGCGGCTGAGGGATTATCCGGCAAACGCTCTTCTGCCACCTCAACAATCTGTAACCGACAAAAGGCAGAAAGGCGTTTTGCATATTCCGCACAAGCATCACGCCAGTAAGCTTCTTTGAGATTTCCCACACAAACAATGGTTACGGTCAGCAAGGGTACAACCTCCTTAAAAGAGTAAATACGGTTTCTCATTTTCCGCAGACGCTACCTGTAAAACATAATCCACATTACGCGTCATACAACACGACTGCAAGGCGGCATCAGCGGTAGCATCAGCTAACGAGGGCATATTGTTTTCACGGCTTAAATGTCCCAAAAAAATACGCGTTGTACCATGTCGAATAAATTCCGGAAGTTCTGCGGCACACGCTTCGTTGGATAAATGCCCCGTAGCGGATAAAATGCGTCGTTTCAACACATACGGATAGGGGCCGTTTTCCAACATTCGTACATCATGATTTGATTCGATATGTACGAGGTCACACCCCTGCAAATGTTCGCGGACGGATGATGTCACCATACCAAGGTCGGTTGCCACACCAACCGTACGACCATCCCGTAATGCAATACGAAATCCGGTGCTTTCGCGGCTGTCATGTGATGTAGAAAAAGCCGTAACGGAGAATTCATCCAATTCTACCGTATCATACATGGGGGTATATCCATCGTAGTATGCTTTCGCCTCTTCTATCCCCTCACAGGTACCGAGAGAAGCGTAAATTGGCATGTGATACTGTTTTTGAAGGATACGCAAGCCGGTAATATGATCCGTATGCTCATGTGTAACAAACACAGCACGAATGGACGCCGGATCAATTAAGCGGTCACGCAGTGCTTTTTCAATGCGACGGGAACTAACGCCCGCATCCACTAAGATGCCGGCGGTAGAGGTGCCGACATACAAGCAGTTGCCACTGCTACCGCTAAATAACGGGCAAAACCGTGCCATGTTTTCACTCCTTATCGACGAAAAAAGCGCACCGACCACGAGCGGTGCGCTCATTCAACTTATAATGCTTGCTGGAGTCCCGTAGGATCTTCTTCCGTTATACGCTCAATGTCAGCACCGAGTTTTTGAAGCTTTTCGACAATATCTTCATACCCTCGTTCAATGTACTGAATCTCCTCAATTTCCGTAACGCCTTTTGCTACCAAGGCAGCAATCACCATGGCGGCACCGGCACGCAGATCCAACGCTTTAACAGGAGCTGCCGTTAAATGAGAAACCCCTTGTACGACGGCGAGTTTGCCATCCACCTGAATATCCGCACCCATACGGCGTAGCTCGTCCACATAACGGAAACGGTTATCCCACACGCCCTCATTGATAATGCTTGTCCCCTCCGCCAACGAGAGTAACACCGCAATTTGAGGTTGCATATCGGTTGGGAAACCGGGATGCGGCATAGTTTTCACATTACAGTGATTCAAGGAATCGGGGGCGCAAACACGGATTTCTTCATCAAACTCTTCGATTTCAGCGCCCATTTCCTGTAACTTGGCAGTAATGGATTCTAAGTGCTTGGGAATCACATTGCGTACCGTTACATCGCCACCCGTTGCTACCGCAGCCACCATATAAGTGCCCGCTTCAATTTGATCCGGAATAATCGAATAGGTGGTTCCGTACAGATGGGGTACACCATAAATTTTAATAACATCCGTACCGGCACCGCGAATATCGGCGCCCATGGAGTTTAAGAAGTTGGCAAGGTCAACAATGTGAGGCTCTTTCGCGGCGTTTTCAATGACGGTAGTCCCTTTCGCACACACCGCCGCCAACATAATATTGACAGTCGCGCCGACCGACACCATATCCAAATACACGGAATTACCGTTTAACTCGGCAGCATGTGCATCAATCATGCCGTTTTTCATCGGCATAACTTTAGCACCTAAACAAGTAAAGCCTTTTAAATGTTGGTCAATAGGCCTTACCCCGAAATAACAACCGCCGGGCATCGGAACATTGGCTTTCCCGAAACGGCCGAGCAAGGCACCGATAAAGTAATAAGAAGCGCGCATTTTCTTGGCAAGATCATGCGGCACCGTCTGTGTGACAATCGTACGGGAGTCAATCTCTACCGTATGCCGATCAATGCGACAAACACCGGCACCCAGTGCCGATAAAATTTCCAAAGCGGTTGTAACATCGGCAATATTCGGGATATTTTCAATACGGCATACGCCGTTAGCTAAAACAGTAGCAGGTAAAATGGCAACAACGGCATTTTTGGCACCGCTTATATCTACCGTGCCCGTTAAACGACGCTCGCCGCGGATAACATATTTATCCACAAAAACCACTCCCCTCAACGATTATGTAATGGAGGAATATGCCGCACATTCTAAGCGAATGATATAATCAGAGCATGTGGGCAGATACCCACATGCTCCAGTATACCACACTTTTCATAAAAATCAAATATTTTCTAAAAAATGTTTGATTTTTTTGCTTCCCGATACCATATATAGTATGACCGAGTTTTTTAAAACCTAAACATGAAAGGTTTTTCCATGTTAATTTTTTTAAAACCCAAGGGACTCGCCAACCAAAATTACATGAATTCGATTGGGAATGCGTTGGCGAGAAGAAATAAGATAATTTAAACAAATGCGATCAGGCGACTGACAACCGTCTGTGCACCGTGTACTGTCAGCTGCTTGGCAAACCCCGTTGACAGCACAATAGGTTTGACGATGCAAACGCTTAGCGTTCAATGGAGCAGCAACCGTTTTAACGCGGCGTACAGCATGCGGAATATCATCAACGATTTTGTTGCATCCCACTACCATCACAACGCATTTTGGTCCATAAGCAATCGGGGCAATACGGTTAGAAAACCCGTCCACATTGTACAACTCGCCTTGTTTGGTAACGGCATTTGCCGAACAGAAAAACACATCTGCAAGCAGACTGTTGCGTAAAGCATCATCCATCTCTTCCGATGTCAGATCTTGCTGATAACGGTCCAAAAACCGATACTCGGCGCTACGCAATAAATCAATCACGCCGGTTTCAAACAAGGACAAGGAGCCACCAACCGCTACGGTATCACCGCACTTTAATAACCTTTTGACAAGCGGCACTACTTCCTCTTTGCTCTGTACACAGGTTGCCATCATGTTGTTTTTGCGCAATGCTTCCGCAACAGGTTCCAGTTGTGCAAGCGTCATATTCATTCAATCACCTGTTCGGTTTCCAATTGAGAAATAAGGTCAATTCGCCGTTGATGACGACCGCCCTCAAACGGTGTGCATAAAAAGGTTTTTACAATGCTTTTAGCAAGTTCAGGACCGATAATGCGGGCACCCATCGCCAACATATTGGCATCATTATGTTGACGGGTAAGCTGCGCCGATAACGGATCATTGCACAAAGCACAGCGAATTCCGTGCACTTTATTAGCGGCAATACTGATACCGATGCCGGTACCGCAAATAACAATGCCTGTTTCGCAAACACCGTCAGCTACTGCTTTTGCGGCTCTGGCAGCAAATATCGGATAATCGCAACTATCGGTAGTGTCCGTTCCAAAATCACGATACTCCTGCCCCATTTCTGACAACATTTGTTCAATTTCTCGTTTTAATCCAACGGCGGCGTGGTCACAAGCAATCGCAATCATATTGTTACCTCCTTAAAACGGAAAGGGCGACACCCCGCTTTGAAGTGTTGCCCTTATGTTATCCGTAAAAATTATTCAGTGATTTCCTCAGCAACAGCTTCTTCTACGCTTTCTTCAACAACGGTTTCCTCAGTAACGGGCTCAAGCAGTGCGCGGATTGACAAGCTGATGCGTTGCTTTTCAAAATCAACAGCGGTGATCTTAACCTGTACTTCCTCGCCCACTTTCAAGGCATCCTGAGGTTTGTCAATGCGGCGGTTTGCAATTTGGGAAATATGAATCAAACCGTCAACACCCGGAAGAATCTGCGCAAAAGCACCAAAAGCAGTCATGCCGACAACCGTGGCGGTAACGACATCGCCCACGGAGTACTGTGCTTTGAACATTTCAAACGGGTTATCCTCAGCACGGCGATAGCCCAATGAAATCTTGCGTTTTTCCGCATCCAAATCGCGAATATACACTTCCACGGTATCCCCCACCGAAAGGACTTCGGACGGGTGTTTGATGCGTTTCCAAGATAACTCGGAAACATGAATCATGCCGTCGATACCCCCGATATCGACAAACGCACCGTAGCTGGTCATGGATTTAACAACACCCGTGTATTTCTGACCAATTTCAGACTGTGCAAAAAACGCTTCTTCTTTTTCCTTACGCTCTTCACGGGCAACATCACGAATGGAGCCGACAGCGCGACGACGCTGTGAATTGATCTCCAAAATTTTAAACCGAACCGTCTGTTTCACCAGCGGAGACAGATCTTCCATACGGCTGACGGATGCGCGAGAGGCGGGCACAAACACCTTCACCCCATGGGAAGCGACCAAAACGCCGCCCTTAATGACATCGGTAACGGTACCCTCGAGGATTTCACCGCTTTCACATGCGGCAACAATGGTATCCCATCCTTTCTTAGCATCCACGCGTTTTTTGGACAGCATGATAGTGCCTTCCTGATCATTGGTACGCATGATAAGCAATTCCAGCTCATCACCGACTTTGACCAACTCGGACGGATCGGTGCCTTCGGCAGACAACTCATTAACAGGAATGTAACCGGTCTGTTTACGACCGATAACTTCCACCTGTACCTCATTGGGTGCAATAGCCACCACAATGCCGCGCACTCTTTCGTTTGTAGTTAAACTTTGAAGAGATGCTTCAAGCGCCTCCTCAAAACTTAGTTCGTCAAAGGATTTGACAGGTTGTTCGGCAGCATCCGCTACCTCATTTTCTTGGACTTCACTGTTGTTGACAATCTCGGACATGGCTATAAGTACCTCCTTAATTATATCGGAAGGCGTTGAAGCTCCGGCGGTTAAACCGATAACACGCGCTTCTGCGAACGATTCAGCCGTTAACTCCTCTGCCTTTTCGATCAAAATCGTGCGGCAATAGGGCCGGCACACCTCACGCAGTTTTGCGGTATTGGAACTTTGTCGCCCACCGACAATCACCATCACATCACTTTGCTGTGACAGGGCTATCGCTTCCTCTTGCCTTTTCGCGGTAGCACTGCATATTGTATCAAATATTATGAGATTTGTATAGTGTTTTTTTGCAATTTCAGCGCACTTTTTCCAAGTATTTATGCGAAAAGTGGTCTGTGCTACCAAAATGACGGGTTCTTCCCGCCCTAAAATTCCACTTTCCTTAAATTTTAGCAATTCATCTTCCGAAGAAAAGACATACGAAGCGGTGTGACAATGCCCGCGAATCCCAATTACTTCGGGGTGCCCCTCATCGCCGGCAATTAAAACCGTTGCGCCTTTTTGCGAATGTTCCGATACAATATGGTGAATTTTTGCTACGAACGGACAGGTGGCATCGTGACATAACACCCCTCGTTGTTCGACTTCTCTGTATACCTCATTGGAAACACCATGTGAGCGGATAACCAAAGTGGCCCCGCTTGGCGTTTCGCGGGGTGTTGAAACGATAGAGACACCACGCTTTGTCAGTTCTTCCACCATTTGCGGATTGTGAATGATAGGACCGAGCGTGCAAACCGTCTTTCCCTCATTTAATAATGTATATACGGCATCAACGGCGCGTTTTACACCAAAGCAAAAACCTGCCGATTCCGCCACCAATATTTTTTTATCCATTTGTTTCAATCAACTCCCCGATCGTGCTCATGATCAGGCGCGTAGCATAACGAATATCCGGGTGTTCCGAATCACTCAAATGTAATTCCTCGGGTGAAAGCGGTTTGCCGTACACAATCGTTACGCGTTGCAAAGGGCGTATCTTTTGACCATGTGTAACGACCGCCGTCGGCAATACATAAGCGCCTGTCTGCGCGACGATCAACGCTGCGCCGGATTTTGGGCGTAACAGTTTACCGTCTTTGGAACGCGTACCTTCCGGAAAAATGCCCAACACTTTACGCTCATCAACCAACCGCTTTGCCGTATCAATAGCACCTCTGTCCCCCGTGCCGCGATGTACGGGAAAAGCACCAAGTTGCTTGCCTAAAAACCAGGTAAACAACCGATTGGAAAACAGTTCCGCCTTCGCCATGAAATAAACATGGCGTTTCGGGTGTGCAATTTCCAACAGAACCGGATCCCAATTGGAAATATGGTTACAACATAAAACAAGCGGTGTGTCTTCCAAAGGAAAATTATCCCGTCCGACCACCCGAACCCGCATAAACAGCCGAATTACGGGCCCTAAAATACGAATTAAAGTACGACCAAGCCGCATATTCGTATATCATCCTTTCAACGCGTTTATGATTACCGATTTCAGTATTTCAATAGACTGCTCCAACGTATTGCCGCTGGTGTCCACCATAACAGCATCCTCAGCAGGCTTTAAGGGTGCCGCCGCACGATGAGAATCGTTATAATCGCGCTCTTTCATATCGGCCAAAACCTCGTCATAAGTAACCTGCATACCTTTTTCACACAATTCTAAATAACGGCGCTGCGCGCGATCCTCGGCAGATGCCGTTAAAAAAATCTTAACCGATGCAAAAGGCAACACGACCGTGCCGATATCACGGCCATCCATAATAACATCGTTTTTCTGTGCCGTATCTTGTTGCAGACGGAATAAAAACTGACGAACAGGCGGCATGGCCGATGTTGTAGATGCGGCCATAGACACTTCCGGTGTACGGATGTACGCACTAACATCCACACCGTTCAAAAAGACTCGTTGTTCACCGTCTACATAGCCCATGGAAACGGTAATTTGCGGGAGCAGCGCCTCAACGGCTTCGGTGTTTTTGGGATCGATTCCGTTTTGCAAAACCGCATAACCAACGGTACGATATAAAGCACCTGTATCCACATAAAGATAGCCTAACTCTTTTGCTAAAATGCGTGCAATCGTACTTTTTCCGGCGCCGGACGGCCCGTCAATCGCAACACTTATTGTTTTTTCCATCATCATTCCACCTCAAACATGATTGCCGGCAGCATAGCCGGTTGAAAAAGCAATTTGAAGATTAAATCCCCCGGTATAAGCATCAACATCAAGCACTTCGCCGGCAAAGTATAAACCATCAACCAACTTAGACGCCATCGTTTTAGCGTTAATTTCGCGTGTATCCACACCGCCCGCTGTCACAACTGCTTCCTCGAACGGTCGTAAACCGGCAACGGTAAGCGGGATGTTTTTCAACACTGCTCCAATACGCATACGCTGAGCACGGGATACCGAATGACATTTCACATCTCCCGCCGCTCCGCTGAGCCGTAACAGAATCGGCACCATCGATCGCGGCACAAGGGATGCCAGTACATTCCCTAAACACACATTAGAATTTTCCTCAAATTCTCGTAAAAGCCGCGCATCCAACCGTTCAGCGGTTAAGGCCGGTTTCATATCCAATGTTATGGCATAGCGTCCCGACACCGGCGTATGTAAATGAGCACTGGCACTGAGAATAATCGGACCCGATACACCGAAATGTGTAAAAAGCATTTCCCCGAAATCGGTATACACCGTTTTCCCCGTTTCGGTATCCCGTAAGGTAATAGCACAGTTTTTTAAGGACAGACCTTGCAAATCTCCACACCAATCCTCCACCGTATTCAAGGCTACCAAAGACGGGCGAGGTTGTATGACGGTGTGCCCCGCTTGGCGAGCAAGTGTATAGCCGTCACCTGTCGAACCGGTACCGGAATACGAGCAACCACCCGTACATACGATAACCGCACACGCCTGTAAAGTCTCCCCTGTTTCCAGCTCTACACCGTGACAATTGCCATCTTCCAATAACAGACGCGATACGCGGCCGGTCTTAAAACGGCAGCCTTGGGAGCGCGCAAACGTTTGTAACGCGTCCACAATATCTACTGCTTTATCGGAAACTGGATAGACACGATTTCCGCGTTCGACCTTGAGCGGTACACCCTGTTTTTCAAAAAACGCCATGGTATCTTGCGGTGTGAAAGCAGAAAAGGCGCTATACAAAAACCGACCGTTCCCCGGTGTGTTGGCAACACAATCCTGTACCGAACAGGCATTTGTTACATTACAGCGTCCTTTTCCGGTGATCATCACTTTGCGAGCCATTCGCGCATTCCGTTCCACAACGGTAACAACATGTCCGCGGCTTGCCGCCATACCCGCCGCAAGTAAGCCGGAAGCACCTCCACCGACAACAATCACCTGCATCACGACGGTTCCTCCAATGAGTCGGCTCGTTCAAGCGGTTGATAGATTTGGTACATTTCCCATAACTCTTCCAGTTCAGTCAAACGCTCACGGTTTTCGTCTGCTCGTTTTAGTGAGATGGCGACTAACAAGGCGTTAATCACGCTGAGCGGTGCCACCAAAGAATCCACAATGGTGGGCATATCACTGTGCGCAAGCAACAGACTGGAACTGAGTTCTGCAACAGGAGACAGGATACTGTCCGTTACGGCAATCACTTTTGCGCCACGAGAATGTGCAAAATGCGCCGCCTTTACAGAACGGCTGGAATATCGCGGGAAACTGACAACTAAAAGCGCATCTTGTTCGCCGATAGCATACAATTCCTCCAACACTTCCGTAACATTTGATGTGTTGATTAAGCGCACATCGGGTAACAACAATTTTAAATAAAACGCCGCAAACTGCGCCAAAGCACGGCAACTACCTGCTCCAAATACATAAACATGGCGTGCATTAACCAAGGCTTCTACCGCACCGTCAAATACATCACACGGCAACTCCTCCAAGGTTTGTCGAATATTCGCCATATCATATGTCATAACACTTTCCAAGACATCACTGTCTTGCATACGAGAGCGGGATACTTCGACGCGTTGGACACTTGTCAGTTTACTGCGTATCAATTTTTGCACGGCTTTTTGCAATTGCGGGTAGCCCGAAAAGCCAAGCTCGGTTGCAAAACGAACAACGGTAGATTCACTCACTCCTACCGTTTCACCTAACCGATAAGCGGTCATAAAAGCCGCTTCGTCATAGTGTTCTAAAATGTATGCGGCGATACGACGCTGTCCTTTCGAAAACCCCGCCATTTCATTGGAAAGATGTGCCATCAGATCCATGTTCATGCCCCCCCTCCTCTCGATATACTATTTTAAAACTTTCGGGAGTAAAATGCAAGGCAAAACAAAAAACTTGCATTTTAAAAACGGAACATTTTACGAATAGAAGGTTGTACCCGCATAAAATACAGCGGTAGTACGCGAGAAAGTCCGATGTCGTATATCACAAAAATGACATTTCCTGCCAATAGAAACATCAACAAAAAAGCAGAGAGTGGCAGCGAGACGCCTTCCAAACGAAACGCATCCATGGAAAATCCGACTTGTGATAACACGATATATCCGCCAATGGTTGCCAAATTAAAAACGCCTACTTTAGCAAGCCACTCCCAGACACGGCTTTTGAGATTCTCCAGTGATGCTTTGATGATTGGATAATATCCGAAAAAAACAATAAAAAGTGTTTTGGCTTCAACATCCGGAACAATAAGCAATGCGACAAGAGATACTGCGGCATAAGCGCAAAACGCCCACTTTTTACCGCATTCAATCACAAGCGGAATCAGAAACGTTCCCGCAAGCGGCGGGAGCGCATAGGTGGCAAAAGGGAAAATTGTCAACAAGAGTACCGTGATTGACACAGCACTTAAAACGCCTCCGAGCGCTGTGTATGATGTCCTTTTCAAGCCTTCACCTCTCAACAGCAACGGATCAAATCGCCGCCCATGCATTCACAGCAACAATCGGCACAAATTAAGCCATTGCATACATCACAAGCGCTGCATCCACCAACAGGTGCGGGGGTTACATGATAACCACCCGTACGGCGCTGACGGTCCATTTGTTCAACCGCCTGTCGATATTCTGCGTTTGTGGGATCCATACGTGAAGCTGTTGAAAGGTGGGAAAACGCCTCCTCCAACCATCCCTTTTTATACAGCACACTACCCTTAAGAAAGTACCATTCGGCATCACGCGACGGTGCGGGAATCCCGTCCAGCAATGATTCCGCATCAATGGTGCGCCCGGTACGGATCAGATTCCGAATATCCGTGTAACGCGACGGTCCGCCCGCTTGATATCCGTCAGAATGATCCGAAGTGTTTCCTTGACGGCGCATACGAATGATCGCGTCATAGGCCTCGTTAATTTCTTGCATTTTTTCTTCAGCTAAATCTGATAACGGATTATTGGTGTAGTTATCGGGATGATATTTTTTGGCAAGTTCACGGTAAGCGGCTTTCACTTCATCATCGGTAGCCGTGGCTTGAATACCAAGCACTTCATACGGATTTTGCATTATTTAAACCTCCAAAACGGTACGGCGAGTATGTTTTCGGTCGCCGTACAACACTTGTTTTTGCATAGTAGGAATGCCGAGATCCAGTATATTACGTAAAATACCGTCAAATCGACGGATAGTCAACAACTCATACGCCGCCTTACATTCAGCAAGAGAAGCGTTTAAGATAAATTTTGCGGATTCGCGCGCAACCTTAATCTGCTCCTTATTTAAAAGAGGAGTATCCTGTGATAATGCAATTGGGTTATACGCCCTGTTTTTCAAATCCTCTTGCAGATCGTCCGCCGCGTCCATCAAATAAATCCAGCGGCCTAAACAATATCCCAACCTTGACAACACCCGCTTTTGCTTTTCATCATTTGATGCTTGAGAGCAAAGTGCCGCCAGTATCTGTGCAGTCGGTTCAGCCACTTGATCTATAGATTTTGTATTATTCCGTTCCAGTTCGAACTGGTTGTTCATGGCCTGTTCAATTACGCGGTCAAGCTCCGGTAAACATTTCGCCGCACGCAAGCGATTACGCCGCATAACAGGCAAAACCAAGCGAGCCGCCAAGCGTTTCAAAAAGCGCTCATCGCGTATAGTGTCCATCGTTTTGTGATATACCAATAACACGGCGGCATCGGCACAAAAATCCAGCGAGCTGTTGCTTTGACAACAGAAGCGCTTTTTGAGCGGGTTGTACGGACATCTGCCTTTGTGAAATCCGACACACTCATCGCTCAATGCCAAATACAGCAAGGCTAAAAAGGTCATATCGTAACTGAGCGTCATTTGAGCAATTACGCCGTACCGCTTGCCGAGCGTTTTACACAGCGAACAATAAATGCCGCGATATTGCTCGAATTCTCCCATTTTAAGTTCAGGTTGATATACTTTCACATAACCAAACATAGTGTCCCCCACTCACCTCGATATCATGATATAATATTTTAATATTGCAATAATGAAAGATTTGTAAATATTCTGTTTGTGACACATGGTATAATATTCGCATTTTCAGGCGATACTAAGTTCGCGCATTACCATGCGTGCTAAATGAAAGCAGCGATCCGAGGAGGGAAACAGGATGATAGACAGAATCGCATTATTACTGACGGTCATCGGCGCCCTGAACTGGGGAAGCATCGGTTTGTTCCAATTTGACATCGTCGCATGGATTTGCGGCGGTCAGGACGGTCCTATCAGCCGTGTAATCTACACACTGGTCGGTTTGGCAGGATTGTGGTGCATCTCGTTGTTTTTCCGCAAGCGCGAGCATCTTCTTGACAAAGACGATGCTTAAAAAATCAGGACCGTCGCAAACGGCGGTCCTGATTTTTTTATACTTACACCAATGCTTGTGTATCGCGAGCAATTACCAGTTCTTCATTGGTAGGAATGACGAAAGCGCGCACATCGGAATCCGGTGTACTGATTTCCGCTTCTTCGCCGTGTACCAGATTAGCCGTTGCATCCAACTTGACACCCAAATAGGCGAGCTTTTCCAACAATTCGGCGCGTAATTTATCTTGGTTCTCACCGATACCGGCGGTAAAGACGATCGCGTCCAAACCGCCGAGTGCCGCTACATAGCCACCAATATATTTTAAAATCTGATAACTGCGCATATCCCAAGCCAGTTTGGCCCGGGTATTGCCATCAACCATAGCGGCGGCAATATCGCGATCATCACTGGAAACGCCGGAAATGCCCAGCATACCGGACTTTTTATTCATAAGTGCATCCATCTCGGCAGGGGTTAACCCCTCTTTTTCCATGATAAAGGTGACGGCAGACGGGTCCACCATACCGCTGCGTGTACCCATTAAGAAACCATCGAGAGGTGTGAGTCCCATGGTGGTGTCAATGACCTTACCGTCTTTAACAGCCGCCAAAGACGAACCGTTACCTAAATGGCAAGTAATAATGCGTGTACCTTTACCGTCCGGTTTACCCAATAATTCACAACACCGCGCTGTTACGAAACGATGCGAAGTGCCATGAAACCCGTAACGGCGTATACCGTATTTTTCGTAATATTCGTACGGTAAGCCCCACAGATAGGCAACTTCCGGCATTGTCTGATGAAAAGAAGTGTCAAATACAGCAACCTGCGGAATATCCTTGCCGAAGGTAGCGGTAGCCGCCTCAATCCCCTGGACCCCCGCCGGATTATGCAACGGTGCAAGCGAGGCATAGTCACGAATTGCCTGAATTACTTTATCCGTAATACGGACAGATTTATCAAACTGTGCACCACCCTGTACCACACGGTGACCGATTGCCGTCACATCGGACAAGTTGTCAATAACCTTACCTTCACCGGTCGTCAAGGCCTGTTTAACCTGCTCAAAAGCGGCGGCGTGATCCGGCATAGCGGCATCCTTCTGAAATACCTTACCGTTTGCTTTGTGCGTGAAACGACCGTCAATACCGATGCGTTCACACACGCCCTTGGCAATGGTTTTCTCACCATCCATGTCAATCAACTGATATTTGAGCGATGAACTGCCCGCGTTAATAACGAGAATTTTCATAGTGTTCGATCTCCTAACACAATATTGATTTTCTATATAAAATACGATATACTATATCATAGTACGAAATGGTATCTTTTTCAACCGCTTTTTCAAATTTTTACCGCGGAGGTGACAGTTTTTTATGCGAGTAGCAGGTATCATCGCAGAATATAACCCGTTCCACAACGGGCACGCACTTCATATCGAAAAAACACGCGAAGCGGGCGGCGGATGTGAAGCAACCCATGTTGTTGCCGTTATGAGCGGCAGTTTTGTACAACGCGGCGAACCCGCCATTCTGTCTAAATTTGATCGAGCAAAAGCGGCGCTGGCGGGGGGCGTTGATTTGGTAATCGAATTGCCTACGCCGTGGTGTCTTTCCTCTGCAGAAGGATTTGCATTCGGTGCCGTATCGCTTTTAAATGCTCTCGGTTGTGTGGATGTGCTTAGTTTTGGCTCCGAAATCGGCAAAATCGAACCATTGAATAAAGCCGTCACCATCATGCAGACACCGCGTTTTCACTCATTGCTTAAGTATCACCTGGGGCTTGGCATTTCCTTTGCAGAAGCTCAACAAAAAGCATTGGCGGAAATTGCGGGAGCAACAGCCGCTGCAGTTTTAGACACGCCCAATAACATTCTCGGTATCGAATACATAAAAGCATTACAAGCTTGTCATTCCCCCATCAAACCGTTCACCGTAGCAAGGCAGGGTTCCGGACACGATAGCATGACACCGATTGGAAATATTGCGTCGGCTTCCTATTTGCGCACTTTGTTATCCTCCGACCGTCTGCTCAACGCCTTGCCGTATATGCCCGCCGGTTGTGCCGCCATTGTATCAGAGGCGGCCGATGCGGGACATATGCCGGCGAGTTCATCCGTTTTAGACCGTGCCGTATTATCCATGTTGCGCCGCTTATCACTAGAGGATTTAAAAGCGTTGCCCATCCTGTCCGAAGGACTGGAAAACCGCGTATATTCCGCCATTCGCAAGTCAAAAACCTTGTCAGAATTGGAAAACAGCATCAAAACCAAGCGGTATCCGTTAACGCGTATCCGTCGTTTACTGTGGTCAGCTTTCTTGGGCATTAACAGCGAATACGCCTCAGAACCTCCTCCCTATCTTCGTGTTTTAGCGGCAAATGAACGCGGCAAAGAAATATTATCATCTTCCAAATCAACCGTTCCGCTTTTGTATCGGGCTTCACAGGTAGCGAAACTTGATGAAGCTTGCCAACGGTTATGGAATTTGGAAACGCGCGCCACCGACTTGCACGCACTCGCCTGTCCTGTTCCCCCGCCCTGTGACACCGATTACACAACCGGCTTGATTCGCTCCGAAATATAAGAACAACCGCCCTGTGCGTTTACACAGGGCGGTCTTTTTTATTCTTCGGGAGAAGCATCGGCTTGGGATACAAAGAGATTCATATTGGAATAAGCGGGAATCTCGCGCCCCTCCATAGCAGCACGGAACTGTGTTCCATCCATCTTTTCGTTTTCAATCAAATACTCGGCGATAAGATGCAGTTTATCTTCGTTTTGCGATAAACAGGTTGTCGTTTTCTTATAAGCATCGGTAACAATACGATTGATTTCCGCATCAATTTGAGCGGCAACCTGTTCGGAATAATTGCGTGTATGACCGAAATCACGCCCTAAGAAAACCTCATTCGAATCCGATGCGCCAAACACAACGGGGCCCAGGTTATCACTCATACCGTATTTGGTTACCATTTTGCGGGCGGTTTCGGTAGAACGCTCTAAGTCGTTAGAAGCACCGGTAGAAATATCTTTCATGATTAATGCCTCTGCCACTCGACCGCCCAGAAGCACCTGTATATCTTCCAACATGCGATTTTTGGTTAAATGCTGATGGTCGTTTTCCGGCAAATTCATCGTAAAGCCGGCAGCCATACCGCGCGGGATAACGGAAATTTGATGCACAGGATCTTGTGTCGGACAGAAAAACGATACGATAGCGTGACCTGCTTCGTGATACGCCGTGATACGCTTATCTTTTTCCGTAATGACATGGCTTCGTTTTTCGGTTCCCATAATAACCTTAAGTGTAGCTTCTTCAATTTCCTCCATGGTCAAGGAATGCCGACCGCGGCGCGCTGCAAGCAAGGCAGATTCATTTAAAAGGTTTTCGAGATCCGCACCTGTAAATCCAACGGTTGCTTTAGCAATAACCGCCAAGTCAACATCGGGGCCGAGCGGTTTTCCTTTTGCATGAACATGCAAAATCGCTTCACGGCCTTTTATATCCGGATAATTAACAACGATCTGGCGATCAAAACGACCGGGACGCATCAAAGCGGGATCCAAGATATCGGGGCGGTTGGTCGCCGCCATCATGATAACGCCTTCATTCGCACCAAAGCCATCCATTTCCACCAACAACTGGTTTAATGTTTGTTCACGCTCATCATGACCGCCGCCGAGACCCGCTCCGCGCTGACGGCCGACCGCATCGATCTCATCGATGTAAATAATACACGGCGAATTTTTCTTTGCCTGTTCAAACAAATCGCGTACGCGCGAGGCGCCAACACCAACATACATTTCCACGAAATCCGAACCGGAGATAGAAAAGAACTGCACGCCGGCTTCGCCCGCTACGGCGCGAGCAAGCAATGTTTTACCGGTACCGGGAGGGCCGACCAATAACACGCCTTTCGGTACACGGGCGCCGAGTTCCTTAAACTTTTTAGGAGAACGAAGAAAATCTACAATTTCGCGAAGTTCTTCCTTTTCCTCATCCGCACCGGCAACATCGTCAAATGTTGTTTTGCGTTTTTCGTCAACCGGTTGTTTGACACGGGCTTTCCCAAATCCCATCATTTTCCCGCCGCCGTCGATGTTATTTAACGAACGACGCATGGAAACCCACATGGCAACAAACAAGCCGGCGATCAGTAAAGACGGCAAGAAGCTTGCCCATGGAATGGAAGTAGGTTGAATATAATTGTATTTTGTGACCTTGCCGGCTACATACGGTTCTATATCGTTTAAAAACAAACTGATATTCGGAACCGTGTACGAAAGAACATCATGTTCATTTATCTGTCCATTGCCATCGACATCGGTACGAAAATCGGATTTTAACCGAATGGCAATTACTCCGTTTGTCAGGTTAAACTCAAATTCTTCAACCTTTTCCTCGCTGAAGAGCTGAACATAGTCAGAATAGACCAGATCATTTTTCACTTGAGAACCGGATAGAAACATCCAGACAATGACTAACACCAGTACCGGAATGCCGATGAACAACCCCAGATTGCGCAACAGCTTACCATGATTATTGTTGGATTCCAAAGGATCCTCACTCCTTTTCGTGGGTATAAATACAGGGTTTTAAGACACCGACATACGGCAGATTACGATATAACTCCGCATAATCAAGACCATAACCGACAATGAACTCATCGGGTACGGAAGCCCCGATATAATCGGCGGTGATATCAACACGACGGCGTTCGGGTTTATCTAAGAAGGTGCACAAACGGATACTGGAAGGATTACGCGCAGACAGATTTTTTAGCAAGTATGACAAAGTCACACCCGAATCCAAAATATCTTCCACAACCAACACATCTTTACCATCCAACGAAGCATCCAAATCTTTCAAGATGCGCACTTCACCCGAGGTCGATGTACCGGAACCGTAACTTGAAACGGATAAGAAATCAATAGAACACGGGACTGTGATTTCACGCATAAGATCCGCCATAAACATGAGCGAACCTTTCAGCACACTGACCAGTAAAAGATTTTTACCCTTATAATCTTCACTGATTCGCCGTCCCATATTCTGAACGATATCGGCAATTTTTTCTTCATCCAACAAGATTTTCTCAACATCAGGATGTAGGGTTCTCATATACGTCCTCCTTTATCACAAGCAAAACAGTCTTTGTCTCCGACGAAATTTGTACGCGTTTATCGCATCCGAGACCAAACACAAGTAGGATTCCCAGCGCATCACACAAAATAGGAACGGTATCGCGCGAAACAGTTTTGCGCTCATTAAACAATTTTTTTAATGATTTTCCGCAATTTCTACCTACAGGGTGAAACGCATCGCCCTCTTTACGCTGACGCAATACCAAATTGCCATTTATTTTATCATAGTCTAACGCATTTGCAAACAGGTATTTGCAAATATTTAGTTTTTGTTCATATTCTTCTCTTGTCAGCACCATCAAGCGATAAATACCGTTCCCTATTGTGTAACACTCGCCGACTACCGCTGACAGACAAAACTCGGGATATGGGTCCTCGACTTCCGATTGCGGGATGAGGGCGGTTTGAGTAACACACCAACGGGTACCGCCCGGCAATACAACCGCGCCATCCCCCGCTTCCAAAGCGGTATTCAGCAACCGTATATGGCGTTCTTCTGCCGTCTGAACGATACAACATAAGGCGCGGGAACGCAGCGGTTCGTCCAACGCCAACAATGTATGACGGGAATAGGCATCCTCGTCCATTTTGGCATCGTCAACAGCTTTTTTCACCCACTTCTCAATAAACGCATCGGTTTGCCGCACTTGTTCAATAAAGCGTGTTACCGCCGTTGTAACCTTTGGGTTTATAGCCCGCATCTGCGGCATAACCGTATGACGGATACGGTTGCGCGCATAGGCAATATCCGCATTCGTACTGTCTGTTACATAGGATAAATCGTATTGTTGGCAATATGCCTCGATTTCTTCTCGAGTACAGGTGATAAGCGGGCGAATAATTTCCCCGCGAACCGGCGGGATTCCAACGGCACCGTGAAGACCGCTGCCTCGGCAGATATGTAACAACAAGGTTTCAGCATTATCGTCAGCGGTATGGGCGGTAGCTATACGGTACACGGGAAAGCGTTGTGCGGCTGTGTTAAACGCTTCATAGCGCAGTTCTCTGCCGACCTCCTCTATCCCTCGTCCCCGGTCATGAGCAAGCGACGCAACATCGTGCTGTTCTGTATAGAGGGGGATATTCCATTGACGACATAACGCCTCTACAAATTGCTGATCGCGCCGTGATTCCTCACCGCGCAAGGAATGGTTAATATGTACCGCTTGGAGGTGCGAAATGACGCCTTCCTCCCGCAATGATGCAAAAAGATGCAGTAATGTAACGGAATCGGCACCACCTGACAAACCAACTATGACAGCACAATCCGGCGGCAACATACGCTCCCGCCGAATTACCTGCAAGGCCTTTTCCTTTACACCCATAACGGATCATCCTTCGCTTTGATGCAACTCTAATGAAGTAAATTGCGTAAATTCACCTTGGAACGCCAAGGGAACCGTACCAAGCTCACCATGACGGTTTTTAGAGACAATAACCTCAGCCGTACCGGTTTGAACAGCAGTAGGATCGCTTTTTTCATTGCGATAATACTCATCTCGGTACAGGAACAACACCTGATCGGCATCTTGTTCGATAGAACCGGATTCACGCAAATCCGACAGACCGGGACGGTGATTGGATTGCTTTTCGGTAGCACGAGCCAACTGTGCACAAACCATGATGGGAACATTCAATTCTTTCGCCATGATTTTCAAACTGCGTGTAATCTCCGAAACCTCAGTCACACGATTCTCCGTCTTTTTACCGGAATGCATCAACTGCAAATAGTCGATTACTACAAATCCAAGATCCTTAAGACGAAGCAGACGGGATTTCATAGTGGGAACTGTGATACTGGCGGTATCGTCTAAGTAAATGGGCGCCTGTCCAAGTTGGCCGGCGGCTGTTGCCATGCGCGACCATTCATCGGGCGTTAAGTTACCGGTACGCAATTTTTTGGAAGAAACTCGTGCCTCCGAGGAGAGGAAACGGTTCACCATTTGTTCACGCGACATTTCAAGATTAAACACCGCTACCGTGCGTCTTTGTTGCATCGCGACATTTCGCGCGATATTCAAGGCAAAGCTGGTCTTACCCATACCGGGACGCGCACCGACGATAATCAAGTCGGAACGATTCAGACCGGTTGTAATCTCATCGAGCGCACTGATACCGGTAGGGATACCAACATACAGTTCACGCTCATCAGAGGTCAGTTTATTGTACATTTCATAGTTGGAGGCAATGACCTCGCGAATCGGAATCAAACCACCTTGATGTTTATCCTGACGAATGTCATAGATTTTTTGTTCCGCTTGTTCAATTAACGCGGAGGTATCGACACCGGGTTGCAAGGCATCCCCCGTAATCTCACGTGATACCCGAATCAATCGGCGTATATCGAACTTGTCCCGCACAATACGCGCGTAATTGGAGATGTTTGAAATCGAGGGAACAATTTGTGCCAACTTAAGCAAATAGTTTTTCCCTTCTTCTTCCGAGAAAAACGATTCCGCTTTAAGCGACTCCAAAACCGTGACAAAATCAATGGTTTTAGATTGCAAAAGTTTTTCCAGCATAATCGTATAGATCGCTTGGTGTTCAGCCAAATAGAAATGCTCCGGTTTTAAAATATCCGCCACCTGTTTGATACAATCGGAATCCATTAAAACGGCACCCAGCACCGCTTGTTCGGCTTCCAGACTATGCGGCAAATTCAATTCATCGTAGGTTGTCTCAGGCATACGCCCACATCCCTTACTGTTTATTCCGTAACCATAACGGTGATTTTTGCGGTAACACCTTGATTAAATTTCAGTTCGGCCTCATACGCGCCGAACGCTTTTACATCCGCCATGACAATTTTGCGCTTATCCAGATCAATGCCATACTGTTCTTTAAGAACTTGCGCCACCTCTTTTGTCGTAACAGAACCGAACAACTTACCGTTTTGACCGGCACGAGCGGTTACTTTGACCGTTTTACCGGATACAGTTTTGGAGAATGCCTCCGCCTGTTGTTTTTCAACGGCTTTGTGGTGTTGTTGAGCCGATTCCTTGTTGCGCAAATCGTTCATTGCTTGTGCATCCGCTTCAATTGCCAAACCACGCGGCAATAAAAAATTACGAGCATAACCATCCGACACCTGTACAAGTTGGCCGGCCTTTCCCTGACCTTTTACATCTTGTTTAAGAATCACTTTCATTGCTATGTACCTCCTATTTCTGTGAGTCGCGTACGCGCTCTCGTTCTGTTGAGTACGCATCAATCGCTTTCCGAAGCAACTCCGTTGCCGCCTCCATGTCGATTTCTTTCAAGTACGCACCGGCCATGGTCTGATGACCGCCACCGCCCATCGCTTCCATAATGAGTTGTACATTAACAGCACCATATGAGCGGGCGGATATGTTGACCCCCCCGTTTTCGGGGAACAACACAAACGAGGCTTCAACATCCTTGACACAAAGTAATTCATCTGCCGTTTGGGAAGCCACGATACGCATATCGTTACCGCCGGAATTGGCACAGGCAATCGCCATAGTCAGGTAGGGTTGCGCAGCAGAAAGTATTTCCGCTTTGCGTTGATAGACAGTCATATTCTCCGAGAACATGCGCTTAGCTTCTACCGTATCGGCACCAAGCTTACGCAAGTATGCAGCGGCTTCAAAGGTGCGAACACCCGCTTTCATAACGAAATGGCGCGTATCCAGCATAATACCGGCAAGGAGCGCTTCCGCTTCCAAACGAGATACTTTCACGCCGTTCATATACTGCAGGATCTCAGCTACCAATTCCGAAGCGGAACTGGAATTCGGTTCGTGATAGAACAGTACCGCATCATCAATATGCTCAACCATTTTGCGATGATGGTCAATTACCGCCACCGTTTCAATCTGCCGGTATAATGCAGGCATATCCAAGCGTTGGGGTTGATGGGTATCGGTGATAATGAGTAAGGTGTTTTGGGTGATTAACGGTAACGCGTTCTTGGCTTCGACAAATAAGTCCCCTTTTCCCTGCGTGCGGTAACGGTCTATCAGCGCCTTTGCCAGCGTGGTTTCGGGATCATAGACGGTAAAAGCCTGCTTTCCCATACTGCGACAGGCCGCCGTCAACGCAACAGCCGATCCTAAACAATCCAAATCAGAATAGCAATGTCCCATGGTAAGAACCATGTCACTTTCCGCGATCATCTGTTGCAGTGCCGCCGCTATCACACGCGAACGCACCTTTGTGCGTTTTTCCACACTTTTTGACAAGCCACCGTAAAAATCAAACCCGTTTTTCGTTTTAACAACCGCTTGATCGCCGCCGCGTCCCAGTGCCATATCCATGGTTTGCCGTGCCTGTGCATCGGCATCGTAAAAGGTTTTCCCTTGGCCTACACCGATTGATAAAGTCAAACTAAGCGCGCCCGCCGTCGGGATGGCGCGTACTTTATCTAAAATATCAAATCGATCTTGTTGGATTTGGTCCAAATAGCGTTGTTCCAACAAAATCATAAAACGGTCGGTCCCGCTCTTGCGAAACAGTCCACAATGCTCGTTCGCCCAATTTTCCAACAAAATATCCACCTGAGAAAACAACTGTGCCCGCTCGCTGTCACGCAGATCGTTCATAACTTCATCTGCATTATCCAAATACAAGGATAAAATGACAGGACGGCTGAGTTCATATTCCGAGGCGATGTGACTCAGTTCGGTATGGTCAAAGCAATAAAGCACATAGGCGGCCTCATCGTGTATGCGTAGTTTACTGATGTAGACGGAATAGGTTCTGCCCGCACATATCAACTGCGGTAAAAACCGTCCCGCCAACTGGCCGGCAGACAGATTGGCAAACACCTTTTCAATCGGTTCCCCTACCAAATCGTTGTTTTGCAACACTTCACGACGGAACAGTTCATTATACCAAACAATTTCGGTACTATCTGACACCAGTACGACAGGGATCGGTGTGCTTTCCAACGCCGTACGATCACGCTGGTTGAGGTGGTGGGCGATATTCGATAAATAGCGCAAAACATCGCGTTTTAAATACCAAAATCGCCAAACGCCATACCCGAAGGTCATTACACATACAACCGCCGCAATCAAAAACACCGTTCGATTCAAGAACAACAGCGTAAGAAGTAGGAGAAGTGATACGATGGCTAAAAGTGTTATAACCGGTGATACCGACCAAACGGTTTTTCGTTTCATACTAACTTCTCCTTTCTTGAAACAAATTAGTTTTCCATAATAATGGGTAAGATCATCGGACTGCGTTTGGTTTTTTGGAACAACATACGGGATAATTCGTCCCGCACGCGGGATTTCATGGTTGCCCAATCATGCGTATGGCGCTGGCAACATTCCTCTAAGACTCGCCGCGCGATGGTACGCGCCTCATCCATTAACTCTTCGGCTTCACGCACATACACAAAACCGCGGGAAACCAAATCCGGACCGGATACAATCTGTCCGTTAATGGGATCAATGGTTGCGACGACCACGATCAGGCCGTCTTGCGCCAAGTGTTTACGGTCGCGTAATACGATACTACCGACATCACCGATCCCCAAACCGTCCACAAGGGTTCGTCCCGCCGGAACCGATCCTACTACCGACATTTTGTCAGAAGTGATTTCAATAACTTTTCCGAGATCTGTCACCAAAACATTTTTGGACGGCATCCCCATGCTTTTTGCCAGTTGTGCATGCTTTTGCAAATGCTTGTGTTCACCATGAACCGGAATAAAAAATTTCGGTTTCGTAATCCCTTGAATAATTTTGAGCTCTTCTTGACAGGCATGACCGGAAACATGGACATCGTACATTTTTTCATACACGACATCACAACCGCGTTTCATTAGCTCGTTAACAACCTTGCTCACGGTTTTTTCATTGCCGGGAATCGGTGTGGCAGAAATAATAATATAATCATCGGGACCGACATCCACCTGACGATGATCGGAAAAAGCCATGCGTGCCAACGCTGACATCGGTTCTCCTTGACTGCCGGTGGTAATGATGGTCATTTTTTCTTTCGGGTATCGATTGATCATATCAATATCCACCAAAAGCCCTTCCGGCATGGTAAGATATTTCAGTTCGTGCGCTATCGTCACATTGTTAATCATACTGCGTCCCGAAATGGCGACTTTACGCCCATCTTTAACGGCAGCGTCAATGATTTGTTGAATACGCGGCAAATTAGAAGAGAATGTTGCAATAATGATACGCTTGTTTTCGGCTTTTTTAAATAAACTGCTGAAACTCTCCCCTACCACACGCTCGCTGGCAGTATAACCGGGGCGTTCAGCGTTGGTAGAATCCGCCATCAGCGCCAAAACGCCTTCATTACCAAGTTCACCCAGACGCGGCAAATCAATCATTTTGCCCATAATGGGTGTACAATCGATTTTAAAATCACCGGTATGCACCACATAACCGAGCGGTGTTTTAATTCCCAAGCCGACGGCATCAGGAATGGAATGGTTAACATTAATAAACTCTACCGAAACTTCACCGAAATGAACGATATCGCCGGGTTTTACAACATGTAACGGCACTTTTCCCGATAATCCATGTTCTTTAAGCTTGGAATCTATCAACGCAATGGTAAGCTTCGTAGCGTATATCGGAAAGATCATTTGTTTTAGTAAATACGGCAACGCGCCGATATGATCTTCATGTCCGTGTGTAATAACAACCCCTCGAATACGCTCGCGGCATTTTTCAACATGGGTGAAATCCGGTAATACAATATCAACACCGAGCAGATCCTCATCAGGAAATGCCATTCCGCAATCAATCAAAAATGCATCGTTTCCATATTCAAACAGCGTCATATTTTTACCGATTTCATTAAGCCCGCCGAGCATGGTAATGTGAACGGGATGCGTAGGTTTCGACACCGTTTTTTTGGACGGTGTGCGATTAGTATTATAGCGACGCACAGGTTGATGTGCCGCTTGTTTATTCTCGTTTGTAGACGGTGTCTTTGTTTTACGGGTATTTGTTTTTCGAACGCCGTTTTTTTCGACAGCTGATACTTGTTTTTTGTTTTGTTCTGTTGCCATAAAATCCTCCGTTTCTAAAGTTAGATAACATTCAAATTAAGCCCCACTGTATCTGTGAGGCCGTGATGAGCAATATAGTCCGAACACATAAAAAGATGGGGATTCGCTAACCGATCACATTAGTACTTTTATTATATCTTTTTTAAACAATATTGTCAAGTTAAAGTATAGCACAATCCCTCGCGATTAGACTTGCAGTAAACAAATTTTTTTGATACAATATTCATGTAGCCTATGAAAGCGAGGATGCCCCATGAAAAAGGTTGAACTTTTTACGGATGGTGCTTGTTCCGGCAACCCGGGCGCGGGTGGCTGGGCAGCCATCTTACGGTATGGAACACATGAAAAGGAACTCTGCGGCGGCGAGGCACACACCACCAACAACCGCATGGAGTTGACCGCCGTCATCGAGGGCCTGAAAGCGCTCAACGAATCCTGCCAAGTGCTTGTTACCACCGATTCTCAATATGTCATTAACGGTATTGAAAAAGGCTGGGCAGTCAAGTGGAAACAAAACGGTTGGCGCAAAGCGGATAAAAAGCCGGCACTCAACGCCGATTTGTGGGATGCGCTGTTAAGCCTTATCGCTTTACATGATGTATCCTTTCATTGGGTGCACGGTCACCAAGGGCATCCCGAAAACGAGCGATGTGACGCTCTTGCCGTTGCACAATATCAACAGTTATTATAAAAGCAGCCGGTCGTTTGACCGGCTGCTTTGCTGTTTATTCGATGATAGCTTTATGAAACACTTTTTTACCTTTGCGAATCTTTAAACCTGCTTTTAAATCGTCTGCCGTATAAAGCGCGTTAACATTATCGACTTTATTGTCATTGACGGTTACGCCGCCCTGTTGTACCAAACGACGCGCTTCGCTCTTGGACGCTAACAGCTCGCACTTGAGGAGCAAATCCATAATACCGATCGTGCCCTCCGTCAAATCGGCATCGCTCAATAGGGTGGTCGGCATATCAGAATCGTCTGCACCGCCGGCAAAAAGTGCCTGTGAAGCGGTACGAGCTTTTTCCGCCTCGTCACTCCCGTGCACAAGAGTAGTCAGTTCATACGCCAATATATCCTTGGCTTTATTGAGTTCAGCGCCCTCCCACTTATCCATTTCATTGATTTCTTCGAGCGGGATAAAGGTAAGCATACGGATACATTTGAGTACATCCTGATCCCCGACATTACGCCAATACTGATAGAATTCAAACGGCGTTGTTTTATTGGGATCCAACCATACCGCACCGTTGGCGGTTTTTCCCATCTTTTTCCCCTCGGAATTCATCAGCAAGGTGATGGTCATCGCGTAAGCGTCTTTGCCGAGCTTCCGGCGAATCAGCTCCGTACCGCCCAACATATTTGACCACTGATCATCACCGCCAAACTGCATATTGCAGTCATACTCTTTAAACAAATGGTAAAAATCATACGATTGCATAATCATGTAGTTAAACTCTAAAAAGGACAGCCCTTTTTCCATGCGTTGCTTGTAGCACTCCGCACGCAACATATTGTTAACCGAGAAGCAAGCACCAACCTCACGCAACAGATCAACATAATTCAGTTTGAGCAACCAATCCGCATTGTTAACGGCAATTGCCCCGTTTTCACCGTCAAAATCAATGAATTTCTCCATTTGCTTTTTGAAACACGCACAGTTATGTTCAATCGTTTCGGGGCTCATCATCGAACGCATATCGCTTCTCCCGGAAGGATCCCCGATATAACCCGTTCCGCCTCCGAGCAACACGACGGGACGATTCCCCGCCATCTGCAGGCGTTTCATTAAACAAAGCGCCATAAAATGGCCGACATGTAACGAATCCGCCGTCGGATCAAACCCGATGTAAAACCGTGCTTTACCGTTATTCACCAGTTCCCGAATTTCGGTTTCATCGGTCACTTGTGCTATCAATCCTCTTGCCACCAATTCATCATAGATTTTCATACTGTTCTTCTCCTTGCAAAAATTAAATCCCCCTGTAGCCTTGCGCTACAGAGGGCATAAAATGCGGTACCACCTCTGAACGGACAACCTTCACAGGTCATCCCTCACGGAGTGCTGATGCACACTCACACGCTGTAACGGGCGCCCCCGTCATGCCCTACTCTTCAAGTTCAGGCAGACGCTCCGGAGTGTATTCACACGAAACCCTTGCATTCTCGCACCAACCGAATGCTCTCTTAAAAGGCATTTGCGCGCTACTCTTCTCTTTCTTCGCGTTTAACTGTGCTTAAGTATACCAAAGAATTTTCAAAAAGTAAAGAGTCTTTTACAAGTTAAACAAATCAGGCTTTTAGTATCGTTAAAATTTCGCCTGCACTTTCAAGAACCACATCGGGGCGATCCTCAGATGCATCCAACATCTCTTTTGTCGTTTCACCGCTCATCACTAAAATTGATAATACGCCTGCGTTCAACCCGCTCTTAACATCCGTATAAATACGATCGCCTATCATAGCGGTTTTATCCGCACTTATACCGGTACGCTCCATCGCCAAGTGCGGCATAAGCGGGGACGGCTTTCCTACCGAAATCGGACGGCGTTTCGATACATTATACAGCATATCGCAAATACTGCCGCAATCAGGAACACTGCCAAACGAGGTCGGGCAAACATAATCCAAATTGGTAGCAATATAAGGAATATGCGGGCGAGTAAGAAGCAGTTTCGAAACATCGTAAAGTTTTTGGAAGGTGAGTTCCGTATCATTTCCCATCACAATACAATCGGTTTGTTCTATATCATCCGTAACGCAAAAACCCTCACGTCTGAGCTCATCTTTTAAAGACTCGGTGCCACAAACATAGAGACGAGCGTCAGCATGATGACATTTCAAATAATACGCAACCGCTTGTGAGGAGGTTAAAAAATCATCGTATCCTGAAAAGATTCCCAAACGCTCTAATTTTGAAATATAATCTTTAACACTTTTCGAGGAATTGTTGGTGACAAACAAATATCGGCGTCCGGTTTGACGAATGACATGCAGCAACTCTTTCGTAAAATCGTACAGTTGATCATCGAGATACAGCGTACCATCCATATCAAATAAAAACAACCGCATATTCCGTATTTGTTGTTCTGTTGTCATACACCATCACCTCGTGTTAAGAATATCACCCACTCTGTTATGTGTCAAGGTCAGTAGCGTGCCAACCGTATTTTTGCAAATCAATATGACCGTCACTCTCGAACACGATTCCTTCTTGCTCGAGCAGATCCCTCTGCACCGTTGCACCGCCAAACGCAAAGCTTGATGCGATTCGCCCATCGCGGTTCACAACACGATAACACGGAATTACAAACGGTTCAGGATTATTGTGCAATGCATAACCAACCACCCGCGCCCAGCGCGGATTTCCCGCGAGCAGTGCGACATAACCATAGGTTGCAACTTTCCCTCTTGGAATCTGACGAACCACATGATAGATGCGTTCAAAAACCGACATATCGTATCTCCCCGGACATAAAAGAATTGAAAACCACACAAAAATCGTGGTATACTCATATCATACCACAAACAAGGGGGTTTTGATATGGAATTTTTATACACATTAGAAGCACTGCGCAATTCCGTATTCGATGTATTTTTTTCAATTGTTACGCTATGTGGCGAAGAGACCGTTTTTATGGCTGTCGGCCTGATTGTATTCTGGTGCATTAACAAATACCAGGGTTACTATTTGTTGTCTGTCGGCTTTGTGGGCACGGTCATAAATCAATTCTTAAAAATGCTGTTCCGCATTCCGCGCCCTTGGATACGCGATCCGAATTTCACCATTGTTTCCTCTGCCGAAGACGCCGCAGCAGGCTATTCTTTCCCCAGTGGTCACACACAAACATCGGTTGGTTTATTCGGAGGGATTGCCCTGTGGAATAAAAACACTATTCTTCGTATCGTGATGCTTGCTCTGTGCATATTAGTCCCTTTTTCCCGTATGTATCTCGGCGTACACACACCCGCCGATGTTCTCGTATCCATCGCGATTGCCGCTTTTCTCATCTTAGTGGGTTGTCCGCTGTTCAAAAAAGCAGAAAAGTCCCCAAAAATTATGTATGGAATCTTGTTTTTCATGATTGCGTTGACACTCGCTTTTCTATGTTTTGTTTGCTTCTACCCGTTCCCCGCTGATGTGTATCAAACAGATGTTGTTCATAATTTAGAATCTGCACAAAAAAACGCTTTCACACTAATGGGATGCGCCGTTGGATTAGTTCTTGTTTATACGGTTGATCACAACTACACGAATTTTGAAACAAAAGCCGTTTGGTGGGCTCAACTTTTAAAAATCGTCGGCGGCCTCGCTGCAGTACTGATTATCAAAGAGCTCTTACGCGCACCATTGGATACCCTTTTGAACGGGGCACTCCTCGCACGCAGTATTCGTTATTTTCTCATGGTTGTAGTCGGCGGCGTACTGTGGCCGATGACTTTTAAATGGTTTGGGAAACTTGGTAAAAAATAAAATTCAAAGGAGTCGGCAACTCAAATGCAGACTCCTTTTTGAATACCAATCTTTACTTAAGGTAAAAATTATGATATACTGCATTTATATCTTTATTGGGGAGGGCAGATACGATGTTTGATACCAGACAAGTAAAAAACGATTGTGTGGAATGGATCCGCACTTTTTTTGAGGAAAACGGCAAGGGCTGCAACGCTGTCATCGGTATTTCAGGGGGAAAAGACAGTTCCATAGCGGCGGCTCTTTGTGTCGAAGCGCTCGGTAAAGACCGTGTGATCGGTGTGTTAATGCCGCAAGGCGAACAGCACGATATTGACATGGCATATTTGCTGGTCAACCACTTAGGCATCAAACAGTATGTCGTGAATATCAAGGACGCGGTAGACAGTCTGCTTAACGCTTTACCTGATACGCTTGCTGTTTCCACACAGGCAAAGACAAATTTGCCGCCGCGCATTCGCATGTCCACCTTATATGCCGTCAGTCAATCCGTCAATGGCCGCGTGGTAAACACTTGCAATCTCTCAGAAGATTGGGTAGGATATTCCACAAGGTACGGCGATGCCGCGGGGGACTTTTCCCCCCTTGCCAATCTTACGGTTACCGAGGTAAAACAAATCGGACACCTGTTAGGCCTACCGAGTGTACTGGTAGAAAAAACGCCTATTGACGGTTTGTGCGGAAAAACAGACGAAGAAAACCTGGGTTTCACCTACGCTGAATTGGATGTGTATATTCGCACCGGTGTTATGGAAGATGCCGCCAAGAAAGCTCTTATTGATAAAAAGCACGCGGCAAATCTCTTCAAACTCCAACTGATGCCGACTTTTAAACCAAATATGTAAAGGAAAAGCACTTGCCACTGCAAGTGCTTTTTATTGTGCCGGTTTAAGCACGACTATTGAAATTTGTTTGTTCGTTTTTTGTATCATTCTTCTCCACTTGCTCGTCTTTTCCCGGATAGGGGAATAATTTAACATTTAAAAGCCAAGCAATAAAAACAGCCGCGACGGTTTGAAAAGCACGCAACAAACAATAAATATACCTCCCGTCATTACTGTGGGACGCAAGAAGAATGATAAAAATCACGGCGGCAATTCCGCAAAAAGTTTTACATCCCATTAATTGAGCAATTGTAATGGTTAAGATAGTACCAAATAATATGAATATCAGCTCTATTAAGTGACACGCCCATCCTTCCGGTGCAAGATTTTTCAGCAAGTCCATAATCGCAAGCAACGGCAATCCCACCAAAAAAGCACATAGATTAGCTTTGAGTCTTCTTCTGCTGAAATCAACGGTTTTTTGCGAACTGTCACGGATTTCAAGGAGACTGTAAATATACATGTATATCGGATGAACCTCTAAATCCGGAAAAGGAATACGTATCAGTTGCCAGACAAAAAAAGAAATACCAATGGCAAATATGCTTTTCCATTTTCGCATACCAATATGTGCATTTGAGAAAAACTGCTTTATTTTTAACTTTGATGTGTTTTCCGGTGCTAAAATGACCATCTCCTCCTTTTTCATCAGCGTTAAGAAAGAAAAACTACGACATAGCATGTTTACTGTAGATTCAAAACGGATAACTTTTTTTGCTGGTTCTTGAAAACCAAGATAAACATACATGTGTGCAATATAAATGTACCACCCCAAGATAACGGATAACATATAAACAACGACTCATATGTGCCAATCGCCTTAAAAGCAGTCATAATCCAAAGAATACGAATACCGCAAACACCACAAATGGATGTTATCATATTCATAATCGATGCTCCCATACCTCGCAAAGCGCCGCTCATGATGTTCACAAAGCCAAGCAGACCGTATGCATATCCGAGAATGCCGAGCTTACGCCAGCCCCATTCTATAACGCTCACATCATTCGGCACATAAATCCCAATCAGAGATTCCCCGAAAAGGTAGGTAACCAGCGATTGTATTGCCCAAATACCAAGAGAATATGCAAAACAAATATACACTATCTTCTTAATGCGGTCAAACTTCTTCGCACCGAAATTTTGGCTCGAAAACACAATACACGCGTGATAAAGACTACCTGCCATAACCTCGTAAAATGAGGTTATGCTGGTTGCTGCCGCACTTCCTGCAATAGCGGCCGAACCGAAACTGTTAACGCCGGATTGCACCAATACATTTGAGACCGAATAAATCGAACTTTGAATTCCGGAGGGCAAACCGAATTTTAAAATTTTTAAAAACGGTTGTTTGTAAATTCGGATTTCCCGCAAATTGATTTTCATTTCATCCGTCTCGTTGCAAAGAATATACAAAATGGCGACCGCCGTGAAAATTTGGGAAATAACGGTTGCGGTCGCAACGCCGTCAGCCCTCATCTTAAGAACACATACAAAAAACAGATTCAGCGCAACATTAATCACGCCCGAAATGGTGACGATATAGAGCGGACGCTTGGTATCGCCTTTTGCACGGAGAAGCGCTGCGCCGAAGTTGTATATAAGTGACGGAACAAACCCAATGGCAATAATACGAAAATAAGTGGTGGCTTGAGGAAAGATGTTTTGAGGGACATCAATCATATTCAGAATCTCCGTCGAAAACGCAAGGCAAACAGTCGACATAATCAAGCCGCCAAGCACCGCCACTGCTATACAAGTATACACAGTCTTTTGTACTTGCCCTTTTGACCGTGCCCCGATAGCCTGCCCCAATGCAATGGTTCCACCCGCGGATACCCCAAGAATAAAATTAAGAAATAAGCTGATGACGGCAGTACAGGTACCGACAGCCGCCAACGCTTCTTGACCCGCAAACCTGCCCACAACAACGCTATCCGCGGCTGCGTATAAATGCTGCAGAACAGCCGTTAGCATATACACGGCCGCAAACTTTAATAGTTTCCCCCAAAGAGGACCGTTTACCATATCGACGCCGTTCGCCTTATGGACCATAAAACCCCACCCCATTTCCCCCACATTATAGCACGCGAAAATGGCATGTAAATAGAGCAATCACAACAATATGGATTTTTCGAAACAAGCATGTAACAAAGTGCATTGCATTCTATTTTTGCATATGGTAGAATATAAGCATTCTTATGATACGGCGAGGTAATGCTTGTGTTTAGTAACATAGAAAACTTGAAAATAAAGGATATCACCAAAGGTGTTACCAAAAATCATGTGACAGTCACTTGCCGTAAAAGTAGTGGATTTACATTTCGAATTGCAGGCACTTCTCGCTATATCTTTTCCGACAAAACCTTTGATGTGGGACCGGGTGAACTTATATTTTTGCCTCAAGGAAGCTGTTATGAAATCGTAACCCCCTCTGATGTGCGAAGCGAACATATTGCTATTCGGTTTTCAGCGGACCTTTACGATGCAAAGCCCGCGCTATATTCTTTCAAAAACTTCCCGGAAGCAGAAGAGTTGATAAACAATGCTCCCGATGAGTGGAAATTCGGGAGCAAATATGAGCGCTATAAATGCTATGCACTGTTTTACAGCATCTTGGCTTATATCGAACAACTGGAAAACCAGGCCTATGCCCACAAAAAGAAATTCAGCGTCATTGCACCCGCTATTGACTATCTCAAAACACATCTGTATGACTGCGATTTAAAAATTGAAACTCTCTATAAACTTTGCGGTGTATCCGGCACCTATTTTCGCCAAATTTTCCAATCCACTTACTCAATGAGCCCGCAAAAATATATTTTGGCAAAACGACTTTCTCATGCAAAATCCATTATTGTTAGCGGAAACTTTGATATGGTGTCCGAAATTGCGCTGTCTGTTGGCTATAAAGACGCTTTATATTTCAGTCGAGCATTCAAAAAAAAATACGGCATTTCGCCATCGGAATTTGCCACCGCGGAGATGCAATCATTGAAATAACCGCGATATAAATACAAAACGCAAAACACAAGATAAAGCAAATTGTATGTGTCGATGCTCCTAATCCGGTTGCAGTCAAGAATTTGTAAAAGAAAATCATTGTTACTGCCAATATTTCTGTTATAATATTCAAAATCATTCGTCTTGTTCTAAAAGAAAGTTTCAATTGTTTCAGCTCATCGCCGCCTTGTGTGTATTATATCAATGAACGCGGTAGATGGGTAAAGATGCTAAAATCTTTCTTTGTTTATGGCTGCTCGCAGATACTTTATAACACCCGTTTGAACGGTAGGGATGCCCTCCGTTTTGTTATAAATATCACAAACGCCTTGGGTGCATTATATGCTTGTGTTAAATTAGGGACAAGTTAGTTTTCGGCTCCCTCTGACGAGGGAGCTGTCAGCGAAGCTGACTGAGGGAGAGAGTTTTTAACAGTCAAGTCTATATATTCGCATACACCTCTAAAATTTCGGTCAATATCCAAATTACAAATCCTTAAAATTGTTAAATTCATACCCTCTAACTCTTTCGTTCTAACTTTGTCTTTTTCTATTTGCTCTGGTGTATAATGTCCGCCGCCGTCAAGCTCAACAACAAGTCTTGCTTTTGCACAATAAAAATCAACAATATAATTTCCTATGGCTTTTTGCCTTTGAAATCTTATGGGGTAATATCTTAAAAACTCATACCAAAGTTTTCGTTCCCAAGGTGTCATATTTTTCCTTAAAGTTTTTGCAAGAGGGATATTTGCTTTATTATATTCTTTCATATTCTCTCCCTCCGTCAAAACTAAAGTTTTGCCACCTCCCTCATCAGCGGGAGGCTATTGTTTTCAACTTGTGGAAGTCATTTCCACAAGTTGAGAATTTCCCATAACAACAAGCATTTAATTGTATTTAATATAACATTTTTTATCAAGATTTTCAAGTTATATAAGCAAATAGAGTTATCCCGATATCACGAGATAACTCTATTTTTGATGGTATGACAAAAATCATACCTACACACCCAAAATCATACCAAATAAAACGCAGTTGAAAACTTTGTTTTTAAGCAGTAAAGCCGCCGAGAGTATGACGGTTATTCCTGCCTTGACTTCAAAACCTCCTGTTTTGCTACTAGATTTCCGCGATTTGTTAAAATCTTTCTACTTCCTCCTCGTCAATTTTAATAGGCTCACTTATCCAGTTACCACTCTTATCTATTTGAACTTTGTAATAATTGCGGTCAAGTCCCCAAAAATATACCATAGACTTTTCGTCAACAAAATCCTCTACATATATAAGACTTTTATAATATTCACTACTGTTTGTATCAATCGTTAACGTTTCAACACCATTTTCATCATAAAAAGTAAATACCTCTATGTATCCAACCGCATTGTTTTTATTAGGAGTATCCCAGTCTGTTCTATATGTTCGCAATAAACCATCAGAATAATACATACCATCGTTGTTTACGGAACCACCAGGTATTTCTATCGTCTTACCTGTTTTGCCGCAAAACAAGTAGTTTTTTGATGGATTATATGTTGGGTCGTCCATTAAATGTATGCCTACAAAAACAATGTTTCCATTACTTGAACGATACCATTCTGAAACAGCATGATTATTGAATTTGAGTTTAACTTCTCCGGTGGTGTCTATTACACCATGTACACCGTTTCCCATTCCAAACCCATCGCGTTCATAAGCAACGATGGCAAACCCATGTTGAAAGTCGCCTGGTGTTACTATTTCCGAAGAAAAAGGTATAACAACATCTCCTGTATAATCAATATAACCGAATTGTTTCCCTGTGTAATCGGATTTTTCTACCCACATTAAACCATCTTCACCAAAAGCACCCCAATTCTCATATTGTGATAAATCTAAAGTATTATAAACTGCGTTATAATCGTAAGATATATATGTCTCTCCATCAATAGTTTCGTGCGTTGTATATGGATTTCCATCAACATCAGGAAGCGATTCGGTGTCTGTTTGAGATTCGGATAGTGTGTCGGTTGAGTTGCTATTTGTTTCTGTTGCCCCACACGCAGACAAACAGATAAGCATACAAACAGCAAGCAATAACGAAATTAGTTTCTTTGACATTTTTAAAAATCCCCTTGTTGCAAATAATATTAACCGATATTGGTTAATATTATTGTATACCATATTCGGTTAATATGTCAATAGGGAGGATTGATGTTTTATGATTTCCTATGATAGATTATGGCAAACTATGAAAGAAAAAGGCGTTACACAATATACACTTATTAAAAAATACAATATCAGTCCCGGTCAAATCACCCGATTAAAACGAAATGAAAGTGTCAGTACTCATACAATAGAAATGTTTTGTAAAATTTTTAAATGCAATGTTGAAGATATTATGCAATATGTTGATGATGAAAATATATAAACAAGCAGGGAACTGATCCCTGCTTTCGTTTTGTCCCTATTGTAACTCAACCATAGCATAGAAACAACGAAAAATCAATGCAGAGCATTGTATATCATCAATTCCGCAGGAATTGCATATCATCAAAGCAGAACGCTTTGTATATCATCAAGCCGACAGAAATACACACCTGAAGGTGTGATGGGATACAACAACGGCAAGCCGTTGTTGATGATATACACGCTGACGCGTGATGATATGCCAAGCCTGTCGGCTTGGATAAAAAAATCCTCGTTCCAAAGTCGGAGGCCAAGCGGTCTTAGGAAGACAAATTATTGTGCCAACTCCTTGGCCCACAGAACGACATGGCTACGATCCGACTTATGGGATACAACAACGGCAAGCCGTTGTTGATGATATACACGCTGACGCGTGATGATATGCCAAGCCTGTCGGCTTGGATAAAAAAATCCTCGTTCCA
>JAZOBF010000013.1:0-9095 GCA_045595845.1 Acutalibacteraceae bacterium
GACAGCACCGATACCACCAACGCCGTATGCGATGCGGCGTGTACCACCGCTCGCGATATTAAGGCGAAAGCCATCTTGGCACTTACCAAATACGGACAGACCGCACGGCGCATGTCAAAATTCCGCCCTGCCGTTCCTATCGTAGCGGCAACCCCGTTGGAACGAACCTTTCATCAACTATCGCTTTCATGGGGTGTATATCCCGTTTTATCGCGTTACCAGAAAACATCGGACGATCTGATGCGGCACGCCATCGACTGCGCCAAACAGATTGACGCGGTCACAGAGGGTGATAGAGTCGTGATAGCCGCCGGTATTCCGCTGGATACCGCCGGCAGTACCAATCTGTTGAAAGTGGAAGTCGTGGGTAACACCTACTGATACAACAAGCACCCCCGCACAGCTGTGCGGGGGTGCTTGTTTTGCTTGTTTACTACGATTCAATTAAACAAACGGCGTGCGCCGCGATGCCGTCACCGCTTCCGGTAAAGCCGAGCCCTTCCTCGGTGGTAGCCTTGACGCTGACCGCGTCAACGGAAAGGCCGCAAGCCGCCGCCAATTTTTCACGCATTTGCGAAATATACGGTTTGAGCTTGGGCGCTTGTGCCAATACGGTGGCGTCAATATTTGACGGCGTATACCCCGCTTGGCGCACCGCTTCGGTCACCCGAGCAAGCAACACCAAGCTGTCGGCACCACAGTACTGAGCATCGGTATCGGGAAACAGCGTGCCGATGTCACCCAGCGCCGCCGCGCCGAGCAACGAATCTGCCACGGCGTGTGCCAGCACATCCGCATCGGAATGGCCGAGCAGACCTTGTTCATACGGAATCGTCACACCGCCGAGAATGAGCGGACGCCCCTTCACCAAGCGGTGTACATCGTATCCGTGACCGATACGCACACTCATGTTAACAACTCCTCTGCAAACGGCACATCGTCCGGTGTCGTGACTTTGATATTTCGATAACTGCCCTCCACCAGCTTGACGGGATGCCCCATCGCTTCGATAAGCCGGCAATCGTCGGTGGCATCCAATCCCTGACGGACGGCATGTGACAACGCGCGCTCGTACAACTCGCGTTTGAAAATCTGCGGGGTTTGCACATTCCAAACCGCATCGCGGTTTAAGGTGGTGGTAACCATGCCGTTTTCGTCCGCCAGTTTGACCGTATCTTTCGTGCGTACGGCGGCGGTGGCGGCTCCGTACTGTACGGCGGCCTGTACCACGCGTTCAATCACGGCGGGGGTTACCAGCGGTCGCGCGCCGTCATGAATCGCCACATAAGAAGCGTCGCGGCACAGCGCCACGCCCCGCTGTACCGATTGCTGACGGGTGTTGCCGCCTTCTGCCACGGCGGTCAGTTTGGTGATGCCGTATTGAGCGGCAATCTCGCGTACACGGGCATGGTCCTCCGCACGCGCCACCACCACGATCTCACCGATCGCTTCACACTGTTCAAACGCCGCCAAGGTATGGGCGATGAGCGGACGGCCGCCGAGCGAGAGAAATTGTTTGGGGGTGCCCATGCGTGTGGAATTACCCGCGGCAACGATCACCGCGGTAACAAAAGATGTCATCGTATTACACCTTCTTTACATCAATCACGGTCAGGGTAGTCCCGTCTACGCGAAACCGAATGTCCCACCCACCGTAGCGCATGCCGTACACCCGCTCACCGTCTTCTTGATACGACGGGCGCGGATCTTGTTCCAGTACGGCAATAAGCGGCGCGCGTTTGTCTTCTTCAATGCGGGATAACAGCGCCTTTGGGAAGTCCACCGTTACCGCATACTCGCGCACGGCATCCGAAAAGCCGCCGCGTGCATCGGGATGTGAATCGGTATAAGCGATATAGGGCTTGATATCCCAAATGGGCGTGCCGTCTTTCAAGTCGGCACCCTCCACGATCAGTACCGTTCCCCTGTCTTCGGTCTGCTCGGTACGCACCAGCCGAACCGAGGAGAGACCGATGGCATTCGGGCGAAACGGCGAACGCGTGGCAAACACACCCATACGGCGGTTCCCACCGAGGCGCGGCGGGCGAACCGTGGGGCCAAACCCGTCCCGCACCGCTTCGGAAAACTGCCAAATCAGCCACAGATGCGAATACTCGTCTATCCCGCGCAAAGCCTGCGGGTCCCGAAAGGGTTGCTCAAACACGATGGTGGATAACATCCCCGCCGCTAACCCGCTTTGCCGCGGAATGCCGAATTTGCCGTGAAAATCATTATGAATACGCGCAATACATTTCATGCGTTCTCACTCCGAAGTTATCATAGCACACGCCCCGATAAAAGTCAACGAAACGCTTTCCTTGTATTGACAGTGAATTCCATCGCGTGCTATTATAAGTAAATAAAGGGAAAAACAAAGGAAAATAGGAGGGGTTTTTCATGCTTTCCATCATTTTGTCTGTCTATTCCCTGCTCGTATTTGTCATTTCTGCCGCCCTGTGTATTTGGCTCGGCACCCGACGCGGTGTTTTTAACAGCGCGTTGCGCCTTGGTTGTTTTCTGATTTCCGGCTTGATAGCGTTTGTGATTGCCAAACTGCTTGTGAACCCCATCGGAAACGCGCTGTCCGCGCTGATTGAGCTCCCGCTTGCGTGGGCATCCGTGCAACAACTGGTGGTCGAACTGCTCGGCGGACTCGCGGCACCGCTTGTCTTTATGGTGCTGTTTTTTGTCATTGATAAGCTATCCCTGTTTGCCTACATACCGCTCAAGAAAAAATTTGCCGATAACGAAGCCCTGCATACCGTCCCGCACGATAAACTGTTCGGCGCGTTGCTTGGATTTGTGCTGGCGTTTTGTATCACGCTCACCTGTGTTATGCCGGTGGGTTACCTCTGTTTGGCAAACGATACCCTTGCCGCCGTGTCGGCATCTTCCCTCAGCGAATCGCTGCCCACGGACCTGGCGGAACCGTTGGATAAGGTTGCTAACGCCCCTGTTATCAAAGCGGATTACGCCGTTTCCGGTTGGTTGTTGCGCGGCACGGCATCCGATGCGTGCGGCGTCGTGGATACGCTGACCTCGTTATTTGGCGTGTTGGATGCTCTGGGAAACGCCGAGGATGCTTCGGCGGTTGAAGCCGCTTTACAATCGCTGCCCGCCAAAACCGTCAGCATGGTATTATCGGTGGCACAGGACGCCTTGGCGGAGTTGTTGCCCGAAGAGGCTGCCCCGCTTGCCGATGCGTTGTCGGCGGTACTGAGCGATATTCCGAAAAAACTGGAAGGACTTTCGGAAGAGGCGTATAACCGCGAACTCAAAGCAATTGCGTCGGTTACCGCGATGCTCACCAATCCCGACTCTGCAAAGGGCATGGATGTGCTCAAAACGGTGTTATCTTCCGCGTTGTTGCGTGAGTCCATCGTAGACAACAGCGAGGAACTCAAAGAGGCGCTCTCGGATGTCACGGCGGACATGACCAAACAGGAAAAGAAAGAAATCAAAACCTCTGTCAATGAGTTTGCCGATGAATACAACCTCAGCCGTGATGAGGTCACGGCTATACTGTCTATCTTCGGTATCCAATAAGTTTCCCGAAAAGGATGTGGCGCCATGGTCAACAGTTTGCCTGCCGAGGTACTGGACCTGTTTGCCAAAAAAGGCATTGAACCGGCATTGATACAAACAACCGCACGCGCGGACCGTCAGACCGACGGTGCCGTGTGCGAGTGTTATCTTGCCGCCACAACCGAATATGTGGCCATTCTTTCCGGCATATTTACCGTTACGGAAAAGACCAAAGTGCCGCTGTTTTCCGCCCCGTCGCGTCTGCGTATTCAATCGCGGTTCACCGAACTGTCGTATACGCAATACCCGCTCACGGGGCTTTGCGGCATTGCCGTGGAAGAATTGCTGTCGACCTGTCGACTGACGGCTATGAACCCTGACGGCGAATATGTACGGTTAGCGTATTCCACCAACACCTACAAGGATGAACTTGCCCGTTTCGCGCGGCAATTGCAGGATTTACAAAACGGAAAACCACTCACGCATACGGACGATGATAAAGAATCCACCGCTTGCCCTATCTGCGGGACGCGGTATCCCGATCCGCGCCGTGCCGTCTGCCCGAAGTGCATGAGTAAAAACAAACTCATTCGACGGCTGGCGGGATTCTTCACCAAATACACCCGCTCGCTCATTGTGCTTTTGTTGTTGCTCGTCGGCATCAGCGCGCTGGGTGTGTTATCGCCCTACATCGGCTCGGCTTTTTTCTATGACGAGGTGCTCAGCGAAAACGGTTCCTTTTACGGACAGATTGTACTGGTGTTGTCACTCATTATCAGCGTGCGCATCACCTCGGTGCTGATGAACATCCTAAACGGTGTCATCTCCTCCCGTATCGCCGCCAAGGTCACCTATGACCTCAAAATGACGATTTTCAACGCCATTCGCCGTCTGTCACTCGGCTTTTTCAACGGACGGCAAACCGGCGGACTGATGACACAGGTCAACAGCGACGCCCAGACCATTCATCAATTCTTTATACACGGCTTAACGCATCTGCTCGTCAACGGCGTACAGGTGGTCGTACTGCTGGCGGTCATGCTGTATGTCAATCCGCCGCTCACCTTGTTATCGTTACTCGCCATTCCGCTGTATATCGTTATGATTCGGTTTTGCTACCGCCGCTTGCATCAGTTGCACGCCAAACGCTTTTCCGGCAACCGTGCACTCGGCGCTATACTCAGTGATATTTTAAGCGGCATGCGCATCGTGAAAGCGTTTTCCAAGGAAAAACAGGAAGTGGAGCGCTTTAACCGCTATTCCAAACGCCTCGCACAGTATGACGAGGACCTTTCCTCCTTCCAGTCCGTTGCCTTCCCGCTGACCAATTTCCTCTTAAGTCTCGGCGGTTCCTTAATTTGGGCGTTCGGCGGTATGCTGGTTATGAAGGGGAACATGACCTACGGTCTGTTATTGAGTTTTGTCGCGTATTTGAATATGATTTACGCGCCCTTGCAAAGTTTTGCCCAGATTACCAACATGGCAACCGATTGTCTGAACGCTTGCTCACGGTTGTTTGAAATTATGGATACCGTTCCCGATGTGTTGGAGGCAGAAAATCCCGTGTCACCGCACGCCATCGAAGGGGCGGTCAGTTTCCGTGATGTGGAATTCTCGTATATTAAGAATCACAAAGTAATTGACGGTGTAAGCTTTGAAATCGAAGCGGGCAAGACCATCGGCATCGTAGGACATACGGGTGCGGGAAAATCCACACTCGCCAACCTGCTCATTCGGTTGTATGATGTATCGGCGGGTGAAATCTGTATTGATGGTATCAATGTGAGGGACCTGTCGTTTGACACGCTGCGAAAACATGTGGCGATTGTATCACAGGAAACCTATTTGTTTGCCGGAACGGTGCTGGAAAACATTCGCTATGCGCGGCCTGAAGCAACACTTGACGAAGTGTTGACCGCCGCCCGCATCGCGGGTGCACATGAGTTTATCATGCAACTGCCCGACGCGTACGCCACCATGATCGGTACGGGTTACAAGGACCTGTCCGGCGGTGAACGGCAACGCCTTTCCATCGCACGCGCCGTACTGCGCGATCCGCGCATTTTGATTTTGGATGAGGCAACCTCCGCCATGGATACCGAAACCGAGCGGCAAATACAACAAGCCCTTGAACGGTTATCCGTCGGGCGTACCACCATCATGATTGCGCACCGCTTGTCGACCTTACGCAACGCCGATAAGCTTATCGTCATCGAAAACGGCAAGATGCCCGAAAGCGGCACCCATGCCGAATTGATTGCCAAAAAAGGCATTTATTACCGACTGTACCGCATGCAAGCCGAAGCACTCAAAAACCTCGGTATCCAATCGTGGAAAGGAGAGATTCCGCCATGTCCCGAAAACAAGCCCCCCAGACATTAAGTGATATCGTATCCGTCACCTATCTGACGCGTGACAACTGCACCTTCACGGAAACGAACGGGTTTTTAGGGTTGCGTGCAACCGTGGACCGACGGGATGCTTCTTTGTGGGAACAGCATCGCGAAACCGAAACGGATTCCCCGGAATTGGTATTGGATCGCATTTTCTTATCCCGCGCGTTCCCCTTTGACAAACCGTTTGAATACCTGTCCGTATTGGATGCGGACAAGCGTGAGGTCGGTTGTATTCGCTCGCTGACGGAGGATTTTGACGAGGCTGTCGCCGAGCGTCTGAAACGCGAGCTTTCCGAGTCTTACTACTGCCCCGTGATTCGGCGGGTTCTGTCGGCCAAGACTCAGCGCGGCATTTCGCACTGGCAGGTGGAATGCGATTTCGGCGAAACCGCGTTTTCTCTGCGCGATGCGTATGCGGATATCCGTAAACTGGATTGTTCAAGCGGCGGGGAACGCCTGCTCATCACCGATGTGCACGGCAACCGCTACGAAATTCCCGATACCAAGGCGCTCGACCGCCAAAGTTACCGACGGATTGAGTTGTATTTGTGAGGATGTGACGCTGCATGGACCAACAAAACGCTTTGTTTGACAGCGCGCGTCTGGCCGCTGAACACAAAGAGCATATTACGCGCACACGGCTTGAGCAGCTGCACAAAATCCATCCGTCATGTTCGACTGAGGATGTTGTCGCGCTGTTTGTCTTTGATTTGCCCGATTCCGAAGACAATACCGCCTCCCACACCCGTCAGGTGGACGGATTGGCGGTTATCTTCAAGGACCGTTTGACCGTGTATGTCAACGGCAAGCAGGTGCGGTCGTTTTTACTCAGAGATACGACTGATTTTCGGGCGGATACGCTTGTCGGCAGTGTGACGGCTTGCTGTACGGTCAACGGTGAGCGACAACTCATCTGCCGCGCGACCAAGCGCTTTGCGGGTGAAATCACCGCCGTCATGAAGCAGCTTGCAGCCTACTGCGAGGGCGAAGAGTATCACGACGACTATCTGCAACGCGCCGTGACCTATTGTGAAAAATGCGGGCGCCCGTTTTTGCCCGGCTCGTTTATCTGCCCGTTCTGCACCAAAAAAGCGGGTATCGTCAAACGGTTGTGGGAGGTTGCGCGCCCCTATAAATGGCATTTGATTGTGGCGGTGGCATTGTTCTTCTTAATCACGCTTGTCAATCTCATCACCCCGTCCCTCAATCGCATCTTGGTAGACCGCTACATTACCGCCAAAACGCCCGAAACGGTATCGCTTACGGGGTTTGCGGGGGTAATCGTCTCCATGGCGGCCGTACAGCTGCTTTCGCACGCCTTGTCAATTCTGCGCAACCGCGCGCTCATCCGTGCAAGCAACCATGTGGTGGTGAGTCTGCGGGAAATGGTGTTTGCGAAAATTCAAGCCATGTCCATCTACCGCATTTCCCAGCGTACTGCGGGTGCCCTGATGCATCGTGTCTCCAACGATACCGTCGTCATCCGTGATTTTATCACCAATGTTCTGCCCGAATTCGTACAAGAAGTATTGGTGCTCCTATTCATTTCCGTATATCTGCTTGTGTATGATTGGCAACTGGCGTTGCTGATTCTCTTGCCCACGCCGTTCGTGCTGTTTTCGTTCCGTTTTCTCCGCAAACGGTTGCGCAGGTTATGGAGGCGGCGTTGGAATATAGGCGTGCGGGCAAACAGCATTTTACACGATATTTTTTCCGGTATCCGCGTGGTCAAAGCCTTCGGTATGGAGGACTATGAAACCGAACGCTTCGACAAGGTATCGGCGGAATACCGCGACGCGTCCATCCGTTCGGGTACCTACTGGCAAACCATTCACCCCATCTTGCATTTCTTAATCGGAATCGGTGAGTTCTTTTTGCTCTTTTATGTCGGTAACCGTATTCTCGACGGCAGCATGACACTCGGACAAATGGCACAGTTTTCCACCTATGTGAGCATGTTGTATACGCCGCTTCGGTGGTTGTCCATGCTCCCCCAGCGGTTGACGGATTTCGGAACCTCCGCAACCAAGCTCTTTGAAATCATCGACGAAACGGTGGAAATCGCAGATAAGCCCGATGCCAAAACCCTCCCCATTCGCGGAACCGTGGATATTAACGAGGTGTTCTTTGGGTATGACGATACCGTGGATGTGCTCAAAGGCATCTCCCTGCATGCGGAACCCGGGGAAATGATCGGTATTGTCGGCCGTTCGGGAGCCGGAAAAAGCACGCTGATCAATTTGTTGATGCGTATGTACGATGTGCAAAGCGGTTCGATTCAAATTGACGGCATCGACCTGCGCGATTTTTCGCAAGAAGCGTTACGCTCCCAGATCGGCGTGGTGTTACAAGAAACCTTCCTGTTTGCGGGGACGGTGTACGATAACTTGGCGTATGCCAAGCCCGACGCCACCCGTGACGAGGTCATCAGCGCCGCCAAAGTGGCGGGCGCGCATGAGTTTATCATGCGCTTGCCCGATGCGTATAACACCCAAATCGGCGAAAAGGGATACACCTTATCGGGCGGCGAGCGGCAACGCATTTCCATCGCTCGCGCCTTGTTACACGATCCGCGTATCCTGATTTTGGACGAGGCAACCGCCGCGCTGGATACCGAAACCGAACGGCAAATTCAGGATGCGTTACAACAACTGATGAAAAACCGCACTACCTTTGCAATTGCACACCGTTTATCCACCTTGCGTAACGCAACACGGTTGATCGTGTTGGATAAAGGAACGGTTGCGGAAATCGGCACACACGAACAACTGCTCCGGCAAAAAGGTATTTACTATAATCTCGTAACGGCACAACGGCAGATGTCCAATATGGCGCCGCAACAATCCATAGATTAAATGGCGGTGAACCGCTACATTTTTATAAAGTGTAAACAAAGGCTGTACTCGAAAAAACCGTAAAAAAAGATGCACGAATTTTTCGTGCATCTTTTCGTTTGTAAAAAGCCTGTCCTTCGGAGCACTCACATAGGGAGAAATCGGTTTTTCACCGCTGTTTTCCTCGCCTTATTGTTGCCAACTCTTGTAAGACATACAGTATTACGGCGATTTGTCAACTTCAAGGGCGAAAAAAACAGTTCGGCTACAAAACTGCTTCGCACCTAAAACAAACGCGTTTTTGATGGTAGAAAAGGCGAAAAGCCGCGGTAACGCTGAC
>JAZOBF010000014.1:0-49784 GCA_045595845.1 Acutalibacteraceae bacterium
AAACACAGTAAATCCTTTCGGATTTACGAGTATTTTAACGCAGCAGACGCAACATTTCCCCAAAATAAATCGGGTTCGAATGCGTCAGTTGTGGTTACGGTTTCTACATCTTTCGCCGCAGTAAGAGCGAATGCCTCAATATGGTCTCGCAAGGCAAATGCCTTGCGAGACCATATACGAAGGCTCACATGTTCATTATTTCTGTGCCGTATCCAGTTTGTTGTTTGCCTGCTTGACAAGCGCTTCAACAACACTGCGATATTGGCTTAACATCGGAGCAACCTGTGCGGCAGTAGCCTTAAAGATACTATCCGTCAAGGGTTGGGCAGCACTGCCGAAAGGCATAACGAGATGCCAGTTTTCGGCATTGAAAATGTTCTGCTGCGCTCTGCAGCTCTTATACACTTCCAAGATAGTCTTGGTGGCAAAGAAGTTGTTCTCATCGTAGTTCTCAGCATCCAGCCAGTAACGCAGGAAATACGGAACCGCGGCGGCGTTCTTCGCACCAACGGGTATGGCATAAGCCTCTAACTCTTTATACAGTTGATAATAGTTCTTCTCCCCGTCCATCTGCGGCATCGGAACGACACTCAGCTGACCTTTGGATTTCAGATCGGTAAAGTAGAAGTGCGTTTTTCTGGCACCGATAATGGAGTCATTGAAGAACAGGATCTTACCGGACTCAAACGGCTCAAGCATAAAGGTACCACCGGTGGTAAGTCCGGCATCTCTAATCTTGATATACTTCTGGATACCCTGTGCCAGTTTGGAATCCGTCATGTTGTTAACATAACCGTTTTCGGTATAGCGCACAAAATCCGAACCGACCAGCTGTGCCGCAACCTGGAAATGCGCCGGGTTAAATGCCTTATAGTTCTCGTCAGCCGCTTCCTTGAAATCAGTCATAACTTCAACAAACTTATTCCAAGTCCACTTGCCTTTTTTCCACAAAGCATACGGATCTTCCAAATCGTAGCGAGTAACCAATGCTTTGTTATACAGCAAAACATTGGGCAGCTGCATCAAGGTGTTCTGCATGTTCACCGCGTACGCATTGCCCTTGTAAGTGTATTGCTTCAATACCTGTTGGTCCCAGGCAGCATCGCTGAAATCATATCCGGTTTTGGAAAGCGGTTGCAGCATGGCCATAGTCGTAGGATCCGCAACCCTCATACGGATAATATCCGGCGCGTTCTTTGCTGCCTGCTTCGCGGCGATCTCGGTAGCATAGTCGGCGTAGGAACCGAGCTGCCAGTCAACCGTGATGCCGGTTTCTTTTGTGAAGTTCCGGATTACTTTCTCCGCATCCGTAATGGATCTGACTTCGTTCCAGTTGTAGAAAACGATTTTGGTGTTCCTCAGGTTCGCCGGCATCTTTGCCTTGACCTGAGCCCAGGACAAGCTTTGCGTGTTACCCTGAGGTTTTTTCGTGGTGGTAACATTTACCGAACCGCTACCGGACGGTTGATCGCCGCCAACCGTTGTGGTCACATCAGGATCGTCACCGCCAACCGTGGTCACAACATCGTCGCCACCGGCAGTAGTGGTTGCCGTGGTATCGTCTTTAGTACCGCCGCACGCGACCATTGACAGCATCAAAGCGAGTGCCAACAGGCCAAAGACGATTCGTTTTGTGATTGCTTTCATTTTGACTCCTCCTTAAATAATTGTATATTTATCAGCCAACAATGCCGCTGGTTGCGACACTGGCAATAAATCGTTTTTGAATGAAAATGTAGAAAATCAACATCGGTGTGATAGTAAGCAGGCAAGCAGCCAGCACAATCTGCTTGTAGGTGAACGAGGACATTTGCATGACCTGGACTATATAAATCTCCAGTGTACGCTCATAGTTTAACATCTGAACACCGATGGGGAAATTGTCCGTCAGGTACATCTGCGCAAGGAACGAGTCATTCCAGTGCCAAATAACGGAGAAGACCGTTACTGTAACGAAAACAACGCTGGAAGACGGTAACACGATTTGAAGAAAAGTTCTCCAAGTTCCGGCGCCGTCCACCCATGCAGCCTCTTCAATTTCTTTCGGAAGGCCCTTAAAAAACTGCGTATATATGTAGATAAACAACCCGCCGTTCAGACCAACGCCCAACAAAGAGGGAATCCAAAATACAAAGGGCGTGTTCAAAATACCGAAATTCTGGAAGTTCACATAACTGGGGATGATCGTCATGGCATTGGGCACTAAAATGGACAAAAACATGAAGGCGGTTAAAAGCCCCTTGCCTTTAAAATTGAAACGCGCCAGCCCGAACGCCGCGACCGCACACGAAGCAATTCCCAAGGCCGCCGGTAACATTTCGTTAATCAGAGTCGAAAGCATTGTCGCGCCCAAATTTATGGAGCTCACAGCATGCTTGAGATTTTCAATAGTCAAATGGGCAGGCACCCACTGAATAGACGGGTTAAAATAGTCCTGCGAGCTCATAAAAGCGTTGACAATCAGGTAGATGATCGGGTAAATCAACACATAGCTGAACGCAAGCAGGAAAATGTAGCGAAACGCATTGCCCGCAACTTTCCCCAAAATCCTTTTACCTGTCGTGGCACTATTACCTCTTAATAAAGTCACCGGTTCATTCATCCCTTCCGAACGATCGTTAATGGTTTTGTCATTCTTTGAAATGTCATGTCAGGAAAGCACAACGCATAAAACCACCATCTTTTTTAATGGCCACAAACGATTTCCCGACATTTTTAAACGGTAGTGTTTGATGTGACATTCGTCAAAAGCAACAACAATGACCGCAGTTTAACTGGTACTATTGTACCACTACTTTTTCAAATATGCAATAGATAATGTTGCCCTTTGGTTAAACAATATTGGCGTAAACGGCAAAAATGCGTATTTTTTTATAAATTTCTCCAACTTTTTTGCACAAATCAACCGATTGTGACACAAGAGCAAAGGCACCGCTCGTTTCGGTTACAACAAGCAGTGCCTTTTGTCCATTACTTATTATTTTTTGAACAGAGGACCATACGCTGCACAAGCGCGGTAATCCTGTCCTTCCTTATCCATACCGAATGCATTCCACGCAGAGGGACGGAAAATGTCTTCCTCCGGCACATTATGCATACATACCGGAATGCGGAGCATCGAGCACAGGGTAATGAGGTCGGCACCGATGTGACCGTACGAAATGGCACCGTGGTTGGCACCCCAGTTGTTCATAACCTCATACGCTGTCTTGAAGGGGCTTCCCTCTTTGCCGTCGCAACGCGGTGCAAACCAAGTGCACGGCCAGGTAGGATTGGTGCGTTCCATCAGCGTATCGGATATATCATCCGGCAGATGCACCGTCCACCCCTCTGCAATCTGCAGGACTGGGCCGAGCCCTTTAACAAGATTCAAACGAATCATGGTGCAAGGCATTTCCGCTTTCGTAGTGAAATGGCTGGAGAACCCGCCGCCGCGGAAATTATCAAAGCCGGCTTCGCACCAAACGGTGGCGTCCGTCATTTTCTTGATATCCTCGTCGGTAACTTCCCACCATTTCTTCATGACGGCATTTCCGTTTTCGTCGGTGCAAACACCCGATGCATCCAGACAAGCGGCACCCGAGTTGAGCAAATGGATAATACCGTCAGATTCTTTTGCCTTGCCCTTCAGCTTGTAACCGGTAACACGCTTAACGGCGTCACCGCTCCAATAAGTACGCACATCCGCGAAGATTTGTGCGCGGTGAGTCAGCAAGCGCATAAACAGCATACCCATGCCGTTGAGCACATCGTTTTCAGTCGCCAAGGTGTACGGTTCGCGCGCACCGCTATAGTCAAAGGTAGAGCTGAGTAACGCCTCGGGATAATCGCAGTTCGGCCAATGATCCGTCCACTGACGCTGACCTTGGAAACCGCCGACGATGGCATTGTGTCCGACCATTTCTTCTTCAAAACCTTCGGGTAAGTTTTTGTTGCCCGCCATCAAATCCTTGATGATACAATACATCTTGACAGTGAATTCCCACTGCTTTTCCTTTTGTTCGGGCGTGAACTTGACAAAATCCGGATTGTCATCGCGCCCCTCTTTGCAGTGTTCCTTCGTCCAAGCAAGAGCTTTTTGATACTCTTCTTCGTTGTAGATGCCTTCTTCTATACGGCGAAGAACCTCTATCTCATCTACCGACTCGACGCGCATCCCAAAATATTCTTCCATGAAGTTCTGATCCATGATCGAACCGCCGATACCCATGCACTGGGAACCGATCTGGAGATACGACTTCCCGCGCATCGTCGCAACCGCCACGGCAGCACGACCGAAGCGAAGCAATTTTTCCTTGACATCTTCGGGAATGGTTTCCACCATATCCACATCCTGCACTTCATGGCCGTAGATGCCGAACGCGGGCAATCCTTTTTGTGCATGAGACGCCAACACCGCCGCCAAATACACGGCGCCGGGACGCTCGGTTCCGTTAAAGCCCCACACAGCCTTGATGGTGTTCGGATCCATGTCCATGGTCTCCGAGCCGTAGCACCAACACGGCGTGACCGAAAGTGTAATGTCTACGCCCTCGCGTTTGAATTTATCGGCACACGCCGCGGTTTCCGCCACACGCCCGATCGTGGTATCGGCCATGACGACCTTAACCGGTTCGCCGTTGGAATAGAACAGGTTTTCTTCAAACAACTTTTTCGCCGCGTTGGCAAGTGCCCACACCTGCGGTTCCAAACTTTCGCGAAGCTTCATCGGTCCGCGACGCCCGTCCACCAAGGGACGAATACCGATTACGGGATATTGACCAATATATCTGTTTTCCGCCATTTTTTAAAACCTCCCTATTTCTTTGACATCCATTTTACTATATTCTCACAACATTGGCAAGAGAATTTTGAAAAATCCGCGCCGGAAGATGCTGGGCATGGCTATGCCACCTATAACAAACCCCCTTGGGGACCGCCTCGAAAAACAATTGCTCGAGTGTCTTCCCTAAGGGGGGTGTTGTTACAAAAAGAAATTTCTTTCCGGTTATCTTTCCATCATTTTGCGGCTGAATTCGAGCAAGCGTTTTGCTTCCCCGTCGATACCCGCCTCGGAACAATCCGGAACGAGGTCACGCCACACTTTAATATCGCGGCCGACTTCGCCACCGATCATCACGAAGGGCTCAGAGACGATGCGGCCCTGATAGTTGATTTCTTTGAGCGCGCCAAAGATCTCGTTCCAATCCAGATGGCCGTAACCGCTTCCGGGAGGTGTGCGGTTGTTTTCGCCGGTATGGAAACTGGTCAGTCTGTCACCGACCAAGCGAATCGCGTCACCGATCGACGCTTCCTCAATATTCATGTGATAGGTATCGAGCAAAACACCAATGTTTTTGCTGTCGAAGTGACTGACATAATCGAGCGCTTCCTGAGCGGTGTTGATCAAGCACCCCTCAAAACGGTTGACCGCCTCCACGCAGTAGGTGATGCCGTAATCTTCCGCCGTCTTGACCAGTTGCGCCATGCTTTCCAAACTGCGGTTCAAAATATCCGTTTTGTCGTTGACGACATAGTTCGGAGAACCCCAACCCGCATAGCTGACGCCCGACAGCAAGGTGCCGTCCATCACGGCCATTTTTTCCATGATATTCTGCAAATAAACGACGCCGCCTTTGCGAACCTTTTCATCCGCGTTGGAAATGTCGTACGCCGGATCCAGACCTAAACTGTAGGTCAGTTCGATACCGCACTCGTCCGCCAATTTCTTCAGTTCGCGCAACTTCGTGTCACTCATTTCGAGCAACGGTTGAGCTTGGAACTCCAGGACATCAAACCCGATATCAGCCGCCTTGCGAATATACTTCGCATGATCGGCATCCCAGTTTTTCTCCCAGAAGTTCATGAAAATACCAAACTTATTCATTTGTAAATCTCTCCTTTACAATGTAATCCGTTAATGACACCCCGTTTCTTTTTCACAAGCAAAAAGAACGCGGGTGTAAAAGTACGCAAATACATTATAACAACATTTTCCAAACTATGCAAGGAAATATGTTGCCAAGCGCTTGTAAAATATTGTTGTCTTTTGACGAGTAAATGAATGATAAATATCGAATAATGAAAAATGAATAATACAAAATCAAAAATCCGTCCACTCTCGTGAACGGATTTCCGATTTTGGTCGAGGCGACAGGATTTGAACCTGCGACCTCTGCGTCCCGAACGCAGCGCTCTACCAAACTGAGCCACGCCTCGATATGTAATGTATTTAAACGAAAAGCGACGCATTCCTTGCGGTCGCGCTGCTACGCAGCTTCCGTTTGCGGTGCCCGAAATTTGCCACCTCACTATTGTTCGGCAAATTTCGACCGCGGCACCCGCTTGTTGCTCACTGCATCTGCCACAGGCAGCGTTCGCAACCGCGCCCACCAAACTGAGCCACGCCTCGTCATGCCGGCTGTTCGCGAGCAGTAGTCATTATACTATGTTGTATACGGTTTGTCAACCATTTCTTTTGGTGTTTTTTCAGGCTTTGCGCCATCGCATAGTTGGGAATGGCATGCTTGGCTGTACGGACAACCGACACACGCCTTCCCGCTCTTCTTTTCTTTATAGAGATACCGCACGGCACACCCGACCACCGCCGCCAGCACCGTAGCAATGACACCGTTTATCATATTTCATCACCCTTTACATTTACGAAGAAAGCCGTTTCGAGCGCAGAGATATACAACGACTGTTGCCATCAGCAGGATGGCAATCAAGCCCCACGCAAACGCAGCGCCCACCGTACCGGTGGTAATCAGCGTACCGATTTGATACACAAAAAATGCCACCGTGAACCCGACACCGAGTTGCAAGGCGATACCGCCCCACAACCATCGAGCACTCTTCATTTCGGCATTCATGGCACCGATAGCAGCAAAACAAGGCGGCGAATACAGATTAAACATCAAGTACGCGAGTGCGGCAGCTTTGGTGATTGCCATGATGCCGGCGGCTTCGGCGCCCGCACCATCCATCAAAGTAAAATTCTCGGCATCAATCAAGTTTTCCAAACCGACAAAGCAAACCGCCAATGTGCCGACGACATTTTCCTTTGCGATAAACCCGGTAATGGCAGCGGCAGCCAACTGCCAGCTGAGCACGCCGACGATTGGAAAAAGTAAATAGGCAAACGGTGAAGCGACAGACGCCAAAATGGATTGGTCAGCCGATTCGGCGACCTGTAAACTCCAGGTAAATGTCTGCATAAGCTGCACCGCCATATTGCAAAGCAAGATAATGGTCGCCGCTTTCACGATATATGCCCACCCGCGACTGCACATGGATTGAAACGCTCTCCACAACGAGGGGAACTTGTACTCGGGCAATTCGATGATAAAAAACGACTTTCTTACCATATGCCCGGTAATCTTGTTGACAAGCAGCGCGCACAAAAAGATGAGCACGATACCGGACAGATACATGGCGGTACTAACCCAACCCGCGTTATCGAAGAACACACCGGCAAACAGGGAAATAACCGGGATTTTTGCGCCGCACGGCATAAACGGTGCCAACATGGCGGTCGCACGGCGTTCACGCTCATTGCGAATGGTACGCGACGCCATAATACCCGGCACGGCACAACCGATGGTAATCACAAAGGGAATCACCGATTTGCCGGACAAGCCGACTTTTTTAAAAATGGGATCGAGCACGACCGACACGCGGGCCATATACCCGCAATCCTCTAAAAGCGCGAGGAGAAAATACATCACCATCACCAACGGCAAAAATCCGATAACCGCGATCACCCCGCCGATGACACCATCGACCAACAGCGCCGACAACAACGGATTGGCAGTTGTCAATAGCGCCCCTATCCAATTTTGGAACATTCCCAGCCACGCGACCAAAATATCGGCGATTGGCTGACCAACCCACACCTGCGAGATTTGGAACACCAAAAACATAACAACGGCAAAGATGGGAATTCCCAACCACTTGTTGGTGAGCACCGCATCAATCGTGTCGTGGATGCTGCGATCTCTTGTGAACATCTTGCGGGTCTCGACTTGCTCCACAATACCGTTTACAAACGAAAACCGCTTTCTGTCAGCCGCCTCCACCGCTTTTTTATCGGTAAAATCAATCACATCTTGTATGTATATTGCTTCCTGCCCCTTGCCCATCTGCGACACGGCCGCCTTGACAACCTCTTTAAGGCCTTTCGCAGAGGTGGAAACGGTATCCACCACCGGACACCCCAACAACGCCGACAACGCCGTCGTATCAATTTGCGTATCCTTTTTGGCGTTAATATCGGCTTTATTGAGTGCCACTACCATCGGAATCCCCAGCTCCGACAACTGTGTGGTAAAAAACAAACTGCGGCTCAAATTTGTCGCATCCACAATATTGATGATTACATCAGGATTTTCGTTCTTGACATAAGTGCTGGTAACACTCTCCTCGGATGTAAATGGGGACATGGAGTAGGCACCCGGCAAATCAACAACGATTAGCTCCTCTTTCTCACTGTAATACGCCTTCTTAATCGAATGTGCTTTTTTATCAACCGTAACGCCTGCCCAGTTCCCGACCTTCTCGTTACGACCGGTCAACGCATTATACATGGTTGTTTTCCCGCTGTTCGGGTTCCCCGCCAACGCAATTCTCATATAAATTCCCTCCTGCGTTATATTCGTCACGCATGCGGTTAGCATTTGCTAACCGATTGGCAAAAAGAAATCAGCGGCACTTTTATCGCTTTTAAACGATGATTGCTTCCGCTAACTGATTATCAATATTGTATCGGCCGTCCTTGATGGATACCACACAACTGCTCTTCGAGCGCGAAACCACGGTAATAGGTTCGCCGCTGTAGCAGCCGAGCGAGAACAGAAAGGCATCCAGCTCCTCGTCATCTGTTTCAACGCGCTGAATGATATAGTCTTTTCCCACTTCGGCTTCCCTCAAATTCATGGTATATCTCCTAACCTGTTAGCCTATGCTAACTGTAAATATCATATTACCCGTTCCAGTATTTGTCAAGCTATTTTTTAAAAAAACCAAAAATTTTATCGGTTGCCCTCTTAATTATTTTATGGTATACTGATAATAGTTATGTCCTAAGGAGGAGCATGTATATGAGTTCTCGTCTGTCACCGAACACAGCTAAAACCTTACTGTGTATGATGGTGTCTATTTTGTTTGGGGCGCTGATTTTTGTCGTATTGTGGGGGTTTGGCAGTTGGAACCCCACCGAAATTGATGCGTCCACCGCAACGGGGGCGGCGCAAAAGGCCGCGTGTTGCGGGGGGGTTGCGGGACTGCTCGGTATCTTGCTGTTCATCGTGTCCCGCGAACATCTGCGCGACAACCGCGATATCAAGCGCGAGCGTCCCGCATGGTTCTACCCCGTCATGTCGGGACTGCTTTGTCTTTTGTCGATGTGCGTGGCATATTCGTTCCTCGGCATGTGGCCGTTTGGCGAAAAGAGTGCTATGATGGTGGATATGCACCACCAATACGCCCCCTTGCTGGCCGGATTACGGGACGATATCCTGCATGGGGGGAGCCCGCTTTACACCTTAGAGGTCGGCCTCGGCGCCAACTATCTTTCCCTGTTCGGCTACTATTTGGCAAGTCCGTTCAATCTGTTTTTGCTCTTATTCCCCGAGCGTTTGCTGGCGCAAGGCATCTTATTCATCACCTTGCTGAAAAACGCCCTGTGCGGTACATTCTTTGCTCTGTGCGTACAACAGATATTCAAAAAACGCGGCTTGTATATTCCAATTGTTTCGGTCATGTATTCCATGATGATGTACTTGCTCGCCTATTCCTGGAACCTCATGTGGTTGGATGTTGTGATGGTCCTGCCGCTTGTCGTATACGGCTTTGAGCGCTTGATGCACACGGGCAAATTCCTTACCTATGTACTGACGCTCGCGTATGCGTTGTACGCGAATTATTACATTGGTTTTATGCTGTGTGTATTCCTCGTTCTCTATTACCTGACCTATTGTCTGCGCTCCCGTCGGACAGGCAAGCAACTGGGGATTTCGTTTGCACGCTTTGCTGGTTTTTCCGCTCTGTCCGCAGGCTTGGTGGCAATACTGATTGTTCCGGTATACTTTGCGTTGCAAAGCACCTCCGCAGCGGGTGCGGATCTGCCGGATATTACCAATACATTGGACATCTTCCAGCTTCTCGGCAGACATCTGGCCGACACCTCCCCCACCATTCGTTCAGGCAACCTCCCCAACATTTACTGCGGCGTCCTCTCGGCAATCTGCGTGCCGTTGTTCGCCGTCAACAAAGGAATCAACCCGCGCCGTCGCGCCGCCTACATGACGTTGTGGCTCGTATTGTTTTTCTCGTTTTTAGTCAACTGGACCGATCTTATGTGGCACGGCTTGCACGCTCCCAATGACCTGCCGTATCGGTTCTCGTTCCTCTACTCGTTTGTCCTGTTACTCATGGCATGCGAAACGCTCATCAATCTCAAGCACATTCAAACCCGTCACATTTTCTCAGTCTTTGCGGGTGGCCTTGCCTATCTCATGCTTGAAGAACATTTCGGTGACGAAGTATACGGGTTTTCTACCGTGTATGTGAATCTTGCCATCGTGGCGGTGTACACCGTGATTCTGGTGTTGTGCTCGCGCAAACTGTTGCGACGGCGCCTTGCCTATGCCCTGTTACTCCTCGCGGTCACGGCGGAAATGGCACTCGGCGGCGGCAATACCATGATTAAGCTCAATCAAAACGAGTATTTCACCCGTCACGCGGATTATGTAGACAACGAAACGACCGAAGCCATACGCGCGGCAATCCAAAAAGCAGAGCAAATCGGCGACGAAAATGCCAACGGCGACTTTTACCGTCTGGAATTCCTTCCCCGCCGCACCTGTGTCGACACCGCGTTATTCCATTACCGAGGTCTCACCTCATTCTCCTCCAGCAACTATTACGAGACCACCCGTCTGCTCGGCGGTCTCGGTTACGCGATTAACGGCGTCAACAGCCACTTGTATAAATCGTATCAACCGTTCACCGACTCGTTGCTCGGCATTCGCTATGTGGTGCTCGGCACCGGCGAAACGGTTCCCCAATCACTCCGCTATTTAGAGACCGTCACGGTGGGCGATACCGCCTACCGCCTGTACGAGAACCCCTCCGCACTTGGTCTGGGCTATGTAGTGGATACAGATACAAAAAGCTATACCTACACGCGCTACGATCCGTTCACATCGCAAAACGACCTGTTCTCCGCTTTGACGGGGAACTACGGTTCCCTGTTCTCGTTACACAGCATCGAATCCGACGATTATGACGCAGGCGTGACCACGGGTTCTCCGTCCGGCTTCCGTGTGTATACCGACGGAGAAAACAACGCGCTGGCGAGATTCTCCGTCACCATTGATGAAACCCAGCCTCTGTATTTGTATGCGGATTGCAGCGCCGCTGACACGCTCACCATTGATTTCGGCAGTCGCAGCTTCACGGTATCTCCGCATGAACCGTACATCATCAATGCCGGCACGGCAGAAGCGGGCACCATCATCACACTTACCGTATCGGCGGAAACGGGATGCAGCGGTAACTTCTATGTGGCGCGGCTTGATGAATCGGTTTACGCCGACGGCATGGCAACCCTGTCAGAGAACCAACTAACTGTCACCGAATTCAGTGACAATCACCTGACGGGCACGATTAACGCCTCCAAGGACGGCGTACTGATGACCTCCATTCCGTACGACAGCGGTTGGCGCGTCACGGTCGACGGGAACGAAGTCAGAACTCTCGCGGTGTGCAACGGTTTTCTCGCCATTGACCTTGCCGAGGGAACACATACCGTCACCCTGTCCTACATGCCGAAAGGCTTACTGGTGGGGGCCGTCATCACCGGCATTTGTCTTTTGACCCTCATCGTCCTGCTCATTATTCTCCGTCCCCGGAAAAAGCCCGCTTACACCGAATCGTTAGACTTCGAAAATGCCCAACCCATTCAAAGCGGTTTCTCGGTTAAGGACGAACCGTTAGCGGACTTGCCCCCGCTTCCTGATACCTTACAGGAACTGACCGACGAAAACACCCCCGACTAAATAAAAAGCACCTCCTACAGCCGTAGGAGGTGCTTTTTTTAATGATTATTCCGCAACTTGGGCTTTTTTCTTCGAGCGCCGCAGGAGAGCGCCGAGCAGCATGATAACTGCAAACACGATGAGATAGAACAAAACGGGGAACGAGAATTTGCCCGCTTCTTTTGCAGCCCAATACGGCGTCAGACCGTGTGCGTAGACGGCAGCGAATACCATGAATGCACACGCGAGTATGGCAAGGATGGGCAACAAGAACCGTTTGACAAAGCCAAACTCTTTTTCTTTGACCATCCAGCGAATCATCATCGGGATGTACAGAGCATAAATGGTAACAATGGGAAGCTCGGACGAGTCAAAGTTGAAATATCCGAACCAGCCGCTCGTGAGATTGGCACCATAGAAATACAGGAGCCACGCAGCACATACGAACAATCCCCAAATGGAGGAGTTCGTCACCATGTTGGTGTGCGGATCGACTTGACGGAACATTTCTTGTTTCGGACCGTCGTTACGGCTGGCGATGGAATACATACCGCGAGTAGCCGCGAGCATCAGACCGTTCAAAGTGCCAAGGCAGGAAATGACGATGCAGATGTTTAAAATCGTGCCGCCGACGCCGCCGAAAATGTTGCTAAACGCCGTAGGTGCACCGTTTTCTATCAACTCTGCTGTAGTAGCACCGCCTGCCACGCCGACAAAGTAGAACACATACGCCACGACCACGACAATAGCACCCAACACCAAAGCAAGCGGCAGTGTTTTCTTGGCGTTTTTGAGTTCTGCGTTAATGGAGGTCGCGATAATCCAACCTTCATACGCAAACACGGTTGCCACAATTGCCGCAAACAATCCGCCCGTCGCGGAACCACCGACTGCTTCGGTGAGTGTGGACGCGAAATTCGTGCCCAGCGTACCATTGATTGAGCCCACAATCGTACCGACAATCGCCATGAGGAAAATCGGAATCAGTTTGATAACCGTCGCACTGACCTGGAATTTTCCCGCCAGTTTCGGCGAAAACGCGTTGAGCGTATAGGAACCGACCAGGAAGAAACCCGACAGCGCCAACACTTCAGCGCTGACAAGACTCCACCCGAACAGCACACCGAAATAGCGTGCGGATACCCACGCGAGAACGGAGGTCATCGCGGGATAGTATATGTTCACCATAAACCACGCCAGATAGTACGCATACGATTTTCCGCAGGTAGCTTCGGCATAGTCCACCACGCCGTTGACCTTTTCGTATTTGGTGGCCATGATTGCAAATTGTAACGAACAAACAATCATGACGGCACCCGTGATGATCCATGCGAGGATACCGGTCGGCATATCACCACCGGTTGCCTGCAAAACATTTTGTGCTTTGAAGAAAACGCCGGAACCGATAACGGTACCGATCACCAAGCAGATTGCTGTGGGCAGACCGTACCGTTTTTGTAAAGTTCCCATTGTTTCTCACCCTTTCCAATAAAATATAGAAGCAGTATAACAAAATTTTTTTGCTTTGTAAAGTAAAGAATTAAAATTTAATTGTCGAATTTTGAAACCGCGCCTTTTGCCGACGAAGTCGAATATTATCACACAAGTGATTTTATCCACCGTCGACTTGGATAAAAAAACTCTCGTTCCGAAGAACGAGAGTTTTTTGGTGGGCGTAAACGGACTCGAACCGCTGACCTCCTGCGTGTGAAGCAGGCGCTCTAACCAGCTGAGCTATACGCCCGTGTATTCAGCCGCCGCTATTGCAGCGACTAATACAATGTGACAGGTATAAAACCTGTCACAATTTGTGGTGACCCGAACGGGAATCGAACCCGTGTTACCGCCGTGAAAGGGCGGTGTCTTAACCGCTTGACCATCGGGCCGCATATGACAGGACTTGAATCCTGTCATACATGATGGTGGCTGTAACTGGATTTGAACCAGTGACACCGCGGGTATGAACCGCGTGCTCTAGCCAGCTGAGCTATACAGCCGTATGGGCGTCCCCGCAAAGGGGACGCTGACCATTATATAGTATGCCTCATTATTTGTCAAGTGCGTATTTGAAAAAAGAAAAACTTTTTATAGAGCACTCCCAAACAAGGTGATACAATGCACGGGGCAAGCCTCTGCACATTTCCCGCAACCGACGCATTTGTCAGGATCGATGCTTGCCAAAAAATTAGTGACCTGTACCGCGTCGTGCTCACACACTTTGGTGCATTTCCCGCAACCGAGACACCCCACCTTGCACGCGGCGCGCGTCTTAGGCCCTTTGTCACGGCTTGAGCACCGCACAACGCTGCGCGTGGCACTGCCCGCCATAACGATTAATTTTTTCGGGCAAGCAGAAACGCATTTGGTACATCCGCGGCACAGCGAAGCATCCACATAGGCAAGTCCGTCCTTGACCGAAATCGCACCGTATTCACACGCCGCTACGCAGTCGCCGTAGCCGAGACAACCGTAGTTGCACAACCAGTCACCGCCATAAAATTGCGTTGCCGCACGGCACGACTTGAGACCGTGGTATTCAAGCTTGCGGGCGGTAACATCATCGCAACCCGCACAGCGAACCAACGCCGTCTTGCGTTCCACATCACCGGAAACACCGAGAAACTCGCCGGTAGCCTTGGCGACCGCCTCACCGCCGGGTGAGCACAAACCAACCTTTGCGCCGTGGTTTGCCATCGCATCCGCATATCCCGCGCAACCCGAATATCCGCACGCACCACAGTTAGCACCCGGCAACAGGTCACACAACGCTTCCGCTTTTTCATCTTTCGGCACCGCCATCAGAATAGATGCCACCGCCAAAATCAGTCCCGCAAGCAATCCAAGAGCGGCCAAAAGCAAAACTGCTGTTAAAATTTCCATAGCCGTCCCTCCTTATAACCCGAACAGGCCTTGGAAGCCGAGAAACGACACCGACACGATAGAGGCCGCCACCAAGGTAATCGGCAACCCTTTGAGTGACTCGGGAATCTCTGCGCTTTCCAAGCGTTCTCTAACGCCCGCGAACATCACCATAGCAAGCAAAAAGCCAAGCCCCGCACCCAATGCATTGACAAGCGATTGCAAGAATGTGTATCCGTTATCAATATTGAGAATCGTTACACCAAGCACGGCACAGTTGGTGGTAATCAGCGGCAAATAAATGCCCAACGCTTTGTAAAGCGGCGGAATAAAACGCCGCAACACAATCTCCACCAATTGTACGAGCGCCGCGATAATTAAGATAAAAACGATCGTCTGCAAATACGCAAGATCATTGGGGACCAGCAGGTAGGTGTAAATGGGATGCGTGGCGGCCGTTGCCATCAGCATAACAAAAATAACCGCCACCGACATACCGACGGCAGAATTGAGTTTTTTGGAAACACCAAGGAACGGGCAGATTCCCAAAAACTGCGATAACACGAAATTGTTGACCAAAAGGCCCCCGATCAAAATAGCAAAGAAACTCGTATTATTCATGGCATGCCGCCCCCTCTCCGTGGCAATTCTCCGCCATTGGACAGGCCGCACACACCGATTCGGTGAGTTCTTTACGAGTGGCATTGTGTTCCAACTTCGTAGAGAGGCGGTTTGTCAGCCATATCAGCATACCGAAGACAAAAAAGCCGCCTGCCGGCAACACAAAAATACCGATCGGTGGAATCAGCCCCCCCTCCGGCCAACCGAAGAGCGTGCCGCTTCCGAGAAACTCGCGGATACTGCCCATGATAACCAAAGCGGCTGTGAATCCCGCGCCCATACCGAGCCCGTCCAACGCCGAAAGTCCCACCGAGTTTTTACCCGCAAACGCCTCGGCTCGGCCGAGGATGATGCAGTTTACCACAATAAGCGGCAAATAGATGCCGAGTGATTTATCAATAGCGGGCAAATACGCTTTAACCAGCATCTGCACGATGGTGGTGAAACCGGCGATAATGACGATATAGGCGGGCAAACGCACCTTGCCGGGAATGACTTTCCGCAACAGCGAAATGACGATGTTGGAACAGATAAGCACAAACGAAGCCGCCGCGCCCATACCCAGACCGTTTGCGGCAGCGGTGGTAACTGCCAAAGTCGGACAAGTGCCGAGTACCAAACGAAGGACGGGGTTTTCTTTAATAAGTCCTTTGGAAAATGCCTTCCAGTATTTATTGGCCATCGGCTCCGCCCTCCTTTATCGCTTGATAGTAGCCGATTGCTTTGTTAACGGCTTTCAAAATACCTGCCGAGGTTTTGGTTGCCTGTGAAACGGTATCCACATCCACATCGGCTTTGAGTTCTTTTGCCGGCTTATCGCAAAACGCGTCCAAAAAGCCCGCCTTTTTCACTTTATCCACATAACCTGCGGTTTCGCTGTCGTCCGTGACCTTAACACCGGTGATAGTGCCCGTATTTGAAATGGCGGTCATCACGGTAAGACCCGCGCTTTTGCCGACGGACTCGGCGGTAAACACATACCCTACCAAAGCATCTCCCGTATACGCGGCATAATAAACGACTTCTTCGCCGTTTACGGTAACGGTTGCTTTTTCAAACGAGTCAGCCGTTATTACCTGAAGACGCGCTTCTGTTTGTATGTCTTCGGTGCGTTTGTCAATAGCATCTTTCGTCAAGGCATTGGTTCCCGCGAGCGCGGCGGTAACCGCGGCGGCAATCAGCATGAGCGCCGCCGAAGAAATCAAAATCTCCTTCAGATTTTTGTTCATGAGCGCACCGCCTTCCTACCCTCGCCGAACGGACGCGGGCGCGTAAAGCGCTCAATAAGCGGCGTCAAAATATTCATAATTACAATGGCAAAGGACACGCCTTCGGGCAACGAACCGTACAAACGGATCAAGACCGTAAGGGCACCGCACCCGAATGCATAAACAACCTTTCCCCATTTGTTGATGGGACAGGTCGCATAATCAGTTGCCATAAAAACAGCGCCTATCATCAAACCGCCGGACAGGATATGTACGAGCGGATCAGCACCGAGTATCCATGTCAACACAAAAACCGTGCCGATATACACAAGCGGGATAAGCGGGCTTATCACATGACGGATTATCAGATAAACACCACCCAGCACCAAGGCAATCACGCAGGTTTCACCCAAGCAACCGCCGCGCAAGCCAAACAAGAGCGAAAGCGGATCAATCGCCGCATCGGTTCCCAATAAGGCGAGCGGTGTAGCGCCGGTCACGGCGTCTGCTTGTCCCGTCCAAGAAAGCGGGGTAACCCAGTTATTCATGGCTTCGGGGAAACTGCCCATTAACACCACGCGGCCGACAAGTGCCGGGTTCACAAAATTCTGTCCCAACCCGCCAAACATCTGCTTGGCAACGACAATCGCAACCGCACTGCCCAGTGCGGCTTGCCACAACGGAATGGATGACGGCAGATTCAGTGCCAGCAATAACCCCGTCACCACGCACGAAAGGTCGCCGACTGTTTGCGGGCGCTTCATTACTTTACGGCTGAGATATTCCGCCGCGAGTGCCGAAGCAACGCAGACCGCCTCCACAGCCAATGCGCGAAAACCAAACAACCAGACCGAGGCAATCACGGCGGGGATCAAAGCAATCACGACATCCCGCATAATATCACGCGTATTCATACCGCAATGCAGGTGCGGTGATGCCGATACCATCAAAGCATTTTTCATTTGACTTCCCCCTCCTTGTTACTTTGCGGCACGCAATACATCTTTCGCCATGCGGATCGTCTGCACGATCGGGCGATGTGCCGGACATGAGAAAGTGCAACAACCGCATTCCATACAGGTCATGGTGCACAATCGTTTGAGTTCGTCTGTGTTGCCGGCACGGTATGCCTTGGCAATGGCTGTCGGCAACAGATTCATCGGGCAGGCATCCACGCACCGCCCGCAACGGATACAGGTTGTTGCCGCAATATCCGGAGCATCTTCTTCGGCCAATGCCAACAACGCGTTGTTCTGTTTTAAAACGGGCAGTTGGTCATCCATTAACGCAAGTCCCATCATCGGTCCGCCGAATAAGAGCTTGCGCACCGGCTTTTTGAGACCGACAAAACTGAGCACATCGCGAATCGGTGTGCCGATGACCACCCGTACATTCATGGGTTTCTCCACCGCCGAGCCATCCACGGTCAACCGTTTTTTGATAAGCGGCATTCCCGTTTTGAGATACCGTGACAACACCGCAACCGATGTGACATTCATAACGATACAATTCACATCGGCGGGCAAACCACCGGTGGGGATACGCCGACCGGTACAGGCGGCTATCAGCACCTTTTCGGCACCTTGCGGATACCGTGCGGGAAGCGGCTTGACCACCACGCGGTGTGAGGCGGTACTGACGCTGGACGCAATACGCGACAATTCGGCAATTGCAGCGGGTTTATTGCGTTCCACCGCGATAATCACCTGCTTGACACCCAAAAACTCCATCACCGTCTGCACACCGGACACGATATCCCATGAATTTTCCATACATTCACGGTAATCGGTCGTAATGTATGGTTCGCATTCCGCCGCATTGATGATAATGGTATCAATCTCGCCTAAGTTTTTCGGATTGAGTTTGACATGCATCGGAAAACCGGCACCGCCGAGTCCGACCAAACCGCAAGCGCGTACCGCCGCAATAAACTCATCGAATGTATTGACAACCGGTGGCTGTACACTGCTGTGCAACCGCCCTTCTCCATCCGACTCAATCTCCAACGCCATGGTGGTGCGGCCACCGGGCAACAGGATTTCTTTTGTACCGACAACGGTACCCGACACACCACTGTGGATGGGTGCGGAAATCGCCGCCTCGCTGTCTGCAACCACCTGTCCGACTTCCACCGTATCCCCCACCTTGACGGTCGGAATGCACGGCGCGCCCAAATGTTGCAAAAGCGGAACAATAATGGTTTTCGGTGCGGGCATCTCTATGGTTTCGCTCGCTGCCGTATGTTTGCGGTGCGGCGGATGTACCCCGCCCCGCGTTTTGTGAATCAAAGTGGACATTGACACGCTTTTTCATCCTTTCCTAAAGAATGTGATCTTGTTTAAATAGGGATCTGTCACATTCATAACCATTCCCGTTAAAAGGCCGGCGGGAATCGCCGACAACAACAGTAACGGCAAATAATACATCATAGCGGGGCCGAGTATGGCATAAGCCACAACCCATTGTCCTACATTGTGCATCACCGCACCCACGATACCCAATCCGACAAAGCTGAGCTTGTCCCGCAACAATCGGTGAATCACCGCCATAGCGAGTAACGCCAATAAACTGCCGACGGTACTCATGAGGCAGGCGACCGGCCCGCGAAACAGGGCAAACGCCGCCTTTACGGCCATCACTCCCACGGCACAGGGGAACGAAAGGTTACACAACGCATACATAATGGTAATGTTGGCAAGTCCCAACCTCACGCCGGGAATCGGCAACGGCGGAAGCAGGCCCTCCAAAAACGACAGTACCACCGTCAAAGCCGACAATACGGCGGCAAGCATCAGCCGCTGTGTTCGTGTATGACTCATGCCGTCACCCCATCCACCGACTGCGAATCGCCCTGTACGCGCACGCTCACACCCGCCGGCACGCAAGCCGCGGTCTGCCCGTTTTGAGACAACCAACCGCACTGTACGCACACCTGATCGGGACAGTCGCTATGCGCCACCCGCACACGGCCGTCACAAATTTCCACCGTCAGCACGATACCGCTGTTTCCGTTCACGGTCACAACCGTATCCTGTGACAACGAATAGCGTTGTTCTCCCGCCGATGTCAGGATCACGACCGTGTGTCCGTTGTCGCGGGGGCGCATAATCTGCCAACAGCACAAAGCCGCGAGAAGCAGAGCAACCATGAGAACGATATAATCCCCGCGACGCAACCGCATACCGTTCATGTGTTCTCTCCTCTCCGTGTGCCATAACAGTCCCAGTATACTATTTTTTCGGTGAAAACGCAAGAATTGTTATTATATTAACAAGGAAATCACCAACAATTCCCTTGCTTTTTCATATATTGCCTCAAATTCGTCAAGCGGCAACGGGTTTTCCCCTTTTCCGAGCTCCACCGTAAATCCCGGTCTGCCGTATGTTTCAATAAACCAATCCTTAAATCCCCCGTGTGACGCAAGCCCGCTCGGCGAGGCAACCGTATACCCTGAAGCCGCCGCCATGACCGTCGCCATAAACCGTGAAGCGGGCGGTGTACGCTCCTTGTACTGCCAGTATATCTCTTCGCCCTGACTATGCAACGCTATCACATGGCGAAACGCCATGCTGTCACACAAGTGTGTCAACGCTTGTGTTTCCGGTTCGCTTTCGGGATACGGTCCTCCCCATTGCCGTGCACAGGGCCCCACGATACCGCTTGCGCGTTCTGCCTGTTGCAATTCGGTAAAACCTGCGTTAAAATTATGATTGATGTCCACCCCGCGCGCATTGGCTTGCCAGCGTCCGTGTATATCACCGCCGGCTTTGCGCACCATATCGGCGTAGTTTCCGGCACTTTGGGCACCATGTACGGCAATTTGCACACCGTCGGGGTTGACAAGCGGCACCCATACCACCCTATAATCGCGCAAAGCGCGTCGCATATCCCAACCGGCAAGCAATTTCCCGCTGTGCAAAGACTCCCCAATCTCTTCGCACAATCGCAAGCACACAAGGGCGGTCATCCATTCCTGTCCGTGAAATGCCGCCGCCATCAGCACGCTTTGTGTCCCGTTGCCCAGTGTCAAACTGTAAATCGGGCGTCCCAACATACTCGAACCGATGGGCGCGGTCCCGAAAAACGGATACCGTGCGCACAAGCCGACCAGCAACTGACCGACTGCACCGTGATCTGTAATCTGTGGTTGTGTCAGCCATTCCATTTCCTCGCCCCCCCTTGTTATCCTAATATTATGAAAAAGGAGTATCCGATATGAATCTGTGTGAAACAACTGCGGCACAGGATGTGCGGTTCCGCGGTCATATTATTAACCTGCGTGTCGATGACGCAATCCTCCCCAACGGCAAACACGCCACGCGCGAGGTCGTCGAGCATCCGGGCGGGGTGTGCGTCGCGGCGCTCACCGATGAAAATGAACTGTTATTTGTACGGCAATTCCGCTATCCGTACGGTGAAGTGCTGTTGGAACTGCCCGCCGGCAAGCTGGATCGAAACGGCGAAGACCCGCTCTCTGCCGGTCAGCGTGAACTGCGCGAAGAGACCGGCGCCACCGCCGCCGTATACCGTTCACTCGGCAAGTTATACCCCTCCCCCGGCTACTGTGACGAAATCATCCATCTCTATTTAGCACAAGGCCTGACATTCGGTGACAGTGCCCCTGACGAAGATGAATTTTTGGAATGTGAGCGTATCCCGTTGGAACGCGCGGTGGAAATGGTACTCCACAATGAAATTGCCGATGCCAAAACACAAGTAGCCATCTTAAAAACAGCAGCACTTCTGTGACTTAAGACAACAACCGCCTATCGAAGCTCGGTAGGCGGTTTTTCTTCTATCCCTCCCGCTTTACTCATACAGTAAACTGTGAGGAGCTGATATACGGTGTTGGATATTGCCATCGTGGTTGTATATCTCATGTTACTGGTAGGAATCGGGTTGCGTGGCGGCAGTCAAGTGAAAAACGCCGCCGATTTCACCGCATCCGATAAGCAGTACGGAACCTTTGTCATATTCGCCACTCTGTCTGCCTCTTTCATCGGAGGCGGGTATTCCTCAGGGAATGCTGCGGCCGCATTTGAACGAGGCATCGGTACCGCCCTAACTCTGTTTGGCTTCGGCATCGGTATGATCCTGACGGGAAAATATCTGGTACCGGGCGTTTACCGTTTCCCCAAAGCCAAAACCGTCGGCGGTGTCATGGGGGCCGCCTACGGGGACACCGCCCGCACCTTTACGGGTGTGTTTTCCTTTTTGTGTTGTGCAGGTGTCATCGGCGCACAAATGGAATCCATTGGACTTGTATTTCATTCTCTTCTCGGTGTTTCCGAAACGGTCGGCACGCTTATCGGCTGCTCCATTGTGATGATCTACACCACCTTCGGAGGACTCGGCTCGGTTATCTTCGCGGACATGCTGCAATTTCTTCTGCTCGCCGTCGGCATGCCGCTGTTATTCATTTTAAGCGCCGTCAAAACAGGCGGTATTCCCCAACTAATCACCCGTTTACCGACAGAACTGCTCTCCCCTTTCAGCCATCTGTCCTTGCCCGCATTTTTTTCTCTGTTTTTTTCCATGATGTGCGGCGAGGCATTGGCGCCGCCGTACATGCAACGCTTGCTCATCGGTAAAAACCCGCAATCGACGGCGCGGGGAACGATATTCAGCGGTCTGTTTTCTCTGCCTTTCTTTTTGGTGACGGCGGGAGTGGGACTCGCCGCGCGCGCCCTGCAAGTCACCGACAATCCCGCGTCCGCCATGCCCGATTTAATTTTGACGATTCTGCCCATCGGCTTGCGTGGTATCCTTATGGCAGCGATGGTCTCCATCATCCTCTCTGCCGCAGACGGCTTCTTAAACGGCGCAACCGTCAGCTTGGTGTGTGATACCATTTTACCGCGGCATCCTCATCTGTCTGACCGCACCCAGCTTCGCCTGTTGCGAAGCGTCAATCTTCTGACAGGTATCGCAGCGGTTGTTGTCTCGTTCTGCGTGCCGAATGTCTTTTCCATTCTATTGCTCGCCTATTCGTTTTGGAGTCCCGTCATTTTGGTACCGCTTGCCGCCGCCTTACTCGGCATCAAAGCAAGCAGTCGCGTATTTCTGCTCAGTGCGGGAACGGGTTTCCTTTCCTGTCTGTTGTGGAACCTCGTACTTTCACAACCGTTCGGCATCGACGGCAGTATCATCGGTGTTGTTACCAATCTTGCCGTTTTTACACTTTGTCGAGCAAAGCGACCGCGGCTTGTCATTTGGATTAATAAATAAAAAAACAGGGTGGCAGAGCCACCCTGTTTTTTATCATGTAAGCGGTCTGCCGCTCCAAATGTTTTCGGAATAATCCCGAATAGAACGATCGGACGAGAACTTGCCGCTGCACGCGGTATTGAGCAACGCCATGCGTCCCCAGGTATCGCGGTCGCGGTACACCTCTCCCGATAGTTTTTGTGCCGCACAATAGGCATCGAAATCGGCCAGCACCATGTACGGATCGCGGTCAACAAGTGAGCGTGCCACTTCCCCGTAGGTATAACCGCCAACCCCCTTGTTCATAAACGCAACGGCACGCTGTATACGGGGGTCGGCATTATGATACTCCTCCGGATGGTAGCCGAACCGTTGCCGTTCTTTCACCTCTTGTTCGTTCATACCGAAAATGAACATATTCTCCGCGCCGACCTGTTCACAGATTTCCACATTCGCACCGTCCATGGTACCGAGTGTGACAGCACCGTTCATCATCAGTTTCATGTTTCCCGTACCGCTCGCCTCGGTTCCGGCGAGCGAGATTTGTTCACTGATATCCGCCGCCGGCATCAGTAATTCGGCCAAAGTAACACGATAATCCTCTAAATAAACCACTTTTAGTTTATCGCGCACAGCGGGGTCTTTATCAATCTCTTCCGACAGTTTACAAATAAAGCGGATAATTTCTTTTGCAAGGAAATATCCCGGTGCGGATTTCGCACCGAAAATATACGTGCGCGGCTGAATATCCAACGAGGGATTATCTTTCAGCTCCAAGTATGTGTGCAAGATGTGCAAGGCATTCAGATGTTGACGCTTGTACTCATGTAACCGCTTAACCTGCACATCGAACAATGAATCCGGGTCTACCGAAACGCCGCTCTGCCGCTTGATATACTCCGTGAGTCGCACTTTATTTTCGCGTTTGACGGCAAGGAACTCTGCCCGCGCGGCGGCATCATCGGCAAACGGTTTGAGCTTTTCAAGTTCGGCGGCGTTCAAAACAAACCCGTCGCCAATCTGCCGTTTAATAAAGTCGGTCAGTTTGGGATTGGCTTGGCACAACCAACGACGGTGCGCAATACCGTTGGTAACATTCGTAAATTTTTGCGGCATGACGGTGTAGGCATCATGAAACACGGTTTCTTTCAAAATTTCACTGTGAATCTTCGCCACACCGTTCACCGCATGGGAAACGGCAACGCACAGATTCGCCATTCTCACCACGCCGTAGCTGATAATCGCCATCCGGCTGACCTTTTCCGTATCACCGCCCGTTGCCTCCATCATCGCCGCACCGAAACGGTTGTTGATTTCACAGACGATTTGATAGATGCGCGGCAAGCGTTGACGGAACAAGTCCTCGGGCCAACATTCGAGCGCCTCTTTCATGACGGTGTGATTGGTATACGCCACGGTACGGCAAACGATATCATACGCGCGCTCCCAGGTATAGCCGCACTCATCAAGCATAATGCGCATAAGCTCGGGAATCGCCAGCGTCGGATGGGTATCGTTGATGTGAATGGCCGCCATCTCAGGCAAATTATCCAGCGTGCCGAACTGTTCCAAGTGTCGCTGTACGATATCCTGTACCGAAGCGGAAGCGAGAAAATATTGTTGCGACAACCGCAAGGATTTTCCTTCTCGGTGATTGTCGGCGGGATACAAAACCTGCGTAATCACCTCGGCCATGGCTTTTTGCTCCATGGCACGCATATATTCTCCTTGGTTAAACAAGGACATATCCATGCCGGGAGCGGTTGCTTTCCAAAGGCGCAAGGTGGAAATGGCTTTGCCGTCCTTGCCCGCCACCATCATATCGTACGCTTGTGCCAGAACAACGGTTGCATTCTCATGCTCAATGTGATGGTATTCATTATCCCACCACTCGCGCACATACCCGTCAAACTTGACTTGCTTGGTCAGCTCGGGACGCGGCAATAACCAACACTCCCCGCCCGGCAACCAAAAGTCGGGGAGTTCCGTCTGCCAACCGTCCGCCAACTTCTGACGAAAGATGCCGCATTCATACAACAACGAATACCCGATAGCGGGAATGGAAGCGGTTGCCAACCCATCCAAGAAGCAAGCCGCCAACCGACCAAGCCCGCCGTTTCCGAGACCTGCATCGGGCTCAAGTTCGTAAAGCGCTTTGGGATTCACACCGTAGTCCGCAAGAACGGATTCTGCGGCCTCGGTCAAATTCAAATTAAACAGAGTGTTCTTCAGCGAACGCCCCATCAAAAACTCCATACACAGGTAATAGACCTGCTTTGCCTGTTGTTTATGTGCTTTGGAAATATATTGCACGCGCGACGCCCGCATACGCCCCCGTAATACCAGCGCCAACGCTTGATAAAAATGCTCATTGGTTGCCTGCTCAGGTGTGACCGAAAACGCAGTCATTAACGTTTCCGTCAACTCTCGGCGCAAGGTTTCCTTTACGGTGGAATGCGCGTTGCTCGTCTTGTTTGCCGCAGCCATGACAAAACTCCTTTTCTCATAATGAAAAATGCCTGCTACCAGTATATACGAGAACCGAAATATTTGCAAGTATTATTCATAATAACCAATAAAACCCTGTTTTTATGACTATTCATTCCATTTGGTTGGTTGTTTCGCATAAAAAAACGCTGTTTTTAGGTTGTAATACGCCGTTGCTTGACATGTCACGCACTCGTGCAGTAAAATAGAAACCGAAACGGAGGGATTCTCTATGCCGCAACTGAACATTGTACTGGTCGAACCGGAAATTCCGCAAAACACCGGCAACATCAGCCGCACCTGTGCCGCCACCGGCAGCCGTCTGCACATCGTTAAACCGATGGGTTTTACCATTGACGATAAAAAGCTCAAGCGTGCGGGCTTGGATTACTGGCATTTGCTCGACATCACCTATTATGAAAACTTGGCTGAATTTTTCGAGAAAAACAAAGGGCCGTTTTTTTACTTTACCACCAAAGGCACACACATTTATTCGGATGTAGCGTATCCGGACGGCGCATATCTGGTGTTTGGTAAAGAAACCGCCGGCCTGCCTGAGGAACTGTTACGCGACCATCCCGAAGCGTGCGTTCGCCTGCCGATGCTCAACGACGATGCGGCGCGCTCGCTGAATTTATCCAACACCGTCGCTGTCGGCGTATACGAAGTCCTGCGTCAATGGGGCTTTCCAAGCTTGCGCACTGCCGGCCACTTAACAAAATATTGACAAAAAAGGATACCGCCCTTTCGAATCTCTAACTCTCGTTTGCAAAAAAAGAAGAGGCACTGACCTTTTGGTCACTACCTCTTCTTTGGCGGAGAGTTAGGGATTCGAACCCTAGGTACTTTCGTACACAGCATTTCGAGCAAAAGGCAATATCTACCGCACCGCCCCTCTCCGTCCCTGAATTTTATAATATGTCCACACATTCTGCGAGATTTTGAAAAACATCTGAATTTTTGCGAGAAATTTGCGAGATAGATGCGAGAAATCATTAAAACCTTTGTGTATTCTCGGGCAAAGAAAACACAAGGAGAATTAAAATGAACCAAGAAAAACAAAGACAAGCTTATGAAAAGATGCTCAAGAAATGCCCCGATATCTTAACGCCGATGAAAGCGAACCGATGGTCGCCCGTCGGTAAGAATACAATCTACACCGCACTCAAAAACGGTGAGATTGAATCCTATACCTACAAAGGCGGTTACATCTTCACTAAGGACGCCTTCATTGATTACCTCGTCAAGACCGCAAACGATAAAGGCAGAGGTTATACAATCCGAGGTGGTAAGAAATGTTGAGCAGCTTACCGCAAGTGCTGTCAGGAGAGCAGGTTCGTTGTGCCTTGCATATCAGCAAACGCAAGTGTGCTTGGATGCTCAACAACGGCTTCATCAAATGCCAAAACACCGGCAAGAGAACAAGAAAATATACCGTACTGAAGGAAGACCTGCTCACCTACATAGAGGACTCGGCAAAGCACCCCGAAAAATATGTCACACCCCACGCCGAGTTTTCAACCGCAAAGTATACTACCACTCGCAAACCCCGACCGCGCAAAACAGGATTTCCTTCCTCTCTGCCGTCAACCTTCCGCCCGTGGCTCGAACAAGAATTCGAAACCGCCCCCGATGCTCTCGCAATACTACAGGTCATTACCATAACAGGCTATACCGATAACACCGTCAACCGCTGGCTCCGCCAAGGCCACCTGAAGTCCGTCCAAACCCAAACCACAAAGATAATCCCAAAACTCTGGCTCATCGACTTCTACTGCTCCTACGCCTACACCATAACAAATATGTCCGATAAGCACATCAAACTCCTGCAAAAGTTTTTCAAACAAACAGGCGGCAAGTAACCCTTGCCGCCATCGCCATTTATTGGTTTTCATCAAATATACAAAATCTGCCATTATAAGTTGGAAAAGATTGTTTGAACAGTTCCTTATAGTCGCTGTTGGGAAGATAAATACACTCAATATCTTCTATGTTAAATAACACATTTTTTAGACAACGCCATTCACGTTCCATATAATAATTATCTGGATGATCATCTGGCAGTGTGGCATCGTATAGTTTTACATATGCCATTTGGGTAGCAATTCCTTGAATAAGAGAGAAAATAAGCGGGTTATACTGTTTATTAAAAAAAGCCTCTCTAATATTTCGATCAAATAAGCCAAGAGCTTCTTCTAAACCGTTTTGTTTCATATTGAGGGCTAATGCATCCGGGGCAGCTCCAAGTTGTAGCAGTGGAAGCAAATTGCATGCCAAGGTAAGAATATATGGAAAATATTCAGCTGGCACACGTGGTGTGGATGATTGTCCTCCGCTTCCGCCGTCGCCGCGTTCAGCAACTAAATAATTGTTTGGAACATACATAACTGGACGGGCACCTTGCTCGGCGATGAATTTTTTATTAAAACCAATTCCAAAACGACTATACTTATTGATATGTATTGATAAAGCGTTATCTGGAATATCACAAAAGCAAACACAATCACATTCTCCAAAAACTTCTCCAACATTTTCGCAATGATAACCCAACTGAAAGAAACTTTGAGGATTGTCCGGATGTTCCAAATTGGCTATTAAGCGTTTGCCTTCAATAATAGTTTTTAATAGTTCAAAGCGTTCGTTATCATTTTCTCTTGAACGTCCAACAAAGTGACATAATAGATTTGATGTATATTGCCCCATAAATCTTCCTCCAAAATATTCTAAATACATTTTATCATAAAATTAAATTAAACTCAATCGTATTAGATATTATAGTTGCCACCTCTTTTGGCTATTTTTGCTTTCAAAACGTGTAGAAATACGCAAAACTAACGAAAGTAAAACAAACATTTTGTCAAGTAAAAATCGTTTTTACTTGACATTTTTAAAATTTTTGCATATAATAATAGCAGAGAAATTATGAGTAAAGGAGGTGCAGAATAAATGAAAGGCACTTTGGTTGTAAGAAATGCGCTCGAGGAATTCAAAGAAAACGAATTGATTATCGCATGTAAACTGTACAAAGAAAAACTGTCAAATCTAATCAGCGAAACAGCATATTATAAGACCTTACAAAGAATGTGTGAATCGGGCGAGCTTGTAAAGATCGCAAAAGGAACTTATCATTTGCCTAAAAAAAGCAAATACGGTATTGTTCCGCCGTCGGAAAAAGAAATCATAACAGCATTTACAGAAAATGAAACCGGAACGGTAGTTGGATATTCCTTGTATAATGCTTTAAACTTAACAACACAGATATCAAAAACGATTACAGTTATGTCTTCTGCTCTTGAAGGTTTGACAAAATCCATTCGCAACATTGTTGTTCAACAAGTGCCATTGGAGTTTTCTAAAGAAATCACAAATATGGTTCATGGATTAGAAGTTCTGCAAAACTTTAATTCTATTCAAGATATTAATTATTCTGCATTCTTAAAATATACGGAAGAATTGGCATCATCTTTTGATGTTGAAGCATTTAAAGAAATTGTCTCAACAAAGACTTATAAAAAATCAACCATAGCGTTTATGCAAGAGATTCTGAATCATTATCAGGTGAAAAATAATCTGAACGAATACCTATCTTCTCTATCAGAGTATAAACATCCCAGAATGGAGGAATTGTATGAAGCTGCACGAATTTCCCAATGAGTTCAAAGATTTAATATCAATTGTAGCCGCAGATAAGCATTTGCCCGAATCCGCTATAGAGCGAGATTATTACATTGTTCTGCTTTTGCAAAATTTAGCAAATAGCGAATATGCAGAGAAATGCGTGTTCAAAGGTGGCACATCGCTAAGTAAATGCTATCCCGGCTCTATAGAGCGCTTCTCTGAGGATATCGATTTGACTTTCTTAGGGATGGATGAAAGCGATAAAGTTTGCGACAAAACCATCAAAAAGATTGAAAAAGTAATGACCATAGGAGCTCAAACAGAGAAGATCGATGCGGAACGCTCTAATCGCAGTAAGAGTATGTTTGTGTGGTTTGGCGATAAGGCGAACCGTGTAAAGCTTGAAATCGGCAGTAGTGTTCGTCCGGATCCGTATTCTAAGAAAACACTTAAAACATATATTCAGGAATTTCTTGAAGAACACGATGGTGCTGACGATATTGAAAAATTTGGTCTTCAGTCCATTACACTGAATGTGCTTAATATTGAGCGCACTTTTGTTGATAAGTTGATGTCGGTGAAACGTCATGCTATTTGCGGTACAATTGAGAAAAAGGTTCGCCATATTTATGATGTCGCAAGATTGTTTTCTCTGTCGGAAATTCAGGCATTTCTTGCCGATAAGGACGAGCTTAAACGCTTGATTGATATTACCAAGCAAACGGACTCCTACTATCTTGAAAAGCGCAATATCAGTCAGGAATACAATCCTACCGGTGCTTATGATTTTAATTTTTGGAAGCATCATCTTAACGACGAAGTTCGCTCGACCTATGAAAATCTGCACAAGGAACTTCTTTATACCGACGAGCAACAAAACTTTGATGATGCAATGAATGCATTTTCGAAAATTAGTGATATATTAAGAAACATTAGCGAGTAAACACTTGCCAAAGGAGGTATAAATTGAGCAAAAATCCTTGGAGTTTTGAACTCCCTGACTCTTTTTTTGAAACACAAAAATTCTTGAAAAGTATATCGTCTTCTTTAGAAACACTAAACAAGATTAATCAAACTTTTTCAGTTTCTCAAAATTTATCTGGAGCATATGCAGCGGTTGCATCGTACCAATCGATTTTAAACAACGTTTATTCAAATAGTGCATTTGAAAATTTAGCAAAAAGTGCAACTATAATGCAATCTGTTCTTGCTAACATTCAAATTCCAACGGTCATTGATATGATTCCGACAATGGAAAGAATTCTTCCTGTCATTGATACTTCTTGGAAAATCCCCACTATTGATTGGGACTGGATGGCTAAAACACTTGAAAATTATGACTATGAGCCAGCTGATGTTGAAGATGTTTTGACCGATGAGATTCGTGCGGAACTCAATGAAAGTGCAGAAGAGGCTTTGCTTGCAGAAGACTCGCAAAAGAATATTGAGCAGAGGTACGGAGAATGGAAAGAAAAGCATCCATTATTAGCTGACATATATTTACTGATAATTGGTGCTATTTTGGGCTTTTTACTCGGTTTTATGCAAGCTCCTTCTTCGGCTACAACCACTAAAAATAGCAAAGTTTATGAATTGCCATCTTCAACTTCGAACATAGTTGTAAACATTAATGTTGATCAGGATATAACTGTGATAAACGAAGTGCCCTATTACTATGAAGTGGTATACATTGATCCGGAAACTGGCGAAGAAAAGAAGGGTTACATATATAAACCAAATGTTGCGATACAAGAAGTTGAAACGGACGATATGGAACCATCAAATTCCGAATCTCAATGAATCATATTAATATGCACATATTGAAACCTCGGCTAAAATGAGTGAATCTCGTATTATAGCCGAGGTTTTGACAATTATCAGCATAGTAATTGCTTTTTTGCATCATATATGCTATAATGATGCTATAAGTTTGCATATTAGTTTAAAAAGGAGTAACCGTTGTGGAATTCAGTAAAACTGTTAAAGATATTCGAACGAGCAGTTTGTTGAGTCAAGAAGACTTCGCTAAAGAATTAAATGTTTCTTTTTCTACTGTTAATCGATGGGAAACAGGAAAAACCAAACCGAGTTATACTGCGTTAAAGAAGTTGAAGGCGTACTGTGAAAAAAGAAATATAGCTTTTGATACAGATGTGTTCTTTAATGTATAAGTTTTTAAACGATTTATTGAATGCGTGGAGAAAATTATATGAGTAAGTTGTTAGATATTATTGCTAATGAAACAGATGGCAAAAGTTTTAAGACATATAAATATGGTTTCGAGGGCATTGAAGTACCTCGTTTTGATTATGATGACCACAGGCATCATATTACGTGGGAAAAAATAGGAGAAACTGCCCCCGAAAACAAGCCTAAAAATTTAACGGAACAGGCAAAAATGGCACTGCAATCGCCACCATTATTTGCATATTTTCTTGATGGCTCTCGCAAAACTTACAAAGTTGATGATATGGCTTATCGAAATCAAGTTTATCCTATTATTGCAGGTCAAGTAGGTGTGGGATGTTGCACACGTGTAAATATGGACATGCAGCCGTTATACTACGAAAACACTCCTATGTTTGAAAGGCACTTGGTTGTCTCTCTTCCAAAGATAGCAAAAGCTAATGATTGGGATGATGACGAACTTGCATTTGAGCATTTGCGTAAAAAAATAAATGCGAGAAAAGATTTAACCGATAAAAATATAGAATTTGCAAAAATCCTATCGTATGCTACAAATGTAGAAATTGGTGATAAGATTGAAAACAAGGGTATTGCTTCCATACAAGATTATATGATAGAGCGAGAAAAATACATGGTTGCAGAACTTGTAAAAAAAGGCTTTTTACTTCCTGATAAATATTTGATTAAAGATGGCTCGTTAGAATATCAGGTGCACGGGATAACCAACAAAAACGAATTGGCTCGCTTTAGAAATAACTATCAATTTGTAGTGGGCGTATCGAAATCGTTTAATCCCGAAAACTGCGTTGATAAAAACAAAAGAAATAATTCTAACTTAATTGCTCAATTACCCTTATATCATCGAACCCCAGTAAATATGTATTCGTCAGATCGAATCGGGGATATGCATTTTGCTGTTTGGTTTGTTCGTATTAGGGACTCAAAATACACGTTAAACGCTTTTGATGGTATATTGAAAATCGAAAAAATACTTGTTACTGATGAACAAATACAAAATGGTCTTGAGTCTGAAGAAGTAGACATGATTACAGCAAACATCATAAATGAACGCGCACCTGTATGTTATGGTGCTGATCGCAGATGGGCAAATCATTTGTATCCTGTATATATAACTGAAAGTTTCATAAAGAGTAAATATCTCGGAGAAAATATGTTCTTAAATCTTTTTTAAGTTTGGAGAGGAAATTATTATGGGAAAAATTATAGGTAAAATATTAGCAACTGAAAAGAATCCATCAACAATGGAAGAATTTTATTTTTGGACAAAACCGGAATTGATGTTAAATCCGTTCGATGTTGTCAAGGTGAATCATGTCGGTGAAAGTGTTACTTATGGTGTTATTGAGGAAATTTCTCATATTACCGATACTGCCAATTTTCTTTCGGACTATATTTCTAACGATTTTGGTGATGTTGATTCCCACCCAATTACACATAGGATAGGCATGAACTATGTTAAAGCTCGAATTATAGGAAATTCAAAAAATGTATATATTCCCGTTCTTAATGGTGAAGGGGTATACATAGCTGAAAAAGCAGAAGTTTCAGATGCCTTAGGATTATCGACAATAAAAAACCCCGTTCCATGTGGATACTTGGAAATGTACCAAGGAGCTGAAGAAAGCGAACGTGTTAAACTTTGTGTAAATGTAGATTCTCGATATTTAATCGGTCCTGAAGGTGCTCATTTAAATATCTCTGGTATATCTGGCTTAGCAGCCAAAACTTCATATGCAATGTTCTTGTTAAAAGGTATTCAAGATAAATGCTTAAATGCCGTAGAACCCGACGACGATGAAGATGTTGCTTTTGTTATCTTTAATGTTAAAGGCAAGGATCTTCTTGCTATAGATGAACCAAACGAGTTCAATAATGAATCTGAAAAAGAAGAAACTTATGCTTTATATAAAGAACTTGGCATGACAACCAAGCCATTCCAAAATGTTCATTATTATTATCCCTATTCTACTAAAAATTCTTGGAATACATATTTAGAACCATCAGCTGTTGAACACAACATATCTCAAGGTAGGGCTCACATGTATAAATATGAATATAAGCAAGACAAACAGAACCTTGATTTAATGTTTGCAAGTCTTGATGACCCTACTATGACAATGGATTCTATCTTGAACTATGTCATCCAAAACAGAGGCAATTTTGGTGGATTGGATGACTGGCAAGAATTTTTAAAAGAAGTTAACGAATGTGGAAAAGCCGGAGCTTCAGGAGATAAAGAGATTAGTGTTTTAAGTTGGAGAAAATTCGAACGTATTGTTAAAAAATCAATTTACCGCAACGAAATCTTTAGTAATATAAAAAATGAAGATCGCGACACACGGATTTCTGACTCTTTAAAACGCATTAAAAAGAATGAAGTACATGTCATTGATATAGCTAAATTGAATGATGATATGCAGTGCTTTGTGTTCGGTGATGCTATTCGTGCAATTTATGATTTACAACAAGAAAAAGGCTTTGATGATGATTATACTCCGCCATCAAAGATTGTTGTATTTATCGATGAATTAAACAAATATGCCTCAAAAGATACGCCCAAATCTTCACCTATTTTAAGACAAGTTCTTGATATTGCAGAACGTGGTCGTTCATTAGGTGTTGTCCTTTTTGCGGCAGAACAGTTTAAGAGTGCTATTCATCCCCGTGTTACAGGCAACTGTTCAACTTTTGCTTATGGTAGAACAAACGCTATTGAAATAGCACAGAAAGATTACAGTTTCATTCCGTCGGTTTATAAGAGCATGATGTCGAGATTAAAACAGGGTGAATATATTGTTCAGAATCCTGTTTTCAGTTCACTCCTCAACATCAAATTCCCAAAACCGATTTACAAACAATTTAAAACAAAATAAGGAAGTATATACTATGGCATTTATAGGCAAAAATGCAATTGAAAATTTAACAACCGCTATGTATGAGGATTTGCGCATAATTTATCGAGAATATATTCAAAATTCTGCCGATTCCATTGATAAAGCGATTTCTCAAAACATTATAACTGCTGAACAAGCTCGTATCGATATTGAGATTGATGGAAAAAACAGAACAGTAACAGTATGTGATAATGGTCTTGGAATCAAAAGTGCTAAATTTAAGAAGATAATGAGTAGTATTGCAGATTCCGAAAAGGATCGCGGAGAAGAAAAAGGGTTTAGAGGAATCGGACGATTAGGTGGAATTTCATCCTGTGATAAATTGCGTTTTTCTTGTTCCGTTCAAGGAGAAAACATTGTTTCTGTATGTACTTGGGATGCAAAAGAAGTACGAGAAATTCTTGTCGATGCTAATAGAAACCCGTCTGCTGCCGATTTGGTGGATATGGTAACAGAGTATACACAATATACTTGTGCTGTTGATGATCATTTTTTCAAAGTTGAGTTGCTTGGTGTAGACGAAACATCTTTAGATATATTAGATGTAAACAGTGTAAAGGATTATTTGAGGGCAGTAGCTCCAATTCCTTATGCGGTTGGGTTTATGTATAAAAACAAAATTGCTGAGTTTGCACGCAAAAACGGTTTTGTTATAGATGAGTATCAGGTTTTTGTAAATGGCGAAAGACTTTTCAAACCATATACAAGCAATTTATATGAACCTAAAAATAATTCAAAACAAACCTATGATTCGATTATTGATATCGCCTTTGAAATTTTCACTGACAATAGTGGAAAAATTCTCGCATGGATGTGGTATGGTATCAGCAAATTTGAAAAACAAATTCCAGATATTAATCCTATGCGAGGTATTAGACTAAGAAAAGAAAATATACAAATAGGTAATGAAAACACATTTTCTGCCCACAACTTCTATGATGAAACAAGAGGATGCTTGTATTTTGTAGGAGAGGTGTTTGCTGTGAATTCAGATTTAATACCCAACGCAAGACGTGATTACTTTAATTTAAATACTACGTGCCGCGAATTTGAGCGTCAATTACGTCCCTTGTTTCATGATCGTTTTAAAAAGATATATCATTATGCAAACGACTTTAAGAAAGCTTTGCAAAAGCAAATTGACTTAGAGGTTTCTCAAACAGAATATGATGAGAAGTTGGCTAAAGGTGCATTTCTCGATGCTGAGGATAAAAAGAAAGCTGCAACAGTAATAGAAGATAAAAAAAGAGCTGCCGAAAAAGCTGCTCGTCTTCTCGAAACTCGCACATCAAAAGAAAAAGATGACGATGTTTTATCTAAAGTATATACTGCACTACGCACCGACTATACTGTTCCTGACGAAAAGAAGCCAAGTAAGGACGAAAAACCTCAACCTGCTGAAAATAAAAACAAACAGTATTTATCTCAATCTCTCTCAAAATATAACAAAAAAGAGCAAAAACTAATTAGCCGCATTTATGGCATTCTTAATGCCATTTTGCCTAAAGATATGGCTACTATGGTCATAAATAAAATACAGGAAGAACTGAGCAAATGAATCGACAGATACTTTTGGTGGAACCAAATTATAAAAATAAATATCCACCAATGGGGTTAATGAAAATATCTACATATTACAAAAATTTAGGAGATCACGTAACCTTCTTTAAAGGAAATCTCCAAGAGTTAGTTTTAGACGATACTTTTGAACTTTTGAAAGTTCAATTGTATGCCAATGATGATACGGTTTTTTGGGAATTGTATAAGCCACAGATATGCTTATATTTAAAAAAAGGACAGGTTTCTTCGTTAGAAGGCGTACCAGGATACGGTGATAATCCAATTATCACCGAATTATTCCGTTATTATCGATGTTTTTATTATAACAAAGATTATTTCAAGCCAGAATTTCGCAAATATGATCGTGTGGGTATAACAACACTATTTACATTTTATTGGGATATAACAATTGAGACCATCAATTTTGCTAAGCAACTCTGTAAAACTCCCGATGGCGTAATGGTTGGCGGTGTAATGGCTTCTATTCTTTCTGATAGAGTTGAAGCCGCTACGGGAATTAAACCCCATGTGGGGACTTTACATACTCCGGGAGAATTAGACGATGATAACGATATGGTCATAGATACTCTTCCGTTAGATTATTCAATTTTAGAAGAAGTTGATTACGAGTATCCAGCATCTAACGCATACTATGCATATATGACTCGTGGTTGTGTAAACAAATGCAAGTTTTGTGCTGTTCCAAAGCTTGAACCCACATATAAAGCTTTTTTACCTATATCAGAGCAAGTCAAAATTGCCGAGGAAAAATACGGAGCAAAAAGAGATTTGCTCCTACTTGATAACAATGTTTTGGCCTCCTGTAAATTCGATGAAATTATTGAGGATATTAAAAGTGCAGGGTTTTCAAACGACTCAACATATATAGCTCCTAATTTATATGAAATTGCCATTCAGAATTTAAGAACAGGGCAAAATGATAAGGGTTATATTAAGTCCTGCGTGAAACAGTTCCGCAAACTTATCGATAAAATGGGGCCTGATAAAGTTCAAGAGCTTTATGATCTTTTAAAAGATAATTATCTCTTGGAGGAATATACTGCCACTAAGAAAGCTATTTTGGACACTTATGAGTTTGTGCGCCCTTTCTTTGAAACCTTTTATTCAAGCAAACCGAAAAAACGATATATTGATTTTAATCAGGGTATTGATTCGCGATTAATAACAGATAAAAATATGGCTATGTTGGCAGAAGTTCCAATAAGGCCTGTCAGAATCGCATTTGACCATTGGAGTCTTCATGAAAAATATGAAAATGCCGTTCGCATAGCAGTAAAGAATGGGCATAAAAATCTTTCCAATTATATTTTGTATAATTTCGAAGATAAACCAGTAGAATTATATATGCGATTAAAATTAAATGTAGATTTATGCGAAGAATTGGACGCAAGTATTTATTCATTCCCGATGAAATATCATCCTATAGAAGATCCTGATTATTTTAGCAACAGAGATTATATCGGAAAGCATTGGAACAGAAAGTTCATTCGTACAATACAGGCTATTCTTAATTCTACAAAAGGAAAAGTTGGGAAAGGATATACTTTTTTCTGTAAAGCTTTTGGAGAAAACGAAGAAGAGTTTTTTAAGCTCCTTTATATGCCAGAGGCAATGATAATTTATAGATTCTATTTCGAGGAAATAGGGTTGACCCAAGAATGGTGGAATGCATATTCTGCGCTAAGCGATGAAGAAAAATCCATTATTAATCCTATAATTGAGCAGAATGATTTCCATGATATAGAATCGAAAACAAAGAATAAAAATGTCCTTAAAGTTTTGCAGTATTACACTATCAAACGTGAAGATGCAGAAAAGGTATTAAAACCGGCTGAAAAATAATTTAAAAGCGTCGTAGAAATTCGGCGCTTTTGCTTTTATATTGAAAAATCTCTGGACTTCCCAAAACCTTTGTGGTATATGTTTGTACTGCAAAGGAGGTGCTGATATGGCACGAAAAGAAAATACAATCAAAAAGAGCGGCTTTGCACCGATTGGTGTAGAGTCGCTCTTCTCTTATGGGGAGGTGCAGCAATGACAACACTTGAAGATTTATACTACGGCAATATCAGTCCGCACGAAAGGTATATCAAGCGAGGAACGAGAGTAGACAAACTCGTCAAGCTTATATGCAAGAACGAAGAAGACCTCAATGCAGGACTCACAGAAAAACAAAAAGAAACCTTTGAAAAGTTCAAGGACTGCACCAGCGAGTTGTCCTGTATCACCGAGCGCGAAGCTTTCAGTTCGGGGTTCATCCTTGCCACACGTATAATGGCAGAGGTAATGCAAGGACTGGAGGAAGTCGAGGATATATGAGAAAGCTCATTATCCTTCTTCTCTGCTGTGGGGTGCTCGTTAGTATGGTAGGATGCGGTAGCAACACCGCACCGCCTCCTACTGAGAGTCCGTCGACAATGGTATCGGAAAAGATAATTACAAAAACATCACCTACAATGGCAGTAGAGTCGACAGAGAAAGAAAAAGAAACAGTTCCCATTGAGAGTCAGGAACAAACAAGTAAGCCAACCCCTACCTCGCCTATGACAACAGTAAAATCAACAGAAGAAATAAAACCTTCTGAAGCAACAAATACGTCAGAGGGAAAGGTCGCTTCTCAAGTTGTGGAAACAGTGACAAACACAATATCGCAGTATACAGAAAATGAAACGACGGTAACTGAACCGACAAAGGAAACTATATCAGAACCCGAAATTATACAGGCTGAGTTTGATATCCAATATTGGATATCATTTGCCAAGGAGTACGCTATAAGTGTTGGGTTGATACTGGATAGCGATGCGGTGAGTTGTTGGGATACCCCGATTGGTGCAAATAGTCGATGCATATATCTTGAAAGAGATATCAAAAGCCGACTGAACCGTTATGCAAAGGACAAGGACATCACTGACGTGTGGATCTGGACAGAAACTACAGGTAACAGTTGCTACGACATTTATATCGGCTACGCTTAATAATTGATATTGACCCTTATAAAAAGATCGATACAAGTATAAAAGAAAAATGATTTTCAATGTGATGCGAAAATCAAGGCAATTTAAGGCGGGTGTTTGCTCAGGCGAGTAAACACTCGCCTTTTTCTTTTTAATCGCAACGTGGGGCGAAATAACGCCCGAGAACGCCAAATTTATAGTGATTTAAAAATTTTTTGAAAAATTTTTTTCGCAGAATATTTAACACTAAAAAACACAAAAAAGAAACAAAAATACTGTGTGGAAACAATGGACGAAAAAATTGCAAAAACCTTGATTTTCAAGCGTTTTCGGGGTGTTGACAAGGTGATTTTTGGTTGTTATAATGAGGTTGCACCAAGGAAAATTGGTGCTCACAATTGAATAAAAAAGGATGTTGGGTACAAAGCCGTCGTGACCTTAACAGGAAAGCTAAAATGGACAACGCCGCCAAGACCTCACATATGTGGGCGAGCGATAAAGCGTATGTGCCGGACCGAAATAATAATGTCTTTCGGTTTGCGATGACTCACGATTGGTATGATGATACTTCTGCACTGCAGCTCATAGGCATATGAGATGTTAACGGCCAGTTGGAAAGGATACTGTTTGTTACATATGATTCTCGTTCTCAAGGAATTAACTTATTCCGAGAGATAGATGTTACGAGAAGTTCGCATCCTTCGTTTAAAATCAGTACAGACCTTATTAACAGCACCCTCCTTATTCCCCTTATGCGCAACGAAAAAGAACAAAGAATTTATTTGATTTTTATGCAACGCCAAGGGAGTACTATATCCAAAATTAAATACTAACAGAAAGACCACTTACAAGGAACGTATCGTTTCATTGTGAGTGGTCTTAATTTTTGCAAAGGAGAATTGATATGATAAAAACACAACCGTCAAGAAGAGATTTCTTTATAGTGGCAAACCGTGTTTTTGAACTGCAACTCAAGCCGCGAGATTTTGCGGTGTACTGTTGCTTGCTACGACACGCAGATATTGTAAACCATACTTGCTTTCCGTCAAGGCGAACCATTTCGAAAGAGTGTCAGATTGACAAAAAGACGGTAGACGTAGCTCTCAACAATTTAATTGATATCGGGTTGATTAAAAAGATTACGAGAACTCGTTTTGATGGAAGTAAAACTTCGAACCTCTATCATGTGGTTGATCTAACGAAAACCAATAGTGAATGAATCTCAGTTGGGTAGGTTCGAAACTTCTTATCAATAACAAAACCCATAGAACAAAACCCAGTAATTTTACGACAGAATAAAAAATATATAAGCAGCTAATATAGAGCGCAATAAAATGGTGGAAATGCAATCTTTGTCCCACTTCTTTCTTTTCTGCCGTAGTGGTAGCATATTGGACGAAAAAAAGCAGGAGAAAGGAAAGGTGACCCTTTTGGCCACCTTTCCGATTTACATCGGACGGCAACGCCGACCGTTAGGGGCTTTGCGGGCTTTTCGAGGGTTAAAAAACTGGTAGCACCCCTGTTTGCCAAATGTGCTACCTGGTGTGTTACCTTTGGAAATTATTCCACCACCGATTTCATACTCAAAATATCGAAAAATGAAAGGAGAATCTTTATGAGTTACAGATATTATTTCAAAATGTTTAAGAACGAACCCGATGTGCTGACCGTGCCGGATGTGGTAAGGTTGTTACAATTCGGTAAGAACACCGTCTACAGTCTTATCAAGGAAGGGCGCATCGCAAGTATCAAGCAGGGCAAGAAAATTATTGTGCCGAAGGTTTGTTTGGTTGAGTTTCTAACCAACTCTGGAAACTATCAGACACCGTCCCCGACAGTCCCGAATAATCTCTGGACTTATGAAGATGGTTGTGATAGTGTTGGTGTTGCCCGAGAAGACAAAGGACAATTCCAAAAGAAAGGAGCGTGAGTAAATGAAACGAATCACAGGACGACTGACCGAGAAAAACAAAAAGTGGTATGCGGTCATCAATCTATACGACACCGAAGGCAAGCGCAGAGAAAAGTGGATGGGTCTGAACCTTGATACGACAAGAGGAAACAAGCGCGAGGCGGAACACCGCCTCCGTCAGATCCTTGATCAATACAATACCGACGACCTCTACAAGCGTGAGAATATGTCCCACGCCGACAAAGAACGTAGCCGAGTGGCGCACATGCAGGTGGCTGATTACCTTCCCGAGTGGCTTGAGTCGCACAAGGTAAACGTATCGGAAACCACCTACGAAGGCTACAAGCTGATGATACAGTCGAGAATGATTCCGTTCTTCCGTGAGTGCGGTGACCTAAAGGTCAAGGATATTACGGGCGATGAAATCAATGATTATTATATCCGCATCCGTAATGACGGACTGAAAGGCACCACCGCGCAACGCCATCACGCGCTGTTGCATCTGGCTTTCAAGTCGGCGGTCAAGCGAAGAATCATACCGAGCAATCCCGTTGAGCAAGCCGACAGACCTAAGGCGCAACAGTACATCGGCAAATATTATAATGCCGGTGAACTGAAAGAGTTGCTTGACAAAACGGCAAACGATCCGATACACATTGTAATCTTCCTCGCCGCTTACTATGGATTACGCCGTAGCGAAGTACTTGGACTGAAATGGTCTGCGGTTGACTTTGAAAATAAGACGGTCAGCGTTAATCACAAGGTGGTGCAGAACGACAAAGGCGTGGTTGGAATGGACGTTATGAAAACAAAATCTTCCTACCGAACACTGCCTTTGATACCTCAGGTGGAAGAAGTTCTCCTTGCTGAAAAAGAAAAGCAAGAGGAAATGATGCGAGTAATGCGCCGAGGTTACTGCAAAAAATACACCGACTACATCTGCGTAGATGCAATCGGCGAACTGATAAAACCAAACTACGTGACTGACCATTTCAAAGTGGTGCTGAAAGAAAAAGGATTAAAACCCGTTCGCTTTCACGATCTGCGACACAGTTGTGCATCGCTACTCCTCGCAAACGGTGTGCCGATGAAAATGATTCAGGACTGGTTAGGCCACAGCGATATGGGAACCACCGCTAATATCTACAGTCACATTGACAGTGAAAGCAAGAAAGCAAGTGCAATGGCAATTGGCCCAGCCTTGGGATAAAAAGAGAAAACTCCTTGAAGGATAAAACCTTCAAGGAGTCCTTGGCGGAGACGGCGAGATTCGAACTCGCGGGGGATTGCTCCCTAACTGATTTCGAGTCAGCCCCGTTATGACCACTTCGATACGTCTCCATATAAAATTGTAAAGGCAAAGCCTGATACCTAAATTGCGAGAAAACTGCGAGATGCAGAATTCTGAAAGTGCAAATGCACATGGCGTAAACGCCGATAAACAGCGGAGTTTGAAAGAGTAGTGTGTGACAGACCCGACTATGTTTCGAGTGCTGCACCTTCGACCACTCGGACAACTCTCCGTGAACTTCCCCATTATAAAAGATTCCGCCGTATTTGTCAACGGCGGAATTTGTAATTTTATAAGAATTCTGCGTTTCTTAATAAGATTGCTTCGTTACCCTAACAAAACATCCGTTACGAGCATCACGCAAAACCCCACAAGCAGAGCATAGGTTGCACCGCGCTGACTGCCGTGCGCGTGTGTTTCGGGAATCATTTCATCGCTGATAACATACAACATGGTTCCGCCCGCAAACGCCAACGCGAACGGCAAAACAGCCGATGCAATACTGACGGCAAAATAGCCGAGCAACGCCCCCGCGACCTCGACAAATCCCGTAACCAAGGCGCAAATAAAGGTTTTGCGCGGGCTGACACCCGCCGTTAACATCGGGCCGATAATCACCATACCTTCGGGAATGTTCTGGAGCGCAATACCGCCCGCAATCATCAACGCATGCGAGGTATCTCCCGCCCCGAATCCGACACCGGCGGCAATGCCTTCGGGCAGGTTGTGAATGGCAATAGCCGTTACAAACAACAACACTCGGCTCAGGTTGGCATTGTGATGCTCCTCTGCTTCGATACCGACCAACTTATGTAAATGCGGTACCAGTTTATCAATGAGGTTTAAACACAAAGCCCCCGTGAAAATGCCCGCAATCGTCAAGAGTAAGCCCCACTCTCCACCGTACTCCAAGGAAGGTAGAATGAGCCCCAATACTGCCGCCGCCAACATGACACCCGCGGCAAAGGACAACACGATATCCGAGAAGCGATGGGATATTTTCTTAAAAGCAAACCCAATAAGCGAACCGAAAATGGTTGCCCCACCCACACCGAGAGCAGTCAACAACATCAGTTTCATGTTTTCACTCTCCTAAAACACGGGAAGCCTGTACGGCTTCCCGTGTTTACTTCTTTTACGCTTCGCTGAAATCGTCCTTACCTACGCCGCACAAGGGACAAACAAAATCATCGGGAAGGTCTTCAAATTTGGTGCCGGGAGCAATACCAAGGTCGGGAGCGCCCGATTCCTCATCGTACTCCCACCCGCATACATTACATACATACTTTTTCATAATCGTTCTCTCCTTATTACACTACTATTATTGTATCGGTTCAAAATCCGCTGCACCGTGTTTACACAAGGGACAGATAAAATCATCCGGTAATGTCTCCCCCTCGTAAACATAACCGCAGATTTTGCACACAAACCCTTTTTTGCCGTCCGTGTTCGGTTTCGGCTTAACATTGGCGTGATAATACGCATAGGTCATCGTGTCACGGTCGGACAGCACCCGTGCTTCGGTCACGGAGCAGATAAACATCCCGTGCGTATCCAAATCAACATACTGCTCCACTTTGAGCGACATAAACGAATTGATATAGCGCGGTAAAAACACAAGGCCGTTATCGGAGCGAAGCGGCTCACAGTCAGCGAATTTATTGACATTTCGCCCGCTGACGAAACCAAACGCCTCAAACACCGAGAAAGGCGCATCTACCGTAAGGCAATTGATGTTCATTTTCCCTGTCTGCTTGATGATATGATGAGAATAGTTGGCTTTGTTAATGGTTACGGCGATACGGTTAGGCGTGTCGGTTACCTGTGTCACGGTATTCACGATGAGACCGTTATCCTTTTTACCGTCGTTTGAGGTCACCACATACAGACCATACCCGATTTTGAACAATGCCGTTAAATCATTTTTATTGGCGGTTTTATCCTGCTGCGCCAAATATTCACGGCAAAGCTCCTCAACCAGTATGTCCAATTGCGCCGTGCTTTCATCATTCAGGGCGGATAAAATTTTCACCGTGGTGTCCGTAAAGGTGATGTTTTTGCTGTTTGCCAGCATTTCACGCATCACCTTAGCGGCAAGGGGCGCCCAACTGCCGTTCTCTATGAGAGCAACCGTTCGATTGCTGTAATTGCGTTCCGTCAGGTGCTGGATAAACTCACGCATAAACGGAAATATCTCCGCGTTATAGGTCGTGGTCGCAAGCACCAGTTTGCTGTAGCGGAACGCGTCTTCCACCGCTTCCGCCATATCGCAACGGGCAAGATCATTGACCACCACTTTCGGGCAACCGTTTGCTTTGAGCTTTTCGGCGAGTTTTAGCACCGCTTTTTTGGTATTACCGTATACCGAGGTATACGCAATGACGATGCCCTCTTCTTCGGGTTGGTAACTTGACCAGGTGTTATACAGTCCGAGATAATACGGGAGATTTTCCGTAAGGACGGGACCGTGAAGCGGACAAATCGTTTGAATATCCAAGCCCGCCGCCTTTTTGAGAAGATTTTGCACCTGTGCCCCGTACTTGCCGACAATGCCGAAATAATAACGCCGCGCCTCACACGCCCAGTCTTCCTCGACATCCAGCGCACCGAATTTGCCAAAACCGTCCGCGGAGAATAACACTTTATCGGTGCTGTCATAGGTCACGATGACTTCGGGCCAGTGCACCATGGGTGCGGTAACAAATGTTAGTTCATGTTTGCCGAGCGACAGCGTATCCCCCTCACCTACCGTGATTTGTCGGTCGGTAAAATCCGTGCCGAAAAAATTTTTCATCATGACAAAGGCTTTTGCAGACGAAACAATATGCGCCGCGGGGTAGGCCTTGATAAAATTCGCAATATTCGCCGAATGATCGGGCTCCATATGTTGCACGATCAGATAATCGGGTTGCCGGTTACCGAGAACCGCTTGCAAATTATCTAACCATTCATGTGTGAAGTTGATATCCACCGTATCGAAGACGGCGACCTTCTCGTCAAGAAGAACATACGAATTATAGGACATGCCGTTTGGGACAACATACTGCCCCTCGAACAAGTCGATGTTGCGGTCGTTAACACCGACATAATGAATATCGTTTGTGATAAACATAGCCGTCACCTCTTGTTGTTAGTTTACCATCTTTCTCTGTATTTTACAACAGTTGCGCCAAGATTTTACGGGTTATTTCAATATATCAGGGCCGAAACTGAGCGGGAATATTTCTCGAAGCGTTGTTGTTTCAATCCCATTTGGAGTAACCAAACAAATCTCAAAATCATCGTTGCAAAACTCGCGCATGACTTGCCGACAAACACCGCACGGCGGAACAACCGTATCGGTCAGTTGCCCGCCTTTTCCGCCGCAAATAGCAATGGCGGTAAACTCTCGCTTTCCGTCGCTGACGGCCTTGTAAAAGGCGGTACGCTCTGCACAGTTGGTGGCGCTGTATCCCGCGTTTTCAATGTTGCAACCGGTGTAAACCGTGCCGTCCGCGCATAACAGTGCCGCTCCTACATAAAACCCCGAATACGGTGCATAGGCACTCAACATAGCCTGCTTGGCAGCATTCGCCAATTGTTCTTTCACAGGATACTCACCCCTTCTATTTTATATGACACGCCCAAATACGCACACACCGTCGCGGCAATGTCTGCAAAGGTGGTGCGGGTTTGCAAATTGCGCACCACCACTTGATTGCCGTACACCAACACCGGCACATATTCACGAGTGTGGTCGGTACTGATATCGCCCGGATCACACCCGTGGTCAGCGGTAATAACCAACAAATCTTCCTTGTGTAACTGCGGCAAGAACCCGCCGAGCCACGTATCAAATGTGTTCAGCGCCTGCGTATACCCAACCGCGTTGTTACGGTGCCCGTATATCATGTCGAAATCCACCAGATTGGTAAAACAAAGCCCTTCAAACGAGCGGGTTGCGGCGTCGGTTGTTGCCTGCATTCCCTCGTCATTTCCGTGGGTAAGGATGGTTTCGGTAACACCGCGTCCCCCGAAAATATCCGTGATTTTCCCCACCGCGATCACCGCTTTTTGAGCAGCTTTCAACGCGTCTAACATGGTGTCTTGCGGCGGTTGCAGTGAAAAATCGCGGCGATTTGCCGTGCGCTTGTATGCGCCTTTCTCCCCTACGAACGGACGGGCAATTACCCGCCCTACCGCATGCTCGCCACACAAAATTGAGCGCGCTATGCGACAGTATTCATACAGTGTTTCGAGTGGCACGACATCTTCATGCGCCGCAATTTGAAATACACTGTCCGCGGAAGTATACACAATTACATCGCCCGTTTTGACATGTTCATCGCCGTAATCGCGAATTACCTCGGTACCGGAATACGGTTGATTACACAGTACACCCCGACCGGTCAGCTCCTCGAAACGACGAATAATTTCATCGGGAAACCCGTTCGGATAGGTAGGCATACGGGTATCGGATATAAGCCCCGCAATCTCCCAATGACCGATGGTGGTATCCTTGCCGCATGAGCGTTCCGCCATGCGCCCGTATGCCGCGAGCGGTGCCGTTGTACCACCCAAAAATTCGAGTCCGGTAATGTTACCGAGCCCCAACCGTTTGAGCGTGGGGATATGCAGCTTTCCTGTTTGGTAACAACTTTTCAGCGTATGCGCCCCCGCATCGCCAAAGGAAGCAGCATCCGGCATAGCACCCGCACCGCAACTGTCCAGCACAATCAAAAATACGCGTTTCATAGCCCCTGTTCCTTTGCAAGCGTAATCAACCGACTGGTCCCCAAGCGGTGTGCGCCGAGTTGTAAAAATTCCTCTGCGTCCCGTACGGTGGTGATGCCGCCCGCCGCCTTAATCTTGATATGCGGTGCGACATGAGCGGCAAACAACGCAATATCTTCACGCGTCGCACCCGCCTTGGAAAAGCCTGTCGAGGTTTTGATATAGTCTGCGCCCGACTGCGATACAATATCACACATGACCACTTTTTCTTCCTCGGTAAGCAAACAAGTTTCGATAATAACCTTGAGTAATTTACCGTGACATGCCGTCTTAACAGCCTCAATTTCTTTCAAAACATCGGTGTACCGCCGATCACGCAACCAACCGATATTGATGACCATATCAATCTCGTCCGCACCGCTTCGCACCGCATCCTCGGCTTCAAACACTTTGACGGCGGTCGTACTGTATCCGTTCGGGAACCCGATAACGGTACAGATCGGCAACCGATCCCCCACATACGCTTTGGCTTGCCTTACGAATGACGCGGGAATACACACAGAGGCCGTACCGTATTGTATACCGTCATCACAAACCGCTTGTATCTGCCCCCATGTGGCATTCTGTGCCAGCAAAGTATGGTCCACCTTGGAAAGAATATGTTGTATCGTCATGGTATCACTCCTCGTCATTCACCTATATAGTATACTACCACACAGCTATGCAAAACGCAAGCAATCTCGCACCGCGAGAGGTCGTAAACGCGCCCACCGAAGTCGGTATCGCACCTGACTTTTCGCAATTTGGTTCACATTCGAAGAAATGAAAAAATAATTCAACGTCTTTACTTTTTTATTTGTTTGTGATAAGATAAGCATGTCACACAAACCAAACACGGTAGATTACAAGGATTGCGTTTTGCTTCTGGTAAAAATGCAATCTCTGTTTTGTGCATTCCTTGTGATTTGCCAAAGTTTGTGTGACAACAAATAGGAGTTGCGTTTTTCGTGCGTAGCTCTGCTACGCACTTTTTTATTAGGAGGAAAATCGTATGGAAACAAAACTCAATCCCCAAAAGCCGCCCAAAGAGCGTTTTAGAAATATTGCTATTTCTCTCCTTATATTTCTGCTTGTGTCTCTAACTGGTAAATTTTTAGGTGGAACATTCGGACACTTTGCAGGGAGTGCAGAACAAGAAAGCTTAAAGACTTTTTCGGTTGGCAAAATTGCTAATAATTCATATACGAATGATTATATTGGTTTGTCGCTCTCATTGCCTTCCGAATGGCGTTTTAGGACTGAAAAGGAACTTGTCACTTTAATGAATGTCACTGATGAAGTATTTGACAAGAAATTTGAACATCCCAAATATGACTTCGTAGCATTTCGGGAAAAATCCTCTGAATTGATATCGTTATGTTATACAACAGGCAACTATAACAACACTACTGAATATTATCTAATTTCATCCTTGGATGATATTGTGAAAGAATATACCGAATTGGGCTTAAAAGTAACTACAAGCCCAATAGACGATGTAAAGCTTGGGAAACGCATATATAAACATGCCGATATAATGATAACGAATGCTTCATCCAACAGTCTTGCATGCCAATCTGCTTATTTGACTCTAATTGACAACTCGCTAGTTACTATTGTGATTCATTCCACTAACCAATATAATAAGGAATATGAAAAGTTTTTCGAAGAATAAAAAGTGTTTGTGCCGTGCTTCAAATCAGGAATAGATATTAATGTTTCCGCACCACCTTGTTTCAAGTTTTGAAAGGAGTACAAAAAATGAAAACCGCAGCTACTATTTTATTCGTTATGCAAGCATTTGCAATAATGGGGAGTTTTGTTAATGGGAATGCTATGGAACCATTTAGCTTTTCTCCTAGCATCATTGGCGTTGCTGAATGTGTAGGTTATTATCTGCCAACTATCATTGGTGTAATTCTTCTTGCCATAGATCAAAAAAGGAAAAGCAAAAAGTGAGAATTTCACGAGAAAATTTTCCATTTTTCAAATGTAGCGTTGAGCAATATTGCAAATTGATGACAGTTTAAATATAGAAACTTAATTTTCTCAACCAAAAATGAGCGGAACGCTGTTGCGTACCGCTCATTTTTGGTGATATTATTGGTTCGATTTCGCCGTGTTAATAGAAGCAATAAGTATTCGCTTGATTTCAAGACAATCATCCAGCAGGGAACTGCTCATTTTGTTGTCGATATATTCCGATCTGTGAAGCAATTTGATCCAATATTCCGTTTCAGCGGTTTCCTTTAAGGCTATATGCATTTTAGATATAAAATCCGCTTTACTTTGACCATAATTCGCCTCATTTATATTGGCGCCTATGCTTGTGCCACTACGAACAATTTGTTTCGAAATCACGGTTTCCTTTTTGGTCTTCATTAAGTGTTGATGAAGTTTTATAATCCGCGCCGCGAAAGCAATCGATTTGTCTATAAGTAAATTTTCTTTCATATAGTTGCACCACCTTTTGATACATTATAACAAAAACTAAGTTTCAAATCAATTATTCATTATTCATCAGCGAAGCGACTTCATCATTCATTATTCATTACGAAAATCCGTTTTAATGAATAATGAATAGTGAATATTGAAGAATGAATAGTACAAAACGAAAATCCGTCCTCTTACGAGAACGGATTTTCGTTTTGGTGATCCATCGGGGACTCGACCGTCTGCGGCGACTGCCGTCTTGCAGACTTCCCGCTTCGGCGACCGTTGCTTCGCACCGGTTCCCGCCTCGCGCTCCTCGCTAAAAACAGTCCATAGGACTGTTTTCTTAACGCTCAGACCCTCCCGGGTTCGAGTCCCTCGCTTAAAACAAGAAAAACAGGCGGTACGCAAAAGCGTACCGCCTGTTTTTGGTGATCCATCGGGGACTCGAACCCCGGACACCCTGATTAAAAGTCAGGTTTCCGTTTGCGGTTCCCGAAATTTGTTTCGCCTGTCGGCTACAAATTTCGACCGCGGCACCCGCTTTTTGCTCGCTGCATCTCGCACCGCGAGCGCTCGCAAACGCGCCCACCGAAGTCGGTATCGCACCTGACTTTTTGAAGTGCGTACCTCGACTCCGCTGAACATGAAAAATGAGCGGTACGCAACAGCGTACCGCTCATTTTTGGTGATCCATCGGGGACTCGACCGTCTGCGGCGACTGCCGTCTTGCAGACTTCCC
>JAZOBF010000015.1:0-3196 GCA_045595845.1 Acutalibacteraceae bacterium
TGTCATCGCTAACGCTTTTTCAAAGTTCGGCAGCGTCACATCGGCAAACGACGTTCCGTTGGGTGCAACCGTAATGGATTCACCGCAAGAATGATACGCCTTTTCTTTCAACGTACCGTCGGGGTTGACACCAACCACAAACATGCCGCGACCATCCTTGGTAATGGAGTTATCGGTGATCGCGCCGGTTGCGCCGCAACGCAACGCACAGTTGACCGGCGACGCTTTGCCGTTGAGGTTCAAGCTGATGACACGAACCACGTTGACAGAGGATTCATTGAGCGAAGCAGGTGCACTGTGCTGACGCAATATTTCCTGAACGAGATAGTTCTTGTGATAGTCGCGGGTAATGTTGTCGAACTCCGCTTTTTCATACAACTTGACGCCTTTGCCGATTCCGTTGTCGATGGACGGCTTGACAATCACCCGATCATACGGTTCCAACACCCGTCGCAACTCGTCCTGTGTCAGCGGACGGTATTGCTCGTCCAAAAACGAGCCGTTGATATTACGCACCAGTGTTTTCGGCATGGGAACATCCGGAAACAGTTTGTCAAAATAGTTTTTATCGCTGAAACCGTATTTGAGTTTAAACACGTTGAGGGCCAGCTCTATGTCGGTGCGGAACAACAGTCTGGGACAAATGTATGGATCAAACTGTCCGGTCACCGACAACACCAGCTCGTGCGTATCATATGTTTTGACCTTTCCGTACCAAGCCTGCTGCACCTGCTTTTTCTGTTCGGCTGTCAACCGCTTAATCGGCAATCCGTTTTTCTTGAGCATACGAAAATACTGCTTTTCCGAATGCTTTGTGAACAGTATGCGGAACAGCAGGTGCATACCGTCATCAAATCGCTCATACAGGTTACGCAATCCACTCATTTGCAAAGCACTTCCTTATACTAAAATACAAAACAGCACATATCACGCTGTTTCGCTCACCGTAAATCGTATCAATTCACAGGCACGTTCACAAATCGCCACCGCTTGCTCGGCCGTGTCGCCTTGGGCGATCACGTACCCGATGCGGTCGGCGCCGGACAATAGTTCAACGGATGTGTCACCAACGGTTTTGGTGAACGCAATTTCCTGCACACCCGGTAACGCCTCGGCATCCTCCACCCCATCGATCCGGGTGATGGTGCCGTACGGCGCACGCAAGAAGCGAATCGCCGACCCTTTTTCAAAGCGAGGGGTAATGTCGGGCGTTTCGCCCATACAAATATCCATCGTGGCCTTGATCATATCCACACCGGTGGACAACGGCACCAAATGCGTCGTGATACAACCGCCGCCCATACGAGCACCGATCTCCACCATTTTGGGGCCGTCCTTTGTCAGCATAATTTCCGCGTGTGCCGGCCCGTTTTCGACGCCCACCGCGAGCGCCGCACGACCTGCCAGATCACGGATCTTTGCCAGATCCTCGGCCGCTAACCGACTGGGCTGCGAATGCCCTGTTTCCACGAAATGCGGTGCTCCCGTCGTCTGTTTATCGGTGACCTGCAACACGTGGGGCACCGAATCCTTGACGACGATCTCCACGCTGACCTCGGGGCCTACCATATATTCTTCCACGATCACACCGGCACCGCGAGATTCTTTGCGGGCATAGCCGTACTGCTCACACAGTTCTTCCCGATCGTGGCACAATACCACACCGCGAGAACCCGCATTATCCAGCGGTTTCATGATACACGGGAACGCTGCCGCCTTGGTGATTTCGGCAAACTCCTCGTCGGTGTGTGCAATGTAGTACCACGGATGCGCCACTCCCGCCGCTTCAAACGCTTGGATCATCTCACCCTTATCGGTTGCTTTGACGGCGCTTTCCATGTTCAGCCCCGGCAATCCGCACACAGCGGCGGCTTTGGCGATGGAACGCATCGGCATATCGGTGGCAAGCGTCATGATGCCGTCTGCGCGAAACGCTTGTGCCGCTGCGGCGATACCGTCGATGTCGATGGTGCTCACTTCAAAGAACTCATCGGCAAGCGGCACCCCTACCGCGTTCGGATCGTAATCCGCCACGCCAACATAGTAACCAAGCTCACGCGCGCGTTTGATGGCCGGAACCTGTAATATGGATGCGCCGATAATGAAAATACGTTTCATCTTGTAACACTCTTTCATTCAACCTTAGCGGGTTCTTGCTCCGCCGGCTTCTCTGCAACCGTGACGTACACGTTTTCGCGTTTCAGTACGGATTTGATCGTCTGCAAAATAATTTTTACGTCCATCACAAAGGTAATATTATCCACATAATAGCACGCGTACCGAATCTTTTCTTCCTGTGGGATGGAATTGCGGTAATACGCCTGCACATAACCGGTAACACCGGGACGTACCGTCAACCGCTTTTTGCTTAGCTCAGACAGTTCCTCATACGGGGTTGTCGCCAGCGTCGGACGAGGGCCTATCAAGCTCATATCCCCTTTGAGAACATTTAAGAATTGCGGAAACTCATCCAAACTGGTCTTACGCAGAATCCGACCGATCTTGGTGACACGAGGATCCTTGTCGCTGTTGTACGTCGAACCGTCTGCATTGCGCAGGTTGGGCGAGTTGACATACATGGACCGCAATTTGTACATGGTGAAATCCTTACCGTTGCGGCCTCGACGCGTGGCATTGTAAAACACCGGGCCTTTATCGGTGAAATGAATGATCGGCGCACACACCACAATCACCGCCAACACGAACGGCAATGCACACAGACTGACAAAAATATCAATCGCGCGCTTGAAAAAGTGCTTATACATGACTATCAACTCACTTTATGTAATCTTTGAGAATCTCGCAATAGTTGTCCAAAATGTACGCCACATCATCATCCGAGAGGCAGGTGTGCAGCGGCAAGGTGATTTCGTTCGCAAACATGGCGTATGCGTTCGGGTAATCGGCAATATCGAATCCCAAGTTCTTATACGCCGTGTGCAGGGGAAGCGGTTTATAATGCACATTACACGCGATACCGCGCTGTGCCATTTTTTCAATAATTTCGTTGCGCTGTTCGGGTGTTATGTTCGGAATACGCGTTAGGTACAGGTGTCCCGACGAGGTATACCCATCCGTATAATGCGGGAGGGTTTGCACACCGAGCGGACACAGTGCCGCGTCATACCGTTCAATGATTTCACGGCGGCGGCGGAGCATGGCGGGATACCGTTCAAACTGCGCAAGGCCGATGGCG
>JAZOBF010000016.1:0-5743 GCA_045595845.1 Acutalibacteraceae bacterium
ACTGAATGAATACGACGAAGTATGAAGTTCGGAAAACCAAGCAAAATAAAGGATTTGAAGTAATATGAAGAGTTATGAATTGTTGGCGGTTGTATTCCCAACCATGAAACCATTGGATTGATAAAACCCTTGAGTTTGTGAAAGAAACTTCTCTGCCGTACGGCAGAGAGGGTTCTGCTTATTTGGGGGTGGGTTTTACATTGGAATCGGGAGTAAGGGCCGATTTAATAGCTTGTGCCTTGAACTCGTAACCGAAATAAAAGAACAATACCCGTACATAAGACGAATCTATGTACGGGCGGAATATCCGGATATAAATGAGCAGTATACAAACTACTTGTTGGAAAGCTATGAGGATACCTACTATCCTGAACATATTATCGGCTCGGGCAGAGCCGCTTATGTGGAACGCAATTACGAAATGATAGATAATAGTCACTATTGTATTATCTACTATGATGAACCCAATGCACCTACTACCAGAAAAAGCGGGACAAAAATCGCGCTTGACTATGCTGTTAAAAAGTAAAAACACATTCTGCTATTGCCATAGGCATATAAAGCCGGCGGGATGGGAAGGCGTGTGTAACAAAAACCGTCCAACAAGACGAAAAGTTTTGTTGCGTTTTGTTCATGTCATTTGCTTTTTTTCTATTTACATGTGCTATCATTGTCGTACAATGATAGTGGTTGTAAATAAAAAAGAAGGAGAAGTATATCCATGTTAAACTTTTTAAAACGCACGGTTTTGGTTGTTTTATCCATTCTTTCATCGATTTCGTTACTTTCTTGCAGTCAGCCGGTGGTGGACGAGGAGGAACAGCCCGCGGGGAACTTCCCGGCCGTACATGACACACTGACTTGGGACAAAATCAATGCGTTCCCGATTGCTAACAGTTCCATGTCAACACAAGAACTCCGAAAACTTTGCGTTGACTTTTTCAGATTCTCCAAAACTTTTGCTTGGACACCTGACGAAGATTTCTTTTATGTTTATAGGGCGAACGGTTATCAGGAAGTGGTTTTAGTCGACACGGTATACGGGGGATTGCCGTATATCACAAAAGGTTCGGGCAATGTGTACCGGACCATGGATTTTTATAACCCGAAAACCGGTGTGATGGATATGAGCGCTATCGGTGATAATGCTGCCCTATTCGGTAACCAGTGCTCCAATGCATCGCAGTGGGCATGGGGAAAAGTTGTCAATTCTGCTGATTTTCGGAACACAAACGGCATGGTGCTGAAAAACGGCTATTTACGAGTAGGTCCCTATGTTTATGATGACACGCTTGAAAAATATGGGTCCGCCACGACTACAACTGCCCAGATATGCGAGGACAACGGTGTCGATACGATGTATGAATCCTATGCGGCATTGCAAATGGCAGACGGGCTCGTTAGTTATCCGGCCTCATCGGGTCATGTGATTATGTGCGTGGAAAACCATGTGGTGCGCAAGGACGACGGCACTATCAACAGTGAAGAAAGCTATATCATTTTTTTGGACCAATCCGTAACATGGGAGGAGCATGAACAGTCTAACGGTGATAAGTTTACGCTGAAAAACAGCATTGATGCCAAGTGGTCATACGCTACGCTTTTTGAGCAAGCCTATCTGCCGTTCACATTCCCCGAATTGCTGGGTACCAATACCGTGGAAAAGAGCGAATGCACTTTCAGCTATAGCGGTAAAAAGATAACGGTTCAACAGCTTGTTGATGCTAACGTTTCGGCAAACTACCATATTTCCGACATATATGTTATTGTGAAAGATAAAAAGGGTAAGGAAGTCGTGCGGCAAGTAAAAAGAGCGACGGATTGCAGACTGAAAGGCGCAGATTTGAGCGATTTTGTGACCGGTGGCCCCTTGAATGAATATGCCAACGGCAAGCACACCGTTGAGGTTATCGTGCAGCTTTCAACGGGTGAGCGTCCTACAATTTATAAGGGAAAATTGAAAAACTGATGGTAAAACGCCCTATGACTGAAAAGTCATAGGGCGTTTTATTGACGACGGTGTGGTTTTTAGAGCTTGGTTTCATCGTATACGGCGCGGGTGCCGCCGATGAATTTCGGGCGCGTGCGGGCGGCGAGTACCGTTGCGGCGCCGATTCGGTTGTTGACAAGGCGAAGCGGGACGGCAACTTTCTTTAAGTGCATGCCGATAAGCGTAAAGCCGATATCCAATCCCGCATCCGCTTTGATGTCCTCGACGGCTATGGGTTCGCGAAAACGCGCATACGCCTGCGTGGCGAGCGATCCGCCCGCTTTCGGTTGCGGTACGACATTGACGGGTTCGGCAAACGGGACCGCCGCGCGTTCGGTGATGATGGCGCGATTTAAGTGCTCGCAACATTGTACGGCAAGGTGAATGCCGCGGGGTGCGGTATAATCGTAGAGTGCGCCGAATATTTCGGCCGCCGTTTCGGGGCGCGAATCTGTCCCGATTTTGGCGCCCGCCACTTCACTGGTCGAGCAACCGATGACGACGATGGCACCTGCCTTGAGATTTGCCGTTTCGCACAGTTCCGCAATCGCCGCTTTCGTTTGTTCATAGATAGACATAGCACAACTCCCCCGTAGCGCAGTTTCTCTTTGCATTATGACCGTCATACGGAAAAAAGTCAACTATTTTCAAAAAAATCTGCAAAAAAGCTGACAAAGTTAGACAAGTATGCTATACTGATACTAACGATAACAGAGAGGACGGCAATCGTATGGAAAAGAAATTGTATAAATCGAGAAGCGACAAGAAGCTTTGCGGCGTGTGTGCGGGAATTGCGAAGTTTTTCGGTCTTGATCCCACCATCATACGGTTGATTTGGGTGCTGGCGGTACTGCTTGCGGGTAGCGGAATTCTGTTGTATATTGCCGCCGCTTTTATCATGCCGGAGGAGCCAATCGTATAAATGGAGCGGAAAAATTGTTATTCGTTTTTTCAAAACCGCGATTGTCAGTATTTTCCGTGCCATCAGACCGAACACCCCGAACAGTTTAACTGTTTGTTTTGCTATTGCCCGCTATACACGCTGGGTGATCAATGCGGCGGGTATTTTCGGTATATCGCAAACGGTGTCAAGGATTGCTCCGCCTGTATGGTGCCGCACGCACCGGGCGGGTATGAGTATATCTTATCCCGTATGGATGATGCGGTGAAATTGGCACTTGCTAATAAAAAGAAATAACAAAACGCGGCGCGTCTTTTAAGACGCGCCGCGTTTTCATACATGATGGTTTAGGCGTGGCGGGTATCGGAAGATGCGGCGAGCCGTAGGGCGAGCCTGTTCATACGGGCGTGGCAGAAACCAATCGAAATTAAGCACCGTGTTATCGAAGAGGGGGGAAGGTGGTTGTGAGGGTGGTTTTAGGCGTGGCGGGTATCGGAAGATGCGGCGAGCCGTAGGGCGAGCCTGTTCATACGGGCGTGGCAGAAACCAATCGAAATTAAACACCGGCGTTATCGAAGACGGGGATATAGGCGGCTTTGGCAGATGAGCGCTCTTGCAGATAGCCGTCGGTCAGTCCGCGTGACAACAGGTGATTGGTTACTTTTTCGTATTCGCGCTTGGTGACACGGCGGGACAGCTCGGGATGTCCGTTTACCGCTGCAACGGGTGTGTATTGGCACATGAGGCTGATAAAAATATCGGGAATGTCCGCGAGTGCGTCCAACACCGCCATCGATTCGCGGGTGTGGGCGGGCAGTACCAAGTGCCGTACGAGTGTACCGCGCACGGCGATGCCGCGTTCATTTACGGTGAGTTTTCCCGTTTGCCGCACCATTTCCCGAATGGCTAACAGGGCAGTTTGGGGGTAATCCTCCGCGCCTGAAAGTTCCGCCGAAAGGGCGGGGGTTATGTATTTGAGGTCGGGGAGATACACATCCACCAGTCCTTCCAGAGAACGCAAGGTTTCGACGCGTTCGTATCCGCCGGTGTTATACACGACGGGAATCGGCGGGCGGTAGAGCGACAGGGCGCGCCGCACCGTTTTGAGGTACGGGGTGGGGCTGACGAGGTCTAACACATCGGCACCTTGTTCGTACAGTTCTTTGAAGATATCGCTGAGGCGCTTAGGGCTGACGGGCTTTCCCGCCGCCGTGCGGCTGATTTCGTGATTTTGACAATATACACAACGCAAGGTACACCCGCCAAAAAAGATGGCACCCGCCGTGCCGAAACACGGTTCTTCACCGCTATGCAGAGCGGCGCGGGCGATATACGCCGTTTCGGGCAAGCCGCAAAAGCCGTTCCCCGCGGTTTCCTCGCGGACGGCGGCGCATTGTCTCGGACATAGTGTGCAGGTGAACATGAACGGCACCTCGTTTTGCTTCGGTATATGTTACTATTGTATCCGTTTTTTGGGTGGTTGACAAGGGGGAGGTTTTAGGGTAGCATGGAAAGAAAAGGGGGGACGGCTTGATGGTGGTCGGAGCATCCACGGCGAATTTTTATCCCGCACTGATTGAAGACGCGTTGGATATCGTTTTGGCGGCGGGGTTTCGTGATGTGGAGATGTTTTTTAACTCGCCCAGCGAGGTATCACCCGCGTTTACGGGGGAGCTCAAGCGGCGCTGTGACGCGGCGGGGGCGTCGGTGGCGGCCGTACATCCGTATTCCTCGTTCATGGAGCCGTTCTTTTTGTTTTCGCCGTATCAGCGGCGTGCTGACGACGGACTGGAGATGTATAAACCGCAATTTGAGGCGGCGGCACGGCTGGGTGCACCGTTTTTGGTGTTACACGGGGCAAAGTCGCTCGGTCTGATGAGTGACGAGCAACTCATCGAGCGGTACGAGCGGTTGTATGACCTCGGTCAGTCGTTCGGTGTCACGGTGGCACAGGAAAATGTTCATCACTTCAGTTCCGCCGACCTTGAGTTTTTGCGGAAAATGAAAGCCGAGCTCAAAGAAAAGGCAAAGTTCGTGTTTGACTGTAAGCAGACGGTACGCTGTGGGGTGGACCCGTTGCAGGTGGTTGAGGTGATGGGTGAGGATATCGTGCATGTGCATATCAGCGACTGCGACGAGTCCCGTGATTGTCTGCCCCCGGGAAGGGGAACGCGGGATTTTTCCGTATTGCTGGGTGCGCTTAAAGCAGTCGGCTACGACGGGGTGCTGATGCTTGAATTGTATCGCCCGAATTTCCAATCGGCAGACGATTTGGTCCGCGCCAAAGCGTTCTTGGAAGAAATTACTTGCCATTTATAAAAATGGATGTTACAATAAAGAAGATGTTTGAAAAAGGTGCGTGAAGGATATGAAATGTCCCTTTTGCGGTTATGCGGAAAGTAAAGTAATGGACTCGCGTCCCACGGATGAGGGTGCGCGGATTCGCCGTCGGCGGGAATGCCTGCAGTGCGGCAAGCGATTCACCACATATGAAATTATCGAAAGTTTACCCATTGTGATTGTCAAACGGGATAAGTCCCGCGAGGTGTTTGATCGGCAGAAGTTGTTTAACGGTATGCTGCGTGCGTGTCAGAAACGCCCCGTGTCGATGCAGGTGCTTGAACGCGCGGTGGACGAGATCGAAGCGACGCTGCAAAACTCGCTTGAACGCGAGGTGCCCGCGTCCCGAATCGGCGAATTGGCGATGGAAAAGCTCCGCGCCATCGACGAGGTCGCGTATGTGCGGTTCGCATCGGTGTACCGCCAGTTTAAAGATGTGCAGTCGTTCAAAGACGAGATCAGCAAGTTAATGGATATGTAAGATGAAAGCCGCCGTCCCATTCGGGACGGCG
>JAZOBF010000017.1:0-30306 GCA_045595845.1 Acutalibacteraceae bacterium
GGAGTTTAACCCGATCAGCTTTCTTATGAAAGGTCGCGGACTTATGCCAAGGCAAACACCGCCGGTAAGGATTTGCACCATTCCCCAAAGATAATATAAGTATATATTTTTTATCCCGGAGGTGTTACCCTCCGGGATAAATATATTTAACTATAAAGCTAAATTATGCAAGGATTTCGGAAACAACGCCGGAACCAACTGTTCTACCACCCTCACGGATAGCGAAACGGAGACCCTTCTCAATAGCGATAGGTGTGATAAGCTCAACGTTCATATCAACGTTATCGCCGGGACGGCACATCTCAGTGCCTTCGGGAAGAGTGATGATACCGGTAACGTCGGTTGTTCTGAAGTAGAACTGAGGTCTGTAGCCGGAGAAGAAGGGCTTCTTACGGCCGCCTTCCTTTTCGGTAAGAACGTAAACCTGACCAACGAACTTGGTGTGAGGCTGAATGGAACCGGGCTTACAGAGAACCTGACCACGCTCGATACCCTTCTTGTCGATACCACGGAGGAGGAGACCTACGTTGTCACCAGCCTCAGCCTGATCCATCATCTTGTGGAACATCTCAACACCGGTAACGGTTGTTGTCTGCTTCTCTTCGGTAAGACCAACGATTTCAACAACGTCGCCTACCTTGATGGTACCACGCTCTACTCTACCGGTAGCAACGGTACCACGACCGGAGATGGAGAATACGTCCTCAACAGGGAGAAGGAAGTCAAGATCAGCCTTTCTCTCGGGAGTAGGAATGTACTCGTCAACAGCAGCCATGAGATCAAGAATCTTAGCGCTGTACTCGGGGTCACCCTCAAGAGCCTTAACAGCGGAACCCATGATGATGGGCAGGTCGTCGCCCGGGAACTCGTACTCGTTGAGGAGTTCGCGGATTTCCATTTCGACGAGCTCAAGCAACTCGGGATCGTCAACCTGGTCACATTTGTTCATGAAAACAACAATGTAGGGAACGCCAACCTGACGGGAGAGCAGGATGTGCTCACGAGTCTGGGGCATGGGGCCGTCCGCAGCGGACACAACGAGGATAGCACCGTCCATCTGAGCAGCACCGGTGATCATGTTCTTGACATAGTCGGCGTGGCCGGGGCAGTCAACGTGAGCATAGTGGCGGTTCTCGGTCTGGTACTCAACATGAGAAGTGTTGATTGTGATACCGCGTGCACGCTCCTCGGGAGCCTTGTCGATGTTTGCGTAATCAACGAAGTCAGCGTCGCCTTTCAGAGCGAGAACCTTCGTGATCGCAGCGGTCAGGGTGGTCTTACCATGGTCAACGTGACCAATGGTACCAATGTTTACGTGGGGCTTATTTCTTTCGAACTTTGCCTTTGCCATTGTGAATTTCCTCCTTTATTTCAGCACAAATAAATTAGTTACTTGCATTGTATCAAGAAATCGTTAAAATTTCAAGACCTTTTACAAAAGTTTCCTTAGTTCTTGGAGCGACGGGAAATGATGTCCTCCGCAACGCTCTTGGGAACTTCGGAATAGTGGCTGGGCTCCATGACATACTGGCCACGGCCCTGAGTACCCGAACGCAAATCGGTTGCATAACCGAACATTTCGGACAGCGGGACATTGGCACGGATTTGCACAGCGCCGTTGACATTCTCGGAGCCTTCCATCTGGCCGCGGCGGGACGCGATGTCACCGACGACAAAGCCCATGTATTCGTCCGGAACAACAACCACCACTTTCATGATGGGCTCCATGAGGACCGGATCGGCCTTACGCATAGCCTCTTTGAACGCCATCGAACCGGCAATCTTAAAGGCCATTTCGGAAGAGTCGACCTCGTGATACGAGCCGTCATACAAGGTAACTCTCACATCAACGACCGGATAACCGGCAATGGTACCGGCGTGCATAGCACCTTGGATACCGGAATCGACCGCGGGGATGTATTCCTTCGGAACGGCACCGCCGACGACCGCGTTGACGAATTCATAGCCCTTACCGGATTCGTTGGGTTCGAGCTTGATTTTAACATGACCGTACTGACCTTTACCACCCGACTGACGCGCATATTTGGTATCCACATCGGCGAGTTTGCGAATGGTCTCTTTGTACGCAACCTGAGGAGCACCGACATCGGCTTCCACCTTAAATTCGCGGAGCAGACGGTCAACGATAATCTCCAGATGAAGCTCACCCATACCGGCAATGATGGTCTGACCGGTTTCCTCGTCGGTGTAGGTCTTAAAGGTGGGATCTTCTTCCGCCAATTTCGCGAGAGCGATACCCATCTTTTCCTGACCGGCTTTGGTCTTGGGCTCAATAGCCACACGGATAACCGGTTCCGGGAAGTTCATGGATTCAAGAATAACCGGGTGCTTCTCGTCGCACAGGGTGTTACCGGTGGTGGTGTTTTTCAGACCGATTGCAGCAGCGATATCGCCCGCGTACACCACATCCAGATCCTTACGGGCATTGGCGTGCATCTGCACGATACGGCCAAGACGCTCGTTGGAATCCTTGCTGGAGTTGTAAACGGTCTCGCCGGCTTTGACGCTACCGGAATACACACGGAAGAACGCGAGCTTACCGACAAACGGGTCGGTCGCGATCTTGAACGCCAAAGCGGCAAAGGGTTCCTCATCGGAAGAGGGACGCGTCACCTCTTCGTCGGTATCGGGGTTGACACCCTTAATCGCCGGAACATCCAGCGGAGAAGGCATGTAATCCACGATGGCGTCGAGGAGTTTCTGAACGCCCTTGTTACGATAAGAAGTACCGCAGCAAACGGGAACCATGGTATTCTCGATGGTGGCTTTACGGATAACGGTTTTGATTTCGTCGATGGTGATTTCTTCACCGCCAAAATACTTCTCCATCAAAGCATCGTCCTGCTCAGCAACCGCCTCGAGCAATTTCTCATGGTATTCTTCTGCCAAATCCATCATATCCGCGGGAATCTCCTCCACGCGCATATCTTTACCCATATCATCGTAATAGACATCGGCTTTCATCTCCACCAGGTCGATGATACCCTTAAACAGGTTTTCGGAACCGATGGGAAGCTGAATCGGCACGGCGTTACACTTCAAACGGTCGCGCATCATCTGCACAACGCGGTAGAAGTCGGCACCCATAATGTCCATTTTGTTGACATACGCCATACGGGGTACCTGATATTCGCCCGCCTGACGCCACACCGTCTCGGACTGGGGCTCAACGCCGCCTTTCGCACACAGAACGGTCACCGAACCGTCGAGAACACGCAGAGAACGCTGCACCTCAACGGTGAAGTCCACGTGACCGGGGGTGTCGATGATATTGATGCGGTGCTTATCGGCAGCGCCTTGCTTATCCCAATAGCAGGTGGTGGCAGCGGAGGTGATGGTGATACCGCGCTCTTGCTCCTGCGCCATCCAGTCCATGGTAGCGCCGCCGTCGTGGGTTTCACCCATCTTGTAGTTAACACCGGTGTAATACAGGATACGCTCGGTCGTCGTGGTTTTACCCGCGTCGATATGCGCCATGATACCGATGTTTCTGGTCTTAGCCAAAGATACATCTCTTGCCATGAGTCATCCTCCTTCTTGCAAAATACGGCAATACGGTTATTACCAGCGGAAATGTGCGAAAGCCTTGTTGGCTTCGGCCATCTTGTGGGTATCGTCGCGTTTCTTCGCGGCGCCGCCGTTGCCGTTGATCGCGTCGAGGATCTCGCTTGCGAGACGCTCCTTCATGGTGCGCTCCGAGCGAGTACGCGAATAGGTGGTCAACCAGCGCAGACCCAAGGTCTGACGGCGATCGGGGCGAACCTCGATCGGCACCTGGTAAGTAGCACCGCCGACGCGGCGGGCTTTAACCTCTAAGAGAGGCATGATGTTTTCCATCGCCTGTTCAAAGACTTCGAGGGGATCCTTGTCAGTCTTCTCACGAATGATGTCAAACGCTTCGTAGACGATCTTCTGGGCAACGCCCTTTTTACCGTCATACATAACATTGTTGATGAGTCTGGTCACCAACTTGGAATTGTAAAGCGGATCGGGCAAAACATCGCGTTTTGCGATAGAACCTCTTCTCGGCACTTTACTTCCCTCCTTCATAGAAATGATATCATAGGTACTCGAAAGTGACATACTCCCGTTGGCCATAGGAAGGGCAGTCGCAAACGGATAAGCCCGTTATATAAATCTGCCGCTACTATGTAGCCGCTGATGAAATGTCTTTTCAATTATTTACCTGCCTTCGGACGCTTCGCACCGTACTTGGAGCGAGCCTGCATCCGGTTTGCAACGCCCTGTGTATCGAGAGTTCCGCGGATGATGTGATAACGCACACCGGGAAGGTCCTTAACACGGCCGCCGCGAATGAGCACCACGCTGTGCTCCTGCAGGTTGTGGCCCTCGCCGGGGATATACGAAGTAACTTCGATACCGTTCGACAGACGGACACGGGCGACCTTACGAAGAGCCGAGTTCGGTTTCTTCGGGGTAGAGGTCTTAACCGCAGTGCAAACGCCGCGCTTTTGGGGAGAATTCTGATCGGTCGGAATGCGTTTTTTGGAGTTCCAGCCTTTGAGCAATGCCGGCGCTTTCGCTTTCTTCTCGAGTTCTTCTCTGCCCTTACGGACTAACTGGTTAAAAGTAGGCAATCTTTTCACCTCCTGCATATAAATTCCGTATCGTCTCCGCTCATCGCCGAGCCTTCAACGGTGCGGATAGCACGCGTTTTTGGGCATAGTTTGCCCATACCGCGCACTCCCACGGAGAATCATTCTACCACAGTGGTGCAAGCTTGTCAAGCAGTTATTTCGATTTGTTTTTTCCACGCTCATATAAACAGGCTCGCCCTACTCCCTCCCCACCTTTGTCCCTTGTCTCTTACCTTTCCAGTATGTTCCCTTTTTCCAAAAAAATGCAAAACATGTCCCCATTCCCCGAACATTTTACCCTTGTGTGTGTCGAAAATGTGTGATATACTGAAAGCATAGTAAACAAAGGCAGGTGCTCTTTTAAGTATGATAGACAATAACTTTACCGGTCAAGCGATCGGCATCTTTGAATTAGACAGCTTTATGGCGTGTCTTGTCGCACTGGATGCGGCGGCTAAAGTAGCGGATGTCCACATTCAAGGGGTGGAACGCAACCGTTTGAAAGCCGGTGCTTGTGTCAAACTGCGCGGAGATGTGTCCAGCGTACGCGCCGCCATGGAAGCAGCGCTTGCAGCCGCAGCACCTTACGGCAAGGTCACGGCATCTACCGTGATCTCCGCACCGGATGCCGGCACCGAACACAGCATCGCAACCACCATTGGTCGATAAAAGGAGGCGTATGACGATGAACAAACCGAAAGCGTATGCCTTGGTAGAGGTCCTCGGCGCCTCTCATGCCGTTCAGGCAGTCGATCAAATGCTCAAATGTGCGACATTGGAACTGAGCGCACGGGAAACCTCCTGCGGCGGTCATGTGACCGTGGTGCTGGAGGGCGACATTTCCGCCTGTCAGGCAGCAGTGGACAGCGTGCGGGAAAATCCCCCTTGCCCCATTTGCGGCGCCTGTGTCATCTCCGGCCCGTCGGATGAACTGCTCGGCGTGGTCACCACCCTCAGCGAAAAACTGCGGAAAGCTTAAACCAAAAAAAGGCGTCCCGACAAAACCTGTCGGGACGCCTTTTTCTTTTCCATTAGGCACGATGCGCATCCGTGACGGTGACCCGTCTCATACAACATTGACACCAATCGACCGATTTTGCATGGCGGTACATAATGTGGAAAAAAGATATAAAGAGAGGTAGAGAACCTCTCTTTATTAATATCATAATTAATTATATCAACTCAATTTCCAGTCCATTTTCTTTTGCAAATTCTTCGGCGTAACTTCCTGCGGTCGTATGAATAATAAATTTACCACAGTTTTCAAATGCTTCTTCGGAAATATGGGTTACACTATCAGGAATCAAAATGCTGTACAATTTACCACACCCACTAAACACTCCACAATCTAAAGTTTTTATACAGTTAGATAGTATAACAGTAGAAAGGTTGTGGCACCCATTAAAAGCATATGTACCGATTTTGGTTATTCCATTATGCATTACAACACCTTTCAAATTGTGCGAGAATTCAAAAGAGTCTTTCCCTATTTCCGTTATATTAGATGGGATTATTATGTATTCATCTTTTCCCCAATAATCCTTTAATACACCATTCTTTTCTTTTATCTCTGCTTCGGCAAGTTTTTTCCCTTTTTCCTTTATTGTTTCGAAATTATCTTCACATTCTTCTTGCAGTTCGATTGAGGCTTCTTCGTCATAAAAATCTTGTTGGTTTTCAGAGGAGGTTTGTTCTTTAGCCTCACGTATTGCTTTTTCTTCAGCCTCGCGTTTGGCCTTTTCTTCGGTTGTTCCTTCTTTGTTGCGTATTGCGTGTACATCCTCGACCAGCTCACCGAATGCATATAAAAGCCATGAACCCACCCACGCAACAATGGGACCACATACTAAAGTGAGAAGTCCGTATCCAATTAAATCTTCATCGATAGAGAGCAAAACCAATCCCGTTATGATAGCACCAATAGCCTCAACTATAAACATAGTTTTTGCTAAACCTTTGATTTTCCCACCTATGTTATCGTACATAATTTAAACCTCCAAAATTTTTCTTTATTATAACACATTTACTTTCAAAAGTAAATCCCGCAGTATAAATCCCCTCAAATTACAGATAATAACAACACAATTTATAATTTAAGGAGAAATGTATATATGAAAGCAACAGGTATTGTACGTCGTATAGAGGAATATGTCATATTAGGACAAAAACTGTTGAACCCCGCATAAACACTGGGGTTTTCGCTGGTTTTTGTCCAACTCAATTTGCACAAAATCCCGTATAAATCGGTTTTTTCGATCAAAAAAGCGAGGTGTAGCCTACATATTATGATGCCGGATGAGCGATGATGTTCATCCGGTTTTAATTTAAAGAATTAAAATAACGGCGAAATGTATACTTGTAATAATTGCGTAAAATAATTCAAAGTATACTTATAATAAATGTTGACAAATTTGAATATTATAGCTATAATAATTGTGAAAGGAGTGGTTAAATGGCTATTATTAGTAAAGAACAGATACTAAAAGTGCTAAGTGCATATAATCCTTGGTGGAAAACAGGAATGATAAATCCAGCTCTTACAAAAACGTATAAAAGATTTGCTTTTTATGAAGCCATGAAAAGATTAGAACAAACCGATATTAAGAGGACGGTTGTTTTAACCGGAACTAGGCGAGTTGGCAAAACTACAATTCAATATCAGATGATAGAGGCACTGTTGAAAAAAGGAGTGAATCCACAACAGATTGTTTTCATTTCATTGGATCACCCCATGTTGAAATTGAGTGCTTTTAATGAGATATTGGAATGTTATCATGAAAATATATATCCAAATCAAGATGTTTACTACTTCTTTGATGAAATTCAATATGCTTCAGATTGGGACAGATGGTTAAAAACAATATATGATATGCAGCCGGAAACTCATATTGTAGCAACGGGATCCGCAAGCCCTGCGCTTATTAAGGGAAGCTCTGAAAGCGGTGCTGGCAGATGGTCGGTTATTAGTGTTCCTACAATGTCGTTTTATGAGTATTGTGAACTTGTTGGTGTGACAACACCAAACTTTGAAAAAAATCTAAAAATCAGTTCCTTTTTAAATCTAGACAGAATAGAACAAACCGAGATAATGCTGAAACTTGCAGAAGTACAAAAACATTTTGCGAGATATCTACAAATAGGCGGTTTTCCAGAACTAGCTCTTGCTAATGATGACATTCTGGCTCAACAAACCATGAGAGAGGACGTTGTCGATAAGGTTTTAAAGAGAGATTTGCCGTCTTTATATAATATTCGTAATTCAACCGAACTTGAAAGAATTTTCCTTTATCTATGTAATGTTTCTTCGGAAATTGTATCAATAGAAGCTTTAGCGAAAGAATTACAAGGAGTATCACGTCCTACTGCTGAAAACTATATTAAATATCTTGAAAGTGCAAACTTAATTTATCAAAGTTGGCCTGTTGATATGGACGGTAAAAAGCCGTTAAAAGCAAGCCCCAAAATCTATATTGCGGATGCAGCAATACGAAATGCAGTGCTGATGAATAATGATGTTTTAACAGATCCCACCGAAATGGGTAAGATCGTTGAAACGGCGGTTTATAAGCATGTGGCAGCTTTCTATTATCAAAAAGCTACTTCGGTTGGCTATTATAGAGGTGGTCGCAAAGATAAAGAAATAGATATTGTAGTAGAGTATCCGCAGATTAGAAATATATTGGTAGAAGTAAAGTATAGAGAAAATGCTCCTGTTCCTAATGATAGTGCAATTTGTCAATTGGCCGGAGGAGCCTCTGCTGCAATTATTGTTACAAAAACTCCAGATGATTATGGGGTTCACAATGCTCCAGACGGAACGAAGCTTATAAGAATACCGGCGTATGCGTTTTTGTATCTATTAGGTCACGCAGAAAAGAATGGGTATAAGGGTATAGAATAAAACTTAGTTATGTATTAATTAAATGAGGTGTTTTTAATGAAATTATTATCCATGCAATTTGCAATATTCACAACTGAAAAAATCGAGAGACCAGATTTGTTGAAAGACGAAATAAACGATAAAATTGGCAAGAAACTGAATGGTATGCCAACTATTCTTGATTTGCCTCAAGATGTACCGCCGGAGATTCCTATTGTACAAATAAAATCAATTGATAATGTTTTTGCATTAAATGTTTCTAGAACTCGAGTAGATTTGTTTATAAATCCGTCTTATGATACTGGTAATTTGCCAATTGACACTTTTAAAGAATACCGCTCAATTATTGATAAATATTATAAAGTGGTTTACAATTCAACAAAAAGTAACCGAGTTGGCATAGTTTTCACATTGTTTTATCCCGAGCGAGAAAATGTTTCTAAAATTTTCGAAACATTCCTTACAGAAAAATATTCATCAAACAACTCTGAAATATCTATTAGAACAAATAGTCAAAAGATGGAAAAAGGAATTATTTATAATAACGTTCGTATGGTCGAAGCAGCGGAGATAACTGTCGGTGATGTTTCGGAAAAAGGAATAATTGTTCAATTTGATACAAATAATGTTCCTCTTGAAGATAATATTCTTAATATGGAAAATATCTCTGATATTTTAGAATTCGCAACTGGCAATATAAAAACAAAGGTTGTTAAGGAGTTGATTTAATGTCAAAGAAAACAGCTAACACTTCTTCAACTTCAAACATACCGAATAATTGTTCTGGATGTCCAAAATCCGTTAATTCAAGTAGTGAAACAAATACACCACAAATTGACAACAACGGTGTGGTTGCCTCTATTGTAACGCAATATGCGATACAGATTGAAGCCTTAAAAACAGATGTTGAACAAATTAAAAATGATCAAGATAAACAAGCTGATTTTTACCGTTTTGGTGCAAAATTAAGCAATGTCGCTAGAATAGCATTAATAATTCTTTTAATAGTTCCATTGCTTCAATTAATTGCTTGTACTGCGGTTGTATATTATTTAGGAATCCAAGAGCAATTAAATGGGTTACTATCTTGGGTTTTGGGCGGAGTATCACTTTTTTCTATAATTGATATAATTTTTGTGATTATAAAATTTACTAGCATTGAAAAAAGAGTAGAAGAACTTGAAAAAAGATTGGACAAGCCATCACAACAATAATGGTATATACATAACAAAAGCGGGGTGGATTTCCACTCCGCTTTTGTGGTTAATCAAGAGCTTCAATCTGCTTTTTTATTATTGCAGAAATTTCATTTTTGGGTCGTAAGTCGGGATTTGAAGCTAAGGGGTCAAGCAGATTATCGTATGGTATATTTGCTTTTTCCAATCGGGCTTTTTCCTCAAAAAATTCTCCAAACGCATCGAACAGTTCCATATTCCAAGAAATGTCGGGAAGATAATTTTTGCTGTCGAATAGTTCACAAAAACGACTTGCTTCTTCTTTGTTAAAGACTTTCTCTATGAGTTGTTCACTACCATCTTTCGGCAATCTAAAACTATATGTGAATAAGTGGAATTTATAACACCAACCACTTGTTTCTATGGTCGTTCCTGTTTCACTTGCATATTGTAGATATTTGGGAACAAAACCGCAGGTTTGGAGCGTATCAAGCGTTGGCTTTTGTTCGCCAATATAATCATAAAATACGTAAACACTATGTTCATCATAAATGCCCTCAACATATTGCGAATGGGGTGTTTTTTCTGTCCCTACACAAAGAATTGCAATATATTTATCATGAGCATCATAAGGGGGATTTAGTGTTTCGCAAATTTTGTCGGCTATTTCTTGTGGATAAATAAAATTATATGTACAATCTTTAATGTTCCAAATCCAATTTTCGGGGTCGTTTTCTTTCAAGCCTGTGCGAACAATAATAATGTCACCGGGTTTGTGTTTGGGCTTTGCGATTTTTGCTTTAGGAATTTTAATTTCGGGTTGAGGCATTTTTAACTGGTTAAGTAATTTATCCATTACCGCAAGGCGTTTTTTTATATCGGCACCTTCCCATTCGTCAATGCCGGTATGTGCTTCAAGCAAAGAGATTGCTTTGCTTTTTATCTCGTCGGTTAAAATGCCATGTTCCCATTGCCAATCGGCAAGAGCGAACCAAAAATCCGCGTAGTCATTGTCTATAATATTACTGTCAATAATATCGGCATACTCTTTCAAAATCAGTTTTGTGCCTTCTTCAATACCCACTAATGGATATACTTCGTTGCACATATCACGAACATCGCTTGATGTATCATTAGAATATAAAGCAGTACCCCAAGAGCCCATTTGCTCACCTCGTTTTTGTATTTTTATCATTATAGCATATTCAAGTCAAAAAGTAAATCTTGCGGTATATTTCTCCCAGAAATACAGATAATAACAACACAATTTGTAATTTAAGGAGAAATGTATATATGAAAGCAACAGGTATTGTGAGAAGAATCGACGATTTAGGCAGGGTAGTGATCCCTAAAGAAATCCGCCGCACCATCCGCATCAGGGAAGGCGACCCGTCCGATATACATACAGAAAAAAGCAGAGGTGAAACCTCTGCCTTTTGTTTGCTGTATTTATTCTTTCGTAAAGGTGTAAACGGTGCCTTTTTTGCCGAACACGCCGTGGTCTTTTTCCAGACTCAAAGAACCGTTTTGGTTCAGCGAAAACTCGGCAAACGCGCCGAGATATAACGCTTCCGAGCCATCGTCCTCACTGTCACCGGTTTTGATGAGCGTATCGGTCAACTCGTACAGCGTCGGCAAACTGCCCCAGTTACCGATATCATAGTAAGTAACACCACCAACGGTGAGTTTGCTTTCGTAAAAAACCTCGTTTTCGTCGAAGGTGGAACCCCACGATTCGTATTGTTTTTTGCATTGTTCGATGGTGTAAAAATCGGTGCAACCGGCTTGCACGGTATTAACCCCCTCATAAAATTCCAAGGACACCTTGCGATAAGATTGGGTGTTGTTGTCAAAAAAAGCAGCGGTGTATTTGCCAAATGTAAAAGAGGTTTTCGGATTCACCTTAGCAGGCTTGGTCGTGGTGGGGGCAGGCACTATCGTCGTTGAGTAGGGTTTGCTGGTCGTCGTGCTGTTTTCGACAACGGTCGTGGTCGTAGTCACCGTTTCCTCTCCGCTTTTGGTCGTGGTGACCTGCTCTGCTGAGGTGGTCGTCGTTTGGCTATCCTCGGTTTGCTTGCCACCGCAAGCCGTAAACGATAACACCATCATCACGGCAAGCAACAGACAAAGTGCTTTTTTCATACTAAAGCCCCTTCTCTTTTTTCATTATCCAAGCGTGTTCGCGTACCGCACGCCCTCCATGGCATCTTTTGCATAGAAATCCGCACCGATACGCTGTGCATACTCCGCATTCAGTACCGCACCGCCTACCATCACGCGGCAATCGGGCACCTGCTCATGAAGCAGCCGTACCGTCTCCTCCATTGCGGGTACGGTCGTGGTCATCAGCGCACTTAATCCCACGAACTTGGCGTTGTGTTCAAGCACCGCTTCGACTACCGCCTCGGGCGGCACATCGCGCCCTAAATCCACAACGGCGTACCCGTAATTCTCCAAGAGAAGCTTTACGATATTCTTGCCGATATCATGAATATCGCCTTTCACCGTCGCCAGCACCACCGTAGGGCCGTTTTGTTGTCCCGCGGGCATCGCCGCCTTGACACATTCAAACGCCCGCTTCGCCGCCTCGGCGCTCATGAGCAGTTGCGGCAGATACACGGTCTTGTTTTCAAACCCTTTTCCCACCGTATCCAGCGCGGGTATAATTTCATTGTTCACAATTTCCAGAGGCGGTACCGTCTTAAGCAATTGGGCGGTAATGATCGCCGCCTCCTCTTGCAGCCCTTTAACCACCGCATGCTGCAGAGCCGAACGACTTTCGGTTTCCGTCTTTTGAGCAGTCGGCGCAACCGCCGCCGTCACCGCGAAATTTTCCGCGGCGCTGATATACGCGGCGCAATTCTCATCGAGTCCTTTGAGCACACGATAGGTATAATATGTCTGCATCATCTGCGCCGAATACGGGTTCATGATAGCCGCCGATAACCCGTTTTCAAGTGCGAGTGCAAAGAAGGTGCTGTTCACCGCATCCCGCACAGGCAACCCAAACGACACATTCGACACACCGAGCGAGGTATAACACCCGAGTTCCTCTCGAATCCGACGAAGCGCCTCGAGCGTCACCATTGCCGATTTTTGGTCAGCGCTGACGGTCATCGCGAGCGTATCAAACACGATATCATGTTTCGAAATGCCGTACTCCGACGCGGTATCCAAAATTTTGCGGGCGATTGCCACCCGTCCCTCCACGGTATCGGGAATACCGTTTTCGTCCAGCGTGAGCGCAATCACCACGCCGCCGTATCGTTTGACGAGCGGGAAAATCGTCTGCATACTTTCACGCTTGCCGTTGACGGAGTTGATAAGCGGCTTGCCGTTGACGCGACGCAACGCCGCTTCCATTGCCGCCGCATCGGCGGTATCAATTTGAAGCGGCAAATCCAAAATTGCCTGCAATTCACAGACCGCTCTTGTGAGCATCGCCCGCTCATCAATATCCGGCAATCCGACATTCACATCTAAAATGTGCACGCCTTTTTCCTGTTGCGCCACACCCTCTTTGAGGATATAGTCCATGTCGTTTTCGACAAGTGCTTGTTTAAACCGCTTTTTTCCCGTGGGATTGATGCGCTCGCCAATGAGAATCGGTTCACGTCCGAATTCCACCGCATGCGTATAAGACGATACCACCGTCTTTGCTTTTGGTGTTATCTTCTGTCGTTGTGCGCTCGCCGTTTTAGCCGTCAACGCACGAATGTGTTCGGGCGTTGTCCCGCAACACCCACCGACGAGACCGACGCCCTCGTTTATCAGCATCGCGACATCATCGGCAAACTCCTCAGGCCCGACGGAAAATACCGTTTTCCCGTCTGTCGCCGTCGGCAACCCCGCGTTCGGTTTCAGCACAACAGGCACGGACGCCGCTTTCAGTAACCGCCGCACGACACCCGTTAACTGTTTTGGACCAAGCGAGCAGTTGGCACCGAGTGCGTCTACGCCGAGCCCCTCCAACAGCGCTACCATTGCCTCCGGCGAGGCACCTGTCATCAGTTTTCCATCCTCGCCGTAGGCGTTGGACACCACGATTGGCAACTCGCTGTTTTCTTTTGCCGCAATCACCGCCGCTTTGGTTTCATAACTGTCGTTCATGGTCTCGATGAAAATGAAATCCGCGTTGTATTTCACGCCGAGCGCCACGGTTTTGGCAAACACCGCCACCGCATCCTCAAAATCCAAATCGCCGTACGGCTTGAGTAATTTTCCGAGCGGCCCGATATCCAGCGCCACAAACTGGTCGTCCCGCGTCTTAGCGGCGCGCGCATTGTCAAACGCCGCCCTGACGATTGTCTCCAATTCCACATCGTCAAATTTCAGCGCATTCGCCCCGAATGTGTTGGCACTGACCACATCACAGCCCGCTTCATAATACGCCCTGTGAATCGCCGTCACGGCATCCGCATGCGTGATATTCCACCGCTCGGGCAGCTCTCCCGGCTGTAACCCTTGCGCCTGTAACAGCGTACCCATACCGCCGTCCAAACGCACGATATTCGTTTTTAAAAATTCGCGAAATGTCATACCGCACCTCGAACCATACAATCCGTTTTTTTGCACAACCGACACTTGTCGGTTATGATATGCCCCTCACGGGCAAACCCCGCAAAAGCCGTCACCGACTTGCTCGGCGACATACTGTAACCGTCATTCAGCGTAACACCGATTCGCCGTGCCGCATCCAACCGTGTGAGCACCTCGCGTTGCGTGTTCAGCTTAAGGTCACCGTACCCCGGTGAAAACCGTGGCCGCGCACAAAGCCCCGTCTCGCGTTCCATCTCGGTGCAAAACGCGTCACACAGAGCCTCTACCCGCTCGGTACCGATCGCCTGCATCAACAGCGCTTTAGCGGGCGACAACCGTCCGTATTTCGCAATCAGTCGGTCAAGACCGATGCCCACCGTCGCCGCCAGCAACATCACACGCTCGCACCCGTCCAGATTCCGGCGCAGGTCTTTCGATTGCGCCGTAAACGGTGTAGGGTCTATCTCGGTAAAACACACGGAGTACGATAGTAACGGCAGCACTTCCGAAAGACAGTCTTTGAGCAACGCGACAACCCCCTCGTCCGCCTGCCGACATCCCGCGTACCGCAGGATCTCGCGCTCACATACGGGAGGCGGCGTCAACATTCTGACCGCGATCATTTGCCGAGCAGATCCGAAAGATTGCTCTGAATCTTTTCGGCGACATCGGGTTTGTTCATGGAGTAGACGTGTACATTGGTGATACCGTTGGCAAACAAATCGATGATTTGATCGGTCGCATACGCAATTCCCGCCTGTTTCATCGCGGCGGGATCACCGCCGAACTTATCCACCAAACTCTTAAAGCGTTGAGGCACGGACGAGCCGGACAGCTTGACGGCACGCTCCACCTGACCGGCGTTGGTAATCGGCATAATTCCGGGGATTACCGGCGCCGTCACGCCCGCCTCGCGTATTTTATAGAGGAAATTATATAACAGGTTATTATCAAAAAACATCTGCGTCGTCAAAAAATCACAACCGGCATCCACTTTTTCTTTCAGTCGCCGGATGTCCTCTTTCTGGTCCGCACTTTCGGGATGGATTTCGGGATAGCACGCACCGCCGATACAAAAATCGGGATTTTCCGCTTTGAGTTCTCGCACCAAATCCACCGCATACCGATAGTCCCACCCCGAACGGTCGGCGTGTTCCAGTTCGGCGGGCACATCGCCGCGAAGTGCCATCACATTTTGAATCCCCGCCGCCTTAATGGCTTTGATTTTCTCAGCAACCGTTTGTCTGGTCGAGGACACACAGGTCAAGTGTGCCAAGGTCGGAACGCCGTAGCGTTCCTTGATATTTTTGGCAATATCAAGTGTATAGCGACTCGTGCCGCCGCCGGCACCGTAGGTTACGCTCATAAAAGACGGACGAAGCCGCGCGATTTGCTCGGTAGCGTTTTTCACGCTGTCAAAAGCCGTTTCGGTTTTGGGCGGAAACACCTCAAATGACAAGGATAAGGTCCCGCTTTTTAATAAATCCGCGATTTTCATATACATCCCTCGATTCTCCCCTATTTTAACACTCTCTTTTATCAGAATCAAGTTTTTGCGGCAAATACTTGACAACTTGCGACGGCGATGCTATACTGAGTGCAAATGTAACACAAACCGTTGAAGCGGAAGTAACGGCGTTGATGCCTTCACAGAGAGCCCGTGGTGCTGGGAATCGGGCAAGAAACACATCGTCAAATGGGCCGCTGAGGGTGCAGTCAAATGTGCACAGGCACAGAGTATTCTGCAACGCGAGGACATGCGTCAGTTGTTAGGGATATGATAGTATCCCGCACGAGTGCACGGGATTCCCGTGAATCAAGGTGGTACCGCGGATAAGTTGCTTATTCGTCCTTGGCAGACTCATCTGCCGAGGATTTTTTTATTTGAGAAGGTGCCCATATGAACACACGCATCCAACGCCTTGTTACAGTCTCCCTGCTCGCCGCCATAACCTTTGTAGCGACCACCCTGTTCCGTCTCCCCTCACCACTGGGAGGGTATATCAATTTGGGTGACAGTGCCGTGCTGTTAGCCGGTTGCCTCTTGTCCCCTGTTTACGCTTTCTTGACTGCCGGTATCGGTTCGGCACTCGCCGATGTAGCCGCCGGTTATGTGTTGTACGCCCCCGTCACCTTTCTCATCAAAGGCGGTATGGCACTACTCGCGGGGCTGGTCTTTCGATGGCGTCGCCAAACACTCGGCTCAACCCTGCTGGGCGGCTGCTTGGCAGAGGTCATCATGATCATCGGCTATTATGTATTTGAGGGATTTGTGTACGGATTCATCCCCTCGCTCATCAATATCCCGCCCAACGCCGTTCAAGGCGCCGCAGGACTGGTACTTGGCACCGTTATGGTGCACATCTTTCACCATCATATCAGGGGGAATCTATCATGAACTTTAACGGCATTGATTTTGACACATATTTCAAACACTATCCCGATGAAAACGGCTTTTTCGGGAAATACGGCGGTGCTTACATCTCGGACGACTTAAAGCAAGCCATGGCAGAGATAACCGAAGCCTATTTTACCATCTGCAAATCCAGCCGTTTCATCAGCGAGCTGCGACGTATCCGCAAGGATTTCCAAGGTCGCCCCACCCCCATCTCGTATCTGGAACGCCTGTCGGGCTCGCTTGGCAATGTGCAACTGTATGTCAAGCGCGAAGACTTAAATCATTCGGGTGCGCACAAGCTGCACCACTGCATGGGTGAAGCATTGCTTGCCAAATACATGGGTAAGAAAAAGGTCATTGCAGAGACGGGTGCAGGCCAGCACGGCGTCGCACTTGCCACCGCCGCCGCGTATTTCGGCCTGGAATGTGACATTTACATGGGCTCGGTAGATATTAAAAAGCAGGCCCCCAATGTCGCCCGCATGAAGATTCTCGGCGCGAATGTCGTCGAAGTCACTCACGGTCTTGCCACCCTAAAGGAAGCGGTAGATGCAGCATTTGAAGCATACGCCAACGAGTACAAGGACGCTATCTATTGCATCGGCTCGGTACTGGGCCCCCACCCGTTCCCCATGATGGTACGCGATTTCCAGAGCGTGGTCGGTATTGAAGCGAGAGAGCAATTTCTCGGCATGACGGGCGAGTTGCCGGATGCGGTGGTCGCGTGCGTGGGCGGCGGCTCCAATGCGGCGGGTATGTTCGCGGGCTTCTTAAACGATCCCGTTGACCTATACGGCGTTGAACCGCTGGGCAAAGGCCCCAAACTCGGCGATCACGCCGCCTCCCTCAAATACGGTACAGAGGGAATCATGCACGGCTTTAACAGCATCATGCTCAAAGACGAAAACGGCGAACCCGCACCGGTATATTCCGTTGCAAGCGGTTTGGACTACCCATCGTCCGGTCCGGAGCACGCGTTCTTGCGTGATTTGGGCAGAGTAAAATACGATGTGGTGGATGACGAAGAAACCATTGATGCATTCTTCACCCTTTCCCGTCTGGAAGGCATTATTCCCGCGATTGAAAGTGCCCACGCCGTCGCCTACGGCATGAAACTCGCCAAACAACTCGGCAAAGGTTCCATTCTCATCAACTTGTCGGGACGCGGCGACAAGGATATGGACTATATTCTCCAAAACTACGGCATCCGCTGATATATCTGTCAAAAAAGAAACTGCCAAGTGTTTTAAAACACTTGGCAGTTTTTGTATATAGAGGAATTATTCCCATCTGCGAATGCACAGACGATTATACAGGCCGAAAACCACACCGATGGCCACAAATACAATACCAAAATACAACCACAGCATTGCGGAACTTTGGTCATAGATTTGTTTCTCGCGCAACAGCGCAAACGCCTGCATCATGAGCGGATTATCGGAAGCCGTGAAGAGTTGGATCATCGTGTAGATCAAAACCAGCGTAATCACATGGCGCAAACTCGGCACGGTGACCATCCAAAATTCTTCCCATTTGTTGGCACCCTCAATCTTGGATACCTCATACAACTGGGCGGGGATACTTTGCAGACCGGCCAAGAACAAAATCGTTTGCACACCGCAGCTCCAGATGATACTGAACACATTGGCTAACAGACGCGCTAACATGGCGGTGATTTGATCCGGCATTTCCAAGCTCAACAGAATGCTTTGAAAATCCAGCACGCCGCCGTATTCGCCGTCTTGTGTGGAAGCGCTTGCCAAATTGAAGATCGGCACATTAATACGGTAGCTCTGTAACACCGGAATGATAGGCGATGTCGCGATGATGATGGGCAGCGAAAAAATGGCACGGAAGACGGTACGACCGGCAAATTGCTGATTCAGCACCACCGCCAAAATCAAGCTCAACGCCAACACTAACGGGAGCGTGTAACCAATCAGGCCCAACGAACTTGTCAAGTTGGTGACATAGTTGGGATCGGCATTTAAGTTGTAGTTGAAATGTTCCAGACCTGCAAAGGTAAGCGTCATACCTTCCTCGGTAATCTGCGTATGGGAAAAAGCGTAAATGAACGAGGAAATAAGCGGAACCATGAAAAACAACAACAATCCTAACGCCCAGTGTGCAACGAAGGTATACCCCATGCGTTCACGACGGGCAATCAAACTGGATTGTTTGCGACCAAACAGTTTCATAGTGTGTTACCTCCTCTCATCAATATCGGACTTCAAAGCCGGCCAATTCGCCAACCGGCGATTCAGCAGCCGCTTTGCTATGGTTGACATACAGCGTTACGCCGTTATCGAAAACCGTTTCGGTAACCGCCTCCGACAACGCCGTGTAACGGACGATGGTCGCATCGGCAGTCTTCGCGTAAAAATCGCCGTATTTGCCCATGAGCTCCGTAATCAGTTGCTCATTTGCTTCAAAGTCACAAGCATACAACTTGTTTGCGCCCATACCGAGATACAACATATCGGTTTCCGACAAAGCGGTATCGTACTCGTACAATACGGAGAAGCTCATGTTTGCACCGTATGCCAAAGTCTTGAGTATCGCACGCTGCGTATCCTCTACAACAGAAAGGGAATCACCGAAAATCGGTTTTATACCGTGGAATACCATTTCATAGAACGGAATTTCTTCATCCAACGCTTCGTGTCCGCCGTTATTGGTCGGGACATCAAACACCACGGTGGACGCGACGGCAGAATAGGCATTCGGGCCGCCCGCTACCATGTGACCGCCGTCTAATAAGGTTTTAATCGTAGCGGTTACATCATTCTGTGTGTTGCCCTTTGAAGTATACAACGGATCGGTAAAATCAGAATACGCCAACTGACCGAGTGTCCTCAAGCTGATGCCGGACACATTTTTCTTGTTTGCCATGCTCAATAATTTCTGCGTGAGCGTCGGCAATTGACTGCGGTTAATGAAATTATAGGTGTAATCCACCTTGCGTTCGCGTTGCGGTGTGCCGAGCGGATACCCAACTACCTTACGCAAGCTGGCACTCTTGGCCGTATCCGAAAGAGTCGAGAAACCACTACCGGACCGTGTGAAACGCACCAAATCAAAGTCAGAGAACAGTGATATGTTCTGTCCGGCGCAATACGCCTCCAGAGCTTCGCGCTCGGCATTGCTGCCGTAAATGGACGAGAACGAGAAGCCACCGGCTATTTTACCGGGATTCACGCCGCGGTCACCGAAACCAAGCAACCGAACCGTGGGGTTCGCGATAACCTTTTCCGCCAAAGATTCCAGCATACTTTGCGCTTGAGCAAAGGTGGTCGTAACAATCGTACTGTCACGCGGGATACCCAGAATGGAGCTGGTTACCTGTGCACCGCCCACAACGGTGAGCCCGTAACCGGCGGTGTTCGCCGTCTTAAGCAAAACACCGGTGCTCTCCAAATACTCACGGTAGCGTTTTGCCATGCCGTTATAGTCGGCATCCTCACCCGACAGCGGGAAATACGACAGCGTCGGGTTGATGGGCGTGCGCACGGTGGAGGTGACTTGATAGTAACTGCCACCGCCGAGAACGCCGGAGTTTGACATGTCGGTCGCAACCTGGTCATACCCGCGGATATAATAGGTGGGGTACACCGTGCTGTAACCGGTACGGGAGTTGCCGGTTTCCGCCTCAACGACCGCCATTTCCGCACCGTCTTTCATGACGCACAAAATGGCATCGTCACCGTTCTTGGCACCAAAAACGGGTAACCGAAGAGACTCACTTTCATCCTTAACCTCGTAATATGCACGCGAATAATCATCGCCGTACACATACGCACTGTATTTACGGGTGCCGGCAGGAGTTTCATTGGCATACATCAAGGCACCGGAACCGGACGGAATCATTAAATACGAATCGTTTGCATTGAGAGCGGAGCACATAAACGGTGCAACCGAGACGGAAACGACCTTATAGGGATCTCCCTCCCTGAGGTTTTGGATATCCAGCGTCACATCCAGCGAATCCGCGCCCAAGGTGTAGATGACCGGAACGGCAACCTGCAACTTTTCAAAATAGTAGGTAACGCGAATGCCGTTTTCGACCTGTTCGCAAGACACCTTACCTTCCTCGACCGCTTCCGTATAACCACGGTAGACCTCCCATGATAAGTCTTCTTGCTTGACCGCTTGGATGGTGATGGTCGAATTCACATTGGCACTGGTACCGCCTTCTTGCAGATATTCATACGGGATGTTCGACCAGATCTTACCGGTCTGCACATCCTTGAGCATCACGCAATACGCGGTCTCATCCCAGATTAATTCATATGCGTCGTTGGACGCAATGACGCCACTCGCAACGGTAGATATCGTTGCGTTTTCGTCATAAACGGGATATTCCGTTGTTTTCGATGAGCTGCATCCCACCATAGAGAGGAGTAGAACGCAGCAAATCATCAATAATACGCATTTTTTCATACTGCACATCCTTCATACGGGAAAATCAATTACCACACTTAAAAACTGGGCCTGAACATTACTTCCATGACGATGGAGTACAAGAAATTCCAGAACTGCTGAAGCAGAATCAGCATAATAAACGCAATGCAGATTGCCAAGATCATACCGACGATGGTTACCGCACCGGTAATCAGGAATTTCGGGAAAGTGTATTCATGGACGGCCATCATACCAACGGCTAACACATAGAATGTGTAAATCATAATAACCGTTTGAATGCCGTTCATAAGCGCGCCGCCCGAAAGCGGAAGAATGTGAGACAATGCCACATAAATAAAGGTGAAGATAACAAGGGGGAATAAAGGATACACGGTTGCAATCAGAATCTCTTTTAACGATCCTTTACCGGAGAACAATGTGCACACCAACCAGTTGATGAAGCACCACAAAAGAACCAACCCAACCGTTTGCGCCAATGTGAACAACACATTGTAGGTTTGACCGCTGTTTTTGCAGAACAAGAACCCGGTTGAGGTCGCTTGCAGAGCCGACGAGAAGAAGAAGAGTACAAGAATGATTAACGCGATGAGTACCGAGCCTTGCTTTTTGTATTTGATATCTTCAAAAGCACGGAACGGATGCGCCGACACCGCCAAGAATGTTTTAACTTTGGTGTTTTGAATGAGAGGCTGCGTGCGTTTCTTCAGACGGACCATCAGCACACCGACGCCGATAATCAGCAACACAGCACCTGCAAAGAACCAAATAAAGTAATCGGCAATATACTGCTTAATGACAATTTGCCATGCCAAATCGTAAGTAACATAATCCAAGCCTTTTTCGGCATAGACCAACGCGGCTTCATAGTCCTTGTCGCTGTACGCCGCATTTGCCAAGCCACGATACGCTAACTGGCAACCGGAATCCTGTGCCAGTACCTGCTCCCACAAGGGTTTGGCTTCCTGATAGTCGCCGTTAAGCGTCAACTGCTGTGCTTTGAAGAACAAAGCGCCAAACTCGTTTTGCTCAAACACCGTAACTGACTCGGCCTTTTCATCGGCAACCAACAACGAAGTACCTTGTATCGCCATGGCGATAGGCGTTTTAAATTTGCCGAGTTCGGTGCCGGATCCGATACCGCCGCCGAAAGTGCTGATCATATTGCAGTTGTTGTCGTAAATATAGATCAAACCGTAAGTACCGTCTAATGCGAAGATATAATCATCCGCATTCACATCAATAGCAATCAGGTTCTGTATACGCTTTCTGCCGAGATTCTTGGAAGATATGACCGTCTCCAAGAAGTTGAAGCTATCCGAAGCCGCGGCATTACCATCCGTATCGCGTCTCAATAGGATGTTGGCGCCACTTGAACTGACCTTGCGGATTTGACCGGCAGAGTTAGAATTCACAGAAGTCATACCGGAACATACCGTTAAGTAGTTATCGGGATCAAGAGCCATGTCCACGAATGCATACGGGAGAGTTTTTACGGAAGCTTGCTTTTTGGTTTCATTACTCGTCAGTTTATCAAACAAATACGAAATGGTATCCAACGCTGTGGCCTTGACACGGTTGGCACCGTAGAACCCTATAAATTCATTTTTAGGGGAATACGCCAAGGCACCGTAATAGCAACCCAAACTGATAACATACGCGTACCCGTCTTTATCCTTGATAAACCGTGTGGGTTGATAGTGAAGTTCATCGGGGATCAGCGGCGAATCCGGCAGCCCCCACGAATCTTTGTACAAACCGGTCGCGTCGGTAATCAAAATTCTGCCGTTATCGGTGTCCGCGATATACAAGTCACCGTTGGTATCCACAAAAACGCCCTTGGCACCGGCGAAGTTAATCTCCATGCCATCCGCATCGCGCGCTGTGATAACCTCTTTGAGTGTATAGTCGGGATTCAAGACAAGAACCTTAGAATCGATACTGAGCAGGATATAGACCTCGCCGTTTTCCGTACAATAGAGGTCCGTCATTCCTGTCAGCGAATATTCAAGGCCCAAATCTTTCGCTGAGATCGTACGCGCTGCCGTATAGAGTTCACGAGAAAGTGCTTGCGTATAGTCGCCATTCGGCTCTGCCTTGTGAATGGACGCATCTGCCGCAACCCCAACACTCAGGACCGTGAACAGCAGTATGGCAACGCAAAGGGTTGAAATTATTTTTTTCAAGACAATCCACCTAACTTTCGCTTGTCATTCTGCTTTTTCTTACTTAATACCGGAACTACTCATGGTTTCCATAACATTTGCCTGTGAGATAAAATACACGGCAATGGGAGGAATCATCATAAGCACGGTTGTCGCCATGGCACTGCCCGAACGAGCAATACCGCCGTTGGCGATATTGGTCATAACTTGAGGAAGAAGCTTGAGTTCTTCACTGAAAATCGTTCCACTGGGCACCATCGACCACATATCGCGGAACGCGAAGAGCAGCAAGGTCATCCACGCAGGTTTGGCAATCGGCATAATGATCTGCCAATAAATACGCGCCATGCCCGCACCATCGATGCGTGCCGCTTCCATCAAGGCATTCGGCACACTGGCGTCGATATACTGTTTCATCAAGAAACAACCCATTGAGGACGCAATCATGGGAACCAGATACACGAGATAGGTATCGATAATACCGATTTTACTGAAAATCAGATACTGCGGAACGCCCAATGTATAACTGGTATACAGCAGTGCAAACTGCACGATCGTAAACAGAACATTCTTGCCTTTAATCCGCGATTTAGAGAAGACAAAAGCCGCCATGGATGCTGCTATCACATGCAAGAACACACCGCTCACCGCGACGAAGATGCTGTTGAAGAAATAGCGCCACATCGGAATACGCAAGGTATTGAGCAATGCAGGAAGCGCTATGTAGTTCGCCAGCGTGGGACGATGCACCAAAAAGCGCGGCGGGAAAATCAACAATTCGTCCAACGGCTTAAAGGATGTGCATATACAATATACCATTGGCAAAACCGTAAACATACCTGCCAAAAACAAAAGGGAGAAATAAAGAACCGAACCCGCCTTTGAGCGCGTATATCGCCGGTATTCCGAGCGCTTTTTCGGGCGTCGCATACGGATCTTTGTTGTCGTGTTGTTAGCCAAACCACACTCACCGCCTAAGCATTAAAATAAATGAAATTATAAACCTTCGTTTTTCAAATCTGTTAGTCCTGCTTACCCATCATATCCAAGGCCTTCCCGACAAATATGCGGAAGAACGCCATCATAAAGAACAGGAAAACCGATAAGGCAGCAGCATATCCCATCTCATACCGTGCCGTACCGACATCCGATATGTAGGGGATCAAGGTGTCGACCGAGTTATTAACACTGGGATATCCGGCCAAGATTATAATAACGGCGCCGATAGAAAACACCGCTTGGATTTGCATAACCGCACTGAACAGCAAAATGCTCTTCATGGACGGCAGTGTGATATACCACAGTTCGTGCCAACGCGTGCGAACGCCGTCGATAGCGCCCGCTTCATACAATTCGGCGTTGACATTCTGCAAACCGGAAATGTTCGCCAAGAACGAAACACCCATGCTCATCCACAACTGCACGATAATAATGATTGTGAAGTTATAAGCGGTATCCTTCAACCACTGAATGGGTTCGGTAATAAAGCCCATACTAATTAACAGGTTGTTGACATAACCGTAACTATCGCCTGAGAACATGACCTGCCAGATATAATACGCACTACCGGCCAATGCGGGAGCGTAGAACATAAACGACAGGATGCTGCGAACGGTGTGGGAAAATTCGTTAATGAGCCACGCGAGCAAGAAAGAAAGCAAAAAGCTCAAGGGGCCGGTAATCACGGCGAATTTCAAGGTGTTTCCCAAAATGGTGTAAAACACACCGTCGCCTGTGAACATACGCATATAGTTTGCAAGTCCCGTAAAGATCGGGGTTGAAACGGTATCGTAGTCAAAAAAGCTAAGTACGACCGATGAACCCACCGGAATGAGCGTACATAGACAAAAGAAGAACATAAACGGTGCCAGCAACAACCAGGAAACCGTATTATCTCCCGCTGTGGAAAGTCTCGATTTTGAGGTGGGGATTGTTTTCGTCTTCACCCTGTTTCCTCCTCTTATTACATAAATCTGCCGTGCGCCCGATAAGCGGCAGGGTGCCGCTTATCGGATGCCGAACCATTTCAAAACAGTATCAGTTTCCTCGGTTTTCGTACTGATTCCATTTGCGTTCAATTTCGTTATCTGCTTCCAGACCCCATTTATTAAGCATATCCTTCGGGATCTTGGCGGAGTTAATCACATTCCAGAAGCAATGATCGATCGAACGCGAAGTATAGTAACTTCCGGGTACCTCCGGTACCTCTTCGACTTGATTCCACGCTTTTCTCAGCTGGACATCTGCATCGTCTTCCCAAGCCAACCCATCCAGCATCGCTTCCATGTTGGAAATGGCCACACGGCCGGTGGGACCTAAGATGGATTCGACCGTCATTGAGTAGTTGGTCTGGGTTTCGGTGTCCGTCCACCATTTCATATACTTCCAAGCGGCCTCTTCTTTTTCCTTTGTGGATTTCAAGATAGAACAGGAGGTACCACCGCCGGTAGAGGCATGGTTAATGGTACCGTCCTCCTGTACGGTGCCGGGAATGGGAACCATCACCCAGGTACCTTCGATTTCCGGTGCCGTCGCTTTGAGGGTGTTATACATGGTATATGTCGAAATGCCTATCGGACAACTACCGGTGCGGAAACGGTTGTAGAAATCCATCGAAACCGGTATTTTCAGTTTGGTATAGAAATTCGTCCAATCGGTAAAGGTCTGAATAATTTCCGGTGTTGACAGGGTCGTGCGCTTGCCGTCCTCGGTGTAAAGTGACAACCCGCGCTGCATAACCAAGCTCGGGAACAAGCTCAAGCTACCGATACCGGCGTTGGTCGTTGTCGTCGAAGTAATCTGCAAATACGGCAATGACGCATCCAGATTATTACGGGACAGCAGATTGGTTATTTCCGAAAACTCCTCCCATGTTTCGGGAATGGAAAGCCCTAATTCTTCAAGAATGTCAACACGGCAGAACATCATATAGAAGTTCTGTGTATCCGGCAACGCGTACAAATTACCTTTATAATAATACGGTACTTCTGCACCCGGTGCAAACCGTTTTAACACTTCTTCATAATCGTCAAAGGTGTTCAGTTCACGCAACACGCCGCGCATGGCAAGGTTAACCGGTTCACTTCGGCTATGTTGTAAAATCACATTGGGACCTTTGCCCGACAAAACCGCCTGCACGATGGTCGCGTTAACGATTCTCAAATTAACCGCAATATTGGTTTGTTCGGTAAAGCTCTGATTCATAGAGCTGAGAACCTGGGCCTGATCTTGGCCCCAGTTAACCCAGATATCAATGACCTGCTGTTCCTCTGCCGCACTGGAAAGGTTGTTGTAATCCACATAGAAAGAGGCGGCAAGTCGATGGATAGTGAACGCGAGGCGTTTGAAAAAGCCGGGGCGTTTGGGCAATGCATCGCCGGGTTTCGTCAAGTAAATCTGATCAATATCGAGCGGCATATCCCGCATTTCACTCAGCGTAGCACTGACCGAGCAATAGTTGCTGTAATAGTTACTCAGATACCGATGCGAGTCGTACTTATTTTTCAGCATTTGCTCAAGCGTCTGCGTCATCATCTGGATAACACCGATATGAGAACCGGTCGTGCTGTGGGACGCTTCTTTAAGCAGAACCATGGATTCGTTTAATTGATCCAAAGCCTTGGTAATGCGCTCTTCCATATCCGGAATTTGCTTAAACAACTCGTAGTCACGGTATGTATCCACCGATTCACCGGTGATCATGATAATATCCATGTACAAGTCGCCCAAGACCGCAATCGCCTCACGCAACAGATCCGTAACCTCACCCATGGCACCCATGGTAACGGTCATACTGATTTCGTGAGAACCCTCATCTAAATAAATCAAGTACGGCGTGTCGGTATTATCGGTAAAGAAACGACGCTGCCAGTTGTCATTGTACGGGAAAGCAATCTCGCTTGCCTCCTCAAAAGGCACCTTACCGTCAATCTTCAATTCACGGTAACTGGCGGCACCAATCACGACATTTTGTCGATAAGAAAATCCAATCTGATAATAACCGGCTTTCAGTTCCGGTGTCTGCCAGACAACGGTATCACCACAGGTCTTCCAGTTACCGCCCACATAGTTGAGCAAACTTTTCTCAGCATCGTGGGGTGTAATATCCACGGAGGTAAGGTCTGACTTCATGGTGATCCAAAAACTGTTGGTCAAAGTCGCCTTCTCGCCTTCGATGACAACGGCATCCCCGTCATAATACTCAGTGGTATCCGTCGGTGCTTGATACGCCGCTACGGTATCCTCACCGCCTAAGAAAAAGGCTTTGATTTCAAAGTTACCGGATACAGGCGTAATGGTCACGGTATGCGTGCCGGCGGTTAACGCCAGCAAATACGGGTCGGCATTCCAGCCCGATGTATTACGCGCAATATTGCGATAAAAATCCTCATACGGAATCTGCTCCAACGGAATCTCGTTACCTTGACCGTCGGTAGTGATCTCACCGTTATTCGTCCACATACGGGGGAACTCCAGCGTATTTAACGCATCGTACGGAACAGCACCATCCACCTGTAAAGCAACTTCGAGGGCGGTTGTCTTGTTATCCAACGCCTTATAATCCAAGCCGATGGTATAGAACCCATCCGCCGGTACCTCAATCGTCACAGTAACAGGCTGATCACCAAAGACAGCACTTACCGCCGTCTCTGCTCCTGTCGTAGCTTTTCCAAAGGACGGAAACGCCGCTATGTATGCCGCATACGAATCATCGAAAGTTTCGCTGATCGTATCGGAAGCTTGAGCATCCACCTCAGCAGCAGAAACGCTGTACAGGGGGAATGCCGCAACAACCAATACCAATGCTGCCACAAACGCCAACATCCTTTTCATTGCCGACACCACCTTTTAAAATAAGTTTCATAATTTTTAAGGACCGTCACCGCTGTCTACGGTAACCACTTGACGAGTTTCGGATTCGGATCAAACACTTTAACAGCCTCTTCGTAATCCTCTTGATTGTTCGCCATATTCTGACCGTACACGGAATACGCAATGGCCTTACCGGTACTGCTTTCCTTTTCGTAGAAAGTGTTGCCCGAAATCGTTGCCCCCATATTCTCGGGCGCACGGTCGGGCGTCCAACACCAGAAAACCGCGTTCCAATCGGAGCAATCCAAAATATTGTTCCGAATGTAAATGCGCAGCGGTAAATCAAACACATACGTCCAAGCGTTGAGATGAGCGGTGGCCCTGGGGTCCGGGCGTTGCCGTCCCCAACCGTATCCCGCAAACCGCATGATGTTATCTTCTATGTAATACCCGTCCCAAACGGTGTTGCGATGATGATGGAAGAACTCAATATTATAAGTATTATACTCAAGAAGATTACCACGCATCACCACATTGCGGAAACAACCGCCTTTGGGGTTGCCGCCCCCTTGCGGAGACAAACCGGCATCATATATTTGATAGATCCAGTTGTTTTCCATCAAGGCGTTCTCGGCCGTGTGCCAAAATTCAATACCGTTACCGATACGAGTGCCCTTCGTAGCAAAGGGATGGCCTTGAAGACCCTCACAAAGACCGAGTACCCACTCGCAACCGCCGATCCAACCGATTTCGCAGTTGGTAAAGGTTATATTTTTTGTATTGATCTTAACCTCTACACCGTAGTGGCCGAAATACTTGATTGCTAAATTGTCAACCGTGACATTTTCAGTATTGGGCGGGACTTGCATGAAATCCCCACGCACGCACAGCTCGATATCCTCATACAGATCGTGCGGACAACCCTTGTCCAAATATAAGTACAACACGCCATGTACAAAGTCGTGATAGAACTCAAAGTTTTCTTTTAGATCGGTGATCGACTGAATATTGAATTTCATGAACCGTTTGACGCCGACCTGTTCGCCATGATTAAAGACAACAACACCGCAGTCACTGTACGGCGTTTCCACTTTCCAAATGTTAGGATACTCGGTTGCCTCCCAACACGCTTCCCATGCATAGTTCTTGAACGAACCGTAGATGGCGGGTTTGGGGCCTTTTCCGTAAGCCCCGTAAGAGACGCCCGATTTCGCATAAATCACCGTCGGCAGGGGCGGATTCCCCCGGCTCAGATCAGGTGACTCAGCATCCAAGGTGATCTGTGACCGGTAAACGCCTCCGCGTTCAAACAACACGCCGTCCCCCGCTTTGATAAGGTCGTCGTGTGCCATGACCGCATCCACCGTCTTCCAAGCGGTTTCGGGTGTGGTACCGTCATTGGCATCGTCACCTGTCGGGGATATGTAATAGGTGGCACCCGTAATAACCAAGTGATCTTCAGCATTCAAAACCTTCTGCCGCAGAGCCTCCGCCTCGGCATCGGCACCACCTTGTTGCGGGTTCCACGCATACGCACTGTCCTCTTTCGGAAGAATCTCCGCGTGTGCTTGCTTTAGCAATAATTTACTCATGTTTAGTGTCCTCCCGACATAACCCGATACCCGTTTATGATAACCACTCGACAACTTTCGGATTGGGATCAAACCCTTTGACCGCCGCTTCCAATTCCGCTTGGTTGGTAGCGTACCGCTGTTCAAGTGTGGCGAATGCGAGTGCCTGGTCTTTTGCATTGGTTTTCTGGTAAAAACGGTTGTCGGAGATCGTCAAACCGTTCTCATAATCCTTACCGGTCCAATACACTAAGTTTTTCGCGGAGCAATCGAAAATGTTATGGCGAATGGTAATGCCGTCGCCGGGAAGTTCGGCATAATTCCATCCACCACCTCTATAATGCGAAGTGGTAGAACCGCCATCCGGACGTGCGGATACCGGTAGCCAACCATAACCTGCGAACCGCATGATGTTATTCTCTACCACAAGCCCGTCCCATCGGGAATGGGCTTTGCGGTCAAACACCTCAATGGAATAGTTGCAGTATTCGATTAAATTGTTGCGGAACACCAGATTTGTATAGGTGTGCCCCGCACAACCTTGTGGAGTAATACCGGAATCATACGCTTGATGCACCCAGCAATTTTCCACCAACGCATCCGCCGTATCTTGCCAGAAGGAAACGGTGTTGCCAAGTCCGATATTCGTATTCCCAAATTGGCAACCGCCAATCCAACCCATTTCGCAGTTGGTAATGCGGACATTTCGCGTGCGCTGCTGTGCGATA
>JAZOBF010000018.1:0-51705 GCA_045595845.1 Acutalibacteraceae bacterium
ACTCTCCCTAAGATTAGATCTCTCATCCTTTATGGAGTAAGGCTCGACGTAGACTATGTCGTTGATAGGCCGGAGGTGGAAGTGCAGTAATGTATGCAGCTGACCGGTACTAATAAGCCGAGGGCTTGACCTTGACTAGCGAGGTTTAAGCGAGTAGAGAAATGCAGGCGCTTGCTGGAATACAAAAGTTACTTTGTTCGGTTTTGAAGGTGCGGATATGATATGCACCTTTAGCTCAGCTGGTAGAGCACCTGACTCTTAATCAGGGTGTCCAGGGTTCGAGTCCCTGAAGGTGTACCATATGGCCCGTTGGTCAAGCGGTTAAGACGGCGGCCTCTCACGCCGCAAACAGGAGTTCGATTCTCCTACGGGTCACCACTTTTTCAAAAAATATTTGAAAAAGCTCTTGACAAATCACTAAACAAGTGATAAAATGTCAATTGTTCCGCGAGAGTGGAACAAACAGTTGGTGTTGATTAGATCGAGGGTCCACCCGTTCCCATCCCGAACACGGAAGTTAAGCTCGATTCTGCCCACAATACTTGGCTGGAGACGGCCCGGGAAGATAGGTAACGCCAACACTCGAAACGGTCTGGCCAAACCGGACCAGACCGTTTCAAATATTCCTCCATAGCTCAGTCGGTAGAGCACGCGGCTGTTAACCGCGGTGTCGTTGGTTCGAGTCCAACTGGGGGAGCCAGAAAAAACTCCTTGAGATTTCTCAAGGAGTTTTTTCAATGATGTTTGCCGTTCGGCAAATGATGACGCTAACGCTAATGATTTTCACTTTGTGAATGATGTCGCTTCGCTAATTTTTTTGGCAAACATTGCATCATTGCGAATAAAATGAGCAACATCATATTTGCGAAGCAAATACATCATATCGCCAACGGCAATACATCATTTCTTTTTGCTCCGCATTGATTTATTTCTATAAAAAAAGCCGTGAAGTTCACGGCTTTTTTTATCTTCAAGTTGTTTCAAATATTTTTAGTTTGTCTTGCTGAATTGATAAACTTTACAACTACTTATAAAGACTGTACCTGCCGACCAACCTGTTGCAAAATGTCAAGGGAAGGTGCCGGAATTCTTCCAAGCGGATCCGGACCGACATTCAGCAGAAGATTTGTGCCGTTCTCGTTACATCTTTGACGGATTTCCAACACTTTCTCAACGCTTTTCCACTCTTGATCAAATGCTTTATAACCCCATGTCTTGTTGAAGGTGATAGGTGCTTCTCTCAGACGATCAATAGCGTTTTCCGGAACCTCATTATCCTCGCAAGAAACATAATCCCCCAGTCCGTTTCCGATTCTTGAATTCACAAGACACCCGGGTTGATAGGTTCTAACCATATCATAAAGCTCTTGCGATTGTTCGGTGGTTTGTTCAACCATCGGCGTATCAAACCAGATTAAACACAAATCCCCGTACTTTGTGAGAATTTCTTTGAGCTGCGGTTTAATCTTATTTTCAAAGCAAATTTTGTAATCCTTTTTGTCACTGTCCGGAAAATCCCATGTGTTCCCCCAATAGCATTCGCCGCGTTCATGGACGCGTTTTACCGTATATCCGCCGCCGTGCATTTCGTGCCAATCGAGGCATTGTGAGTAATACAAGCCAAGCTTCAACCCATGTTTTTGACACGCTTCTGCCAGCTCACCGATAATATCCCGTTTAAAGGGGGTTGCATCAACGGAATTATAGCGGTCCACTTCCGATTTAAAAAGAGTAAATCCCTCGTGGTGCTTACTGGTCACCACAAGGTATTCCATTCCGGCATTCTTGGCAAACTTCACCCATTCCTCCGCGTTAAAGTATATCGGGTTAAAAATGCCGGCCAGTTGTTCATAGTCTTTTACCGGAATCTGATAACGGTGCATAACCCACTCGCCGATGGTTGTCATCCGTTGACCTTGCCATTCGCCGGCAAGAAGACTGTAAAGTCCCCAATGAACCATCATGCCCATTTTGGCTTCCTTGAACCATCGTTTGTTTTCTTCCAATGTGACCATAAATTTTACCTCCTTGTATTGACAAATATCGCTACTTTGATAAAATGTTTTTGACAAGATGTCACTATTAATATAGCATATACTGCAAAAAATGTATATGCTTATAACAGACGAATGATTGTCAACAATCGACAGGGAGGATCAACATGGAAACTATCGGCCGCGTCTCATGTTACGGATCGGGCCATGTACGCTCTACCCCTTGGGATTCCACGAAATCCATCGGCATCAACCGCTTATATTACATCCACTCCGGAATCGGCGGCTACACCTATCGCGGCGAAAGCTATCCTTTTGTGCCGGGATATCTGTATTTCATACCGTATACCATAGACTTTTCGCTGTTTTCGGATGCGAATGAACCGATTCATCATACCTATATCAATTTTGAATTAATCCCCCCTATCATTACCAATCAAGTACTTTCAATGAATGTAAAAGACAATGAATGCCTCACATCCGCCGTCAAGGTTTTTGAATTGGGGGGAATCCGTATGCGTCATAACCGCTCTAACCTTTCGGCACTATATGCAGACACTCCGTTCTGGGAACTTTGCAAGGCCGGTATCCTGTATCTGGTCAACCAAATTGCCGATGCAAACGGAGTTCAAAAAATTACCGACAGCATTGTACTTGAAGCGTTGACAACCATACATACGGAAATGAGCGGCAAGCTGAGTGTCAACCGCTTGGCGAAAAATTGCTATATGAATCCCGATAGTTTCATTCGCCGTTTTTCCCGTGTTGTCGGCATGACGCCGCACGCATACTTAAAAAATCTCCGATTACGAACCGCTAAACACTTGCGAGCTTCGGGAATGAATCTTTCCACCATTGCAAGCGAGGTCGGATATGCGGATGCCTCCTCTCTGGCTCACGCCTTGCGCAATGAACCTAACCACAACTGACGCACTAACGAAAGGAGAAAAGCGATGCAACCCTGTGGCTGGTATCTATGCATACTCTCCGGACTGTCATTACTTCTCACCGTATATGATAAAATCGCGGCAAAATGCCGCTTGAGGCGCGTTCCGGAAGTCACCTTATTCACCGTATCACTGCTCGGCGGCAGTGCCGCAACCTATCTGACGATGTTACTCATTCGTCACAAAACGAAACATAAGCGTTTTATGTTGGGACTACCCGCTATGATCATCGCGCAAACGGTATTGTCGACTTGTGTCGTACACTTTCTTGGCTGAGGACTTGTTATTTGGGGAATAGATTTGGTATACTGTTAGATAAAGGAGGGTGACTATATGGCAAAACGGAAGCTGAAAATTCTCGATATCGATCCGTATTTGGAGCCGTATGCAGACGATCTGCGTCTGCGGGCGGAGTTATTTGCACAGAAAAAAGCGGAACTGGGTGACCTGACCGTTTTTGCCAATGGGCACCGTTATTTTGGATTTCACCGCACCGAAAACGGGTGGGTATACCGTGAGTGGGCACCCGCTGCGGACGCCTTATATTTGACGGGTGATTTTAACAACTGGGATACCGCCGCGTGTCCCATGACACGGCTCGCAAACGGCGTGTTTGAGGTGTATGTGGACACACCTTGCGTTGGGCAAAAGGTGCAAACCATCGTATGGCATAACGGGCAGATGCTTCGCCGTATTCCCTTGTACGCCACGCGTGTAGTACAGGATCCCGTGACTTTTTTGTGGTGCGCGGAATTAGAAGATACCTTTGCCCCATTTCCTTGGACGGACGAGGGATTTACGCCATCTAAAACACCGTTTATTTACGAGTGCCATATCGGCATGGCACAAGAATCCGGGACTGTCGGCAGTTACCGAGAGTTTACCGAACAAATTCTGCCGCGTATCAAGGCGGCGGGATATAATACGATACAAATCATGGCCATCATGGAGCATCCGTATTACGGATCTTTCGGGTATCAGGTATCGAATTTTTTTGCCGCTTCTTCCCGTTACGGGACAAGCCATGACTTAAAGACGCTGATTAACACCGCACACGAACAAGGCATCGCGGTTCTTTTGGATGTGGTGCATTCCCATGCCGTCAGCAACACAAGCGAGGGAATCAACGAATTTGACGGTACGGTGTACCAGTTTTTCCATGAGGGGGCGCGCGGTAATCACAGCGCGTGGGGCACCAAGTTGTTTAACTACGGAAAAAATGAGGTCCTGCATTTTCTGCTTTCCAATCTGCGATACTGGATGGAAGTATTCCATTTTGACGGGTTCCGTTTTGACGGGGTAACCTCCATGTTGTATCACGATCACGGGTTGGGCAGTGCCTTTACCGATTACGGGATGTATTTTTCGCTTAACACCGATGTGGAAGCCGTCACATATCTCGGGCTCGCAAACGAACTGATCCATACGCTGAATTCCAAAGCGATCACGGTGGCGGAGGATATGTCGGGTATGCCGGGAATGTGTTTACCCATCAAAGACGGCGGAATTGGGTTCGATTACCGTCTGTCGATGGGAGTGCCCGATCTGTGGATTCGGTTGCTCAAAGAAGTATCGGATGAGCACTGGAACATGGGACAATTATGGTATGAGCTCACCAACCGCCGTCCAAAAGAGAAAAACATCGGGTACTGTGAATCACACGACCAGGCATTGGTCGGCGACAAAACCATCATGTTCCGCCTGTGCGATGCCGCGATGTACACACACATGCAGAAATTCGGGGGGAGTCTTGTCATTGACCGCGGAATTGCCTTGCATAAAATGATTCGGTTGCTTACCGCATCACTAAGCGGTGAGGGATACCTCAATTTTATGGGCAATGAGTTCGGACATCCCGAATGGATTGATTTTCCGCGCGAGGGAAACGGATGGAGCCATCATTACTGCCGTCGACAATGGAGTCTGGTGGATAATCCCGATTTGCGGTATCGCGAACTGTTCGATTTTGACAAAGCCATGCTTGCCCTTTTACAGCACGAAAAGGTGCTGACAAAGCAAGCGGTCTGCCTGTCGATACATGAAGACGATAAGGTGTTGATTTACGAAACGGGAACGCTTGTCTTTGCGTTTAATTTCCATCCCGACAAATCGTTTAGCGGTTATCCCGTTCCCACACGCAAGGCGGGCACCTATAAGGTGATTCTATCCTCCGATGACGGGGTGTTCGGCGGGTTTGACCGTGTCGATAAAACGGTACGGTATACCGCACAAGAACAGGGATTTCAATGTTATCTCCCGAATCGGTCGGCAATTGTGTTCAAGAAAATCAAATGAGAAAAGCGCCTCTGCTGAGCAGAGGCGCTTTGTGATTTATTCGTCATCAAATTTAAATGAACCGGCAAGCAAAGTGGCTTCGCCGCCACCGACAGATAGCAAACCGCCATTGGTGCCGGCGGTCTTTTTGGTGTCTTCATCCAACCACACCGCACACGGACCGCTGACGATGGATGTCACAAACGGGATATGTCCTGCCATGACAGCGAGTTCACCCTCTGTACCGCGCACATCGAGTTTGAATATCTCTCCGCAAAACAGGTTACCGTCGGGAGAGGCAACGGTCAGGCGAAAAGCGTTCATTGCGCACTCGCTTTCTGTACCGCTTCATCAATGGTACCCACAAACAAAAATGCCGATTCAGGCAGGTCGTCGTGTTTGCCCTCAATAATCTCTTTAAAACCACGAATCGTTTCGCTGACGGGAACATACTTACCGACAATACCCGTAAATTTTTCCGATACATCAAACGGTTGCGATAAGAACCGTTGGATTTTACGCGCACGCTGAACAAGCAATTTATCCTCGTCGGATAATTCGTCCATGCCCATAATAGCGATAATATCCATCAATTCATTATACCGTTGCAGAATACGCTGCACTTCTTTCGCCACCGCATAATGCTCTTCGCCGACAATATCGGGAGAAAGAATGCGACTGGACGATTCGAGCGGATCCACGGCGGGATAAATACCTTGTGACGCAATATTACGCGCCAAAACGGTGGTGGCATCCAGATGCGCAAAAGTGGTGGCGGGAGCCGGATCGGTCAAGTCATCCGCCGGCACATATACCGCCTGAATCGAGGTAATGGAGCCTTTTTTGGTAGAAGTAATACGCTCTTGCAACGCACCCATTTCGGTGGCAAGCGTGGGTTGATACCCGACAGCAGACGGCATACGGCCGAGCAGTGCGGATACCTCACTTCCCGCTTGCGTGAAACGGAAAATGTTATCGATGAAGAGCAGAACATCCTGTCCCTCGGTGTCGCGGAAATATTCCGCCATCGTCAGGCCCGATAACGCCACGCGCATACGCGCTCCGGGCGGCTCGTTCATCTGACCGTACACCAGTGCGGTTTTACTGAGAACGCCCGACTGCTTCATTTCGTTATACAGGTCGTTACCCTCACGCGTACGCTCACCGACACCGGTAAATACCGAAATACCGCCGTGTTGTTTGGCAATATTGTTAATAAGCTCCATGATGAGCACCGTCTTACCGACACCCGCACCGCCGAACAGGCCAATCTTGCCGCCTTTGGAATACGGGCAAATCAGGTCGATGACCTTAATGCCGGTTTCAAAAATTTCGGTACTCGTAGACAGCGTATCGTAGTCGGGGGCACTGCGGTGAATATTCCAGCACTCCTCAGTTTCGGGGGTGGGCGCATCGTCCACCGCATTCCCAAGCACATTGAAGATACGGCCCAGCGTTTCACGACCGACAGGAACGCTGATGGGTGCTCCCGTATCGGTAACATCCACGCCGCGCTGTAATCCGTCGGTGGACGCCATGGCAATACAACGCGCGGTGTTATCACCGATATGCTGGGCAACCTCAACGGTAAGTGTGCGTTCCCCAATCGGGATCGTCAAGGCGTTGTGAATGGTGGGCAATTCGCCCTCTTTAAACCGTACATCGACGACAGGTCCCATGACCTGTGTGACAGCTCCTATGTGTTGCATACTTGACACCTCTTTTAATCACCCGCACCGGCAACAATCTCGGTAATTTCCTGTGTGATCGCGCCTTGACGGGCACGGTTGTATTCGAGTTGCAGATTTTCAATCATTTGGGTAGCGTTCTTACCCGCAGAATCCATTGCCATACGACGCGCGGCAACCTCGCTTGCAAAGCTTTCCCGTACACTGACAGTGATGATACCGGCCACATATTCGCGAATAACATTGTTCAGCACCGTTATCTCGTCGGGTTCAAATACCATGCTTGCCGCATGGGTGTTATCACTATGTGTGAGCGGTAAAAGCCATTGCACAACAGCTTCTTGCGACATAACGGAGTGATAACATGTGGAGATAATACCCAAACGATCATAATCGCCGTCTGCAAAATTGGTACACAGCGTATCTGCCAGCGTCGCGGCATCGCTAAATGAAAAATGCTCCGACGACACGGTAGGTTTACCAAACCGCTCACAGGCACGCTTACCGATGGGGATAATCTCCGCTTGCGGGTATTGCGCCGCCAGGCGAAACACATTGGCATTGTATCCGCCCGCAAGACCGCGGTCACCCGCAATTACGATTAAGCGGACGCGGTTTTCGTCACGTACCTGCATATACGGGCTTTTTTGGCATTCGCGGTCTGCCGATAAGAGAGCCATGGTCTCGCGCAAGGTTTCGGCATATTCGCGACCTTTCAGCATTGCCGCATTGGCGCGGCGGATTTTGGAAGACGCCACCAAGCCCATCGCTTTGGTTAATTGCAGAGTAGAAGTAACACTCTTGATGCGTACGCGCAGTGCTTTCGTATTTCCTGCCATACGCGTTACACCTGCATTTCCGCAAGAATCTCTTTGAGTTCTTGTTCATCGGATTCATCGTAATGGCCCGCCTCAATGCGCTCGAGCCATTTGGTTTTTTCGTTTTGCAGTTTTGAGAACAAGCGCGCCTCATATTCACGCACATCTTTAATCGCGATATCGTTGAGATAACCCTTGATAACGGCATATACGATCGCAACCTGGCAACCGACGCGAACGGGGGCGTTGCGTCCCTGTTTGAGCACTTCCACGATGCGTTCACCGAGTGCTAATCGTGCTTTGGTGTCGGCATCCAGATCGCTGCCGAACTGTGCAAAGGACTGCAGTTCGCGATACTGGGAATACAAAAGTTTCAGTTCGCCCGATACTTTTTTCATAGCTTTCAACTGTGCGGAACCACCGACACGGCTGACCGAGATACCGGGATTGATGGCGGGCATAATACCCGAATGGAACAACTCGGTTTCAAGGAATATCTGACCGTCGGTGATGGAAATCACATTGGTCGGAATATACGCCGACACATCGCCTGCTTGGGTTTCAATAAGAGGCAGGGCGGTGATGGAGCCGCCGCCGTATTCGGGGGCGACACAGGCGGCACGCTCGAGCAAACGAGAATGCAGATAAAAAACATCGCCGGGATAGGCTTCGCGGCCGGGCGGGCGGCGAATAAGCAACGACAACGCACGGTAGGCAACGGCGTGTTTGCTTAAATCGTCGTACACAATCAACACATCTTTGCCCTGTTCACGGAAATATTCCGCCATGGCACAACCACTGTACGGCGCAATATATTGAAGCGGCGCACTTTCCGCCGCCGTGGCGGAAACCACGATGGTATACGCCATCGCGCCGGTGCGTGCAAGCTCACCTACCAACGAAGCGACCGACGAACTCTTCTGACCAATCGCCACATAAATGCAGATAACGCCGCTGTCTTTTTGGTTGATGATGGTATCAATGGCAATCTCGGTTTTGCCCGTTTGACGGTCACCGATAATCAGTTCGCGCTGACCGCGACCGATTGGAATCATACTGTCAATGGCTTTAATGCCCGTCTGCAACGGTACACTGACACTCTGCCGCTTAATGATACCGGGAGCTTCGGATTCGAGCGGTCTTTCACCCGCGTATTCAATAGGGCCTTTTCCGTCGATCGGCTCGCCGAGCGCATTGACCACACGACCGAGCAACCCCTCGCCAACCGGAACGGACAACACTCGTCCCGTACGGTGTACGGTGGATCCTTCTCGGATATTGTTGTTATCTGATAAAATGGCGACCGACACGGTTTCGTCTTCCAAGTTCTGAGCAACGCCGAAACTGCCGCCGTCGAATTCCAACAATTCGTTTGCCATACAGTTACGCAAACCATATACACGGGCAATTCCGTCACCGACCAAAATCACTTTACCGGTTTCGGTCATGTCGATGCGTGCTTTGTAGTTTTGTATTTGTGTCTTGATAATGGTACTGATTTCTTCAGGTCTGTTCATCGGATCATCACATCCTTTACATCGTGCAGACGGTGTTTCAAGCTGCCGTCGAAGGTTTTACCCTCAACCTCAACAATCACACCGCCGTAAAGCGAGCTGTCTGTCGTGTAAACGGCATCAATGCCCTTACCTGTAAGCGACTCCAGTTTGCGACAGAGTGCCGCTTTCTGCCCCTCGTCAAGCGGGACAGCTGAGGTAACCTGTGCTATCGTGCGATTAGCAAGCGATTGCCGTAGTCGGTTGAATTCTTCAATACAGACCGGTAACGTGCGGATGTGCCCGTGCTCGCACAACAATTTGATAAACGAAACAATGTGCTCGGGCAGCGTTGAAAATGCCTCATCGATGGCCAACAGGCGTTCGGCAAGCGGTACGGCCGGTGAAGCTAAAAATACCAGCCAATCCGGTTCGCACTCTACCACGCTTGATACCGTTTCCAGCGCCTCAAAAAAAGCATCGGTGCATTGTTCTTCCACCGCCAGCATAAACAAGGCGGCGGCGTAATCTTTTTCAGGTCCTGTCATCGTTGTCACCTATACTTTCGATGAAAGACTCCACAAAATGCCGATGATCGTCTGCCGACATCTCACGCTCCAGCAATTTTGAGGTGAGAAGTGAAGACACCTCCACGATCTCCCGCTTTATGCCGTCTTGTGCTTTGCTGCGTGCCAAAGCGGCATCGTTTTCGGCTTGACGCACAATCCCTTCCGCCTTGCGTTTGGCCTCGTCAACGATGTCCCGTTCGCGGTCATGGGCAATTTCGACGGCGTTCTTGATAAGAGCGTCGGCTTCACGCTTGGCACCTTGTATCTTCGCGTCATACGCTTGCTTCTCCGCCAATGCTTGTTCTTTCGCCTCGCTTGCTGCCGTGTAATCGTCCTCAATGGCCTTTTGGCGTGCTTTGAGCATGTTCTTTACCGGCTTATACAAGAATTTTTTGACAAGACAGAACAACAGCACCAAATTGGCAAGCGAAACCAACATTTGCCAAAGGTTAACCGAAATAATGTCTAAGTGTTGCATACTGTTCTCACTACTTCCGGCGAAAATTACAGACCAGCCATGGTTTTGACTAAAATGTTGACAAGAAGGTTAGGCGCCACGAAAATGAGCAGGATGGCGATAACCAACGCATACAGACCGGTGGTTTCCGCAATGGCGCAACCCATCAGCATGGTGGTCGTTACCGATCCTTTGCTTTCAGGTTGGCGAGCGATCGCTTCACAAGCACTGGCAACGGCATTGCCTTCACCGATACCGGGGCCGATACCGGCGATCATGGCAGTGCCTGCACCAAGTGCACAACATCCTAAAATAATACCGATTGCGATTTCCATAAGTGTTTCCTCCATTTGTTTACTTATTTACAGCCGCTTTTTTCGCGGCTTTTTTTGCTTTTCGTTTTTCGTATTCATCGAGGGGAAATCCGCCCGACACATACATCATGGTGAGCATGGCAAAGATAAATGCCTGCAAACAACCGCTGAACAAGTCAAAGTACACGGACAGAACCGCCGGAATGCCGATTTGGAACAACGGAATATCCGCTAAAAATGCCGGCAACCAGCTAAGTAGCATGGACGACAGCCCGCCGAGCGCCGAGGCAAGCAACACCGAAATGACCGTGCCGGACAACACATTACCGTAATGACGAAACGCCATCGATACGGGAGTGGCAAACTCGCTGATCATGTTAATGGGAGCAAGCAAGGCAACAGGTTCCGCAAACCCTTTGAGATAGTAAAGCGGACCGGCCTTCAGTTTATAGTAGGTAATGAGAATAAAAACCAAAACCGCCCAGCCGCCGACGATGTTGATATCCGAGGTCGGCGGATACAACCCGAACAGCGACAACAGACTGGAACACGCCGATAATCCCATAATGGCGATAATGAACGGGCCGAATCCTTTGAAATATTCGCCCATGTTTTCATGCACCATGCCATCCACTTTTTCAACGATCAATTCGGCGAAATGTTGGCGCTTGAGGGTAATATGTTCACGCAGTCCGTGGGTGAGGTACAGACACGCACCCAAAATAATCACCAGTACCAACGCGGAATTTATCTGGGATTCCGTAACGGGAAAATCCTGTATCGGCATCGGAATTGTGAAGAAAATCCGCGCGCCGGTAAGTGTGATACCTTCCGATGCGGGTTTTGTCAATACCTGTAAAACGATGCCGCAAAGAAGCGGCACAATCATCATCAAAACGAACAATGCATCGACAATTTTAAAACCAAGTTTTTGACGGCTCATGCCGCTTTCCTCCTTTTTATTGTTTGTTCAACAACGGACGAAACGCGATAGCAAGGCGTGGAAACAGATACGGAATCACCAATGCTACGGTATTAAAAACCGCCAGCAGATACCCCACAATTGCCACGGCAAATAACATCAGCGTGCGCAGCCGCTGTGATACCTTCATAAAATCACGGGCATCTTTTTCTTCCTTACCCAGTGCGTTTTGCACCGTGATACCAAGCAACAAGAAATTCCCAACCGAGGCAATCAGCCCCAGCAAATTACCGAGCAAGACGGTATAGTCCCACTTGCCTATAACGAGAAACACGGCTTGCATCAACATACTGCACAGCAGGGAAAATATCGCAATATACACGGTTTCTTTTTTTACGGTAGGATCCAATTTTGTCATACGATAACCCGCCTTTTTACAGTATAGTATTTTGCACAAAGTTCATTACCATACCGAGATTTTCGTCCGAATACTCAATCTCGGCAGAATACAAACGGCAGATTTCGCAAAGTTCGTCAAAATCCGCGTGGATTGCTTGCGATATGGTCAAGATAACCGACGCCGCATGGTGGGCAAACGCCGCATGGTCGTGGCGGAACATAAAATACGCCGTCAGGCGTTCCCACACCGCATCCCGTTGTTTTGTGAAAGCGGAACAAGCGGCAAGAGCATCGAGATACGCATCCCAGGCAGTGTCCATACGCTCCAAAGGACGATACATAGCCGCCCATTCGGCAGGTGAGCGAGACGATGCGGCAGACGGTACAACGGTATCCACCGCTACACTCTCCCCTGTTTCGGCATTGATAAATCGAGTAGAAGACGCGAGAATCAAACGGCACGCTTCTTCACAGCACATGCCGATTCCCAGGCGCAAGTCATCCTCAATATAGGTGCGAAAACGGGGGTGGTCCGTGCAAATATCACATAACGCCTCTTTGCCGAGTGTAAGCACGATATCGCACAATCCTTGCTCGTTTAAAAATACACACCGCGCGTCCGCCGTTAAGCGAAAACAGGGTTGCGTTTCATGTATGATGCCGTCCTGCAAACGTTTGCCAAAACTGCCGTCAACCGCTGTATACAGCCCATAGGTATCACGATCAATATCAATTTCCCAACCGATACAACAGTTGTGACGGCAACGGTCGGCGATACAATGAAAATCGCGATAATAGTCGGGAATGATGGTCATGAGCGTTCGGTTTTTTTGGTTAAGGTGCGGATGCTGTCATCATCACCCAGTACCAAAACATGGTCGGTATCGGCAAACCGATGTGTCATCGTAACCAGTTGGAGATCACCGTCAGCACGCACCGCCAAAATGTTCACACCATGGACACGGCGAATATCCAGTTCCGGAATGGTTTTGCCTACCCATGCCTTGGGTACCGCGGTTTCATACACGGCGATGTGTTCGGAAAGTTTATAGTAATCATATAAATTCCGACCGCTGTACTGCACGGCAAGTTTGTACGCGAGATCCTTTTCGGGATACACCACCGCATCCGCACCGTTGCGTAGCAGGAATTTCTCTTGAATTTTGGTGCTTGCTTTGCTGATGACCGTCTTCGCACCCAAATCCTTGAGAAGACTGGTAACCTCCAGACTGCTCTGGAAATCGCTGCCGATGCAAACAAAACACATATCAAAACTGTTTACCGACAGACTTTTTAGCACCTCTTCGTTTTTGCAATCTGCAATCTTTGCAAGCGAAACCTCCCCGCTCATGCGGTTAATGATTTCTTCATTCTGGTCGACGATCATCACATCGTTACCGAGTTCAGTTAGTTTGCGGCTCAAATGCTGGCCGAAACGCCCCATACCGATTACTAAAAAGTTTTTCATGTTCGTCACCTCATCCAACGCCTACTGTTTCTTCAGGCAGCAGAGCAATCTCTTGTTTTTTGTTTTGCATAAACATCATCGCAAAGGATAAACTGCCGATACGGCCGCTAAACATGAGTAAAATCATCATACATCGGGGAATCACGGTCAATGTGCGCGTGATCCCGGTCGTCATCCCCACCGTGCCGACCGCCGATGCACATTCAAACACTACATCCATAAATGAAAGTTCGGGTTGTACGATGCTGATCACAAACACGCCCGTTGTGAGTAATGTTAAATAGATTCCCACCACAGACAGTGCATTCACCAGCACCTCCTGCGGCAAGCGTCTGCCGAACACATTGTAACCGGAGCGGCGGCGCAGATTACTGACCATACAAATAAGCAGAACCGCCACGGTCACGGTTTTGATACCGCCCGCCGTCGAGCCGGGTGAGCCGCCCACAAGCATAAATACCACAGAAAGTAGTTTTGATGCCGGGGACAACGCTGCAACATCCACCGCGTTAAAGCCCGCCGTACGAGGTGTTACCGCATCAAAAAAAGCGTGTAACACTTGCATGGGAATTGACAAACCTGCACCTGTGGCGTTACGCTCCAGTAAAAAGAACAACAGTGTACCGAACACCATCAGAACCGCGGTAACGGTCAAAGCAATTTTGGAGTGCAGACGATATTTTCGGATATGGTGACGATGCTTGATAACATCATCCCACACCACAAACCCGATACCACCGACCGTAATCAGCACCGCAATGGTGATAAGAAATACAGGGTTGTCCCCCATCGAGACCAGCGAACTGAAGGCACCTTCACTGCCGAGCAAATCAAAACCGGCGTTACAGAACGCGGAAATGCTTAAAAACACACCGGTATAGATACCCCGTGAGATACCGAGTTTGGGGATCAAACACGCCGTCAAAACAATGGATCCAATCCCCTCAAAAAGGACGGTTCCGCTTACGATGCGTTTGGTTAACCGCACCATACCACCAATCTCCGGCAGGTTGAAATTCTCTTTCAAGAGCGTGCGTTCTCTGAGGGAAATGGTACGGTGTAATGCCAGTGAGAACGCCGTCATCAGCGTCATAAATCCCAAACCACCGATTTGAATCAAGACAAGAATCACCAGTTGACCGAATAGCGACCAATGTACATAGGTATCGACCAACACCAATCCCGTTACACATGTCGCAGAGGTAGCGGTAAACAGTGAGGTTAAGAACGGAGTTGACTCACCGCTTTTGGCAGCGATGGGTAAACACAGCAGACACGCACCAATCAAAATCAACAGTAAAAAGCCGAATGCAATGCGATGTGGATAAGAAACCGCACGGTGTTTCATTCTTTCACATCCTCTTTATACAACGGTGTCGACAGATAGCGGTCACCCGAATCCGGTAATAACACCACAATCGTCTTACCTGCGTTTTCACTCCGCCGTGCAATCTCATGCGCCGCGTACAAAGCCGCGCCCGACGAAATACCGACTAAAAATCCGTGTGTACGAGCGAATTGCCGCGCCGCCGTATAGGCGTCCGCTTCGCGGACAGGGACTACTTCATCGTATATAGCCGTGTTTAGGGTATCCGGCACAAAATTGGCACCGATGCCCTGCAAGCCGTGTGCACCCGTCACACCTTTGGATAACAGCGGAGAGCGTTCCGGTTCCACCGCCACCACCTTGATATCACGGTTTTGAGATTTTAAATACGCACCCACACCGCTTATCGTACCGCCCGTTCCGACACCGGCAATAAAAATATCGACCGTCCCGTCGGTATCGTTCCATATCTCGGGACCGGTTGTCGCGATATGCGCCGCGGGATTGGCGGGATTGCCGAATTGATCGGGGATAAAACTGTTCGGAATGGTTGCAGCCAGTTGTTTTGCTTTTTCCACCGCCCCCGCCATACCATCAGAACCGTTGGTCAGTACCAGCTCGGCACCATACGCTTGAAGTAACGCTCGGCGCTCGGCACTCATGGTATCGGGCATCGTGAGGATAACGCGATAACCCCGTGCTGCCGCGATAGCCGCCAATCCGATACCGGTATTACCGCTGGTGGGTTCAATGATCACCGCGTCGGCTTTCAGCAGACCACGCTGTTCGGCATCATCCAGCATAGCAAGAGCAATACGGTCTTTGACGCTACCTGCGGGATTAAGAGATTCGAGTTTTGCCAAAATCATGGCGCCCGCATCTTGCAAACCGGACACCTTGATCAAAGGCGTGTTGCCGATAAGCGCCGTGATATTCTCATACACCTTCATGCACCCCAACCCCTTTTACAGTACTTATCTAATCTATTATACTATAAACAGAAGATTTTTTCAAGAGAAGAATGGTTTGACTTGGCGAGAAAAAACGCTTGACTTTTAGAGCCGTCCGTGTTATTATTTGTCGGTATGCGGGAGTAATTCAGTGGTAGAATGTCAGCTTCCCAAGCTGAATATGCGGGTTCGATTCCCGTCTTCCGCTCCATGAAAAAAGTTCCTTTTGTCAGGTAGACAAAAGGAACTTTTTTCAATGGTATCCGTTCCTATCGGAACGGATACCGTTAGAGCACCTTGCTTTTTTGAATATTACCGAATAAATTGACATTTTATTCCGCTGTGAGTATACTGTACTAATACAGTAGGCAAAGTGAGGCTTATAACAATGATTTGCAATACGATTTTAGAGGCACTGGGTAACACGCCCGTCATTCGCCTAAACCATATGACAGGACCAAATGACGCAGAAGTGTTGGTAAAGTTTGAAGGCTTGAATGTGGGCGGTTCAATCAAAACGCGCACTGCGTACAACATGATCTGTGACGCGGAAGAACGCGGATTGATCGGGAAAGACACCATTATCGTGGAGCCCACCAGCGGTAATCAAGGCATCGGATTGGCACTGGTCGGCGCAGTGCGCGGCTACAAGGTCAAAATTATCATGCCCGATTCCGTCAGTGCGGAACGGCGGTTGCTGGTGCGGCAATACGGTGCCGAGGTAATTTTGGTTCATGATGCGGGCAACATCGGGCTTTGCATCGAAGAATGTCTGCAACTTGCTCTTAAAATGAAAGCAGAAAATCCAAATGTATTTGTCCCGCAACAATTTGAAAATCCTGCCAATCCCGCCATTCAGCGTTCGACTACCGCCCGTGAAATACTCGAACAGGTAGACGGCACCATCGACGGATTTTGTTCCGGCATCGGAACCGGTGGTACCATTACGGGAATCGGCGAAGTGCTTAAAGCTGCCAATCCCGATATGACGATCTGGGCAGTCGAACCGGAAAACGCCGCCATTCTGTCCGGCGGCTCCATCGGCACCCATATTCAGATGGGAATCGGAGACGGCATCATTCCCGCCATACTCAACCAAGCCATCTACGACGATGTGTGTCTGGTGAAAGACGAGGAAGCCTTACAAATATCCAAGGATTTGGCCGCCAAGGAAGGTATCTTGTGCGGCATCTCAAGCGGCACCAATGTGGCGGCAGCCCTTCGGCTTGCCAAACAACTTGGCAAAGGAAAACGCGTAATAACCGTGTTGCCGGATACCGCCGAACGGTATTTTTCTACCCCGTTATTCGAATAATACAAACGGCTGAAAACAAAAGCTTTCAGCCGTTTTTCCTTGTTTTTTTATATGTATCGTGATACAATAACAGGCAATTCAATGAATAGAGTCGGTGCTGTATGAAACAATCCAAACATTATTCTATCAATCTGTTGGCTCCTTCGTTTTGGTTCGGTGCAATTACAGGAACCATGACAGCCGTTGTCATTACGGTATACAAACTGTGCACGCATTTCGTCATTTCCGTCTCCGAGAGCGGGTATGCATATTTACGCGAACGATTGCTGTGGTTACCCGCCGTAATGATGGTATTAGCCGGACTCGCCATGCTGTTTGCCTATTGTTATCGCAAGTTCCCCACCTTGCGCGGCGGCGGTATTCCCACCTCCATCGGCATTGTGAGAGGTCTGTTTTCTTTTCACTGGCTTGCAAATCTCATCGGCACCTTTGCGCTCTCGCTCACTTCGTTTATGATCGGTGTGCCGCTCGGTAACGAAGGACCGTCGGTACAGATAGGAACAGCAATCGGTAAAGGCACCATGTTTTTCACTCGAAAAAAGCACCGTGCATGGGATCGCTATGTCATGACCGGCGGAGCCTGTGCCGGCTTCTCGGTAGCAACCGGCGCCCCCATTTCGGGTATCCTCTTTGCCATCGAAGAAGCCCACCATCGCATCTCCCCCATGATCCTGCTGACCTGTGCGGTTTCGGTCGTGTTTTCCCGCGTGACGGCAGAATTGTTATCTCCGCTTTGTGGTGTCAGCGTAGCACTGTTTCCACAACTGTCATTACCCGCTTTATCGATTCGGGAAATCTGGATTCCGTTGTCCGTCGGTTTGGTTGTCGGTTTGTTTTCCGTAGTATTTTTAAAATATTTCCGCATACTCAACACCCTGTTCCACACCGTTCTCGGCAAAATAAATCGTGCTGTCAAAATCCTGCTCGTGTTTTTACTCACACTGGGCGTCGGGCTTTGTTCGTTTTCTTTCATATCCACCGGTCACGATCTCATCTTGTCATTATTTGACGGTAATTTTCCTCTGTATATGTTAGCGTTGATTCTTCTCATACGCACCACACTGACTCTCAGTGCCAACGCCAACGGCATTACGGGCGGGCTGTTTGTCCCGTTGCTCGCAATCGGTGCGGTGGTATCCGCCCTGCTCGGTAAGGTGTTGGTTCCCCTGTTCGGGCTATCAGCCGAACAATACACCCTCGTGCTCGTTTTGGGTATCAGCGCCAGCATCGCGGGTATGATGAAAATGCCGTTGACGGCAATTGCCTTTTCCATCGAGACATTATCCTGCTCGGGTAATATTTTACCCGTCATCATCGTGACATCAACAGCGTTTGCTATCACCGAAATCTTTGGTGTTCGTTCCGTCAACGAAAAGGTGTTGGAGCGTAAGATTGACCATCTCAACGAATCCAAAACCGTAAAGGTAATCGACACTTTTGTGACGGTTCAGCCAAACTCGTTTGCTATCGGTAAACAGGTCCGTGATATTTTCTGGCCCGCCAATCTGTTTGTTTTGTCGGTACAGCACAATACCAATCGTCGTGCGCAAGTGGACGAACACGGTGAAAAAGTGCTGTGCGAGGGAGACACACTGCATGTACGCTACTCCACATTTGACGAAACACAAACCAAAACGGAACTCATCGCGATTGTCGGTAACCAAATCTATGACGAAACCAAGACCGATATTGTATAACCCCACTAACACATAAAAAAACCGCTCAACGGTTGTTGAGCGGTTCTTTTATACTGTCTTCTATTGAACGATACATCGTTTCACTTTCCGTAGATGTACAGGAATGTAAGGGCCGTTTTTTGGGGAATCCCCACACATCAAACAGGCGCGGTCCAATCCATTCGTGATACCCGCACGCCTCGGCACAGCCCATAAAAATTGACAGGGCCGCTTTGCGCGGAGACATGAAAATCACCTTCATCGGATATTTAATAAGCGCAAAAATCCATTTGGGGTAGTGTGCCGTAATATTCGTCAGCGTAATACCGGGGTGGCAAACGGAAAGTGTGGCGCGTGTTTCCTCGCGGAACAATTCATACAAGGAAAACATGATATACCGCTTCGCATTACCGTATACCAGCGACGCCTTGCGGCGGGTAGCAAAGTCGATGTCGGCGGTATCGGATTGGGAATAACGGTGCGCAATACTGCCCACAATAACCACTCGCCCGCTCCGTTCTCGCAGTTGCGGCAACACCGCCTTGGTGATATAGTACGGCGCAATCGTGTTGATTTGAAACACATTATCGTACCCCTCAGGTGTCGTAAACCTCGGGATACTGTAGGCGCCCGCATTGTGAATGAGAATATCGATGGGTAATTGCCGCAGCTTCTCGCAAGCCGCCTCAACGGACGCCATATTATCCAGTTGTATCGGTATCGGATGCAACCGTGCGTTGGCAAATTCGGCTTGCAGGTCACACCGCAACCGTGCGGAACGCTCGGGCGAGCGGTCCAACATAACAAGTGAGGCTCCCGCTTGCAGTAACAAGCGGCACAACTCGCGACCGATACCACCGGTCGAACCGGTGATGGCAACGGTTTTCCCGCGCAGGTCTATCGCCTGCTTTTGAAGCCATGTGGAAATTCGCATGTACTTACCTCCGCAAAAGAGCCGAAGCAACGCTTCGGCTCTTCCTGTATGCTTGTTAAAAGGCGCTGTCAAAATCGTTCTGATTATCCACAAAGGTAAAGGTAATGGCTTTGGTAGCGCTTTCTTCGGGTTGTAAAAACGGGAGCAGTCCGTTCGCGCGTTGTTGGCAACGAGGACTCGGATTGATATTACCGGGCTCAATACCGAGCACATAGTCGCGTCTGCCCATCATCTTCCACTCGGTCATGCACGGCAAATCTTGTTTGTCGTATGCGTACACGACGCCCGCGTCAATATCGGGGTTGTAGATACCTGCATGCACCTTTCCGTCTTTTTGCTCGATCATATCAAAGAAATAGCACCGTTCTTCATAGTCTGCCTGCGGCTCTTCCATGATAAACGCGGTATCAAGAGTATCCTCAGACAATGGTGAGCTTCCCCACATACGGGTGTTCGGAATGCGTACCACACTGTTTTCGCTGAGCAACGGATAACCCATATTGCAGTGATACAACACACAGAAAGGTGCCTCTTTAGCGCCTTCGTTGGTAACGGTATCGGTCATCGTAAAGCTATCCTCCGTATACGAAACCGTATACACACGCTGTAACACCATGCGGCGGCCGAAGATCATACAGTCACGCACGGTGGTTTTGATCACCATACCTTCATCGGTTTCTTCAATACCGTTGAGTTGTGCCGGCATATGGCTGATGGAGCCATGCTGCGGAACCTGCTCGCCCTCGTCTTCACACGGGCCGCCTGCACCTTCAAAACCGCAAGTGGTCATAAAGCCGGCGGTAAAAGACTTTAAGAAACCCATTCCCTCCGGTACACGGAATGCGGGTGCGACATTTCCGCAAGGCGACATATACGCCATGTTTTTGCCTTTGTAAATGACGCGATTCATATCCGCACAACGGTCAAGCGAAATCCACAGTTCCAAGCCAAGGCCGTTACGCACGTACAAAAAGCGCATACCGTCCCCTTTGCCGCCTTGTAACCGATAAACCTCGGCACCGCGTGCTTGCAAGGGGTGTCCAACATAATACTTCATTGAAAAACCCTCCTTATTTATAAATCGGGAATTGCTCACAAAGTGCCACTACCTCGGCGGTCACACGCTCTTTTGTACCTTCAAAGTCCACCGCCGTGTCACGAATCCAAGCGGCAATCTTCTTCATTTCCTCTTTACCGAAACCACGGGAGGTGACAGCCGGAGTACCGATACGCACACCACTTGTGACAAACGGGCTTGCAGGATCATCGGGAATGGCGTTCTTGTTGACGGTGATATGCACCTCATCCAAGCGGTGCTCCAATTCCTTACCGGTGACGCCCATCGAGCGCAGGTCCAGCAGCATAAGGTGATTGTCCGTACCGCCGGACACCAAATCGAAGCCCTGTTTAACAAGTTCTTGGGCAAGTACCGCAGCGTTGTCGACAATGTTTTTTTGATAAGTTTTGAACTCATCGGTCAGCGCTTCGCCGAGCGCCACCGCTTTTGCCGCGATAATGTGCATCAACGGACCGCCCTGAATACCGGGGAATATGGCTTTATCAATTTGCTTCGCAAATTGTTCGCGGCACAGAATCATACCGCCACGAGGACCACGCAAGGTTTTGTGCGTGGTGGTGGTTACGATATCCGCATACGGCACAGGATTCGGGTGCAACCCCGCCGCCACCAAACCGGCAATGTGTGCCATGTCTACCATCAAATACGCGCCGACTTCATCTGCAATTTCACGGAACTTGGCAAAATCAATAGTGCGCGGATAGGCGCTGGCTCCCGCCACAATCAGTTTGGGTTTGCACTCAAGCGCCGTCTTGCGCACGGCATCGTAATCGATGCGCTGGGTATCGGAGCTCAAGGCATAGGGCACGGCATTGAAATACATCCCCGACATGTTCACGGGCGAACCGTGTGTTAAGTGACCGCCGTGTGCCAAATTCATACCGAGAATCGTGTCACCGGGTTTAAGCAGAGCAAAGTATACCGCAAGGTTCGCATTGGCACCGCTGTGCGGTTGTACATTCGCGTGCTCCGCACCAAACAGCTTTTTTGCACGATCGCGGGCAATATCTTCCACGATATCGACACATTCACAACCGCCGTAATACCGCTTGCCGGGATAGCCCTCCGCATATTTATTGGTCAGAACACCGCCCGCTGCCATCAAAACAGCTTTGGAAACGATATTTTCCGATGCAATCAGTTCAATATTGTGCTGTTGACGATTCAATTCCGCCGCACATGCAGCGTGTACCTCGGGATCAAATTGACCGAGCTCTTCAAAAAAGTTCATAAAACATCCTCCCTTTTGCAAAAGTATACCATAAACCCTTGTGTTTGCAAACAGAAAAGCGTATAATTATTAAAAAATTTAGAAATTTTTGCGAAAATGAAGGAGGTGGGTGCATGAAAACCGTTACCATCGGCAAAAACGACGCCGGACAGCGTGTGGATAAGTTTGTAACCAAAACTTTTCCGTTGTTGCCCGTATCCATGATGTACAAGTACATTCGGCAAAAGGATATTAAAATTAACGGTAAACGCTGTCACAACGCCGACCGTCTTGCCAAGGGCGACATCGTCACTATTTATGCGCCCGATGAGTTTTTGGCACCCGCCGCCTCAAAATATGAATTTCAGTATGCGGGAACAAAATTAGACATCGTATATGAAGACGAAAATCTTCTGTTGCTCAACAAGCCCGTGGGATTGCTCGTTCATCCCGACGAACACGAATACCGCGACACGCTCATTTTCCGCGTACAACGGTATCTGTATGAAAAGGGTGAGTATCAGCCCGACCGCGAAAACAGTTTTGTACCCGCACTCGTCAACCGCATCGACCGAAACACCTGCGGTATCGTCATCGCCGCTAAAAATGCGGCGGCGTTACGGATTTTAAACGAAAAACTCCGCCGTCGTGAGATTAAAAAATATTACCTTTGCATTGTACACGGACACATGGAAAAATCCGAAGATACCCTGCAAGGATTTTTGGAAAAGAACGAGGCTCAAAACCGGGTATATATTTCTGAGCGTCAAGCGCGCGGTGCTCGCACCATCGCCACCCGCTATCGCGTAATAAAGGAACGCGACGGCTTGTCGTTGTTGGAAATCGAATTGATTACGGGCAGAACACACCAGATCCGCGCACACCTCGCCTCCATCGGGCATCCGTTGCTCGGTGACGGCAAGTACGGTACAAACGCACTCAACAAGGGAACGGGATTTTCCAAACAGGCTCTTTGTTCCTACCGCGTACAATTTGCGTTTGAAACCGATGCCGAGGACTTGCAATATTTAGACAAAAAAGAATTTACACTCGGTTCTGTTTGGTTTGCTGATGAGTTTTAAAAAAGCGCACCGCTTATTGCGGTGCGCTTTTTATTTAATCCTTGCGTTCCTCGCCCCAGAAGAACAGAGCAACGGTACCGGGACCTGTGTGACTGCCGATGGTTGTGCCGATATTGTTAATGAGCACCTTGCCCTTTAAGTTCGGGAAGCGCGCTTCTACCAGATCGGCAACTGCTTTAGCATCTTCGTAACAATCGGAATGGCACATATAGCATTTATCGGCATACTGTTCGCCGCCGTCGGCAAACTGCGCCATGCGCTCGACAATCTCGCGGATCACATTCTGCTTACCGCGAACCTTACTGCGCGGAACAAGCTGACCGTGGTGATTCACATTCAAAAGCGGGCACACGCCGAGCAAACCGCCAAAGAAACCCGCCGTCTTGGATACGCGACCACCTTTTACAAAGAAGGTTAGGTCGGAGGTAAAAAACCAGTGGTGTTGGCGTTTTTTATTGTCTTCTACCCATTGATGCAACTCATCAATACTATACCCCGCGTCACGCAAATCGGCAAGCTTATCCATGATGAGACCGAAACCGGAAGAGGCGGCAAGGGAGTCCACAACATAGATCTTACGATCGGGAAAACGCTCTGCCGCGATCGCCGCCGCATTTCGTGCGGAATTGACCGAACCCGAAATACCGGAGGACAGGGCAATATGCAACACATCCTTACCGGTTTCTAACAGCGAGGTGAAATAGTGCAAGTATTCGGAAATGTTGACCTGAGAGGTCTGCGTATCCGCACCGTCACGCATCGCCTGATAGAAATCCGCAAAAGACATCGTCTGACCGAGATCATCGGCATAGTCCTGACCGTTCATAATATAATGGAAACAGATATAACGAATATCGCGGCTTTCGAAATGCTCTTTGGATAGGTCCGCCGTGGAACAGCAACTTAAAATGTACGAGTGGTTCATGATACAGCTCCTTATGTCATAATTTTCAACACTATGAGCATACCACAGTTTGGGAAATTTATCACTCCATTACTCATTTTCTTTCCTCTACAAAAATCAAGCGGTAGTAGAATCGACAAAATGCCTTTCTACTACCGCGAGAATGCGTGTAATAAGACGGAAATCTCCCCTATTGTAAAAGCGCTTCAAATTCTGCTTGGTCGATGATGCGCACACCCAGTTCCTGTGCTTTTCTCAGCTTACTGCCCGCATCTTCACCAGCGAGCACCACCGAGGTCTTTTTGGAAACGCTGCCCGCGGTCTTACCGCCGTACTGTTCAATCAACGCGCTTGCCTCATCACGCGTCATGGACGGGAGCGTACCCGTGAGCACAAAGGTCATACCTGCAAAGCGCTGATCCACTTGTGCGGAATGGCTTTCCATATTCACACCCAATTCTTTCAAGTGTTCTATCAAGCGGCGGGTGGGCTCAAGCGAGAAAAAGCGTACAACATTTTCCGCCATAATATCACCGAAGCCGTCAATAGACACCACCTCTTCATACGAAGCATTTATGATAGCCTCCATGGTACCAAACCGCTGTGCAAGCAGTTTTGCCGCTTTTTGTCCAATGTGCCGTACACCCAGCGCAAACAACAAGCGGGCAAGGTCGGCAGATTTCGAGGCTTCGATCGCACCGATCAGATTATCGGCCGAACGCTCACCTTTCCCCTCCAACACACGAATCGCTTCGCGGTCGAGCGTGTACAGATCGTCTATGCGGGAAATCAGTCCCTCCTCAACAAGCTGTTCCAACACAGCAGGGCCTAACCCCTCAATATCCATCGCATCACGCGAAGCAAAATGAATCAGTCGTTGTAATTGTTGTGCGGGACAAGCAGGATTAACACACCGCAATGCCGCTTCGCCCGTTTCCCGTTCCACCGCTTCGCCGCAAGACGGACAATGCGCGGGCAATTCAAATACAGGTTCTCCCGCGTGTTTTTCCACACGCACGACCTCGGGAATGATATCCCCCGCCTTACGCAAAATGACGGTATCCCCGATACCGAGCGCTTTCTCTCGAATGAAATCCGCATTGTGAAGAGTAGCGCGACTAACCGTAGTGCCCGCCAGCGTAACCGGATCAAATACGCCCGTCGGTGTCAGTACGCCTGTGCGCCCTACCGTGATTTCCACCTTGCGGAGTACCGTCTGCTTTTCTTCCGGCGGATACTTGTATGCAACCGCCCACCGCGGACATTTGCTGGTAGAACCGAGCCGCTCACGGTCAGCCAAATCGTCCACCTTGATCACCGCACCGTCAATATCAAACGGTAGTCCGTTGCGGTTTTGACCAATGCGCTCAATTTCGGCAATCACCTCGTCGATGGAATCCGTTTTGCGATAAAACGGAATCATCGGCAAGCCTAATTCTTTCATATACTCCAAAGAGGCGGCATGAGAGGTAATGCTCTCCCCCTCCAACAACTGTAAATTGAAGACAAACAAATCCAATCCGCGCGTTTTGGTAACCGCGGGATCCTTTTGCCGCAAGGAACCCGCCGCCGCATTGCGCGGATTTTTAAACGGTTTTTCGCCGTTTTGTTCTTGTACGCCGGTAAGGTAGGCAAACTGTTCTCTCGGCATATACACCTCGCCGCGTACGATAACGCGCGGCGGGGCATTGTTCAATTTTGGAGGAATAGACGCAATCGTGCGCAAGTTGGCGGATACATCTTCGCCCGCTTGCCCGCTACCGCGAGTAGCACCACGAAAAAACAGGCCGCCTTTATATTCCAGAGAAACAGATAATCCGTCAATTTTCGGCTCGACGACATACACAGGATGGGCGATTTCCTCGCGCACGCGTTTGTCGAATTCGCGCACCTCGTCAAGCGAGAACACATCCTGTAAACTGCCAAGCGGCACTTCGTGTTGTACTTCCGTAAACAGGCGAGATACCTCGCCGTGCACACGCTGAGTATAGGAATCGGCGGTGATGAGCTGCGGGTAGGCGTCCTCCAACCGACGCAATTCCTGCGTCAGTTTATCAAATTCATCGTCTTCCAGTTCGGGTGCATCGTTGTCATAGTACAACCGACTGTGATACTCAATGGTTGTGCGAAGTTCCTCAATTCGCGCGCGTGCGCTTTCAAAATCCATACCGCCCACTTCCTTTATAATATAGTATACCAAATCCATATCATTTTTTCAATTACCTGAACCGAAAATATTCTGCAACCCCTCGCCCAAATCCAACTGTAAAACCGTCTGCGGCACCTCGCCTACCAGTACGGTCTCGCATACTAAAAAAGTGGTTTTGAGTTCAATGTTGACGCGCTCCATCGGTAAAGCGGCAGTCATCATAACCGTCATATCCAGAGATAAACGATGGTTTGTTTGATTGATGCCCGCGTCCTCGAATTCACTCAACAAATCCGAGATCACCACACCGCTTGTATGGATCTTGACGGACAAAAACGGCCCGCGGCCCGTAAAAAAACTGCCGCCGACCAAACTGCCGAGCGGAATGCGTGCGGTTTGCACTTCTCGCGTACTTAATTCTGCCATAACCGCATTGGTGGCGGCGGCTTTCAGACGATTAATGGCAGTCACATTCGCTTCGGCGGATAAAACCTCGCCTTGTTCGTTTCGAGTAACGGTGATAAGATCCGTATAGCCGAGTTCTTCATCGGACAGCACCTGCTCCACACCGCTATGAACGGCCAGCATGGCGCCGCGCCGTGCCGCCATGTAACCATAGCTTTGAACAAGCGGACGCAAACGGCTGTCGATAGCAAAAAAAGCAGCACCTAACAAGAACACGGCCATAATGAGCACAAACCCTCGCACGCGGTTATGTCGACGCGGTCGGTGACGCATAACAACACCCCCAAAACGAAAACACGACCTCATAGGCTATCCTATGAGGTCGTGCTTGTTTGGGTTCAAAGCTTTTTATCGCGGGACAGTAATGCATGAAACGCTTTGTAGGTCATATACACATCTTGTTTGGATACCACCTCAAACGGCGCATGCATTGATAACACCGGTACGCCAAGATCGACGGTGTTGACATCTAAGTCAGCGATATATTTGGCGACCGTTCCGCCGCCGCCGAGATCGACCTTGCCGAGCTCACCGATCTGCCATACCACGCCCGCTTCATCCATAATACGGCGGAAAAAGCCCATGAGTTCCGCAGAGGCGTCACTCGTATCGTACTTGCCTCTAGCGCCGGTGTATTTCGTGAGCACCACGCCTTGATTGAGTGCCGCGCAGTTGCGCGCTTCCACCGTGTCGGGATACAACGGATCGTAGGCAACATTCACATCGGCAGACAGGCACAGGGAACTGCGGAACACATGACGCGCTTTGGTGCCGAGTGCTTCGGCGATGTCCTCAATGAAATACCGCAGGTAGGCAGATTGCATACCCGTGTTACCTTCCGAGCCGATCTCTTCTTTATCGGCTAAAATCGTAACAGCGGTATATGCGGGATTTTGCAATGCAAAGGTTGCGGTCAGCGCCGTATACGCACACACGCGGTCATCATGACCGTATGCACCGATCATGCTGCGGTCAAGTCCCACATCGCGTGACTGATAGGCGGGAACGGCCTCAAGTTCAGCCGAGAGAAAATCGGTTTCGGTGATGCCGTATTTTTCGTTAAGCAGTTTCAAAATATTGAGTTTTACCGCGTCTGCACCCTCGTCATCGGGAAGCGGTCGGGAGCCGATAAGAATGTTCATTTCCTCACCGCCGATAAATTCTGCGGCGGTTTTTTTCATTTGATTGGCACCCAAGTGCGGTAACAAATCGGTGATGCACAGCACCGGATCGTCTGCGTCTTCACCGATACACACCGTAACACGAGAACCGTCTTTACGCACGACCACACCATGCAAAGCAAGCGGGATGGTCATCCATTGGTATTTTTTAATGCCACCGTAATAATGTGTGTCGAGATACGCAAGCGCGTGATCCTCATACAACGGGTTCGGCTTTAAATCCAAGCGCGGCGAATCGACATGGGCCGCCGCGATGGACACACCCTCCTCAAGCGGGCGCGTGCCGATGACCGCCAGCAACAACGCTTTGCCGCGGTTGTCGACATACACCTTATCCCCCGCTTTGAGAGTTTTTTTGTGATCAAACGGAACAAAGCCGTTGGCTTGTGCCAGCTTGAGCGCCTCGCTGACCGCTTCGCGTTCGGTTTTGGCTCGGTCTAAAAAGGCTTTGTAAGCCACGCAATAGTCGTCTGCCTGTTTTAATTCGTCCTCGGGCAGTACGCGATAGGTATTTTTTGGTTGATAGCACAACTCCTCGCGCATCTGTTCTGCCGCTGTTTTTTCTGCCATAGTAGTTCCTCCTATTCTATGCCGTAAAGCGTTCGATATTGCTCTTGTGCGTTCAATACGCGTTTAACATAGTTTTGGGTTTCGGTATACGGAATATGCGTCAGCGTTTCACCATCGCTCGAATATGCGGGATCGTTCAGCCATTTGGCGACCGTCCCGTTGCCCGCGTTATATGCCGCAATGGCTGTTTCGGTATTTGTAAACATATCGTGCAATACATCCAGTACCTTTGCACCGCAACGGATGTTAATTTCCGGTTCAAAAATGCGTTCGAGCGGGGCGGGTTCTTCGGGAAATTTTGTCTGGATCCACTCGTAAGTCGTGTCCATCAGTTGCATAAGTCCTTTGGCACCGGCATGAGACACCGCATCTTCCCGAAAACGGCTTTCGGTATGGATCACCGCGTAAATAAGAGATGGAGGCAGATCGTATTCCTCCGCATACATCGATACGATGGATTCATATTTAAGCGGGTACGCCGCTTTCAGATATTTGCCATATGCATACCGTAGCACAACGACACCGATGGCGAGTACGACAACACAAGCAGCGACAAGAATGCCGATCTTAAGCCATGTTCGTTTCATATTGCCGCTCCCTCGATCTGTTCGCATAATGTGATGGCCGCCTGCCGCAAAGCGTTACGGTCAGCAAGATTGTGAAGCACCGCGGTAACGCGCGGTTCGTAATACTCATCCGACGGTTGCACGCTCATGCGGTTTTCCGCCTGTGTCGATGTCAGTCCGTCTCGCGTCATGATACGCGCTTTACGAATCGCGGGGGTGGCTATCACGGCAACGGTGTAATCACACATGGCATCCAACCCCGCTTGTAATAACAACGGCGCATCAATGACGGCAACCGCCTTACCGTTTTCACGGGCATGCTCCAATTCCCGTTGTATTTCCTGCTGTACTGCCGGATGCACGATAGCATTAAGCGCCGCCGTTTCTTTGGACGACGCAAATGCTTTTTCGGCAAGCCGTTTGCGGTTGAGCGTACCATCCGTATTTAAAATATCGGGTGAAAAGTGTTTTACCAGTTGAAGGAGTGCGGGTTTTCCGCACTCCACCACACGGCGCGATAACACATCGGCGTCAATGACCGTCCATAACGGACGCTGTGCCATGACACGAGCAACCTCGCTTTTCCCCGCACCGGTAGAACCCGTCAAGCCCACGATAAATATATCAGTCAAGCTCAATCACCTCGAATCCCGCCGCGCGGAGCAGACGGTTATACACCGCCAGTCCGATACCGTCAGCAGACGGGCAGGCGGTATATGCCACCAGCGCCTGTTGTTCATCCAATACGCGCAATGCTTCAAACAAGCGGTGTGCCTGTTGCGTATGATCGGCACGCGTGCCGTAGGTCAAAAACGGGACTTTCAAAGCCGTTTCTTCGCCGTCAAAGCACAATGCCATCACGCCGTCGGTGGCGTGCGCATTGACATACGCGGTATACGCCTCAGGCGAACCCTTCACCAATACCACGCGGGCTTTCGGCGCGTAATGCTTGTATTTCATACCGGGGGACGCTGCCGTTGCCCCCGCTTGCAATTCGTGCGTGACCGCCCGATCGACCTCGACCTTCCCCACCGCCTCTGTAAGCATTTCAACCGTGACGGCACCCGGACGCAGTACGCGTACGCAATCGCCTGTGACATCGACAACCGTAGATTCGACACCCACTTGGCAAGTGCCGCCGTCCACGACCGCCGCGATACGGCCATCCATATCCTCCGCAACCCGTGCCGCGTCGGTAGGGCTGGGTATGCCTGAACGGTTGGCCGACGGTGCCGCGAGCGGGCAAGAAAGCGCAATAATCCGCCGTGCAACGGGATGCGAGGGCATCCGTACCGCCACGGTATCCAGACCGGCACTCACCTCATGCGGAATACAAGCAGCTTTTTTGAAAATCATCGTAAGGGGACCGGGCCAGAAGGCATCCGCCAGTACCTCCGCTGTTTTCGGAATATCCGCAACCAAGTCATTCAACCGATCACGATCGGCGATATGCACGATGAGGGGATTATCGGCGGGCCGGCCTTTGGCTTTGAAAATGTTGGCCACGGCGGCGCCGTTTAGCGCGTCTGCCGCAAGGCCGTATACCGTTTCGGTCGGGATGGCAACCAGCTCACCGCGCTTGAGCAGATCAGCGGCGAGGAGCAAGTCTTCTTCCCGATCGGTAAAATGCAAAGTTTGCATAGTTCATTATCCTTTTTGCAGCTTTTCAGTGCGGTCTGCCGTAATCAGCGCGTCAATCAGTTCGTCCAACGCACCGTCCATGACCGCATCCAATTTATACAAAGTAAGCCCGATCCGATGATCGGTAACGCGTCCCTGCGGGAAGTTATAGGTCCGAATGCGCTCACTGCGATCACCCGTGCCCACCTGTGAACGGCGGTCAGCCGCAATCGCGGATTGCTGTTCTTGCTGCTTTTGTTCAAACAACCGTGCACGCAACACCCGCATGGCCTTGTCTTTGTTTTTGTACTGACTCCGTTCGTCCTGACATTCCACAACCGTACCCGTGGGAATATGCGTAATGCGGATAGCGGACTCCGTCTTGTTGATATGCTGACCACCCGCACCGCTGGCGCGGTAGGTATCGATCTGCAAATCGGCAGGATTGATTTCGAGTTCTACTTCTTCCGCTTCCGGTAACACCGCAACGGTGACGGTAGAGGTGTGAATACGACCTCCGGCTTCGGTTTCGGGGACGCGTTGTACGCGGTGAACGCCGCTTTCAAATTTAAGACGGCTGTAAGCACCGTGTCCGGTAATCATAAAACTGATTTCTTTATACCCGCCGAGTTCGGTTCCGTTCGCGCCTACCGGTTCTATCTGATAACCGTTTGCCGCGGCATACAGGGTATACATACGATACAAGCTGTTGGCAAACAACGCGGATTCTTCGCCGCCCGCACCCGCACGGATCTCGACAATCACATTGCGGTCATCATTGGGATCACTCGGCAATAACAAAATCTTTAACTCTTCCGACAACCGCTCGGCAGTGCGGCGACTGTCCTGCCATTCTTCTTCCGCCAATTCTCGCAGTTCGCGATCAACGCCCACGGTATCAAGCAACGCTTTCGCTTCCGCTTCGGTTTCGCGAACCTTGGCATACGCACGATAGGTCTCGACAATCGGTTCGAGCTGTTTGCTTTCCCTCGTTAAATCGCGGTACAAATCCACCTGTGCCACCACCGTCGGATCACACAGGCGCGCCATCAACTCGTCATAGCGCTTTTCCACTTCTTTGAGTCGGTCTAACACAGTCATCTCTCCTTCATTTTATGGGTTGACTGTGTGTTGCTACTCCTCCCGCTCCACTTTGCGGATATTCTTTTCCGCTTTGATACGCGGGATCATCATTTCATGACCGCAGGTTTCACAGCGCAAGCGAAAATCCATGCCGATGCGCAACACCGAAAAGGTAGCACCGCCACACGGATGCGTTTTTTTCATGGTCAATATATCACCGACACGAATATCCACACGCTGTCACCATCCTTTCATACAGAGTCAGTATAGCATATAACACACCAAATACGCAAGTGATACTTGTAAAATTTACAGTTGACAAGCATTTATGTGTCTTGCTATAATTTTGTGTTGGGAAACTCCAATACTAAGGGGGTTATGGTATGAAGCGTGATGTCGTGATCGTCGGTGCCGGTCCTGCCGGTATCTTTACCGCGTTGGAAATGCTCCGCCGCGGCAGCAAACAAAAGATTATGATTGTGGAGAAAGGCCAGGCGGTGGAAAATCGTCGGTGTCCCAAAGCGAAAGTCGGCCATTGCGTTAACTGCAAGCCGTACTGCCATATCACTACCGGGTTTTCCGGCGCGGGTGCGTTTTCCGACGGTAAATTATCGCTCAGTTATGAGGTCGGCGGCGATTTGCCGTCACTTATCGGTGAAGATGTTGCACAAGATTTGATTGATTATGCGGACAGCATCTATCTGGAATTTGGTGCGGATACGCATGTCGAGGGACTTGGAAACACCGACAAAGTCAAAGAAATCCGCACACGCGCAATCCAAGCGGGACTAAAACTGGTAGATTGTCCCATCCGTCACATGGGTACGGAAAAAGCGCAAGGAATTTATCTCGCTATTGAACAATATCTGCAGAACAACGGCGTGGAAATCTTGTTTGGTTACGAGTGCACCAATCTGCTACTGGACGGCAGCACTTGCCGCGGTGTGTGTATCAGCGACGGAAAGGCGGATCTCACCGTTGAAGCAATGCATACCGTAATCGCGACGGGCCGCCGCGGAGCGGATTGGTTGGAAAAAATCTGCGCAGAGCATAACATCGCACACCAACCCGGTACGGTGGATATCGGCGTGCGTGTTGAGGTGCGCAACGAGGTAATGGAAACCGTCAACGAAACATTATATGAGTCCAAATTGATCGGCTATCCCCGCCCGTTTAAAAACAAGGTGCGTACCTTCTGTCAAAATCCCGGCGGGTTTGTCAGTCAGGAAAACTACGATGACGACCTTGCCGTGGTCAACGGTCACTCTTATAAAGAACTAAAATCCAACAACACCAATTTGGCGATTTTGTGTTCACATAACTTTAATCAACCGTTCAATCAGCCGATTGCCTACGCACAAAAGGTCGGCGAACTGACCAACATGCTGGGTGCGGGGCACATTTTGGTACAACGATTCGGTGATATTTTGGACGGCAAGCGTACTTGGCAAAAGGAACTGTCACAATCCAACCTCCGCCCCACCTTACCGGATGCGGTGGCAGGTGATATTACCGCTGCAATGCCGTACCGCGCCATGATCAACATTATTAACTTTATTCAAGCGATGGACCATGTTGTGCCCGGCTTTGCTTCGTATGAAACACTGTTGTATTCACCGGAACTGAAATTCTACAGTAATCGTGTACGCATGGACACCGACTTGAACACCAATGTGAAAGGGTTGCATTGCTTGGGAGATTCCAGCGGTTGGACACGCGGACTGATGATGGCCTCGGTCATGGGTGTGTTAATGGGACGCAAGATTGCAGAACAGGAATAAGACGAAAAGGGATGATCACTCGATCATCCCTTTTTTAAATCACCCGTAGCGGGGCCGTTTCGCAATTTGCCGTCCTCCGAAAACCGCGATCCGTGACAAGGACAGTCCCAACTGTGCTCTGCGGCATTCCATTTAAGAGCACAACCGAGATGCGGACAACGCGGCACGGTCGGCGTTAAGACGGTTTTGAGTGTTTCACCGGCGTTGATCGCGAGTTGTTCATGCCAGATACTGCGATCAGGTGAAAACAACGGCGCCCACGCTTTTGGTTTGCCGATAAGTTCCCCTGTCAAAAGCAAAGCCGCCGTCATAGCAGAGGTCATGCCCCAACCGTTAAAGCCGGTAGCAACATATAGTTGCGGCGTGTGTTTCGCATAACGGCCGATATAGGGAATACCATCAAGTGACATACAATCCTGCGTGGCAAACCGCGCCGTAATACAGGCATTCGGATAGTACCGATTCACAACCTGTTGAGCCGCATCCCAACCCAAACCGCGTTTACCCGTTCGGTGTCCCCCGCCGACAATGAGCATCTGCTCGCCATATTGCCGAAAGGTAAGTCCGCTGTCACTTGCTTCCCAATACATGCCGTTGAGTGGCGGTGCGTTATCCACCACCGACACATACGAGCGATGCTGATACAGTTTAAGAAAATATGCGCCGTGTCGGTTGAGAAACGGGAAATGTGTTGCCACGATAATCGACTCGGCGGTGATGGTTGTGCCGTTGTCGGTGGTGGCAATATTACCGCGAATCTCGCGCACACGGGTATGCTCGTAGACTCTCAAATTCGGTATTACGGCGTTCAGTAATTTGAGCGGATGTACCTGTGCCTGATGGGGGATGCGCAGAGCGCCCGCTACGGGAAACGGTAATTCAACATCCTCCGCCCATTCCGTTTGAGCGCCGATGGTGCGAAGTACGGTCTGTTCGGTTTCGAGCACCTCCCGATGGGTACGGGAGAATAAAAAACCATCGCAAATCTTACGATCAAAGTCACCCGCAATTTCGCCGTACGCTTCCAGCGCGTCCCTGTTCGCTTCGTAATACTGCCGCGCCGCCTGCATCCCGTACCTTCCCGCAATGGTATGGTAGACGGCTCCGTGTTGTGTGGTGATTTTGGCAGTTGTCCTCTCTGTCACGCCACTACCGATAGTGTTTGCTTCGGCAACCACAACATCCAAACCCGCTCTCTGCAGATGATACGCGCACAACAATCCCGTCAGCCCGCCGCCTATCACCAACACATCCGCACGAATATCGTGCGGCAGCGTTCCAAACGATGGCAGTGTTGCCGACTTTGTCCAAAAGGGTTCCATCCGATCGCCTCCACGAGTAGTATGGGCGATTTCGGCAAAAAATAAACCGCGTGGCACGGCCACGCGGTTGTTTTATTTGCCTGTGCGAAAAACCAATCGTTTGCTAACGATATAATTGAGAATCAACACCACGATCTGTGCCGAGATCTTCACCGCCATACTGTTGAAATGAAGCCAAGTGATAAACACCAATATCAGCAGTTCTTCAACACCGAATGTGAACAGGCGCCCACCATAAAAACCCAGTAGTTGTCGCAAAAAGGTTACTTTTTCGCTCGCTTTGGCCTTAAAAACCCATTTTCGATTGGTGACAAAGGCAAACAGCACCGCCAATAGCCATGAGGCAACATTGGCAATATGCTCATTTGCTGTCATGACACCGTTCACAAGCCAGAATGTGACGAGGCTCGTCACAGTGGTCAATCCGCCGAAAAACAAATACAACAGTTTTTCCTTATGCTTTTGATAGGGCACATACCACGGTTTTAGGAGTTTCGTGCTCATCACGCGGTCAAAGATGTCGGGTGTCGACATGATATCGGCTCCTTATGTATTGATGCGTTTGGCAATCGCGCCCACAACGGATGAAATAGACGGTGTTACCACCAAGTTGAGTGCCAATTCCAATAAGAAATTAATACCGGCACAACCGATTACCAAAAAATACAACACCGTTGATCCTTCTGCCACAAAATTCGCGGTCAGAGTATCACTCATAAACAGCGCGCCCAAAATAAACAAACCGGTGTTAACAACAGGCGCTACCGCTGACGATAAGAACAGCGCAACAGTCGCGTTCTTTGCGCTGAACAGTCGATACACTATGCCCGCGCAAAACCCCGCCAAAATCCCTTTTCCAAAACACACCAGTGCCGTTAACAACGGATGTGCTTGAAACAGGATAGCCGTAAACGCATCCATGCCGAATACGCCCATTAAGTAAGTGATACAACCGAATACACCGCCAAGCCAGGCGCCTGCCGCCGGTCCCAGCAATACGGCACCCAAAACAATCGGAATGAGAACCAGACTGATACTCGTACCTAAGGCCGTGAATTTAATGGCAGTACCGGTCAGTTGTAACACCACAATAATGGCAGTCAAAATGGCCAGTTCTACCATACGCAGGGTAGAATTCATCGTTTTCTTTTGCATTGTTCATGTCTCCTTGCTGCTGCTCACCAAGCGGGATGCAGCGCATAATATTTCAAAAATCGTCAGGGACGGTTTTTGACATAAATAAGGCGCAGACCGTCCAACAACAATCTGCCGTCGTACACAGTCTCGTGCCGACAATGAGAGGCAATCTCTTGCCCTAAACCACCGGTTACTACAACCGTCGCACGGGTGCCGAGTTGTTCCTCGATGCGATCGCACATGCCGTCCAGCATAGCGGCTGTACCGAATACCACTCCCGATTTCATCGAATCGGTGGTGTTGGTGCCGATCACTTGTGTCGGTGCTTCCACGCGAATACGCGGCAATAAGGACGCTTTGTTAACCAAGGATTCCAGCGAAGTGCCTACGCCCGGCATAATCGCGCCTCCGCGAAAAGCACCGTCAGTATCTACCACCGACACGGTGGTCGCCGTACCGAGATCCCAAATAATACACGGTGCACCGTATTTGGAGACCGCCGCAACCGCGCCGACCAACAAGTCCGCACCGAGCTGGGCGGGGTTGTCGATACGGATGTTCATGCCGGTTTTAACACCGGGACCAACGAGAAACGGTGTGACACCGGTGGCGCGTTTGACCGCGTCACTCAGCACCTTGTCCAAGCCGGGAACGACCGAGCTTAAAATTGCACCGTCAATTTCCGATTCGGAAATACCGTACAGTCGCAGAATGGAGAGCAGCTCAACCGCGTATTGGTCACCGGTTCGTGTACGGTCGGTGGCAATGCGACATTCGCATACCAAGGTATCGTCACGGAAAGCGCCGACGGTCAAGTTGGTGTTGCCCAAATCAAGCGTCAACAGCATGGCTCATTCCTCCTCTGTACGGCGCGCTATAATATAGCGCGGGCGGTTTTTCACTTCGTCGTAAATGCGGGCGATATAATGCCCGATAATTCCTAAGCTTATCATGATCGCACCGCCGATCATAAGCAAGAGTAAAATAACGGTCGTAAAGCCCTCAACGGCGGAACTCATAAAAAAGCGGATGAGTGTTTGAACCGCCATCACAAAAGACGCAATCAACGATACCGTTCCCAGTACCGTCACCACACGCAACGGTGCGGTGGTAAACGAGGTCAGGTTGTTAACGGCGTATGTAAGCAACCCGCTGATGGACCATTTTGACTGGCCGTTCGCACGCTCCGCCACATCAAATTCCACCGTTGCGGTGCGAAAACCCGCCCAGAAAGATAAGGCGCGGAAAAAGGTGTCCTTTTCCTGCAGGGTGTTCATCACATCCACTACGCGGCGGTCTAACAGCTTAAAATCGGACGATGACTGCATGTCCATGCCAACCGCTTTACCAATCAGACGGTAAAACAGGCGAGCGCATATGCCGTGAGTCGCTTTTTCACGACCGCGGTTGCTCTTTTTTCCCTCGATGACTTCAAAACCCTGTTGCCACAGTTCCCACATTTTCGGAATAACTTCGGGTGGGAATTGCAAATCACAGTCCGTCACGACACAGGCATCGCCTTTCGCTTCGCTCATGCCGGCGAAAATGGCGGCTTCTTTGCCGAAATTACGGCTGAATGACACACCGCGCACCGCCGCATTACAGCGCGATTCTTCACAAATAACGGCATAGGTGTGATCCTTGGACCCGTCATCCACGAAAATCAATTCATACGGAATTCGAGCCGTTTCCAACACCTCGGAAAGTCTGGCGACGGCAAGCGCAATATTCTGTTCTTCGTTGTAGGCCGGAACAACGACCGATAGCAGGCTCATCCGTTAAACCTCCTTTTGACGCATGGCGCGCTCGGCTTCGCGTTTCATATCACGACGCGCCGCGTCTTCTCGCTTGTCATACAGCTTTTTACCGCGACACAACCCTAACTGTACCTTGACACGCGAACCTTTAAAATATAACGATAGCGGGATTAGCGTCAATCCCTGTTGCTGTTTTAACAATCCGTACAACCGCATAATTTCCCGACGATGCATAAGCAGTCGCCGCACACGCATCGGATCGCGGTTAAAAATGTTGCCCTGTTCATAGGGACTGATGTGCATACCCTTGATAAAGAGTTCGCCGTTATCCACAGAACACCACGAATCCTTGAGATTCACCGCACCCTTGCGCAGCGATTTGACCTCGGTGCCGCACAATTCAATGCCCGCTTCCATAGACTCCTCGACAAAATAGTCATGGAAGGCTTTTCGATTTTCCGCAATGGTCTTTGTACCGGTGCGCTCGCCCGCCATGACCGTTCCTCCTTGTCAAGTATTTTACAATTCGCTTCGTCCTTCAAACGAGCGACTGAGTGTAACCTCATCGGCATATTCCAGATCGCCGCCCACGGGGATACCGTAAGCAAGGCGTGTCACTTTGATTTCAAAAGGTTTAAGAAGTTTTGAGAGATACATGGCGGTTGCTTCCCCCTCGACGGTAGGGTTGGTTGCCATGATTACCTCTGTAACGTCAGTATTTGCTACCCGTGTGAGCAGTTGTTTAATACGCAGCTGATCCGGCCCGATACCGTTCATGGGTGAAATAGTACCGTGCAGAACATGATAGACGCCGTGAAATTCACGCATCCGTTCAAACGCGAGCACATCTTGGGGTTCTTCCACCACACAAATAACGCTCTCGTCACGGTTGGATGCCGAACACACCGTACATTGTTCCCCATCGGTCAGATTACAACAAATCTCACATTCGTGAATGTTCTTTTTGGCATTCACGATAGCTTCCACAAATCGGTTGCTTTGCTCATCCGACATGGAAAGTATGGAAAACGCCAGCCGCACCGCTGTTTTATGACCGATACCGGGCAAGCGTTCCCATTGTTCTATTAAATTATCCAACGCCACTACCCGATACGCCATGATTCGTCTCCTCCTGCTTTCTTCGGTGATATACATTCCACCCAAGTACCACAACCGCGGCAACCGCTACACCGATCAACACGCCCAACCAATCCTTGCCAATATCCGCTAACTCAAATTTCCTGCCGGCATGGCGCAAATATTGAGCACACTCATCCAATATTGCAAACACAAAACACGACGGCAACGAAATCGCTATCCACCATTTTTTGGTATAGGTATCAGCCAGCCTCGACGCGCAAAACGAAAGGACGGCAAAAAGTGCGATGTGGGCACCGCTTCGCAATGTATCGTGCACCTTATCGTTTTTAACTTTTTGAGAAGTGGGTGACGATTCTTTATAGTCGGTATCCTGTTCCAGTACAATATCGGTCAGCGAACCGCTTATTTTAAGCGAGGTCTTTACGGATTGCAAAGAAAACCCTAAAATGAGTGCCGCACAAGCAAGCGTTAAGCACCACCAAATCACACGCTTACACATAATTAAAACGGCATTTTCATGCCGCCGGTGATCTTGCCGAGCGTTTCTTCGGAATCCGCCTGTGCCTTACGCACCGCTTCGTTAACAGCCGCTACGATCATATCGGCCAGCATCTCGGTATCGTCAGGATCAACCGCTTCGGGTTGCAGTTCGATGGAACGCAGCAAATGCGTACCATCAACCGTGGCTTTCACCATACCGCCGCCGGCTGTTGCCGTGTATTCACGCTGTTCCAGATCGGCTTGGGCAGTTGCCATGTCTTCTTGCATTTTTTGTGCTTGCTTGAGCATGGCTTGCATATTGCCGCCACCGGCATTTCCGTAGCCTTGCGGTAACCGTGCTTTCATGTGAGGATCATCCTTTCACTTCAATGGTAACGCCTGCTTCGGCGCTCTGCTTTAAAAATGCTGACAACGGATCGTTCATCGGCTCTGTTTGTTTCGTTTCCTGTTTGACGGGGCGGCCGCGGCTGATACGCATCGGTTTGCCGGCAACCGCCTGTACCGCATTCATAAGCGTGAATTTATTGCCGTCCGTTTTGACTAACGATACAAACAGATCGTTATCCGTAATGACCACCAGTTTATCACCGTCGGTCATGGCCTGCGAGTCGGTCAAAACACCGTACAACGGCGGGCAACTTTCGGCAAGACGAGCAAGCACCTCTGCCCACCGGTCAAACGGTTGCATTTCGGATGAAGACGCTTCCGCGGGTGCCGTTACGGGAGTCAATGACTCCGCGGGTGTCGACGCGGGCGTTGGTTCAGGCGTCGGCGCCGACGCAATCGGTGCGGGCGCTGCCTTCACGGTCACGATACCCGCCTCCAAATTTTCGATACGCCGCAACAAACTTTCGGGTGTGGTATCCAAACGCGGTTCGCACAGACGCAACAGCGTTGTTTCCATTTCTACACGGCGGGAAACACCGCCTTTTAAGCGATCCAAGGTACTTTGTAAAACATCCATGATATGCAGTACCGCACCGAGCGTCAGCCCTTCCGCCTCCCCGCGCAATTCTTGCATTTCGGCAGATGATACCGCAATCAGGTCTTCGGGTTTCCGTACACTCTTTAAGATCATCAGATTGCGGTAAAATTCAATCATTTCTACGCATAACCGTTCCATATCTTTGGAGCCGTCATACAAAGCATTCAACACCGTAAGGGCCGTCGTTCCGTCATGCTCGCGCACGGCACGAGCGAGCTTGAACAAATGCTCACGCCCCGCCATACCGGTGGCTTCTGCCACCGTATCCGCCGTGATTTCCCGTGAACGGGACAGGCATTGATCAAGCAGTGACAACGCATCACGCAAACCGCCGTCCGCGAGGCGCGCAATCAGTACCGCGGCATCATTAGTAAGGGAAAATTGTTCTTGATCGGCAACATATTGCAACCGTGCCGCAATATCTGCCGCAGGAATGCGACCGAAATCGAACCGTTGGCAACGCGACAAAATCGTTGCAGGTAACTTATGCACCTCGGTAGTCGCCAAAATGAAGATAGCGTGCTCGGGCGGTTCTTCCAGCGTTTTGAGCAAGGCATTAAACGCACCGGGCGACAGCATATGCACCTCGTCTATGATGTATACGCGGTATTTGGCTACAACAGGCGAGAAGTTTACCTCGTCACGAAGATCGCGAATGTTGTCGACACCGTTGTTGGAGGCGGCATCAATCTCGACCACATCTAAAATGGTACCGGCGTCAATACCGCGGCAGTTATCACATTCGTTACAGGGATCGCCGTCCTGCGGATTAAGACAGTTGACAGCTTTTGCCAAAATTTTGGCACAAGAAGTCTTACCTGTTCCCCGCGAACCGGTGAACAGGTATGCATGCGCCAAACGGCCGGAACGCAATTCATTTTTCAGTGCCGTGGTAACGGCCGGTTGCCCATACACCTCCGTGAAGGTTTGCGGACGCCATTTGCGGTATAAAACTTGATACATGTTCCCGCCTCCTTTTGAAAACGCCATGTCCTTTCGGGCATACGGGCCAACAGGTTACCTGCGGCACACGGAAGAATCCGCTTAATGCTGCTCGGTTCCCCGCCTGACATGGTTCACGGGCCTCCGTCGCACAGGACCCATCAGCCCGTATGCCCCAAAGTACACGGCGCCACCGCTTAGTATAACACAGTTCTTTAAGAAAAGCAATAAAATCGTTTGTTTTTTCTACGGCATTGTGTAGGATAATCCCGAAGTCCCTTGCATCGTTCCGTCCCGCCGCACAAACAAGGCTTCCGCATCGGGAAGAGATTCAATCAACGCCATTCCTCGCTCCTCCCCCAACACAAAACAAGCGGTAGACAACGCATCTGCATCCGCCGAGCGTTGACAGACAACCGTAACGGATGCTAAGGAATTCTGAACCGGCATGCCCGTTGAGGGGTCCAATAAGTGATGGTACCGTACCCCGTCTTTATCAAACCCGCGCTCATAAATTCCGGAGGTCACGACCGAAACATCACAGCCCTCTACGATCGCGCATAACGAATCCGGCGAGGACGGGTTTTTAATGCCAATGCGAAATGGCTGTCCCGCTTTATTACCGACCGCCACAATATTGCCGCCGAGGTCGACAAGTGCTGCGCGAACACCTTGTTCCTTGAGCACCGCCGCCACCCTGTCGGCAATATAGCCTTTGGCGACGCCGCCCAAGTCAACGGCACCCTCCGTCAGCGTGACGGTTTGACCGTCCGTTGCCAGATTGTGATAATTCACCAGAGACACCGCCTGTTGCAACGCTTGTGCATTCGGAATGGTCTCGGCAGAAAAATCCCACAGTTGCGATACGGGGCGAATGGTAATGTCTAATGCGCCATCCGATACTTGCGCGTAATGCAACGCGAGCGAGAGCACCTCGGCAGTTTCTTCGGATACCGTAATCGGTTGACCGTTTGCCGTGTTCAGGCGCACAACATCGCTGCTTTCGCGTGTGACACTCAGCAACGATTCCAGCCGTTCAATTTCGGAGAAAGCGGCGGACAGAGCAGTTTCAGCTTTTGCTTGTCCCGCATCATACACCGTGATGGTCACCACCGTATCCAGTGCAAAACCCGTTCGTGACGGCAACGAAGTTTCGGTATGGCAACCACACAAGAACAGGAGCAGACAACCCATAACTGTTGTCAGCGTTGCAAACCATTTCATACAACCCCTCCGTTCTTGTTCTACCACCAGTGTAGCATTTTTCACCGCGTGCGTAAAGAGAAAAGTGTAACAAGTTTGTAACAAAGATTGAACCTCAGTCAATTTTTGGATATACTCTTGATAGACTTGTACGAAAGGAGTGAGTAACGGATGCGTAAAGAGTGGCAACGCCTGTTCCGCCGCGAGCAGTCTTTTATGTGGGCGATTCTGCTGTTGGTTTTGATACCGGTATTCCCGGAATTTTGTGCGCCGGTCTTAGCAATGGGCTCATTAGTTGCCGCCATCATAGATGCACATCGCCGCCACACAACGGTCCAGATTGGTATGCTGGGCAAACTCTTGCTTGTCTATCTCCTGTATACCGCCATCGGAATCACATATTCCGCGCACCCGTTAAACAGCCTTTCCACCTTTGCCATGTGGGCCGTCATGTTCTGCGGATATCTGACGGTCACCACCGTCATCTGTAATCGGCACCGCCTGCATACCGCCTTGTTCTTAACGGGATTTGTAGCGGCATTTATCGGGTTAGTCGCTTGCGCGCAATATCTCTTTATCAGTATCTTGCAGCGGGATGTTCCCAATCAATTATGGCTGCCGGTCGACGAATTCTTCTACAAATATTTCCCCATGGATATTGATCTGCACATGGCGGACGACCGCGCGAGCGGCACATTTAATAATCCCAATATTCTCGGCGAATATTTGGCCATGGTGTTGCCGTTGATTGGCTATTACGGTTTTTCGGAACTGCGCACCCGTCATTCATTACTGTCCCGCTTATTTCTGTTTATGGCAATTCTTGGCGCTGCCGTGTCACTTTCACGCGGCGCGTATATTGCCTTGTTATCCATGCTCGTAATGATTTTCGTTACCAATTTGAAACGCATTACCCCGCTCGCACTATGTCTGGCGGCCACCATTGCCTTGGTACCCGAAGCCATTATGAGCCGTTTTTTATCCATTGGGCAAGGCGGTAGCGATTTTGCAATTTTCGAACGCTTTGAGGCGTGGGATGTCGCCATTCGCACCATTATCAGTCATCCTCTGTTCGGGTTAGGTCCCGGCATCAGTAATTTCTGGGAACAACTGCAAAACGCAGGTGTGGGCGCCCCCCACGCACACAATTTAGTGCTGCAGCTGTTGGTAGAAGGCGGATTCATCTCCCTGTTCATTATGTGTATGATTGCTATCCGCCTGTTGCAAAACAGTTTGGAACTGGCAAACCGAAACCGTCGCGGCAGCGGGCTCGGAAACGCCATGGTAATCTTCGTGGTAGCGTTTGTGGTATACGGCATGGTAGACTATCCGTTCCTGTCCCCTAAATTGGTCGGCAACTTTTTGATAATTATCGCTTTTGCCGATGTAATCGCCCACCTTTACCTGCGCCAATCGTTTGTATCGCTGTTTTCAATTCCGTCCACGCTGTTTCATCGTGTGCAAAAACGCTTGATAAATTTAAGGTCCAAAAATTTTTCAAAAAGCTCTTGACTTTTAATAACAAACCCACTATAATTTGTTTCGTTGTTCACATCTGCGCTCGTAGCTCAGCTGGATAGAGTGCTTGACTACGAATCAAGAGGTCAGGGGTTCGAATCCCTTCGGGCGCGCCAAAAAGAGAGTATCACCGCAAGGTGGTGCTCTCTTTTTTGTCCGAAGGGGTTCGAAAGGGCGTTAAGAAAACAGTCCTGTGGACTGTTTTTAGCCCGTCGCGTTGTACCGCCCTCATTCGCTGTACCGAAACTCATAAACGAGATGAAAACTCCCACCTTGTACAAAACGAAACCCAAGCCTACGGGCTTGGATTTCTTATTCATTGCGAAAGCAATGGTATATCATCAACGATAGCGTTGCTATCGTTGTATCTCCTCAGTCCGTCAGGACTGTATATCATCACGCGTTAGCGTGTATAAATCAAAGGGGTTCGGATTTGTACTCTCCTTTTCGTCCGCATTGTTGATTTTCTGCATCAACTATAGTATACTGTTTTCAACTTTGAAACCGAGGGTTGATACCATGACCACATTGTTGCTCATCCGTCACGGAGAGAGTCAGGCAAATCTGGAAGAACGGTTTGCGGGACATTTGGATGTCCCGCTTTCCGAAACAGGAAAAGCGCAAGCCGAAGCGACCGCCGTTTATATTGCATCGCACTATACCGTCGATGCGGTGTATGCCAGCGACCTTGCGCGCGCTTTTTACACAGGAAAAGCGGTTGCCGACCTTTTCAATCTGCCGATCATTAAAGATGATACTCTGCGCGAAATCTTTGCCGGTGACTGGGAGGGCACGACATACGATGATCTGCAAACGCACTTCCCTTCTTCCTACTCCGTTTGGTTATCCGATATCGGCAACGCTGTTTGCGACAACGGTGAATCGGTAGCCGCCTTACAAACACGATTTCTGTCCGCGCTTCGCCGTATCGCCTCCAAAAACGATGACAAAACGCTGGTGATTGCCACCCACGCCACACCGATTCGCACCTTATTGTGTCACTGTGAAGGAAAACCACTCGATGAAATGAAAACGGTTCCTTGGCCCACCAATGCATCCGTGACGATCGTAGGATATGACAACGACACATTCCGTCTGATACAATCTGCCAACGACGCCCATCTTGGTCAAAAGCGCACCACACTTCCTGCAAATGTATAACAAAGCGCCGACTCATAAGCGAGTCGGCGCTTTCATACTGTCAAATATGGTCGCCATTTTTCCAACCGTGTCTGTCCGATACCCTCAATATCCAGCAAATCCTCTATGCAAGTAAAAGAGCCGTTTGCTTCGCGGTACGCAATAATTCGTGCAGACAAGACCTGTCCGACGCCCTCAAGTTGTTGTAACTCATCCGCCGTTGCCGTGTTAAGATTCACCGTAAACGCGGCGGGTTCGGTGATGGTGGTTACAAGCGTTTGCGTGGTTAGCGGAACGAGTGCCAATCGGTCGCTCACCGCCGTGATTGACACCGCAATCAACAGAACCGCTGCCATCGCCCATACAAAAATAACACCAAACCGTTTCATCCTACCACCACCTTTTCCTATTTTACATAAACCGACAATTTTTGCAACCAAAACATTTGCAATGACATGGCAATCGTTGTATAATAAAACAAAAAAAGAGGTGGTCTGCACGGCTACGCAAACAGATCTTTATTACAAACGGATGACCGAAACACCGGTATCGCAATTGATTGTAGCATTAGGTATCCCCACGACGATCTCGATGCTCATCACCAACATATATAACCTGGCAGACACCTATTTTGTCGGCACATTGGGAGCCAGCGCACAAGGTGCAACCGGGGTGTTATTCACCCTACAAGCAGTCATCCAAGCACTATCATTTATGCTGGGACACGGTTCCGGTATTTTTGTATCCAAATCACTCGCAGATAAAAACACCAAAGAGGCCTCGCAATATGTCTCGTCTGCTTTTTATGTGGGTATGTTGGCCGGCACCGTGTTGGCGGTACTGGGGCTGATCTTTCTGGACCCCCTGATGCGCTTACTGGGCAGTACGGACACCATCTTACCGCACGCTAAAGACTATGGGATGTGGGTATTGCTTTCCTGTCCCTTTATGGTAGGATCACTGATTCTCAATAACAACCTTCGATACGAGGGCAAAGCGTTTTATGCCATGTTCGGTCTGACCGCGGGCGGTCTTTTAAATATTTTGGGAGACTATGTGTTTGTCATGCGTTGGGACCTCGGCGTGTTCGGTGCCGGCATGGCAACCGCCATCTCACAGGTCATCAGTTTTGTCATCCTGCTTGTTATGTTCGAGCGCATGGCGCAGAGTAAGCTTCGCCTCTGCCATGTCAGTCGCTCGGCAAAAACCTATTTTTCCATTTGCAAAGTCGGTTTCCCTTCGTTGATTCGGCAAGGTCTCACCTCGCTCTCCACAGGATTGCTTAACAACTTGACCAAACCATTCGGCGATGCGGCCATCGCTGCCATGAGCGTGGTAAACCGCTATTCCATGTTTGTCATGTGCATCGGACTCGGTATCGGCCAAGGATTTCAACCCGTGGCATCGTTCAACTACCAAGCAGGCAAATACAAACGCGTAAAAAAAGGGTTGTTGTTCACAACTGCCATTGGATTCGTACTCGTATTGTTGTTATCCGCCACCGGCTTCATCTTTGCTAAGCAGATCGTGCAGGCATTTCAAAAGGATGAATCAGTAATTATCTTCGGCGTACCCGCGTTGCGGTATGCCTCGGTAGGCCTTTTATTTTTACCGCTATCCATTCCCGTGAACATGTTATATCAAAGTATTCGAAAAGCCGGCATTTCTTCGTTTCTATCCCTTTTGCGTTCCGGTATATACTTTATACCGCTTCTGTTACTCGGCTCCCAACTGTTGGGACTCACCGGCATTCAGCTGGCACAACCCGTCACCGATGTATTGAACGGACTGACTTGTATTCCCTTTATGCTGTATTTCCTGCACAAAACACCGGATGAATCAGGAAAGCCAAACACCTAAAGCACCCTTTGATTATCATACAACAAAAAGCCGCTTAGAGATTCTAAGCGGCTTTTATATTAGAAACCCGTTATATGTAAATTGTATCATCCGTAATAACCGTTCGCATGAACTCGGCACGATATCGACTGGGCGTTATCCCACAGTAGTTTTTGAACATTCTGGCAAAATATGAGGTGTCGGTTATCCCGACCTGTTTGGATATTTCCTCAATTGACAGGTCCGCGCCGGAAAGCATACCCATCGCTCTATATATTTTCACCCTGTTAAAATAGGCCGTGGGAGGCAACCCGTAAACCTTTTTAAACTGTTTGATAAAATAGGTCGGTTGCATATGCACAAGTGATGCAAAATCCTCCGTTTTAAGCGACTCATTGTAATGGGAAGACATATAGTCAACAACCGGTTTAAAAGACTGTTTTTCCGAACCATATTGTTTTTGCCGTTCATATGCATACATACGGATGATGTTGATGATGTTCGCACACCAGCCGATATCATATAACGGATTTTTATACGATTCTTTTCGATGAGAGCTTTCAAATAGCGCGCGTATTTTTTCAGTATCCGCCACATCCACCACAAAATTTTCTTCTGCCAGTCCTAACCATTCCATGAGGTTTTTGCCATCACAACTTGCCGAAAATGCCATTTCATACATGGAAAATCTGCCGGAAGCATGTGTGTACGCCCGCCTTTTTCCTTTTGGGAGATAGGCGAGCTGACCGGGTTTGATGATATAATTTTCCGAATCCACGCTTAAAAAACATTCGCCTTCAAGAACCAAAAAGAACAAATCATTAATCCCTATATGTCCCGCCGGATCGCCCTTCCATAAGATGGGCGGTACATACAGACATATCTCAATCGGTTCAATAGACAATTCTTTTATTGATGGAAACTCGCTCATACTATCACCTGCAAAATAATCTTATAATATGCAAAAAAGTTTTATTTTTTATTATTTGACCGCTATTTATAGCATATTATTGAAAATTAAAAATGCAAAATTGTTTTAAAAAAAATAAATATGTCTCTTTACTTGTATAATGTATCATATTATAATCCATTTGTCAAAGCCATTTTCGGGGGGATTTTTTGATAGTTAAAATTTTCAACGGAATATATGTTACCGAACAACTGCAACGAAATAAAAATTTATACATAAAAGATGACAAAATTGTCGCCCTTACGGATGAAAATCTTGATTTCGACATGGCAATTGATGCCAAAGGGCTTTATGTCGCACCGGGATTTGTGGATATCCATACGCATGGTGCCGGTGGCTATGATTTTACCGACGGTACTTGCGAAGATATTTTAAAAGCGGCAAAAGTCCATGCCACTCACGGCACCACCACGATTTTCCCCACTGCCGCTTCCATGCCTTATGAAAACATGCGGCTATTTGTGGAAAACACAAAACAAGCAATGCAAGAAAATGCTCCCGGCAAACCTTACATAGCCGGCTCGCATTTAGAGGGACCGTATTTTTCGCAGAACCAAAGAGGCGCCCAAAACCCCTTGTATATTAAACCACCTTTGAGAGAGGAATATACTTCTTTGGTGGAACTTGGTGAAGGCACCGTCCGAAGAATCAGTTATGCTCCTGAACTTGAAGGAAGCGAAGAACTCTGCGAATATCTTAATAAAACGGGGGTTGTTTCTGCATTTGCGCACACAGATGCTGTCTATGAGGAATTAAAGCCGTTTGTAGACAATGGATGCAACATCGCAACGCATCTGTACTCCGGCATGAACACGGTTACGAGACGGGGCCTTGGCAGAAAGCTCGGTGCGGTAGAAACAGCTTTTTTAGAAGATTCCGTTGTAGCAGAGGTTATTGCCGACGGCATACATTTACCGTTAGAACTGTTAAAACTGATCTATAAAATCAAGGGTCCGGAGCGCATTTGTCTTGTTACCGATTCGATGAGAGGTGCCGCACAGGACGAAGGACCGTCTGTTCTCGGGCCTCTGCACGACGGCGTGGATTGCATCGTAAAAGACGGTATTGCGTATCTGCCCGACATGACCGTATATGCGGGAAGTGTGGCAACGGCAGACCGCTTGGTTAAGGTTATGTATAAAGATGTGGGTGTGCCGCTTTGCGATGTAATCAAGATGATATGTGAAATTCCCGCAAGAACAATGCATGTCGAAAACAGAGGCAAAATATGTCAGGGCTTTTTTGCGGATTTGGTATTTTTTAATGAAGATATACAAATACAAACCGTCATGATCCAAGGAAAAATTTTAAAATAAGAAAGGTGATAGGAAATGGAAATCAGAATTTGTAAAAACAGCGAACAGTTAGGCAAAAGTGCAGCAAGCTATGTTGCGCAGGTGTTAAAAGAGAGCATCGCCGAAAAAGGAAGTGCCAGAATCGTTCTTTCAACAGGCGCCTCTCAATTTGACACATTAAAAGCACTAACGGAAGAAAAAGGTATTCAGTGGGACTGTGTCGAGATGTTCCATCTTGACGAGTATGTGGGACTCCCCATCACGCACGGCGCAAGTTTCAGAAAGTATCTACAGGAACGGTTTGTTGATAAAGTCGGCGCATTGAAAGCAGTACATTTTGTCGACGGCACTGTTGAGGGCATCGCAAAGCTTACAGAAGAAATCAGAAAAGAACCGGTTGATATCGGTTTAATCGGCATAGGCGAAAACGCCCACATTGCTTTTAACGATCCGCCGGCTGATTTTGATACAAAAGAAGCGTATATCGTTGTTAATCTGAATGACCGTTGCAAACAACAACAGATGGGCGAAGGATGGTTTGCTACGATTGACGATGTGCCGAAACAGGCGGTTTCGATGACGACATATCAGATTATGCAGTGCAAGAAGATCGTATCCTGCGTTCCGTACAAGGTAAAAGCCGAAGCGGTTGAGAATACCGTTAAGGCAAAAGAGGTTACCAACATGATTCCCGCAACACTCCTTAAAACACATCCGGACATGATTCTTTATGTCGATGAGGACAGTGCCTCGGGAATTATAAACTGGTAACAGGAGGATTGATCCTATGAAAAACTATGTTTTAGTCGGAACGGGCAGCCGCGCGCTGTTGGCTTATCTCAAGCCGATCTGCACCACATTTTCGGATTGTGCAAAAATGTGTGGCGTGTATGATATTGACAGCAAACGAGCAGCCGCTGCCGTTAAAATGACAGGATGCGATGTGCCTGTTTTTGACGATTACGAAAAAATGCTGACTGAAACAAAAGCGGATGTCGTTATCGTAGCCAGCATAGATTGTACACATGACGATTATATCGTGAAAGCTCTTGAATTTGGCTGTGATGTCATATGTGAAAAACCTCTTTGCACCACTCCGGAAAAATTTATGCGTATATACAATGCGGAAAAGGCAAGCGCCCATAAGGTGACGACCACATTTAATTGCCGCTATATGCATGTTTTTGAAAGACTCAAAGAGTTTTTGCTTGAGGGCACACTTGGTGACATTTGTTCCGTTCACTATGAATGGATGTTAGACCGCGACCACGGCGCTTCCTATTTCAGACGGTGGCACAGAGAACGGAAAAATTCAGGTTCGCTTCTCATTCACAAATCCTCACACCACTTCGATTTGCTCAACTGGTTTTTGGATGATGAGCCGGAAGTCGTCAATGCATTCGGAACAAAGAGAGTTTACGGCGATGTTTCGAGAAAGAAAAATGAGCGTTGCTTTGGTTGCCCCGACAAAGATACTTGCGAGTATTACTTCGATATCGTATCCGATGATTTATGCAAACAACTGTACTTCGAGTGCGAAGATGATCAGGGGTACATAAGAGACAAGTGCTTGTTCTCCGAAGAGGTTGATATTGAGGATACCGTAAGTGTAAACATCAAATACAAAAAAGGAACCGTGGTCAGTTATTCGCTTACGGCACATTCGCCGTATGAGGGTGCAAAAATCGTATTTAACGGAACAAAGGCAAGAGCTGAATTCACCACTATAAAAGGTGCGGGAATGTACGCCGGTTCCAAAACCGATGAACTTACTATTTATTATCCGTCAGGCGAAGTTCAAAAAATACGCTTCCCCGAGATGAAAGGGATGCATGGCGGCGCAGATGATAAAATGTTAAGTGTTATGGTAAAAGGAACCGAAAGCGATCCGTTAGGACAGGCGGCCGACACACGAGCCGGCGGTATGTCTGCCGGAATCGGCATGGCAGCAAACATATCCATGAAAGAGTGCAGAAGCGTAAAAATCAGCGAAATACTGGATTTATAACAGAATACCGAAACAAAAAATCGACTTGTGAAAACAAGTCGATTTTTTTGTGAGAACAGAACAACTAACCCGTTGGCAATGCCTGTTGCTTTTAAAAAAGTTTCATAATTTTACCAAGTACGCACTCCCTCGATATGCAGAAAACGGGCTTGGTCGTAACGATAGCTGGATAAGGGGCGGTCAAGTGCATCAAAGGTGTGTGCCGCCACTAAAATTTGCGGCGTAGTCGAAACGATTACGGGTGAATGATAAAAGCGCCCGCCATAAGTACCTAACTGTACAATATCACCGGGCAGTGCCTCCTCGTGTGAAACCACTCGTGCATACGGACCGACTGACCGGTTATTGATAAGAAATTGGTAAAGGTACTCAACCCCCGTCCACGATGCTGTACGGTCATTGGATGAACGGTAATACCATCCTAAAACTTCCGTAAAATTCATAACACTTGCCCCTGCAAAAATGCACTGCGAGGCAAAATTGGTGCAGTCGCCGCCTATGTTTTCAAAATCATAATAAGAGGGATTTCTCGCCATAGCCCACCTGCGGGCATACGCTACTGTCGCCGACCTGTTATAAGACCTTTCTCGCATATAGTCTCCTCCTCATAATAGTGTATGAAGGAAAGGGACACGCGTGCGCATAAAACAACGCGCCTTACGACACGCTCCGCGTGCCGAGGATTCAAGTCTCCGACTTCTTACAAAAAGAACGCCTACCGCTTTTGCGGTAGGGGTTCTTTTGGCAGGGGCA
>JAZOBF010000019.1:0-70757 GCA_045595845.1 Acutalibacteraceae bacterium
CAAGAGGACGGAATTTTTGGGACCGACACTCAAAATGGAACCGATCTAAAACCTGGTTTTCATTATTTACGACTCTTTATAATATTCTCTTCCTTGACAGTCAACTATTGGCGAACAGTATCCCCCCATATAACAATTCCAATAACCCCATAATTTTTTCTTATTCTTTTTAAGGGCTGGAATTATTATCTTTTTTTCATCACGTTTATATTCTCTACCACATACATCTTGAGGAAACCGTTCCAAAGTCTCCAATGAATATCTAACAGACATATCATCTTTTTCCACATGCACATGTGGGGTGTGTTTATGTATATCTTCGTTGGGGTGTACTACAAATCTGTATCCTGAACACCAGGTCGATGCGCCACCGGCAACAAAAATATAAACTATTTCCAATTTCCTTTTCTTGAAAAAATCAAATACATCTGAAATTCGTTTGTCCGATTGAAATGATAATAACGAATTGTTGTGCTTAATATAAATACTATCCCAAGTCAATTCATCCATCGTATAATAATTTTCGTCACAGTCCCTAAACTGACTACTCTTCTTGAATTCACTTAACAACTGAGAAATATTATAACTATAATAACTATGCGTATTTTTAAAACGAAGCACCGCATTAAATGTCTTGTACGGCTTATAAATCATAATATTTCTTGTTAAATTCTTTTTTGACATCCCACAAATGTGTATCTTAAAAACAACTTTATTCATTTATATATCACCAGTAGTCATTATAGCATAAAAGCGCGAAGGGGCAAGAGTTTGTGAAGTATCGGCAGAGCCGATGTCAAGTTACGGCTAACGCCATAGTGTAGTTTTGCGGTAACACCGCAAAGTAAAGTTAAGTGTGCCACCCACGCCCGCAGGCACTTCACTTGCCGAAGGCAAACTTCACGCACCGAAGGTGTGCTTCACATGCCGCAAGGCACACTTAGTTCCCAAAACAAAAAGCACTGCTCTCGCAGTGCTTTTTGTTTTAGAGGCGACACTCAAAATGGAACCGTTTAAAAACCTGATTTTCTTTATTATTCTGCATCTAAACTTGCAAAAAACTGCTTATTTTCCATAACATAATTTCTTATTGCAAAGAAATAATATATAGAACCGACAACACCTATGACACCGCCTATAACAAGATTGTAGACTAAGGTTATTATTGGTCCGGTTAAAGGCTCAAATTTTGCAACAATTCCACTTGGCTTTTCTAATAATGTTTTGCTGTACTGCATATCTTGGATAGAAGAAACGATGTTCAAAACACCAACTATCAGTAAAAACCAACCCTCAACAAAAATCCCGCCCAAAAGTTGTAATGTTCCTATTACAAGCCAAATGATACCGTTTGTATTAAGTCTTTGAGACAGGGTGCTTAACAGTGAGTTGCCATCAACTGTGATAGGATGGTTTAGAGAAGAACGTTGTGTATTCACAGCATAGCCGCAATTAGCACAAAAGGAAGCCCCTTCCAATAATTCTTTACCGCACTTTGAGCAATACATAATGAGCCCCCTTTTATTCAATGCTGATAGCACTGATACTTTTATCCCATAACGTAGCCAATATATAGGAACCGTAACCATCATAGTAATCATCGGGATCAAAGGAAACGGTTTGTGTTTTTTCGGATTTGCCATTGATATCTTCGATTACTATTGTTTTCGTTCCTCTGCCATATTCATTGTCTGAATATGTACTAGCTTCAATAAATAAAATAGTAAAGTCGCAATCAACCGTACATTTTGATATGGGCATTACGTTGTCGTTTCTTACGGTAATTTCGATTTTTCCGTGGTCGACACTTACCGATGCGCGCACCGTGATTTTTTCGGTAACCGGTTGCATTTCCAAATATTTTTTGTGGTAAACTGATAAGATGGAATTGTTTGCCCACGTTTCGTCAGCACTGATATTTGAAAAGGTGTCAACGATATCGTCTGTTACACGATTATTTTGATAAGCCGTATAACAGGTTGAAATGTTTTTCATCGTATAACGATTTTCTTTCAGTGTAGTATAGAAAGAATATTCATCCACAAACGGTGCCGCAAATTTTGCGCAAGAATATTTGAAAACATCCTTGTTCATCGAATCCCAATCGTTACTATCGGTTAACTTGCCGGCAACAATGTCACTTTTCCACTTTGCAATACCACTGTTAATCTGTGAACTACAAACCAACGCCGAAGACAACAACCCGGCAATGACAATGACCGCTGTGACGCTGACAGAAAGTATTCCTATTTTAAGTACGCTTTTTCGTCTGTTTTCTTTGGCCTCGACAATGTCGCTTTGCTTTGTTTCCCTTGAACAACTTAAAGCAAAAAGCGCAAAGACCACAGAAATACCGATTTCAATAATGAAATCCAACACCGCCGTAAAGGAGAAATTTTTCACCAAATCTATAAAGTTAAGAACAATAACGGACAACGTCGGAACACAGATTAACCATTTGCTTATTTTTCGCGGAATAATATATGCCAATAAGAAAACCAATAAAACAAGAAGAATATATTTGCTTTCTGAGATAATCTCCATAAAATATTTTGCGGTTTCATCACTGTTCAAAGATTTTAATATATTGTAAAGTGAAATGTCTGATTTCAGTATCCAAAGAGATGTGTTTGAAAACGCAAAAGACAACGCGGAAAGCAATAAGTAAACCGGACTTTGCGGCTTGTTTTTGCACAACAACAAAACGATACAAACACTTACCAAAATAGTGATACCGTTCGAAACGTAACTGGAAAACAGCACGTATTCGTACAAATTGAAACTCGCCAAGAAAACAAGCAGATTTAATACCAGTGCCACAATCCAAAAAATTATAAGAAAATCAGACCTTTTACCGGTTTGCTTGTTTTTGGATTTTAATAGGAAAATGGCAAAAATCGCAAATAACAAAGCACACAGCACAAAACTATACACCGTCGAAGCACCGGGGAAAAGTGTGAGAACGTTTGTCGGCAGAGGAACGATGGAATAAAGCGGTTCGCCTACCCCTATGGATAAAAGCAAAAGCATCGCAAACTTAAACGTTTTCGACTCATAATCCACGCGGAAATTCAAAAAATACTCTTTGAGCGTGTAAAGTGTTTTTTTGAAATCAACGTTCTTTATGTTTCCCAAAGTTTTGTTTGGTGTTTGGGCGCTTGCTATTTGATGGCCACAATTTCCACAGAAGTTTTCGCTTTCATTGACCTTACTGCCACAATTTGAACAATACATCCCTTTTCTCCTACTCTAAAACCAACTTGGCAGAAGACAAAGCATTTTTATAATTGGATTTTGCCTCTTCTAACGCTTTGCTAAATGTGTTGTAAGAATATGAGGAATCTCCTACAACCAAATCTGTTAGTTCTGAATATGCTACATAAAGTTCTTTTAGTGCGTTATATTCATCCTCGTACTTTGATGGGCACTCCTTAAGTTCTAACATACTGCGTTGCATAGCAGAAACACTTAGCTCCACTAAATCATAATTACGGTTTTCTCCTATATAAAACTCGGTTAGCGCATCATTAAAATCCGAATAATAACTACCGTAGTCGTTCTTTGTATATTTATCTGTTTCTGAGCTGGACTTTTTGTTTATGCAGTTATACCACACCTTACTTTCCAATGTAGCATACTTCTCCGCAATCTGTGCGCCATAAGTCATACTATCATATGTAGATTCAAGTTTTTCTTCATACTTATTTAACGAAATACTATTACCAACAATAATCCCAACAACAACCAACACTACTATTGCGGCAGCAATAATTATGATATTTCTTTTTGTAAAAGCAAATTTTATCTTATCCGCAACATTTGTTTTTCCTTGAACAGCGGCAGAATCTTCTGTTTCATTAACGATCTTATTATTTTCCTCTTGCGAAGCTACAGGCACAGATGCATCTCCTCCTAATTGTTCTAAATCCCCGTCTTGTGCTTTTTCGGTTGATTCGTTTTCATTTAAAATCTCGCAGCCACACGTTGCACAAAACTTCATTTCTTCTGTAAGTTCTTTTCCGCAATTTTGACAAAACCTCATAATTTGTCTCTCCTTTTATGTTTTTGTCGTTTTTCGACAATACAATTATATCTGTATTACAGATAAATGTCAATATCTTTATTACAGATATAGCATAATAATTATGAGGTGATTATTATGCTATTTAAAAATTTGAGAGGCATTAGAGAGGACAAAGATATTAAACAAAAAGAGCTTGCAAAATACCTGAACGTATCACAAAATACTTATTCGCAATACGAAACAGGGACAATTTCTTTAACTGCAGAGGTTCTGATTAAACTGTCAGATTATTATAATGTAAGTGTAGACTATCTTTTAGATAGAACCGATAACCCTAATATACAAAAATAAGCCGTGAAATTCACGGCTTTTTTTATAGCATAAAAGCGACGATAAATCAATGCGCAGCATTGTATCTCATCAATTCCGCAAGGAATTGCACATCATCAACTTCGCAAGAAGTTGTATATCATCAAGCCGACAAATTTTTGATGCACACCTAAAGGTGTGATGAGATACAACACGGCAACGCCGTGTTGATGATATACAGCCCTATCGGGCTGATGATATACCAAGCCTGTCGGCTTGGATAAAAAAACAGTCGTTCAAGAGAACGAGTGTTTTTTGGAGGCGACACCCGGATTTGAACCGGGGAATCAGGGTTTTGCAGACCCATGCCTTACCACTTGGCTATGTCGCCATGGATGAAAAAAGCGTCTTGCGACGCTTTTTTCGGTTGGAGCGGCTTACGAGGCTCGAACTCGCTACCTCCACCTTGGCAAGGTGGCGCTCTACCAGATGAGCTAAAGCCGCAAGATGGTGCCTCCGATCGGAATCGAACCAATGACACGGGGATTTTCAGTCCCCTGCTCTACCGACTGAGCTACAGAGGCAAATATGGCGACCCGGAACGGGCTCGAACCGTCGACCTCTAGCGTGACAGGCTAGCGTTCTAACCAGCTGAACTACCGGGCCATATTTGGTGGAAACAACAGGGCTCGAACCTGTGACCCCCTGCTTGTAAGGCAGGTGCTCTACCAGCTGAGCTATGCTTCCATACAGCATCGCCGCCACTAGCGACGCCATTTATCATACTACATGGGCTCGGAATTGTCAACCCAATTTTTTAACTTTTTTTAAAAGTTATTTTCGCTGTGCTATGATATCTTCAATCTCTGCCGCTGTAACGGTGTAAATGTTGTCACAAAAACTGCAGGTTGTTTCTACCTTGCCGTCTTCATCCGGTAATGTGCGCAGCTCTTCGTCTCTCATTGCCGCCAAAGCTCCCAACACTTTTTCCCGCGAACAAGTGCAACGGTATTCCGGCTCATAGGTATCGATAATATCAAAATCAAAACCATCCAATGCCTTGACAAGAATATCTTGCGGCGTCAGCCCCTCGGACAGCATGGTGGTCATGGGTGGCAGTGCCGCAATCGCCTGTTCCAATTTGTCAATGACCGCATCGGGACAAAACGGAAGTAATTGTATAATAAGGCCGCCGGCCGCCTTGACCGTTAAATCAGAATTGACCAATACCCCAAGCGCACATACGGTGGGAATCTGTTCGCTGCTTGCAAAATACGAGGTAATATCCTCGGCCAATTCGCCTGATACGAGCGGTGTACAACCAACATAGGGTTCGGGAGCACCGGTGTCGCGCAGAACATACAACAAGCCATCAGTACCGACGGCACCGCTGACATCTAACTTTCCGTTCGGTTTTAAGGGAATCTCCACCACAGGATTCTGTGCGTAGCCGCGTACATTTCCCCTACCGTCAGACACGACCAGTAATTGTCCCGCAGGACCGCCGCCGTTGACTTTTAAGGTGACGGAATCTTCCGTGTTTTTGAGCATGATACCCATCAAGGACGCCGCCGTTAACAAACGACCGAGTGCCGCCGTGACAACCGCAGATGTTTTATGAATCTGTTCGGCACGCGCCACGATATCGGTCGCGTCTATGGCGATTGCCATGACCGTAGCATCGGTTGTCAAACAGCGTATTGCTTTACTCATTATATGATTCACTCCAAGTTTTATTCGCCTTTTTGTGCTTCTTCGACCGTACGGGTGTTGCGTGCTACAAACACCATACGCTCACAGGTGTCCGACGGCACTTGCGTCGTCATATCCGCATATACTGCCACCGTTTCCCAACCGGTTTGCGTAAGCAATCGGCGCAAGGTGTGTTCGGAATACGCGCGTTCCCGCACCGTATCTTCATATCGTGTGTACGAGCCGTCCTGTTCCTCCACAAAAAAGTCCAGGTACATCTCAACTTCATGCGTGCGCGGTAAATAACGGTTGCGCCACACACACATCAATCCATCCTGTTCGGTAACAAACGCCGCATCGGCGAGTACTTCACGATGTTTATAGAGGGTATTAACATCAAAAATGAACAGGCCACCCGGCTCGACAAACAACCGTGCTTTGCGAAACACCTCTGCCAGTTCATCGGTACGGCACAGGTGATTCAAGCTGTCCAGCGTGCACACCGCGCCGTCAACCGTTCCGTAAAGGTCGAGTGCGCGCATATCCTGTTCCAGCAAGAGAGCATCATCGCCCAGCTTTTCACGCGCACGCATCAGCATGGCAGCTGAACCGTCTACACCGATAATGTCGATGCCGTGTTTTTGAAACTGTGCACATAAACTACCCGAACCGCAAGCAATATCCAGTATGGACTGAGGTGTTTCACCGTGGCGGTTAAACAATGTTAAGAGGTATTCTGCCCGTGCAACATAGTCTACATCGGTCATCAGCGCATCGTAAAAGGCAGAAAGATCGCCATATCCGCTCATTCCGATACACCTCCGAGCATCTCTTTTGCCGCTTGAACGGTGGTATCGGTAACCTCACCGCCGATAATACGCGCCAGTTCCCGCTCGCGGTCGGCACGGGCAAGCCGCGTAACATCGGTATAAGTACGGCCGTCCCGCACGGATTTTTCAATGAGAAAATGTTCGTGTGCCTGTGCCGCAATTTGTGCTAAATGCGTAACACACAGCACTTGACGGCGACGGCCGCCGCTTTCGGCGGTATGACGCAATCGCGCCCCTACTTTGAGTGCGGCTCGACCGCTGATACCGGTATCAATCTCGTCAAAAATGAGGGTATCCACCTCTTCGGCATCGGCGAGCACCGATTTGATTGCCAGCATGATGCGTGACAGTTCACCGCCTGATGCGATACGTGCAAGCGGTCGTGGTACTTCGCCCGCGTTTGCGGAAAGCAAAAACTCCAGTTTATCCGCACCGTTTGTACCGAGCGGTATCGGTTGACGGTCGATGGTAAGCGTCACATTTGGCATATCTAAAAAGGTGAGTTGTGCTTTAACTGCAGCGGCAAAACGAGTCGCCGCCGCCATCCTCAATTCGGTCAGCACATCGGCTTCCCGCTGAGCTGCGGCAAACGCTATGCGTTCCCGTTCCGTCAAGCGTTTAATTTCTTCATCAGATAACTCGATTTGCCGATACTCTGCTTTGGCATTTTCCAAAAAAGCCAATACATCGGCGGTTGTTTCACCATATTTGGCGGTTAAACGGCGGATTACCTCCAGACGGTTCTCCACCTCATCCAGTTCGCGCGGATCAAAATTCAATAAGTCGGTCAGGTTATGTAATTCATCCGCCGCCGCTTGCATTTCATAAACGGTGTTTTGTAACTGTTCCGATACCGATACGGCTTGTTCCACATACCGTGCGGCATGTTGCGCGAAAGAAACTGCCTGTTCCGCCAGAGACACCGCACCGTCACGGTCCTCGTCACCGAACAATAACGCGTCGGCGGCACGCAGTTGTGACGCGACCTTTTCCGCGTTACGGAACAAGGTTCGCCGCGCTCGCAGTTCTTCCTCTTCCCCCGCCGTCAGGTTGGCGGCTTCAATCTCATGAATTTGAAAAGACAACATATCCAGTTTCCGCGCTTTTTCGGATTCATCAAGATCGACGCGTTCAAGTTCCGTAACAATCTGCCGCCATTCGCGATAGGCTGCCGCATAGGTTTCGCGTTGCGATGTCAGTTCCCCGAAACGGTCAAGATATGTTAAATGGTTGTCTACCGAGAAGAGCGCTTGATTTTCATGTTGACCGTGCAGATCGACTAAAACCTTGCCGATTTCACGCAACAATGCCGCCGTAGCAGGTCTGCCATTCACACTGCAGGTGCTCTTCCCTTCGGCGGAAATCGTTCTTCCGATAAGCAGTGTCCCGTCCTCGTCAGGTGCGTAACCGAGTGTTTCCAAGCGGGAAACCGTATACGGAGACAGGTCACAAAACAAGGCCGTCACATGCGCGGTGTCGCTCCCTGTACGCACTAAATCTCGGCGAGTTCGTTCACCCAACACGGCATTTATCGCATCGATGATAATCGATTTGCCCGCACCGGTTTCACCCGTCAAGGCTGTAAAGCCCGTGGAAAAACGGATGTCCGCCCGCTCGATGACGGCAATATTCTCAATGTGCAAGCAATCCAGCATCGTATGTCACCTCAGCCGCGTTGTAATTTCTTGAGTTCTTCTACCAGTTCTGCCGCGTTCTCATTGGTACGGGTAATGCAAACAAAGGTATCTTCACCCGCGAGTGTGCCCACTACGGATTCCCATTGCATAGAATCCATCGCGGCACACGCCGCCTGTGCCATACCCGAAAGGCACTTGACCACGACCAGATTACCCGCAAAATCAATACTGCTGACAGCATCTTGGAAAATAGACAGAAATTTGGTGGGAACACGCTCACCCTCTGCTTTCATGACGGCATAACTGTATTTGCCGTTACTGTCTAACATTTTGATTAGGCGCAATTCTTTAATGTCACGCGACACCGTTGCCTGTGTAGCACTATATCCGCTTTCCTCCAGCGCACGAATCAGGTCATCCTGCGTTTCGATACTGCGGTTTTGGATAATTTCCAAAATCTTGGTTTGGCGTTTTACTTTCATAGTCATTATCCCTTCCTGTTGGTCAGTTTATCATCCAGTACTTGATAAAAGGGTTTCTGTTTAAGTTTAATAAGTTTTGCACAAGAATCCGAGCGGGCGATAACCACCCGTCCACCCTCTGCGATACGAATGGCCGCTTCTCCGTCTACCGTGACAAACACGGGGGATTCCGCCCGTTTTGGCGTAATCGTCAGTACGGCATCTTGTTCGAAAATGTACGGGCGACTATGTAATGAATGCGGGCAAATGGGTGTTAACAATAAACAACGCAAAGCCGTATCCACAATCGGTCCGCCCGCCGACAACGAGTACGCGGTGGAACCGGTAGGTGTTGCCACAATAACCCCGTCTGCCTGATAGGTGGAAACGGGTTTGCTGCCGTTTTGTACGCTAACCTCAATCATACGGGACAATGCACCGCGCGAAATCACCGCTTCATTAAGTGCACCATACCGCTCCACACCGTTTTCACCGTCGATAGTGATGTCAAGCAGCATGCGTTCCTCAATATCGTAGTCATTACGGATAAGACGAGAAAGTTCTGTCAACTCGGACAATTCCAAGCCCGCCGTAAAGCCAAGTCGGCCGCTGTTGATGCCGAGGACAGGTTTACCGAACGCTGCGGCGCTTTTCGCTACATGAATAATCGTTCCGTCACCGCCAATAGCAATCGCAACATCACAAGTACGCAAGAGCTCCGTTATATCTTGCGGCGGGAATGCAGTATCTCGCGGTACGGTAACCGTCGCGTCCATCGTTGCCAATGCTTGTTGCACCTGTAAAAAGGCGGCTTTGCCGTCAGCGGTTTTGGTGTTGGGAATCACGGTGATTGTCATAATACGCACCTCCTGTCAGTGCTGAGAAAAGCTGTATCAACTAATTGCCGAATATCCGGTAATGGCGTGTGTTCTCCACCGTAGGTCAAAGTGGCAATGTATTCAATGTTACCGTCATTTCGTCCGGCACCGCCTGTTATGGGAGATGCCGCAAGTGCTTGCAACGCACAACCGGATGACGAAAACAGGTCGCACATTTCATGCAGGACACGCACATGAACACGGCGGTCGCGAACGATGCCGTTTTTGCCAATATCCGCTCTGCCCGCCTCAAATTGAGGCTTGATTAAAATCAGCAGATGTGCACCGTCACGCAAATATGCGAAAACCGACGGCAACACGGTGCGTACCGAGATAAAGGATACATCCATAGCAAGCAAATCTATCGAATGCGGCGCAATAACGGCGGAAAGCGTTTCTTTGTCGCGAATATCCGTGCCTTCCAAGTTTACTACGCGAGGATCCGCAAGCAAAGTCGGATGAAGTTGACCATGACCGACATCTACCGCATACACACGGTCCGCTCCGTTTTGCAACATGCAATGGGTAAACCCGCCGGTAGATGCTCCGACATCCAATGCGGAGCAAGGACTCGGCAAAGGTAATAGCGCGTGTAATGCCGCCTCCAGTTTCAACCCGCCGCGGCCGACATAACGCGGTGTAGCGGCGGTACAGGTGACGGTATCATTGTCGCAGACCGTCACAGACGGTTTTGTAACGGCTTTACCGTTCAAAAGGACGGCGCCCGCGCGAATCAGCTCTTTTGCCTTGTCACGACCGCTGGCATAGCCTTCCGCTACCACGCGGGCATCCAGCCGCTCATTTTCTGCCACCGGACAACTCCTCCTGTAACAGGGCCTTCACCATGCTGTTGACATCCAATTTGCAATGCTTTAAGCCGTCTTCTACCGAACAAGTAGGAACAAATCCTTCAATGGCGTGAATCTCGTATTTTCCGCGGTAACGCCGTTCCATCAACAACGAGCCCATTTGTTGGGCAATACCGCCGGTCTTGGCACCCTCTTCAAAGAAAACGATGCGCTGATATTGGCGCGCGATGGCAAGTACCTCATCGGGAATGGGATGAATACGCGTTAATTTAATAACCGACACCGGCATCACATCTTGTACCTTTTGAACGGCTTGCAGAACATTCGAAAACAGTCTGCCATAGGTAATAACCACAGTTCGCGCCGATGCGTTTTTAAAATGTGTAAAAGGTTTATAGTCAGACTTATACAAATCAAGATGCGGGAACTGTCCGCCTTTCGGATAGCGTACCGCGGCAATACCGTCCGTTTCGTACAACGCTTGTTTGAGCGTAATACCCAGCTCCTCATAGGTAGACGGCGCAAAGATGGTGGTATGCGGCACCGTGGATAAAAACGGTACATCAAAAATGCCCTGATGCGTTTCTCCGTCATCCGGTACGACACCCGAACGGTCAATCGCCAACACGATGTGATTGTTCATGATGGCCGTATCATTCAGCAATTGATCGTAACTGCGTTGCAAAAATGTGGAATACACCGCAAAAACCGGCAAATAGCCGCCGGTGGCGAGTCCCGAAGCAAAAGTGACGGCATGTTCCTCCGCAATACCGACATCGAAAAAGCGTTTCGGGAATTCACGCGCAAATGTGGATAGTCCCGTGCCGCTCGTCATAGCTGCCGTCGACACACAGATGCGGGGGTCTTCCTGTGCCAATTTGCACAACCAATCACCCGCCGCGTTTGAAAAATTCGGACCTGGTTTGGCGGTGACCATACCGGTTTCGGGATTAAACGCGGAAATTCCGTGATATTTATCGGGGTTCTGCATAGCGGGTGTGTAGCCCTGTCCCTTGATGGTTTCCACATGCAACAACACGGGACGATTCAAATTCTTTGCCGTTTGCAAAGCCCGTGTAAGGTCATGCAAGTTATGACCGTTAATGGGGCCTAAATAATAATACCCCATATCTTCAAAGGTGGAACTGCTGTGATACACACTGTTTTTAAGGCGGCATTTCACGCGCACCATAAAGCGATGCAACGGTTCCCCAATGAGAGGAATGGACGATACGATATTCCCGAAATTATTTTTTGCCTGCACATAACGCGGGCCTGAACGCAACATAGCCAGATGCCGCGCCATAAAGCCCACATTGCGACTAATAGACATTTGATTATCGTTTAAAATCACGATCAAGCGATCGTGACTGCGACCGGCATTACACAAGCCTTCATAGGCAAGACCCCCTGTCAACGCACCGTCACCGATCACCGCTACCACATAGCCGTCATCACCCGCCAATGCTTTTGCCTTGGCGATACCGTTCGCGGCAGAAACCGATGTGGAACTGTGACCGACAACAAAACTGTCAAACGGACTTTCAGACGGACGAGGAAAACCCGAAATACCGCCGGTTTGGCGCAGCGTATGAAACTCCTCTTGCCGGCCTGTAAGCAGTTTGTGACAATAGCACTGATGCCCCACATCCCACACAATCTGATCGTGCGGTAATGTAAACATTTTGTGTAACGCCACCGTCAATTCCACAACACCTAAATTAGACGAAAGGTGTCCCCCGTTTTTTGATACGGTGTTTACAATCGTGTGGCGCAGTTCATCACACAAGGCATCCAGTTCATCATCCGATAGTTTTTTGACATCTTCCGATGTGTTGACGGTTTCTAAAACGCTCATCTGTTTTTCCATCCTTTTCAGCGCGTTCTGGTAAGTAAGACATCCGCTAATCTCAAAAGATCAGCACCGTTCGTAAAATCCTCTACAGCGGCTTTTGCCTGTTCGGTATACGATGCAGCCAGCGTCCGCGCTCGTTCCAATCCGAGCAACGATACATAAGTATTTTTCTCGTTGATATCGTCACTGCCGATAGGTTTACCAAGTTGGTCAGCAGTAGCGGTAACATCCAGAATGTCGTCCACTACTTGGAAAGCAAGTCCTACATAATAACCGTATTGTCCCGCACGCTCAATCTGTACATCCGTACCTCCGCCGAGAATCGCGCCCATGCGGCACGCGGCAACTAACAGCGCTGCCGTTTTCCCTTCTTGTAAGCGTTTGAGAGTATCAAGGTCAATTGCTTTACCCTCGCTGTCCAAATCCAATACCTGTCCGCCAATCATCCCATTAACACCGGCATGATCCGCCAGTTGAGAGGCGGCGCGTAATGCCGTCTGCGGGGCAACATCTTTCACCGCGAGTATGATTTCAAAAGCGCGATTCAAAAGGGCATCACCCGCCAAAAGCGCCATGGTTTCCCCGTATTGCGCGTGTACGGACGGTTTTCCGCGCCGCAAGGGGCTGTTATCCATACACGGCAGGTCGTCGTGTACCAGCGAATAGGAGTGGATACATTCAATGGCTGCCGCGAACGGAACCGCTTTCACAGGATTTCCGCCGCAAATACGACACCATTCGAGCAACAGAACGGGACGAATGCGTTTACCACCGCCCTCACATGCATACCGCATAATCTCGCCGATACCGGTATCAGTTGGCAAAAAATCCGCAAGACGGCGTTCAATCAAATCCAAATGTTGCTGCAATTGTTCGGTATACAGCGCCATCAGGCTTCCTCCTGTCCTTCCCTTGAAGTAAGTGTGATGATTTTCTGCTCTGCGGCTTTCAGGGAATCGGTACAAAAAGCGGTCAATGCCGTCCCCTCTTCAAACAGCTTCAGAGAATCGTCCAATGTACATTTCCCGCTTTCGAGCAGAGAAACAATTTCCTCTAAGCGTTCCATCGCTTTTTCAAATGTCATATCTTTCATGATAGCACCTCTGTTTCGGTTACCTTGCAACGGATAAGACCATCGCTGACGCGTACGGTGAGCGATTCGTCACGGCTCACATCGTTTACCGAGTGAACAAGTCCTTTATCGGTGTGTACCGTAGCATAGCCGCGCGAAATCACCTGCAACGGACTGAGAACATGCAATTTTCCGGCGGCGGTGGAAAGCCGGCGGTCGGCGCGCGTTAGTGATAGGGCGGCGGCAGCAGAAAACCGTTTAAGCATTCCGTCCAACCGCATCAGATGTTCCTCCACAGAATATAAAGGAGAGGTCAAGCATCTCTTGTTTTTGAGAAGATTGAGAGCATTCTGTTCACGGGTAAGTGTGGCACACAACGCACGATTTGCGGCCGAATTCAACAGCGTAACTCGCTCAGCCAATTCCCGCATATCCGGCACGGCAAGTTCCGCCGCGGCAGACGGTGTCGGCGCACGCAAATCGGCAACAAAGTCGCAGATGGTAAAATCCGTTTCGTGCCCTACCGCCGAAATAACGGGGACGGTACACGCCGCCACCGCGCGTGCAACCGCTTCGTCATTGAATGCCCACAAGTCCTCCAATGAGCCGCCGCCTCTGCCGATAATGACAACATCGGGGGCGTTTGGCGCTTTTGTTTCAAACATCCTGTTGAATCGAAAAAGCGCTTCAACCAACTGAGCGGGCGCCTCATCACCCTGCACCAAGGTTGGAAGCAACACCACTTCTGCCAACGGATACCGCCTGCCGAGCACATGAAAGATATCCCGCACGGCAGCGCCCGTTTCGGCGGTAATCACGCCCACTCGTTTCGGATAACGCGGCAACGGGCGTTTGCGTGAATCATCGAACAACCCCTCCGCGCTCAAGCGGTTTTTAAGTTGTTCGAATGCAATCTGCAAAGCACCGGTACCATCGGGTTGCAAATCGTCAATATACAGTTGATAGGCACCATCTTTTTCATACAGCGACACCCGTGCCCGTGCAATTACTTTCATACCGTTTTCCGGCACAAAGCGCAAATGCATCGCCTGAGAACGGAACATCACGGCTTTCACAACGGCGTTTTCATCTTTAAGGGACATATACAGATGCCCCGATTTGTAATGATTAACGAAATTGCTGATTTCACCGCTGAGCAATACCTGCCCTAAATGAGCATCGCTTTCGATCAGCGAGCGTACATAGCGATTGAGTTGACTGACGGTAATAACGGTCACAGTTGTTCACCCCCAGCGCGGAGTGCGGTCAGCACCGCGATACCGGCGGCATTATCTGCCGAATATGCGGGAGGTGCAAAAATACCGTTGAATTTTTCGGTAAGAGCCGAACGCAATAAGGTGTTCGACATGACGCCGCCGGCATACACCACCGGCAGATCGCCGTACTGCGCGAGCAAGCGTTCTGTCATGCTCTCAAGCGCCGCTTGCACACTCAACAAACAAAACCGCGCCACTTCCGGCTTATCGGTTCCGTTTTCCAGTAACCGACGGCATTGATTTTCCACACCCGAAAGATGGCAACAGGCACCGTCCATGGACGGTTTCGGTAAGCGAACCGCTTTCGCTTGCTGTGATAGCTTGTCCAATGCCACGCCCGCGGGAAACGGCAATCCCAGCAACCCGCCGACACGATCGATTAACTGCCCTGCTTTGAGGTCTAACGAACGCGCCACGCATACACAGGAAATCACCGTTTCGGGATGAGGGTTCACCAAGAGTGCATCTGTGGTGCCGCCCGACACATGGAAAGCCAAAAACGGTTGATGCCGCAAGGCAAGCTTGTCCGCGCCATACAATGCCGCCATGACATGGCCTTGCTGATGAGTAAAGCGATACAACGGTTTTGAGGCAGCCGCCGCTAAAGCACGCGCCGTGCCCTCACCCGCTAAAAAGCAGGGCATATAGGAACCATCGGCTTCCATCGGTCGATCCGATACGCCGAATGCCGCAGGACACCGTTTACCTACCTCATTAAACAGGTTTTCCACCAGTTGCGGCAACTGTTTTACATGATGAAAGACCGCGTCACTCTGACGGAGTCCCAAGTCACCCGCTTTGACCGGTAAAAGTTGTTTTACTTGCCAAAGCGCCCCCGTCGCTGCATCAAATGCCGCGGCGGAGGTCGTATAATTGCTGGTATCCAGCCCGATATAAAAGCTCATGTTACGCCCCGTGCTTGCGGGCAATACCACCCAACACGCCATTGATAAACGAAGCGTCCGCTTCACCGCCGTAACGCTTAGCAAGTTCAACGGCTTCGTTGATAGACACACTGACGGGAATGGAACTTTCCCACAACATTTCGTATGTTGCCAATCGCAGAATGGTAAGCGCCACACGGGAAAGGCGGTCTTTACTCCACTTGTGCGAGAACTCCGTAATCTGTGCGTCGATCTCGTCTGTGTGTCCGATCACACCTTCCGCAAGCAACAATGCAAACGGATCACGCACGATTTCTCTGGCTTCACCGGCATTTTCCAATATTTCTTCCAGCAATGCGTCTGAAAAACTCTTTTCAAACAATAACACAAATGCCAATTCTCTTGATTCCCGTCGCGTCATATAGTACCCTTGCCTTTCCGCATAGTCGAAAACCCTCTACAACATTGCAGAGGGCCGACACTTATTGCGTCTTTTCTTTCTTTTCCGTTTCCTTTTGATCGTCCAATACGACGCCGGCAATATGAACATTCACCTTGGTAACCGGCCGACCGGTCATGGACTGTACTTCCTCTTTTACAACGCGCTGTACCTGGCCCGCAACATCCGGAATACGGACGCCGAGTTTGAGGTTGATATACAGATCGATAATCGTTTCACTTTCGTTGTTAACGACCGCCACATATTTCGTAGCAGAATTGCCAACAAGGCCGCGCAGGTCTTTCGTGCGGGGCGCCATACCTGCCACGCCCGGCACCTCGGCTGCTGCCGTACTGGCAATCGTTGCAATCACTTCTTCGGAAATGATGCAGCGCCCTTCCGGAGTTTGATATCCTTTGTCACCCATGACGATGACCTCCTTTTATCGTTATGGCTTTATTATATACCATAAACCACCCGAAGGGCAACTGTTTTTTATTATTTTACGGTAACAATATTAATATTTTGTGCCAAAATGTTGGCTTGCGAGGTAACAACCTGTGAAATTTTTGCCGTATCCTGTACGGTCAGACTGTCACTTTGCACCACGACGCTGCACGCATCGTCGGCAATATATACCACACAATCCGCAAAACCTTTGGCCTTGATTAAGTTTTCGATGTTGCTTTCCTGCTCGATTGCCTTGGTAATGGCAATTGCTTGAGCGGTGGCGGTTTGTTTTTGCGCATCCGTTGCTTTGACATCACTAAGTAACTCTTTTACCGTCTGTACCGCTTCTTCGCGAGAATCTTTTCTACTCTTTCGCGCCTGTTCAAAATATTCCGCGGCCGTAGGTGTATCCGTCCCACCGTTGACATTGATGGCCTCACCGAGTGTCTTGTCGTCATTGGGCTGCTCTGTCTGTGTACCGCCGTTCTCAAGCATATCGGTAGGATTCGGCGCAAAAAAATAATTAAGATAGATCGCTACACCGAGTGCAAGTACCAAAGTGCCCAATAATACTGTTTTTTTACCGAGAAACTGTTTCATATGCTGACTCCTTTTTTATGATAATTTTGTAACACACACGCGTTTGGAAGAAATGTTCAGCGCAACCGTTACCGCTTGTGATACACGGTTGCATACCTGCTCATTATCCCCGCCTTCGCACACCACAACTACGCCCCGTACAGTCGGCTGGATTTCTGTCACAAGAAGACCCTCGCGGCCCTTTTCGGTTTCGATGATAACAGCCGTGCTTTCGTTGTCATCCCGCTCTGTCAGTCGCGTATCTCCCCCGCTGACATCTTCTTGACGATCGGAATTCGTGCGTTCCTCCGTGGCGTATACATATTCGACGCCGTTCTCCAGTGTCACCATCACCCGACACGCGCCCACACCGTCAATGCTTTCCACTAACGCCGTCAGCCGTTCCTCCGTACTGCGAATATACTCTTGTGCTGTCAAAGCCGTCACTTCACTCACCTTTTCGGGAATAAATTCCGGAATGATAAGCAGCAATACCCCAATGATTCCACCGACGAGAAGTGCCTTTCGTGCTTTGTCGGATTGGGCAAACGCCCTCAAGCGTTTTTGAATAACCTGCATGTTCTCTCACTCCTCTGTTTTGACGACAACCGTCGTTTCCAGTTGTTTTTCCAACACCTCCCGCACCACTGCCGCCGTCGGCACACTTTGTTTGTCCACATGAATGGTAATCTGCTTCATATATATGCCTCCCGTCTCCGAAGTATCCGTCATAACCTCAACTTTTTTTGCCGTAATATTGCGCGCTGCCAACGCCTCGTTGACCACCTGTGTCACAGCCGACTCAATCTGTACCGTCAACTGCTCGTTCACCCGTTGTTCCAATAACCCATCGACAATATCCTGTGGCACGAAATCTAAATTTAAATCGGGTAACGAGGTAAGTTTCATTAGCGGCAATACCAACGCGCACAGAAAAAATGATGCGGTTATCAGTGAAAACAGTTTGCCGCTCCCCGCCTTAGGCGCCAGCAAACGGATAGCAGAACACCCCAATGCCGCCACACACACAGCGGCACCCCAAGCGCGTATCTCATTCATGTAATCCCTCCCACCGCGATCGTAATAACCGTCAGCGATATCGTCAGCAGCAAGCCGCTCACGCACAGTACTCCCACCAAACAACGCGTAATTCCGTGTGCTGTCTTCAGAAGTGACGAAAATGAGTGTAAGCTGAACATATCCGATGCCATTTCACCGATAGAGAGCATAATATTCCATAAAACGCAGGATGCCAATGGCGGCAGAATGATGATCAGCGTAGCCGCCACGCCAAAGCATCCGATTGTGGAACGCAGAAGATGTAAACACCCGCGAATGGTAGAAAACACCTCACTGAGGGAGGCACCTACGACGGGTATAAAATGAGATATGGAAAACCGCATCGCTCGATCACTGAGTCGGTCTGCCGCGCCGCCCGTAAGAGATTGCAGGGATAAAATACCCGCAAACAGCACCATACCCAGTGTTAATAACCAAGTTGTCACTTTACCGGTCATCGCGCCCACTCTGCCAAGCGGTAACTCCGGCGTAAGAGAACCGGTCAGTCCCAACGCCAACGAGACAGACAACAGCGGTACGATTATTGTCCCCGACACCCACGACAGGAACTCAGCGGCATATAGGACCAAAGACTGAAAAGATACGGCAACAGAGGCTTGACCGCCGGCGACGAGAACGCCCGCATACACCGGCACAAAACTGGTCATAAACACCGATACCGATTCCATCGCCTCACGCACTCGCTCCAGCTGTTCGGCAAGCGGCAACATCACGCTTGTACATGCGGCAAGTGCACAGATAACACCGAATACCGACGATACTTCTTCGGTGCGCAAGGTTTGACGCATCCCGTCCACCCACGCGTACAGCAACAGAATACCGAGCACCGTTCCGCCGACGGCAAGCGGCTCTCCCGCTACGCGTCTGCACAATGCCCATAGTTCTTTTAACCAAGAACCGGTATCCGTTTGTGTAAATGTGTTCGGATCCAGAGAATCAATATGTAGACGCTCAAGTAAGGCAAGTGTGTCTTCCGGCAAAGCTTGTAACAGCTCCTGCGCACCGCTTGCCTCCAACTGTTCGCGGTATAACTCGTCCAGCGTTTGTGCCTGTGCGGGCAAAACGCACAACACCGACAAGAAAACCGTTAAAAGGCACACTTTTACGATTCTCATACCGCTATCCTTTCCCCATGAGTGATAACGCAATATCACCGATTTTTTGAAACAGCGGTAATGCCAAAGCCATCAAAGTAAGTTTTCCCGCCAATTCCGTTTTTGCCGCAAGCCCCTGCTCGCCCGCATCACGGCATGCATCGGCGGCGAGTTGCGTAATAAGGCAAATACCGAGTGCTTTGAATAAAATCGGTATGTATTCGCCCGATAAACCTGCAGTTTCCAACATCCCGCGTATCGTCGTTAACAGCGGCGCCATATAGCCAATCACCGCCGCTGTGATCAAAATACCCGCGATCAAGGTAATGCCCATAGCTTGTTCGGGATGGGAGCGACGAAGCATGACCGCCAAAAACGCCGTAATAACTGCCACCGCCGCGATTGCCGTCCACTCCATCGTTATAACCCAAATACCGATTTGACCATGCGAAATAAACCACTGATCTCGGTCACAATCATGGTCAATACGACAATCAGCCCCGCCAAAGTCGTCAGCATCGCCTGTTCCTCGCGTCCCGAACGAATCAGCACTTGATTCAGCACCGCCACAATGATACCGATTGCCGCAATCTTAAAGATAAGATCCACTTCCATAGTCTTCCGCCTCTCCTTTTACAAAAGCATCAGTGCCGCCGCACTGCCGCCGCAAAGCCCGAGTGCCGTATACAGCCCGCTTCTTGTGTGAGCTTCTGTCATGCGTTCTTCCAAGCACACCCGAACCAATCGGGAATACTGTTCGCAATGATGCAGTTCGCCTGTGATATCCGCCGTACCCAGTCCCTCGACAAAATCCAAAAGCAGCGTGGTTTCGCGCTCAGAAAGTGCATATTCGCAAGAGTGCTTATGCACGCTTTCCCGCCATGCCGAGCGGAAATCCCCGTCGGATGACAAATTGGTAACCGTCTCCCGTAAAAGCGAAAACGCGGAAAACTCCGAGGTGTTAGCCAATGAGCGAAACACCTCGCCCATCGGCATCGCCGTGTAACGAATTTTCTCCGAAACTTGTTGTAAAAGCCGCTCAAAGAGAGACAGAAAAGTAATACGCTTTATCAGAGTGCGTCGTGCCGTCATGCCGATCCCCAATCCCGTCAGCAACAGTGTCAACGCTCCGATTCCTTTCATGCAACCATTCCTCCGTTCGCAACACTTGCGCAATACGGCCGGGGGCATGCCGACCGTGCAGGAAAATCAAGTAATCAAATATGCCACGCTCCAGCAAATTATACAGCCCTTGTCGTTTACAGAGAAGATCAGCGGTACCCGCGTGGACGGTGGCAATTGTCGGAACACCGCGTAAAAACCCATCACAAACCGCCTCCAACTCATCCGTATCGCCCAATTCATCCAGCAGCACCGCCTGTGGTGCCAAACAGCGTATCGCCTGTTCCAGCCCAACGGCTTTGGGGACGTAACGCAATACATCACAACCGATGAGCGAATCCACCCCCGACAATTCTCCACGCTCATCAATCACCGTCACCGAGAGCCGCCGCCGCGAAAACTGATGCGCCAAGTCACGCAATATACTGGTTTTTCCGCCGCTCGGTTCACTGCATATCAACGCGCTGTGTACCTGATCATCATACAAAACCCGCATCAAAGATTCGGCGCAACCGTCATGAACGCGAGCAACGCGAATACACAACGATGTAATCGCACGATACCCGACAATACACCCATCTTCCGCCACGGCGGTGCCGGCAATTCCCACTCGGCATCCTCCAACCGTCACGAACCCGCGTCGCAGTTCCTCTTGATGCGCATAAACGGAATATTCTAACATCCGATCGACAGTTTGCCGCAGCAAGTGTTCTTCACACAAGACACCGTCAGCTCGGCGTTCTGTCAGGACACCTTTATCGGTCAAAAAATATTCTTCTCCGCCAATTCCAAACGATACGGCCTGTCCTGCCCGCAAGCGAATCTCTTGTACACGGCACATGTGTGATGGCGCGATTGACAGCAAGGGTATTTGCCATACAGACGGCAACAACGATACCGCCGCTCGATACCCATTCATTGTCACTCCCCCTGCCTGTCCTATTCGTATGCACGGTTCAACTTCGATAGAACAAAAAAGCGACAGGCACGCTCAAGAGCGTGCCTGTCGCTTTCGTTTAGAGGGGTGTTTTGAGGAGGGGTAATGTACTCCCGACAGAACAGTTTCGGTGCGGCGCCTCCCCTGTTCTCTGAGTACATTTGCAGTGTATCATATGCCTTATTTTAAAATGTGAATTGAACATGAATAAACTGTAAGAAAATTTTTATAAAAAACTCAAACAAATGTTTGCATTTTCGAAAAAGGTGTGTTATACTGATTACCGAAAGGGTGATATAGATGAAACCTTTAAATCCAAAACAAGAAAAAATGTTAGCGTTTCTCAAAGAACGCATCCGCACCGGCGTGCCGCCAACCGTGCGTGAAATATGTGCGGCCGCCGACATTAAATCCACTTCCACGGTACACGCCTATCTTCAAAAATTTGAGGAAGCAGGGTATATTAATCGCGAAACGGGCTTAACCCGTTCGATACGCATGCCGGGCGAATCCGTATCCCGTGTCCCGCTGTTAGGTAAAGTAACCGCCGGTTTGCCCATTTTGGCGGTCGAAGAAGTGGAGGATTATGTCCCCTACTCCGGCGGCGGCTACCCCACCGAAGAACTGTTTGCGTTGCGCGTATCGGGCACCAGTATGCTGAACGCCGGTATTTTGGATCATGATATTGTGATCGTCCACAAAACACCCGCCGCAAACAACGGTGATATCGTTGTTGCACTTGTCGATGACGAAGCTACCGTAAAACGCATTTATTTCGAGAAAGGTCACATCCGTTTGCAACCCGAAAACGACGCTTTTGAGCCGATTATTGTCAAAGAAGCGGTTGTGCTCGGGAAAGTGGTTTCGCTATTGCGAAATTTCGGTTGACAACCGCCTGATATTTGCATATACTAATACTCCGCCGTGTTTGAGAGCGCACGACGGAATATGGGGGCGCAAAGGTTTCGACGGGGATTGTGAGCCCTGGTAAGCGAGTAGCGGTGCAGGACCGCTATAAACCCTGCAATCTTTTTAAAATAAACGACAACTCTAAAGTTGCTCTCGCTGCTTAATTAATAGCAGCCGTTCCGTCCCGAAGTACCGCGGTCGGGAACGGAGCGTCGATTAGCGGTGAACGTGAACAAAGCTCTGTCGCAGGCTTTGTCATGACTGAGCGACTACCGTAGCCAAAAGCCTGCCCATCGGCGTTTGGCGAGGGGAATCTTAAACGATCGGCTGCACTCGGAGAAAGCCACGGTAAGTAATTTTCGGACAGGGGTTCGATTCCCCTCGTCTCCACCAAAACGCACAAAGACGAACCCCAAGAGTTCGTACACGGTGGGTTGTGCTCCACCAAAAAACAGAAAGACAGACCGCAAGGTTTGTCTTTTTTGTTGTTTAGCGAGGGGAATCGAAAGGGCGTTAAAAAAACAGTCCGGTGGACTGTTTTTAGCCCGTAGCGTTGTGCCGCCCGTCAGCACTGTACCGAAACTCGCAGACGAGATAAAGCCGCCCCCTCATCCCCACCATAAAAGAACGGAAGTTGTAATACCCTTGGTATTGCCACTTCCGTTCTTTTTCTATTTCTAAAAACCTATGTCGCATAAAAATTCCCCACGCCTTGGCATAAAGAATTAGTTACCAGCACTTGAATCAATCCCGCTTTTTCCGTTCCGGTAGAAATCTTCGTATTTATGTGATATAATGTGTACAACAAATAAAACTTTACGCACATTGACTTTTGAGAAAGAGCAGATATTATGGAATTTAACGAAAAATTACAGAACCTCCGAAAGCAAAAAGGACTTACTCAAGAAGAACTTGCGCAGTCGCTTTATGTGTCGCGAACTGCAATTTCAAAATGGGAATCGGGTAGAGGGTATCCTAATATAGATTCCCTAAAAGTGATAGCAAATTTTTTTGGTATATCGATTGATGAATTACTGTCGGGCGATGAGTTGTTGACCATAGCAGAAGAAGATACCAAGCAAAAAGAAAAGCATCTTCGCGACTTGGTGTTTGGTTTACTCGATTGTAGTATTGCCATGTTTTTCTTTCTGCCGTTCTTTGGTCAGAAAGCAGATGCGATTATACAAGAAGTATCTCTTGCATCTCTTACCGAAATTGCGCCATATTTGAGAACAGTATATTTTGTTGTTGTGATTGGAATTATAGTATCCGGAATTTTAACCCTTGCTCTGCAAAATTGCTATCAAGCATTTTGGGTAAAGAGTAAAAGTATAATATCGTTAGCAGTAAATGCGGTTGCCGCGCTCCTTTTTATTGTTAGCTCGCAACCGTATGCAGCAGCATTTCTGTTCATATTCTTGGTAATAAAGGTGTTAACGCTCGTAAAATGGCAATGACACAAAGAGTGTCATTATTGTGACGACCTGTTTCTTGTGGTTGTTCATACCTTCTCCTAAAATGTGTTTGAGCAAGAGCCAAATACAAAAAGGAAGTGTGAACACAAATGAAAAATCAGAAAAACTTCTGCATTGCAACCTGTATACTTGTGGCATTTGGTTTGTGGACCGCAGTAATTCACTTTGTCGATGTGCAAACAATCGGACCACAAGAATCATCTGTTGGGTTTGCAACGATTAACCGGTTCTTTCATAACCTTACCGGTGTGCATATGTCCCTGTATAGTATTACCGATTGGTTGGGCCTGGTGCCACTCAGTTTTGTAATGGGGTTTGCATTACTCGGACTCATTCAATGGATTAGAAGAAAGCATCTCTTGAAAGTTGATTGCAGCATCCTTGTTCTTGGTGGTTTCTATATCGTTGTGATGGCGGCATATGTCCTATTTGAGGTGTTTGTTATAAATTACCGACCTGTGTTGATCAATGGGATTTTAGAAGCATCTTATCCATCATCAACGACAATGCTTGTGATTTGTGTCATGCCGACTGCAATCATGCAGCTTAATACCCGTATCAAAAACGATATTTTTAAACGATGTGTCACTGCTGCCATTACCGCTTTTACTGTTTTTATGGTAATTGGCAGACTTGTTGCGGGTGTGCATTGGTTTACTGATATTATCGGCGGTGCTTTGTTGAGTGTAGGACTTGTGCTGATGTATCGTGCTATTATCCAGTAGGGAGATAAATAAACTTTAATCCATCGACCGGTTGCATTCCCATTTTTGGTTACGGTTTAACGCGACCTTGCAACCCGTATTGAAATTGCGTTATAATTCAAAAACCAAGGTCTGTCTTTTTTGTTTTTTAATCTGCATACGCAAAGCCACAGGCGGTTCCCCACCTGTGGCTATCTTTAACATCTAACAGGTATATACTTCCTATCTTTACTGTTTTTTCGTTTGTCTGAGGAAGCAGAGCACCGCCACCGCTGACATCACCAAACTGTACAAAAGAATTGGCAAAATGCTTGAAAGCGCGACCTCAAAGTTTCCTTTAAATAACGCTTTTTCCAGTTCTGCCGCATGAACAAACGGAAGTACATTAGCTATTTTCTTGAAAGTACCCCCCACAAGATTCAAATCAAACCAAACACCGGAAAACCACGCAGAAAGATTTGTCAAGAGCGCTCCGCAAATACCGCCGACCTGTTTTACGCTTAAAACACTACCGCATAACAGTCCAAGCGCAATATTAAAAATTGCCATGGGGATTATACCAATGACGGCATAAATAATATTTACGCTCATTTCAAGCCCAAAAGGAATAGCAAACAAATAGCAGATTATTGTCTGTGCGATTGCTATGGGCAGGATCGGAAGCATATATCCTACAATGAAGTCAATTCCTGTAAGCGGTGTTGTGTATAATCTTTGCAAAAGCGCACTTTCACGGTCTTTGGCAATCAGCGTTGCTGAAAACAGCGTCATAAAGGACAGCCCGAAAACGGTAATGCCGGGCGCCAGGGTATTAATTTCAAACACGCTTGCCGGAAGATTTGCTTGAATAGCGCTTAACAGCACTAATATGACCAAAGGAAAGCCCAAGCCGAACACAAGATTGATGGGATCACGCAAAATCTCTTTGGCGCATCTCTTGGCAAAAGTCATCATTCTCATGTTTGCACCTCCTTTACAATGGAAACAAAGGCTGATTCAAAGTTATCAGTATCAGCTCTCTTCTTCAGTTCTTCTACCGTTCCGACTGCAAGAAGTCTGCCACTTTTCATAATGCCGATGCGGTCAGAAAGCAGTTCAGCTTCTTCCATGTAATGTGTTGTTAAGATAATCGTTATCTTGCCTTTTAAAGAACGAATTACCTCCCAGAGGTCATGCCTCGCAAGGACATCCAAGCCAAGAGTCGGCTCGTCCAAAAATAGAATTTCCGGTTCACTGATGAGTGCCATGGCAATGCTAACGCGCCGTTGCCAGCCGCCGGATAACTTACCGGCTTTCCTATGAAGAACACTATCCATTGACAACTTCTCAGAAATCTCCTGTGTCTTCACCTTCGTTTTTTCTTTAGAAAAGCCGTGGATACCGCAGATGAGCTCCAAATTTTCCTTTACAGAAAGGTTCGGCGCAACTGCAGTCTCTTGAGGTGATACACCGATTAACCGCTTTACCCGTTCCGGTTCCTTTTTGATGCTATAACCACCTATAATAGCATCACCCTCCGTAGGTTTTGCCACGCAAGAAAGCATTTTGATTACCGTGGTCTTCCCGGCACCGTTCACACCGAGCAGCGAAAACAATTCGCCTTGCTGAATATCTAAATTAAGCTTGTCCACAGCAGCCAGCTTTTTGTACCGCTTAACAAGATCCATCGTTTTAATTTCTTGCATATATGTCGACCTCTTTTTCATTTGTAATACCATCATAGCATAATAAAAAATAATACGCATTGGATTTTGTCTATTCGGTTGATTTCAGCATCTAATCGGTTTGTGTTGTGTTCTCCATCACATGTATATTCTTCTTAGTACAAGTATAATGTGGATATCAACCAACGACGCTTATCATGATGAGTGTCGCGTGATTTAGTTTTGAAAATTATTAATTCGTTTACACACCATTCACATATCTATGATATACTATTCCTAAATTTCCCATTAGGAGGACCCTATCATGCTACAGTTGCAATCCATCGTAAAGGACTACCGAGTCGGCGAAGAGCATGTTCATGCGCTCCGCGGTGTATCGACTGTTTTTCGCGAGAATGAATTTGTTGCGATTCTCGGTCCGTCCGGTTGCGGCAAAACCACTCTGCTCAACATTATCGGCGGTTTGGATCGGTATACCGGCGGTGATTTGATTATCAACGGTGTTTCAACCAAACAATACAAATCGTCAGACTGGGACACCTATCGCAATCACTCGGTCGGGTTCGTATTTCAAAGTTATAATCTCATCCCCCATCAAACGGTGCTTTCCAATGTCGAACTCTCGCTGACGCTGACAGGTGTCAGCCGTTCGGAGCGCCGTGCGCGGGCAAAAGAAGCATTGGAGCGCGTTGGTCTCGGCGATCAGCTGAAAAAGAAGCCGAATCAAATGTCGGGCGGTCAAATGCAACGCGTAGCAATTGCCCGTGCACTGGTAAATAACCCCGACATTTTGCTCGCTGACGAGCCGACGGGTGCCTTGGACAGTGAAACCAGTATTCAAATTATGGAAATCCTCAAAGAGATTGCCAAGGATAAACTCATCGTCATGGTCACGCACAACCCTGAATTGGCAGACCGATACGCAACGCGCACCATTCGCTTGTTGGATGGGTGTATCGTCAGCGACTCCAATCCGTATGAACCCCCGAAAACGGAAGAAACAACGGGAATGCGTAAAAAAGTGCGTAAACCGTCGATGTCGTTTTTCACCGCCTTGTCATTATCACTTAATAATTTGATGACAAAAAAAGGGCGTACATTTATGACATCGTTTGCTGGCAGTATCGGTATCATCGGTATTGCGCTTATTTTGGCATTATCTAACGGTCTGAATCAGTACATTGCCAAAGTGGAAGAAGACACCCTTTCCAGTTACCCCATCTCTTTGCAAGAATCTACAGTTGATGTGGGTGACATGATAAGCAATATGATGGGTGAGTCTGAAAACCGCTCAGAGCATGAGCTGGATCAGGTGTATTCCAACAATGTGATGACGGATATGATTGAGGCCACGCTGACCGGTGTTACCACCAATAATTTAAAAGCGTTTAAAACCTATCTTGAACAAACGGATAATCCGATTACAAACCTTGCCAATGCCATTCAATATACCTACTCCACCACCATGAATATCTATAAAGCGGATACTACAAACGGCATTTATCAGGTCAACCCTGCACAAGTGTTCAACAAAATGGGAATGCCAAGCTCCTCCATGAACTATGATAATTCTCTGATGGCGGGGTCTCCCATGACAGCCATGTCCAGCGGGAATGTGTGGCAAGAACTACTCAACAACGAAGAATTGCTCAAAACACAATACGATGTGCTTGACGGGAGAATGCCCACCGCTTATGACGAAGTCGTGTTGATGGTCGATAAGAACAATGAGGTCAGCGACTACACACTATATGCATTGGGCATTTTGGATGCCGCCGATTTGAAAGCGATGTTTGAAGCCGCGACCAAAGGCGAAGAAATCCCCACCAAAGAAATCACACAATACCGTTATGACGAAATTTTAGGTCTGCGGTTTAAACTGCTTTTGAATACTGATTATTATGAAAAAAGCAAAAACGGAAAATGGATTGACCGTTCAGATGATGATGTGTACTTGCGTGACAAGTTGAAAAACGCAACCGAGCTGAAAGTTGTTGGCATTTTGCGGCCTTCCGAAAATGCCACGGTTGCGCAAACAACCGGCACCATAGGCTATCGGGCAGATCTGATGCAATTTTTGGTCAATCAAGTCAACGAATCCGCCATCGTACAGGATCAAAAAAATAATCCCGACACCGATGTTATAACCGGTCTTCCGTTCGACAATGGTGAGGAAAAGACGGTGACGATGGCAGACATTCAGCGTTACATAGCATCCTTGCCTACCGAGCAACAGGCGACTATAGGTGCGTCATTGCAACAAATGCAGATGCAAGGTATGAGCGAAGAAGAAATCTGTGCCATGTTTGCCGGTTCCGTAAATCCGTCTTCTGACGCAACCTATGACGGTAATCTGTTGAAATTTGGTGTAGCGGATCTTACGAAACCCAGCGGTATCAACATTTTCCCCAAAGACTTTGAAGCAAAAGAAGACATTGAAGCGTATATCATACAGTATAACGAGGGTGTAGACGAAGCGGATGCTATCAATTATACCGACTATATCGGGTTAATGATGTCATCGGTGACAACCATTATCAACGCCATTACCATTATTTTAATCGCGTTTGTCGCCATCTCGTTGGTAGTATCGTCCATTATGATCGGTATCATTACCTATATTTCGGTGTTGGAACGCACCAAAGAAATCGGCATTCTGCGCGCAATGGGTGCTTCGAAGCGCGATATTTCCCGCGTATTCAACGCCGAAACCATGATTGTTGGATTTGCGGCCGGCGCACTCGGCATCGGGGTGACGCTGTTGCTGGTATTTGCCGCAAACGCCATTATTTACCCCTTGACGGGTATTGCCAATGTCGCAAAGCTTCCCCTTGGTGGTGCTGTCATACTGCTGATCATCAGTATCGTGCTGACATTAATTGCCGGTCTTATCCCCTCTCGTGTCGCGGCTCGTAAAGAACCCGTTGTTGCACTTCGAACAGAATAATTTAAACCTCGTTTTGCTTTTCAAAAAAAAGGATGCAATGTGTGGGAAAATATGGTATACTAATTGTGATATCATTTTTTTAGGAGGGCTCACTGTTGGCAGCACATAACCAATCAAAAGATGAAATCTTGGGCTTGTTATCCTCAAATTTTGAAAACGGTCTGACTACTGATCAAGTGAATGAACTACAAGCAAAGTACGGACCGAACAAGTTACAGGAAAAAAAGAAAAAGACCATGGCACAGCGTTTCTTTGACCAGTTCAAAGATGTCATGATCATCATTCTCATTTTAGCCGCGATTATCTCGGCGGTTATCGCCGTGTCCGAAGGTATCAAAACGGGACATTGGGGTGAATTGTTTGAACCCGGTTTGATCGTGCTGATTGTCATTTTGAATGCCGTTATGGGTGTTATGCAGGAAAGCAAAGCCGAAAAGGCACTGGATGCACTCAAAAATATGTCGGCACCGCACGCTCGTGTAATCCGTAATGGTGTGGAGTGTGTCATTGATGCCTCCGAACTGGTGCCCGGTGATATTATCCGTTTGGAGGCCGGTGACTTTATTCCCGCAGACGCCCGTTTGCTGCACAGTGCGGGTTTGAAATCGGAAGAAGCCGCTCTGACAGGTGAATCCGTACCTTCTGAAAAGGATGCGGAAGCCATCATTGCAGAGGATGCACCACTCGGTGATCGAACCAATATGGTGTTTTCAGGGTGCAGTGTCACATACGGTACCGCCACTGCTATCGTTACCGCCACCGGCATGGATACCGAAATGGGTAAGATTGCGAATCTTCTCGACAACGAAGAAGAAGGTCAAACGCCGTTGCAGGAAAAACTGGCACAACTGGGCAAGTACTTAGGTTTTGTGGCACTCGCCGCCTGTGCTGTGGTATTTGTCATAGGTCTTCTGAATCGGCAAAATCCGCTGGATATGTTTATGGTCGCTGTATCACTGGCGGTATCCGCCATTCCCGAGGGCTTACCGGCTATTGTTACTATTGTACTGTCTATCGGTGTTCAGCGCATGGTGAAACGCAACGCGTTAATCCGCCGGTTACCCGCCGTGGAAACGCTCGGCAGTGCCTCGGTCATTTGCTCGGATAAAACCGGAACCCTCACACAAAACCGTATGACACTTGTAAAAGCCTATGTTGACGGCACCGCTGAATTGGAACAAATCAGCAACGCCAACAGCGAATCGGTAAGAACATTGCTGACCTACGGTACACTCTGCTGTGATGGTTCTGTTGTATTTGAGGGTGACGAAGAAAAGCATATCGGTGATCCCACCGAAACCGCTATCGTGTTGGCAGCACACAAAAACGGTTTGCCAAAAGATGAATTAAATAAAGCCTATCCCCGCTTAGCAGTGATCCCGTTTGATTCCGACCGTAAACTCATGACCACCGTCAATCAAATCGACGGGAAAACTATTGTCATCGTCAAGGGCGCTTTCGATATGATGGCACCGCGTTGTATTGCGGGTGATCTTACCACCGCCAAACAGATGACCGAATCCATGAGCGAAGATGCCTTGCGCGTGCTGGCTGTCGCGTATAAAGAGGTGGATGCGCTCCCCGCTAACATCACCTCTGACGAACTGGAAAACGGTCTGATCTTTATGGGTCTGGTGGGCATGATCGATCCGCCACGTCCCGAGGCAAAAGAGGCAGTTGCTATTTGCCGTAAAGCTGGCATTAAACCTGTCATGATAACCGGTGACCATGTGGTTACCGCTTCTGCCATCGCGCGCGAGCTGGGCATTCTCGGTGGGGGCGACCGTGCGATTACCGGCGCCGAGCTGGATACCATGACTGATGAAGAACTGGATGCTCAGGTTGAGAGCATCGCCGTTTACGCCCGTGTATCACCTGAAAATAAGATTCGTATCGTCAAGGCTTGGCAACGCAAGGGGCAAGTGGTATCCATGACCGGTGACGGTGTGAATGATGCCCCGGCGCTCAAAGCCGCGGATATCGGTTGCGCCATGGGTACCACCGGCACCGATGTCGCAAAGGGCGCTGCCGATATGACCTTGACCGACGATAACTTTGCCACCATCGTTGAGGCTGTGCACGAAGGCCGCGGTATTTATGCCAATATTAAAAAAGTAGTTGGCTATTTGCTCGGCACCAACATTGGTGAGGTCATTACCGTCTTCGTTGCCACATTGTTATGGGGTATTTCCCCACTGGTATCCATGCAATTGTTATGGATTAATTTGGTCACAGACTCCCTACCTGCCATCGCGCTCGGTATGGAACCGGTGGAGAACGGCGTCATGAACCAAAAACCGAAGCCCAAGAATGAAGGAATCTTCGCCAACGGATTCGGCATCCGCATCGTGTTACAAGGTGTTTTGTTTGCCGTACTGACATTAATTGCGTTTTGGATCGGTTGCGGTTGTGCTTCTATCGAAACCATCAAAGGTTTGGCTTCAACAGATCCCCTGCTCCACCGCGGAGAAACGATGGCGTTTATCGTTTTAGCCCTTTGCCAGATTGTACAGGCGTTTAATATGCGTTCTGATAAATCGCTGTTTAAGGTTGGTTTCTTCGGTAATAAGACCTTAAATCTCGCGGCGCTCGCAGCATTTGCTTTAACTATGGCGGTCTGTTTGGTTCCCGGTGTCCAAGCAGCATTCGAACTGGAAGTTCTCAAACACTGGTATGATTATCTTATCTGCCTCGGCTTGGTATTCGTACCGTTTGTTATCATGGAAATCGCCAAGGCTGTCGGCTTGATTCGGCCGGATAAATAAACCAAAACGGCCGCCAAAAGGTGGCTGTTTTGTTCTTTTGAGAGGACTAAATTATGAAAAAAAGCACAAAGAATGCTCTCGTTTTTTCCGGTCTGGTTGCGGGTGCGACGGCATTAGGGGCTTTATATCACGCCACCATGCAAAAGCTCATGAACATTGCACTCAGCCGCGAAGAACCCAAGCATATCGATATGGAACGCGGCCGCAATTTGTTGATGGGTTCATCGGAGCTATCCAAGGTAATGAGCACAATCATGGACTGCGCCGCCGCGTTGGAAAGCCGCGAATGCGAAACCATTACCATCACGGCACAAGACGGTGTCAAACTGGTAGGACACTGGCGCGCACCCAAACACCCCAAGCGCGTCATTGTTGCCATGCACGGCTGGCGTTCGTCGTGGTCACAAGATTTCGGCATGATAGCTGATTTTTGGTACGAAAACGATTGTGCCGTTCTGTATGCCGAACAACGCGGTCAAGGCGAAAGCGGCGGCGAATATATGGGGTTCGGACTGCTTGAACGCTATGATTGCCGCGACTGGACGACCTATATTAACGAACGTATTGGCGGTACTCTTCCTTTGTATTTGGCAGGTATTTCCATGGGGGCAACCACCGTCTTGATGGCAACAGGACTCGAATTGCCCGAAACCGTGAACGGAATATTTGCTGATTGCGGTTTCACCTCCCCGAACGCCATTTGGCGTCATGTAGTCGAACACAATCTTCATCTTCCTTATGTTCTGTACGGTGCTGCCGCCAGCGAACTTTGCAAACGCAAAATTCAGTTCAAATCGGACGAATACTGTTGTACGGAAGCTTTGAAAACCAATCGTATTCCGGTCTTATTCATACACGGAACCGATGACAAATTCGTACCCATTGAAATGACCTATAAAAACTATAAGGCGTGCACGGCCAAAAAGCAGTTGTTTGTAGTTCCCGGTGCCGATCACGGGCTCTCCTATGTCACGGACCGAGAAGGGTACGAAAATACCGTCAGAACCTTTTGGAACACCCTTGAGGTGTAGTTAGAAAAACACCGCGAAAATTTTAAAAAGAGGGTTGACAAACACCGCTTTCACGCGTATAATGGCATAGTCGCTTGTGCGACTATATAAGCGGGTATGGCGGAATTGGCAGACGCGTTAGATTCAGGTTCTAATGGTCGCAAGGCTGTGCAGGTTCAAGTCCTGTTACCCGCACCAAGAAAAGCGGTACACCCTGTTGGGTGTGCCGCTTTTGTTATTTAAGGGTGACAGGACTTGAAGCTTACGTAGGTTTCTACTGTTTATTGACTGCCAAAGGCCCGTTATTATGCGGTTTTAAAGAACGCCAAGAAAAACCATCGCACCAAAAAAGGAGACAAACGCAAGCGTGTGTCTCCTTTAACACGGTTCTATATTATTTCATTGAAAATGAAGGCCGCAGGATTGTATAGAAATTGTGAGCTGCCAGCGTTGCCGCAAGTCTGGTTTTGGCATCCTTTTCGTCCTCTGCAAATCCGTCGGACAAATCGTAAAATTTACCGTCACCCGCGTAAATGAAAAGTTGTTCGTCCTCCTTCGTTTTTATGACGAGCAGGTCACCGATGACAAGATTATGCTCGCGAGCGAGTCGACAACGATCTGACCAACCGCTTTGTAAGTAATTGCGGCCACCGTACATAGTGGGGACCATCATATCGCGATAAACAGCACTTCCGTTTAAAGTGTAGATATGCTTATGTTCTCCCGAATCGTAGTCACAATTAGAACAGTAGTAAATACCGCTTTTCCCTGTCGTTACCGTAGCAAAATCCGTATCGGCGAAAATATTGTCGATACCCAGCGCTTTATTATAAATGGTATTCACAAGGGCAAAGCCTTTTAGCGTTTCATCGGATGTAATCTCTTCAATCGCCGTGGAGATTTTAGACTGTTCTTCTGTCGTCAAGGTGCGATTAACGGTGATGGCCGCGCACTTCACGGGGACACCGCCCACCATACCGTCTGTGCTTTCTATGGTAGCACCGTATGGGACATCCGGCTTCACCTTGACCTTATAGCTCACCTGTTTACGAGAATTTGCGGGCAATGTAACTGTCCACGAAAGCTTATCTCCGTCCACCATATCGGCAGGTTGTAAAACATCCAGAATTTCTTCTTTTATACGCTCTTTCTCTTCGGCTGTGTAATAATCGGCACTTCGACATAACATAAAATATTTCCGAATGCCTAATGCTTCACTCGAATCTGTCTGGTCACGGGTAGTATAAAGTTTTATACCGCCGCTATCCAGATCGTAACCTAACGCTTGATAATAAACATCATAGGTAAACGCCGCGCAGTTTATATATCCCCAACTGTCACGCGTATAGTCTTCAGGGCTGAAATAGCCTGCCTTCCAACGATATTCACCATAAGCGTCTTCACCGAAATAGGTGTCAGCATATTGCAGCTTTTCACCACGCATTAAATAGGCATTTGCGGTGACGATTACGGCTTCTTGCTCAGGCGTCAAGTCAAGTTTGGGAGATTTTTCGGTGATAAAGTCGTAATTTTCCATCACAAGAGAAGGACGAAACACCACATAAAAATCGCAGTTCGAAAGGTTGGCTAAAATCTCATTGGTATCAACTTTTTCGATAGCGTTTGAAAGGTCTACAAGTCCATCTTTATCATAAATATAATTGTTAACGGCATCGCCTGTTTCTGCCAGCAACAGGTCGCCCACCTTGAGACTTTTTACCTTTACTTTTCGGGAAGGTTCCCCTTGCACGCCCTCAATGGCACTTTGCTGTTTGTTTCCGCCGTACATACCACTCGGTATCATATTAAGAAGCGTAGCTTCCGCTTTACCCTCTTGTATGGTATCCAGCGTTTCTTTCGCAGTAGTTAAAAAATTATTTTTGATAACGGTTGTGTTAGAGGTCGCAACCGTATAAATTTTTGTAGCAAGATCTAAATCACGAAAAGTGGAATCGGAAAGCGCTCGAATGGCATTTGTTATCACAGCCGCATTTTCCGCTTCAACCGCTTTTGCATTTGAATTGTTTACAAACACGATTACACCGGTACCATAATTGCCAAAACCAACACGATCGCAACAGCAACAAGGATACCTTTCGTCCTTTTGTTCATAACAATCACCTCAAGTAATTAATGTGAGATTAACATAGCATAGTCCCCTATGAATTTCAATCCTTTTCAACCTTAAACTTAAAAATTCTGTGGGCGGCCGTATTATTCCATTTACGCTTCGGTTTTCATGCAACAAAACAAAATATTTTTTGCTTTTGTGTTTCATTTTAGTAAGATATATGTTATACTACAATATATATTGGCTTTAGAAAACGGAGGATGTGCCATGTGCGGATTTTGCGGATTTACCGGACAAATCCAAAACCGAGCCGAACTGTTACAACAGATGGCGGATAAAATCACCCATCGCGGACCGGATTCTCAGGGTGTATATATGGACGAACAGCTTGCCATGGCGTTCCGCCGTCTTTCCATCATCGACCTTGAGGGCGGCAGTCAGCCGATTGAAAACGAGGACGGCTCTAAGGTGTTGATGTTCAACGGGGAAATCTACAACTATCGCGAACTTCGTCAAGAGTTGTCGGATGCCGGACATATTTTTAAGACTGAAACCGACAGTGAAGTATTGCTTCACGGATTCGAGGAATGGGATGCGGATCTTCTGTGTCGTTTGCGTGGTATGTTTGCGTTTGCGGTATGGGACAAGCCGTCGAAAGAATTGTTCTTGGCGCGGGATTATTTCGGTATCAAGCCGATGCACTATACCCTACTCCCCGACGGGCGGCTGATTTTTGCATCGGAAATTAAGTGTATTTTGGAGCATCCCGATTATCAAAAGGAATTTAATGAGGCGGCACTGGATAACTATCTATCCTTCCAGTACTCCCTACCCCGCGAGACATTTTTTAAGAATATTTACTGTTTGCAACCCGCGCATTACCTGCGTTATCGCGACGGTCAGGTAACGGAAACCCGCTATTGGGAGGCGATTTTCCAACCCGACGAGAATATGACGCTCGACGAAGCGGTCAATCAGATAGATAAAGTTTTTACCGATTCCGTGGAAGCACACCGTATCAGCGATGTGGAAGTTGGTTGTTTCCTGTCGGGCGGTGTGGATTCTTGCTTTGTCGCCTCGTATTTCGGCGGCCAAAAAGCCTTTACCGTCGGTTTTGATAACGGTCAACATTACAACGAAACGAATTTCGCTGCCGAACTTGCCGAGGCGGTGGGAATCGAACATCATAAGCATCTAATTTCGGAAGAAGAATACTGGGATTCGTTACCGAAAGTACAGTATGTATTGGATCAACCGCTCGCCGATCCGGCGTGCGTGGCGTTATATGCGGTATCAAAGCTTGCCTCTCAGTATGTGAAAGTGGTACTATCCGGCGAAGGCGCGGATGAATTATTCGGCGGGTATCGCATTTATCATGAACCGATGTCGCTGAGGCGATACCAAAAATTGCCGCGCGGCTTGCGGCACGCTCTTGCCGCCGTCGTGCAAGCAATCCCGTTTGATTTTAAGGGGAAGTCTTTTATTGTTCGCGGTTCTAAAACGGTGGAAGAACGCTTTATCGGCAACGCCTATATGTTCTCGAAAAAGGAAAAAGAAAGCCTTCTCAAATCCATTCCCGCTACCGATCCGACCGTACACACGCAAGAATGGTTTGCGCGTTGCGAGGGATTGGACGATGTGACGCGTATGCAATATGTGGATATTAACCGTTGGATGGTGGGCGATATTCTGCTCAAGGCCGACCGTATGAGCATGGCACATTCGCTGGAGCTGCGCGTGCCGTTCTTGGATAAGCGCGTGTTTGAAGTAGCCACGCGTATCCCCACAAAGCACCGCATCGGCGGCGGTACCACCAAATACGCGTTGCGCCTTGCCGCCAAACGGCATATTCCCGAAAAGGATACGGCGCGGGCAAAATTGGGATTCCCCGTGCCCGTGCGCGTGTGGCTGCGAAAAGAGGAATATTATAACAAGGTCAAGGCAGCCTTCCTCAGCCCCGCCGCCGAACAGTTCTTCCATACCGAGGTATTGTTGCGGTTTTTGGACGAACATTATGCGGGAAAACGCGATAACAGCCGTAAGATTTGGACAGTATATATGTTCCTTGTGTGGTATGGTTTATATTTCGAAAACTGATTCCCCGCCGCCCTGTGCGCAAGATGTCGCACAGGGCGGCTCTTTGTTAGAACATGTCGAAAGGATTGACAAATCCAAAAATTGCGGGTATACTGCCTAAAGTCGTGACACTTTCACGGCTTTGGAGGTTATATGAAACTGAAAGCGGAGCGCCTTTTGGCTTTCTTGAAACGGCATATCCCCGCGTGCAGTGCGATCGGAATCGGTGTATTGGCCGTTGTTACACTGTCCGCTATGACCGCATCACTTCGAAATGTAACCATTACGGATGACGGTAAACCCTGCGCTGTTTTGACACTCTCCCGTGATGAAGACTACATCTTGGCAAGTGCCGGCATTACGCTCAAACCCCAAGATGTCGTGACAGTCACCAAAACCGAAATTGATATAAAACGCGCCTTTTCCGTAACCGTTTCGATAGACGGCGGCACCGACACCGTTTTGTGCGTAACAGGCGGTACGGTCGGCGATGCTTTGAAAAGCGCCGCAATCAATACGCTCACACATACGCTGACTTCACATACGGAGGACGAGGCGTTGCGGGCGGATATGGTCATTCCCGTAAGGATGCTGGAAAATAAAACCCGCACCGAAACGGAAGTCATCGCGCACGAGACCGTACTCACATACTCGGACGAATTACCGGCAGGCAGTCGCTTGGTAGAACAGGACGGTGTAGCCGGTGAAAAGACCATCGTATACCGTGATTATTACAAAGACGGCAAGCTGGTAACAACTGAAATTGTAAAGGAAACCGTCACCGCAGAGCCGATTACGGAAGTGGCAACCGTCGGGGCAGGAGCATTGTCCATCTCGCCCGAAGCACTCACAATTGATGCAAACGGTGCACCGACCAAATACAAATCGGTACTGACGGGAATCGCTTGTGCGTACACCGCCAAAGAGGGGGCCCGCACCTCAACGGGTACGATTCCCGCCATCGGCACCGTCGCTGTGAACCCGAAAGTCATTCCCTACGGTTCTAAGCTCTTTATCGTATCCCAAAGCGGTTATGTATACGGGTACGGCGTTGCGTGTGACACCGGTGGCGGATTGCTGAAGAACAAGATTCTTGTTGATCTGTATATGGATACGCGCGAAGATTGTTTTCAATTCGGCAAGCGACAAGTGAATGTATATATATTGGAATGATAAAAAAGCGCCTCCCGTCAGGTACGGGAGGTGCCTTTTTCGGATTTACAAAACAATTCGCGAAAACCGATATATAACAGCAACAAGCCGAACCCTCGGCGTAACCAATCCGTGTTGACAGCACTTGCCGCCCACGCGGCAAGTGCTGAGGTGACGATACCCGCCATCGAGCACCATAACACCGCTTTCCATTCTACGCGGCGGTGGCGGATATGCGAAATCAGCGCGGCGGGAGCACAAGATAAAAAGTATAACAGGTTAATACCGCCCGCCGTATACTGGTCCACTGCCGCAAACGAGGTAAGGTAAACAATCAGCAACGAGCCACCGCCGATGCCAAAACCGCTGATAACACCTGTGATAAGCCCCACTAAAATCGCCAGTGCAATTTTCAAAGCAACAACACCGCCCTTATCCCGCCGTACAATAAAAGAATCCCGAACAAGCGGCGCAACAGGGTAACCGACATGTTACGAAAGAAAATACCCGACAGCACACCGCCCGCCGCACCGCCGATAAGGTACGGCCATGCAAGTTCATATAAAAAGCCGCCGCGAAGAAAAAACACAATGAGCGATACGATGGAAAGCGGCACAATAATCGCAATGGAGGTGGCAAACGCGTGCTTTTGCTTCATGCCTGTCCACGAAGTTAAAAGCGGTACCAAGAATAACCCGCCGCCCGAACCGAACAAGCCGTTCGCTACACCTGCCAGCGCACCCGTGACGATGTATTTAATGGTAGGTTTCATCCGCACACCTCCGTTTGATTAGGGTGCCCCTAAACATAGACGATATGCAAAACAAAATAAACAAAAACCCCGAGGCCCTTTCAAAGCCTCGGGGAAGTTAATTGTTGGTTGTTATAGGTTTTTATATTTCAAAATTTGGATTCGCTGATTTTTCACGGTTTGGTTATCCTCAGTACATGGGACTATCCCCTTCTTAAATAATTTTCAGGAAACCTCGCATACGAATCATGTGAATCACCTTTTTCATGATAATCAGTTCTTGCTCCTGAGATCAAAACTTAGTAAACCTTTGGACTCACCTCTTTCGATTTTTTCCGAGGGTTGCTACTCAGCCCACGGGACTCACTCCTTTTCTAAAATCTCGTCTTTTTGTTCTTTTCCCTTCCGTCAATTATACAATACCACAGATTATGTGCATTGTCAATAGTTTTTTATAACTTTTTTGAAAAATTTTATTCAACATTTTTCGCACTTGACGAATGCATGGAAAAACGCTAATATAATAGTAGTAGTAAATAAGAAACGGAGAATGGTATATGTCCCAAGAATACGGAAACGATATTGTCACCGTTGTAGACGACGAGGGCAATCAACATGAATTTGAAATTTTGGATATGATTGAAACCGACGACGGTCGCTATGTGGCACTGTTGCCAATCTATCATGATCCGAGCGAAATGCTGAACGATGACGGCGAACTCGTTATTTTGACCGTCAAAGAAGAAAACGGTGAAGACCTGCTTTTACCCATTGAGGACGATGATGAATTTGACGAGATCGCGGAGATCTTTGAAGAACGATTGTCCGAGCTCTACGAAGTAGAGGAAATGGAGCAATAACGCTTGTCCCCCTGCTCTGTGCGCGGACCACTCCCCTTTTAACCCTACTACACTGTGCCTTCGGGAGCCTCGCTCCGAAAGCGGATTGCAGACCTCCCGCCTGTGGCGGACGAAGGGAGCGCGAAACTTTTGGGCGGCAACCCACCTGCTTCTATTAGTAGCAGGTTATGCGGGGATATTACGGCAGAGCGGGGCAACACACAAAACAAAACCGCCCGATACGGAAATTCCGTACCGGGCGGTTGTATTTATTTATCGGGAATCAACGGCACATAATCGATGGCTTCGGCAACCGGCTCGCGCATCCACAGGGACGGCGACACGCGTAGAGTAAACCCGCATCCTGCTTCCGCGCCCCACGCCGATACATCGGCTTGCGGCAAGGCGTATGCCGCCATAATTAACATGATGACACCGCCGTGCGTACAAATCACGGCATCGCCATCACCTTTTTTCATCACATCTTCGACGATGGATTCAAAAGCCGCCATCACACGCGCCTGGAAAGCTGCCGCATCTTCGCCGTTCGGAATCGCCGTAGATGCCCCCGTAATCCATTGCTCAAAAGCCTCATCGTATTTCAGTTCTTCCGCGCTCTTGCCGTCCCAATCACCGAAATCACATTCCGAAAGCTCTGTAACCACTTCAGCATTGTTATTCGGATACAACACTTCCAGCGTTTGCCGACAGCGAGTAAGCGGGCTGCAGTAAAAATATTTGGCTGCAGGATATACCGCCTCTTCTTTTTTGCGAAGCAAATCAGCAAGTCCCGTGGGCGAAAGCGGCAAGTCGGTCTGACCGATATACAACCCCCGCTCGTTCCCTTCGGTTAAGCCGTGACGAATTACATGAATTTTATAACTTTTCACAGAAATTTCCTCCTAATATCGGCGGATTCGACAATTTACAAATCGTAATATTTGCGTTATAATAAAAAACCCGCCGTATAATTTGGGATTTTTAACGATAGGAGCGCTTTACATGCCAACCGGATTTGCGCGTACTCTGACGCTGTTGCGGAAAGAACGCGGTATCAGTCAAAAACAAGCGGCCGCCGCTTTGGATATATCACAGGCATTACTTTCTCACTACGAGAAAGGCATTCGCGAATGCCGCTTGGAGTTTGTTGTGCGCGCCGCCGATTATTATAATGTTTCGTGTGACTATCTGCTCGGACGCACACCGGATAAGTCGGGTGCTATGCTGACGGTTGACGATTTGCCCGACGGCGAGACAACTATAAAAGACGGACGCGCCACCGAAAGTATGTTGCCGGTCCTCAACAAGAAACTGGCACTCAATGCCATCAGCGTATTGTTTGACATACTCAAACGGTGCAAGCACAAGGAACTGACGGCAGAAGTATCTGCCTACTTGAATTTGGCCATATACACCGTGTTCCGCAGTCTGTACGCGGCAAATGCCAAAAATCCAAATGCCCTGTTTTCCCTGCCCGATACCTACTGGCAGCCGACAATCAACGGTATCATGGGTGTCGGTGCCGCCCGTATCAAGAAAATCGCCAAAGATGCGTTTTCGGAAACCAAGGCTCCGTCCATGTTACCGGATGCATTATCTAAGTCCTATCCCCTGTTGGCTTCATCACTCATGAATGTGCTGAAAAATGCGGAAGAATCCGCAGAATCATAAGGAAAAAATGCGCGAGAATTACTCGCGCATTTTTATTTTATCGGAATACCCAACCGCGCTGAATACGGAAACTGAGCAAGAACAAAAGGCAATCTACAATCAGTTTCAGCAAGGTGGCGTTCCAGTTCAGCAAAGCAAACAGCCCGCTGGTAGCAAACGCCGACAACGAAGCCAACGCCACGCTGAGTACACAATATTTCAGCAGACACTTGCCGGTATGACCGCTACTTTTAAATACCGCCTGTTTGTTCACGGTAAAGTTAAACAAGCCGGATAAAACACGCGCAATATAGGTGGCAATCACAATCATGGTTTCCGTTTTCACATCGGGAATCAGCAAGTTTAACAACGCAACCAGCGCAGTAAAAGCAAGAATATCCACCAAGAACGAAGAAAGTGATGTGAAAATAAATTTTAAGAAGATCGAATAAATGCGAATGGAATCCAAAAGCGGATTGAAATGCGAGGACTTGTTTTCTTCAATATACACCGTCTCAATCGGCACTTCCAAAAGCAACATGCCGCAGTCGTGTGCATCCAAAATCATGTTCATTTCATATTCGAACCGTTCGCCTTTGGTGGACAGAAAACGGCGCATGGCTTCAAGCGAGAAGCCGCGCAATCCCGTTTGCGTATCCGACAGCGTTATACCGCATAAAAGCCTCAAAATGCGGCTGGTGGTGCGATTACCAAAGCGGCTTCGTGCGGGAATATTCGCATTGTTGTCAGAGAAATCACGGCATCCCATCACCAAGGCGTTTTGATGGGCAACCACTTCTTTGGCAACGGCAATCGTATCGGCAATACGGTGTTGACCGTCCGAGTCCACCGTGACGGCACCGTGACAGGGTTCTGACTCGTTGAGCAGATGATTAAACGCCGTTTTGAGCGCTCGCCCCTTGCCTTGGTTGACGGCGTGGCGAAGCACGGTACAACCGTAGTTGTCCCGTGCTTGTCGAAAGTAATCGTCATACTCCGCACTGCTGCCATCATTGACGACGAGTAGGCGTTCAAAACCCGCTTCGCGCAGGTCCGCGAGCAGGGTAAGTAATTTTTCATCGGGGTTTAGTGACGGGATAATGATCGTCACAGAACGATAAAGCTCCATGTGGCCTCACCTCTGTGCTTCAGTATACCTCATTTCTCGATACTTTTCAACCGTTTTTGAGCAATTTATACAAACGAATGTACTCATTCGCCGAACGCCCCCAACTGAAGTCGCACCGCATGGCACGCTCGGTCAACTGTTTCCATTCTTCCGTATTGCGGTAAACACGGATTCCGCGGCAAATGGCATCCAACATGTCATGGGCATTGTAGGTTTTAAAGGTGAACCCGTTCCCATTGCCGTCACCGCAATCCTGAATGGAATCCTTCAGTCCGCCCGTTTCGCGTACGATGGGAATCGCACCGTAGCGACAGGCAACCATTTGGGATAATCCGCACGGCTCGCTTTTCGAGGGCATCAAGAACAAGTCGGATGCGGCGTAGATTTTTTGGGCGAGTTCCGGAACGAAGCCGGAACAGAAACAGAATTTTTCAGGGTATTTTTCATACATGGAACGGAAAAAGGTCTCGTAGGACCATTCGCCGGAACCGAGAATGACCACCTGCACATCTTCTTGCATAAGCTGTTCAAATACACATTGAACCAAATCAAATCCTTTATGGGAGGCAAGGCGGCTGACCATACCGATAAGCGGTACATCGTCACGAATCGGTAGTCCAAGCCGTTCCTGCAACGATCGTTTGTTAATCGCTTTGCCCGCCATATCCTCTGCCGAATACGGTGCAAAGAGATACGGATCGGTGGCGGGGTCGTAAGTATCGGTATCAATACCGTTGAGAATACCCGACAATTTCCAGCTGCGCAGTTGCAAAATGGCATCCATGCCGTGTGAAAACCACGGATCGAGCAATTCCTGTGCATAAGTCGGACTAACGGTACTGACACGGTTGGCGGTTTCAATACCCGCTTTCATCAAGTCGATGCAGTCACCGTGTTGTACGATTTCCCGTGCTTCATCCGGCAAGCCGAACACATCGCCGAGAATCTCCATGCCGTAAACGCCTTGATACTGAATATTGTGAATGGTATACAGCGTGCGGATGGAGGAATACGGCTCTTCTTGACCGTAAAACAAGGTATGATACACGGGAATAAGGGCACTCTGCCAATCATTGGCGTGAATGACATCCGGTTTAAAGTCAATGTACTTGAGCATTTCCAGCACCGCGCGAGAAAAGAATGCAAAACGCTCGGCATCGTCATAATGTCCGTAGAGTCCCTCGCGTTTAAAATAATACTGGTTGTCGAGTAAGTAGTAAATGACGCCGTTGACTTTGGCTTCAAACACACCGCAATATTGGCGCCGCCATGATACGGGAACGGAAAAACTGGTGAGGAATTTCATGTCTTTGCGCAGTTCGGCAGAAATACACTCGTACAGGGGCATAACAACGCGACAGCCAACCAGCCGCGCGCGCAACGCGCGCGGTAACGACGCGGAAACATCACCAAGACCGCCTGTGACGGCAAACGGGCGAGCTTCTGCGGTAGCAAATAAAACTTTCATAAGCGTTACACCATCGTGCCTTTCTTCACGGAAACGGGGTATTCGGCACACCCTTTCAGCGCGCGGCGGTCTCGAACACAAACATTCTTATCCGTAATGATATAATCCAACATGCTTCCTGCACCGATCATACTGCCTTGCATTAAAATACAATGGTCCACCACCGCGTCGCGACTCACATGAACATCGCGAAATAAAATGGAATCTCGCACCGTTCCGTCGATTTTACATCCATCGGCGATGAGTGAATCCTCAACCTGTGCATGCAATCCGTATAAAGCAGGCGCGCAATCACGCACCTTGGTGTAAATCGGGCGGCTTGCCACAAACAAGCGCGCACGAACAGCCGGATCTAACAACGCCAAATTTGCTTCAAAATATCCGGCAAGCGACGAAATAGTCATGGCAAATTCAGGGATTTCGTACGCATACAACCAACGGTCCGCGATATGACGTTGCAGAATATCCCATTCAAAACTATACTGGTTACGGCTGACTGCGTTTTCAACCAGTTGCATGAGAAGCGTGCGAGACACCACATACAAGCCGATACCGTATAACGCTTCGCCAATGGCGCGGCGAGTGATAATCATATCGGTGATACGGCCGGTGTCATCAGCGGTGATAATGGTTGAAGCGATATTCTCGGGAACGGTACCGCGTAGACATGCAACCGTGATATCTGCCTCGCTTTGAATATGAAAATTAACCAAACGGCGGTAATCGATATTCCCGACAATATGGCAATCGGACAGAATAACATAGTCGTGACGGCAATTTTCCAAGAAGTGTCGTATACCCGAAAGCGGCGCAACTCTGCCGTCATACTGATCTTCCGACGCACCAAACGGCGGCAAAAAATACAAGCCTTGTGCCTTACGGGACAGATCCCATGCCTTGCCTGAGCCTAAGTGGTCCATCATGGATTGGTAGTTGTTTTTGGTAACCACGCCGACCTTGGACACGCCGGCGTTCACCAAGTTGGATAAGGTGAAATCCACCAAGCGGTATCGTCCGCCGAACGGGACAGAACCCATCGCGCGGTTTTGCGTGAATTCCGGTAGGGCATCGTCGTGCATATTGGGAAACAGTAAGCCGAGTACGGTATTTCGATTCATCTTACTTTTCCTCCTTTGCAACATCGCAGTCAATCATGGCTTTGGCGGGGATCACAGCACCCGCTCCAACGGTAACACCCGATGCGACAACGGCAACGCCCCAATCATCAAGGTTTTGCATATCCTCAGGGCGCATACCGATAGTGGCATTTTCTTCGATCACGGCATTTTCGGCAACGATGGCATACTGCACCACCGCGCCTTTTTTTACGGTAACGCCCGGCATGATAATCGAATCGCGGATATGCGCGCCTTCTTCGACGGTGACGCCCGCAAACAATACACTGAAATCAACCGTTCCGTAAATGTTGCCGCCTTCGGTAATCATGCTGTTTTGCACCTGGGCGGTGTGGCTGATGTAGTGTGGCGGCAAGCCGGGGGTGCGGGAATAAATGCGCCAACTGTCATCCGACAGATCAAGCGGAACTTTGGGATTGAGCAAATCCATGTTGGCTTCCCATAAACTATCAATCGTTCCGACATCTTTCCAATATCCCTCAAAGCGATACGCGTACATACGCTCACCCGCGGCAAGCATCGCCGGTAACACGTTTTTGCCGAAATCGTTTTGCGATTTGGGATCGTTTTCATCCGCCGTCAAATACGCCTTGAGCTTCTTCCAATTAAATACATAAATGCCCATAGACGCCAGGTTGCTTTTCGGCTTTTTGGGTTTTTCTTCAAATTCATATACCGTGTTATCGGGATGAGTATTGAGAATACCGAAACGGCTCGCCTCTTCCCATTCCACCTCAATCACCGCAATCGTACAATCGGCGTTATTTTTCTTATGTTCTGCAATCATTTTAGCGTAATCCATTTTGTAAATGTGGTCGCCCGACAACACAAGCACATATTCCGGATCATACCGCTCAATAAATACCATGTTCTGATAAATAGCATTGGCAGTACCCTTATACCAGTCAGCCCCTTTGTTGCGCTGATACGGCGGCAACACATGGACGCCCGCATCCATACGGTCTAAATCCCACGGTTGACCGGACCCAATATAGTCACTAAGTTCAAGCGGTTGGTATTGTGTCAAAACACCCACAGTTTCAATTCCGGAGTTCACACAGTTAGACAAGGGGAAATCAATGATACGGTATTTTCCTCCATAAGGAACTGCCGGTTTTGCAACCGTGGTGGTCAGCGCATACAGACGGCTGCCTTGTCCGCCCGCCAGCAGCATAGCCACACATTCTTGTTTTCGAAACATAAAAAGACTCCTTTCAAGTCTCATAACTACCCATATCATTATAGCAGAGCTGCGTGCGAAAATCAAGGGTAATTCGTCGCTTTTTCATAATATTGGGACAAGTTTAAATTTATTCTTGTGCAGTTTTTCTAAAAAACAGGAAATGTTTATTATAAACGCACCTTGAAAAAAGTACTATACCACAATCGCCTTGCATGCACAGTCGAAAAAAGGCACCCTGATACTGCTATCAGAGTGCCTTGTTGTATATGACCGTTACATCAGTCCGAAACTGATTTGTAATGCTTGGTCGATGCGTGTCATCGCGTTATCGTCTAATCGTCCCATATGTTCGCGAAGGCGCTTTTTATCTATGGTGCGAATCTGTTCCAGTAAAACGACCGAATCACGCGTCAGACCGCTCCCCTCAGTATTCACCTGAATATGTGTCGGCAGACGCGCTTTATCCTTTTGACTGGTGATGGCGGCGGCGATCACAGTAGGGCTGTATCGGTTTCCCACATCATTTTGAACAATCAGAACCGGGCGTGTCCCACCTTGCTCTGAACCAACAACAGGACTGAGATCGGCATAATATATATCCCCGCGTCGAATGTTCGTCATCGCGTGTTCCCCCCTTTTGGTTTCCGTAAATAGTTTGTCCGTAATTTGCCCTCTTAATCATTGTATGCTCGTCCGTTTAAATTGACATAACCATGTGTTGACAAGCATAGGAATTAACGAGGTGATACGATGGCCATTACGGAAGATATTTACGCGCGATGTCGATTGTGTTTACAACAGGCAGCGCATCTGCTTGACGGGGAGAAAATTGACGCCATTGCCATACAGGCGCGACGCAAAACCGCGGATATTGCTCAAAGCACTTTCTACGCAATGTTAAAACACGCCTTTATCACCCCCATCGACCGCGAAGATTTGTGGCTGATCCATACAGCCGCCGAACACATTCATCGTGAAGCCGAAAACACGGCATTACGGTTCTGCCGCGGCGAACAGCATCCCTCGTCCGAAGAGGAAACAATACGGCGCGTTGTTGCCGCCTGTTGTACAGCAACGGAACAAATTATGTCCTCTTTCCCGGCTCTCGAGATATCCGCTTCGCACAAGCGTATTCTCAGGGAGGCCGAGTGTTTGTGTCATGCCGCGGACCGTATCGGCGAAAGCGCTTATCGGGTAGTCGAAGCGTGTGAACGGTTCATCATCGTTTTACAGTATGCCGCTTTAAAAAATACATAAAAAAACAGCCTTTCAGGAAAGGCTGTTTTTTATTATTGTCGTTTTTTCTTGCGAATGTGGAAACTCAACCATATTACCAGTTGAGCGGGAATCCAAAGAAAAACCAGCAACCACAGATCGGCAACATAGGCGTGAAAGATATAATACGCGAGTCCAAAAAGCGAAGTCACCAACAGCGATACCGTCAACAGATGATACCGCTCACGGCGCCACACGCTGTTGAGTACCAATAGAGTAATTAGCGAAAGCGGTACGGCGCACAAAAAGACAAGCCACACCCGTTTGTCAAGCGTCCAATGAAAAATCAAAAACAGCAGTACGGCAAACACCCAAATACCAACCAGGCAAACACCCGTAATCATGGACGAACTATACCGGATTTTAGCGGTTTTTCCGTCCCATGAATCGTGTGATGTCAGCATCCAATCCACCGTAACACCGAAATGATCGGCAATTGCTTTGGCAACCGTCAGATCGGGCATACCCTCGGCACGCTCCCATTTGGAGACCGATTTATCGGAGTAATTTAAAACTTCGGCAAGTTCCGCCTGTGTCAATCCTGCATTGGCACGCAGACGAATCAGATTACCCGCAAATACATCTTTTACTTCTTCCAAGTTGTTGCTCTCCTTTTCTCCAATCGTAACACTTCTTCAACAATAGCACCCGCCACATCCACGCCGGTGCAGGTGGTGATGCCCGCCATTTGAGCATTAGAATTGACTTCGCATACCAACCCTCCCGACAGCACATCCACGCCACCGAACCGAAGTCCCAAAGCACGGCAACACCGAACCGCCAACGCTTCTTCTTCGGGAGTGGACGCATACGGCACCGCCGTACCGCCATTTGCAATATTAGCACGAAAATCTGTCGCGTTCACTCGTTTCATTGCCGCAACAACACGGTCGCCAACCACATACAAACGCCTGTCTTCGCCCGCTGCTTCACGAATAAATTCCTGTAACAAAAACGGGCGGTGATCCATGCCGTATGCAAGAGAACGCAGTTGTGCGGGCGTTTGCGCCAAATATACTTGCTCACCCAATGAACCGTAACATTCTTTCACCACCATCGGATAGCCAAGCTGTTGTTCGGCGGCGCACAAAAACGATTCAATGGGTTTTGACACTTTGACATATGACATCGGTGCGAGCAAGGTTTTCGGCATGGGGATGCCGTGTTGTGCCAACACGCGATGCATGGCACTTTTGTCGTCGCATAACGCCACGGAATCGGCAGAGTTATACACCGCTATGCCACACGCTTCCAGCGCACGCGCAAGGCGCGTGTCCTTATCCCAGAACAACACGACATCTTCCGTTTCAAAAGGGCTGACCGATACCGTGGGGGCAAGCGTAACGGTGCAATCGGTGTTTTTCAGCATACGCGCCTCCAAGCCTGCGCGCACAAGTGCCTGTTCTAAACGGCACACGGCATCAGGGGGTGCTTGATTCCAAAACCCGTTGTAAATTACCACATACTTTTTCATGTGTAACTATGCTCCACTGTCAATACCACAAATAATCGTTTATCCTCCGCTTGCAGGCGGTTTTGAATCTCCGCTTGCAGATTGGCTTTTTCATAGCCGAAAGGGACCACTAAATCAAAAATAACATTAATGCGCTGTTCCCCGCGCACCAGACGAAAATCATGCAAGCTCAAGGTCGGATCCATATCTTGTAAAACCGTTTCGGTTAATGCGCGCAACTCACGCACCAGTTCATCCCGTGTATCGACCGGATCCATGTGAATACAGGCGGTGATGTTGAGTTCCTCCACCAAACGACGCTCTACCGCGTCAACCAATTCATGGCTGTGCAGAATATCCCCCTCTGCCGGCACCTCGGCATGAAGCGACGCAATACACCGTCCCGGACCATAGTTATGTACAATGAGATCGTGAATACCCACAATCCCCTCGTTTTCCAACACAATACGGCGAATGTCCTCTACCAAATGAGGATCGGGACTTTCTCCAAGCAATGGTGACAGGGTTTCTTTCATCATCGAAAAACCGGACCACATGACAAACACCGAAACAGCAAGACCGACATACCCGTCAACCTGAAGTGAAGTATAGTGCATCAGCAAGGACGATGCCAACACCACCGCGGTGCAAATGACATCGTTGCGACTGTCGGTTGCGACAGCAAGCAAAACTTGCGAATGAATATGTTTGCCGGCTGTACGGTTGAATCCCGCCATCCACAGTTTCACGGCGATGGAAACAACCAAAATGGCAATCGTAATCCAAGAAAACATAAAGGGCGTCGGATTGAGAATTTTATCCACGGCACTGCTTGCCAATTCAAACCCTGCCAACATAATGAGTGCCGCCACGGTCAATGTGGACAGATACTCAATTCTGCCGTGCCCAAACGGATGCTCCGCGTCCGGCGGTGAACCCGCCAACCGAAAACCAACCAATGTGACAATCGACGAACCCGCGTCCGATAAGTTGTTGAACGCATCCGCCACAATTGAAACACTCCCCGATACAACACCGACCGTGAATTTCAAGACGAATAAAAAAATATTGCAAACAAGCCCCACAACTCCCGCAAGTTTGCCGCAAGCGGTTCGCACGGCAGGCGATGCCGTATTTTCAAAATCGTACACGAAGCGGGAAATCAACGCTTTATTGAACAATTGAAATCCTCTCCCTTTGCAAGATGGCGGCCCGTGATTTTCGCAATACCGTCGAAGACAAAGCGAAAATACTCCTCGCCGTAATGATGAAACCGACGATGGCGAAGCATATCGGCAAGCTGTGCCGCCGTCACCCATTGAACCTGTGATACCTCTTCCCGTTGCAGCCGCATATCCGGAACCGCAATGTTGCGGCATACCAACCACACATCACACAACGAGTTGCGCCGTACTAATCGGCCGAGTGGTTGAAATTCAGACAGGGGCAAACGGATGCCGAGCTCCTCACTTAATTCACGGCACGCAGCCGTCAACGAATCTTCGCCGGCTATCACCGAGCCGCTGGTAACCGCCCACACATTCGGCATAAGTTTGCGTTGCTTGGAACGGCGTTGAATCAGCACTCGGTCCATAGAGTTGACAATCCAGATATGTACGACCTTGTGATATTCGCCTGCGTGCAAGCGTTCGCCGCGCCGTATCGTGCGGCCGAGTGATTCGCCGTTGCGATCAAACAGATCCCAATACTCCATATCCGTCAACCCCTTTCCAGACATATCTCTATATATTTTACCTTTTTTTGTTGCAAATGTCTACCCTTTTTTATTGACACGGTGCGACAGTTTGCTTACAATAGAAGCAAAGGAGGTGTGTAGACATGGAAAGTGTGCGACTGGACGGACTGGTCAAAGAGCAGTTGGGTGTATCATCCGAAGAGGCACTCGGTCTTATCATGGCGGGACGCATCTGGATAGGTCATGTGCCGGCTGACAAGCCCGGTATGATCGTACCCGCGAGCACCGTGATCACACTCATAGAAAAACCGAAAAAGTATGCCAGCCGTTCCGGATACAAGCTGGCAAAAGCGCTACAAGTCTTCACACCGACTGTCGATGGAAAAGTTGCTTGTGACATCGGGGCCAGTAATGGTGGATTTACCGATTGTTTGTTGCAAAACGGTGCAAAGCATGTTTACTCCGTTGATGTGGCATACGGTATTCTGGCATGGGAACTGCGCAACGATGAACGCGTAACGGTATTTGAACGCACCAACGCGCGTCACTTGACGGCGGAACAGCTCGGCAGCACATGCGACTTGGTCACGGCAGATGTATCGTTCATTTCATTAAGTAAAATATTTCCTGCCATGCGCCGTGTGCTCATTTCCGACGGTATTGCCATCACGCTGATTAAACCGCAATTTGAGGCAGAACGCCGTCAGTTGGGGAAAAACGGGGTGCTCAAAGATCCCGCCGACCTACCGCCATTGCTCAATCGTTTATTGGATGCAGCCGCGGAAAACGGATTGTATGTCAAGGGGTTGACGGTATCCCCCATTCACGGAACCAACGGAAATGTCGAGTACTTGGCCTATTTTGAAAGCGATACACCGCTTTCCGATGCCATGCGGCAACAATTGATTGAACATGCATTATCGGAAACACCCGATGACTGAGGATTGCCATGAAACGAGTATTTCTTTTGATAGCAGTGCTGTGCTTGTCGCTGACCGGCTGTGTGGGCAGTAAACCGTCTTCCCCCTCTCTGCCCGACACAACAACTTTTACAACATCTACCGTCGTCACCACTACGCAGACTACCGCAACAACGACCACAACCCTAACCACCGTGGGAGGTTCACTCAGTGTCACCACCACACAGCCGAATTCCCCTGACGGCTTTACACTCACAGACGAACAAGTCGCGTCACTGGATGCGTTGATTGCCTCGTATGAAGGAACATTGGCAGTAGGATATTACGATATCACCTCCGGCTATCAGTATACCTATAACGGTACATTCAGTTTTCCGGCGGCCAGCGTTATTAAAGCTCCGTTTTGTCGCTATGTGTTGGGCATGGCAGAGCAAAAGAAACTGGATTTGTCTGCAACGATAACATATACCGAAGATATGCATGTCGGCGGTACAGGTACGATTAAAGATGCCGAGTTCGGAACGGTGTATACCCAAGAGGAACTCATCAAACTGGCCATTCGCAAAAGTGATAACATCGCCTTTAAAATGTTACGACAGGTGTATCCTCCGACAGGCTTTAAACAGTATGCCAAAGCCATCGGTATCACGGATATCACGGGCATTAAAAATGTCAGTAGCAGTAACATCACTGCCGTGAACGCAGTAACCTATATGAAAGATATTTATACATACATTACCGGTGATAACCAATACGGAAAAATCTTGGAAAGCCACATGCGAAATACGATTAATCCCATGATCCGATCGAAATACCCCGTCGTGCGCAAGTACGGTTGGATGGAGGGGGCGTATCACGATATGGCCATCATCAAAGCACCCCGCCCGTACATTCTGGTCATACTGTCGGATCACGATGCGGGCTCCGATGAGGATGAGGAAATGTTCCGCGTGATTTCGCAAGCGGTCGAAGCGGTATCCGGAAATTAAATACATAAAAACGCGGTGAAAGGCAAAAGCTTTCACCGCGTTTTTATCTATAATGTTTTGATCAGTTCCACCGCGCAACGAATACCGTCCACGGCAGCAGAGGTGATCCCGCCGGCATAACCGGCACCCTCGCCGCAAGGGTATAAGCCCCGAACAGCGGATTGGCAAGTATCGTCACGCAGTATACGAACAGGCGAGGAGCTACGCGCCTCCACCCCCGTTAATACGGCATCATAGCGATCAAAACCGCTGATTTGTTTGCCGAAACGCGGCAATGCCTGCTTTAAAGCGGCAGACACAAACGGCGGTAAACACCCTCGCAGATCACACAACGTCGTCCCCGGACGGTAGGAAGGTCGAACCTCTCCGATGGCGGCACCGACAGTATCGGTCAAAAAATCACCGACCAACTGAATTGGCGCGCGGTAATCCCCACCGCCAAGTACAAACGCCGCTTGTTCCATCTGTCGTTGCAACGAAACGCCCGCAAGCGGTGACTCAGTCGGCAGATCGTCGGGCGTCACATTCACCAGTAAGGCACTATTGGAATTTTCTGCATTTCGGGCGAACTCGCTCATGCCGTTGATACACACGCCGCCCTCCTCCGACGCCGCCGCAACCACCACGCCGCCCGGACACATACAAAACGAATACACACTCCTGCCGTCTTCCAAATGGCAAGCAAGTTTATAATCCGCCGCACCGAGTGCCGGATGTTCGGCAAAATTGCCGTATTGACTGCGATCAATCATCTTGCGAGGATGCTCAATACGCACTCCCACCGCAAACGGTTTTTTCTCCATGGGAATACCGCGATTATACAGCATGGTAAAAGTATCCCGCGCACTGTGCCCGACAGCAAGAATGAGGTGCGTACACGCGATTTCCTCGCACTCGTTTACGGTAACACCGCGCAACACATCGTTTTCGATACACAAATCGGTTACCGTCGCGCCAAAGCGAACCTCCCCGCCAAGTGCGACAATACGCTCTCGCAAGCCACGCGCCACCGTACACAGCTTATCAGTGCCGACATGAGGCTTTGCTTGCCACAAGATTTCCTCCGGAGCACCTGCCGCCACCAATTCTTCCAGCACATAACGGATGCGAGGATCTTTAATGCCGGTATTCAGTTTGCCGTCGGAAAACGTGCCGGCTCCGCCTTCGCCGAATTGAACATTGGAGCCGGGATCCAGCACACCGGTACGGTGAAACAACTCCACTGTTTGGCGGCGTTTTTCCACTGATTCGCCACGTTCCAACAAAAGCGGTTGCAGGCCCGCGCGCGCTAAGATAAGCGCTGCAAACAATCCCGCCGGACCGCTGCCTACCACCATGGGACGGTAGGACGGCGTAGGAACATTTGAAATATCTAAAACTGTCGGCAATAACGGCGTAACATACGGCAAGGATACATACGCCGCTTCGTCATGGGCAACAGACACCGCCGCCGTAATTTCAAAACGAACGGTATCTTTACGACGCGCGTCCACCGAACGCTTATACAAACGGCAATCCGTAATGGCTTTTGTCGCAACCTTTAATTTTCGGGCGACAGCTCGACGCAAGTCCTCATCCGTATACGACAGCGGCATTTGGATGCCGCTCACCTTGATCATTTGCTCACCGCCCGTGCTGCCGCATAGGCGGATGCCCATGCCCATTGCAAATTATATCCGCCGCAATCGCCGTCTATATCCAGCATCTCACCAATCAAATACAAATTGGGTATCAGACGAGACTGCATGGTGTTGGGATCAATATCGCCGATGTCGATTCCGCCTGCGGTGACTTGCGCCCCGCCAAAGCCCTGCGTTCCGATAACCTTGACCGTAAACCGTTTGATGGTCGCCGCCAAACGGCGGTAATCCGATACCATATCAGAAAGCGAAAACCCCGCCGCACGACACACCGTTTGACCAATACGTTTGTGCAACAGACCGGTCAAAAAATCCTCCGCCGTGCGCGCGGGACGAGAACCGAGATGCGCTATAAGATCCTCTTCCGAAAAAGCGGGAAGTAGGTCGATAATCGCTTCCATCGTACCGTTTTTACGACGTTCCCAATCCCCGACAGCACGCGAAATCTGCATGACGGCCGGACCGGAAATACCGTATTCGGTAAACAGAAGCTCACCGACAGTACTGCACAATGTTTCGCCGTTCAGTATGAAAGACACGGCTGCATCAGTGCGCAGTCCTTTCATTGCTTTAACAAAGGTTGTATCGGTCTTAACCTGCACGATAGAAGGAAACAGCGGTGTTTTGCGGTGACCGAGCGCGGTTGCCAGTGCGTACCCTTCTGCCGATCCGCCAAGCGCAGGTGCGGCGGCACCACCGGTCGCCACTATGACATGGCGGGCATACATGGTACTCTCCGCCGTCAAAACGGCAAAACCGCCGTTCTCGGGACGAATCGCCGTAACCGCCGCACCGCATTGCTCCCTCACACCTAAAGCGTTCATTTCTAAGCGCAAGCAGTCCAACACCGCAGCAGCCTGCTCACATAAGGGGTATTCTCTCCCCTCTTCACGCGAAGAACAAACGATACCGAGTGATTCAAAAAAATCAACACACGCCTGTGGCGGAAATGCGCTTAATGCAGGTTCAGCAAACAAGGCATTTGCACCGTGATAGTGCGACACATCGGCTCGGCGATTGGTAATATTGCAGGTACCGTTGCCGGTAGCCAGCAGTTTCTTGCCGACGCGCGGTGCTTTTTCCAGCAACAACACCTTTTCACCACCCAAAATACGCGCACAAAACACCGCCGCCGCGAGTCCGCTCGCGCCGCCCCCGATAATCACGGTATGCCACTGTTTCGCCATCCTGTGTCACCTCGGTTTTTCTTCTTAGTATATCGGTTTTTAAACGCGCCGTCAAGTTTACATATTCCGTCAAGTTTTTTCTTGACAAAGCAGTAGAATAAGCGTATACTACAAATGGTTTTGTCTCTTCGGACACAAAATTTATACTTTCGGTTTTGCACTCACTACACTCCTTGTGTCGGTGCACACTATTGAGGATAGGAGGTTTTTTTATGGTCTATATTAATGAACTGTTTGATCTGTCAAAAAGCATTGCGGGTGGATACCTGTCACAGTATACCCATCCGTGGGAGGCTTTGCCGCATATCGGTGAACACATCCTGCAATTAGCCAAAACCCTGCCAACGGAATTGTTTGAGCAACGCGGTGAAAATATTTGGGTTGCCAAATCCGCGAAAATCTATCCGAATACCACGATTTTAGGGCCGTGTATCATTGACGAGGCCGCCGAAATACGACCGGGGGCCTTTATCCGCGGAAATGCATTGGTTGGTAAACACGCGGTGGTCGGTAATTCCACCGAACTAAAAAATGTCATTTTATTCGATTATGTGCAAGTGCCGCATTATAATTATGTCGGGGATTCCGTGTTGGGATATCGTGCGCACATGGGCGCCGGGGCGATAACCTCCAATGTCAAGAGTGACAAGTCGCTCGTCATCATCCGAAACGGAAGCGGAGCCAGTGCAGCAACCGGACTCAAAAAGTGTGGTGCGATGCTCGGCGATTATGTGGAGGTTGGGTGTAACAGCGTTCTGAATCCCGGCACGGTCATCGGCAGAAATTCACAAGTTTATCCCCTCTCTTCGGTGCGGGGCGTAATCCCCGAGGGGCACATCTATAAACACGCACACGACATTGTGCAGAAACGGAGCGATTGAATATGGGACGATTATTCGGAACAGACGGCGTGCGCGGTATTGCCAACACGGAACTGACCTGTGAGTTGGCATACGGCATCGGCAAAGCGGCGGCTCTGGTGTTGGCGAGAGACGGTCGCCGTCAACCCGTTTTTCTCATTGGAACCGATACGCGCGCTTCTTCGGATATGCTGGATGCAGCTCTTACATCCGGTCTTTGCGCGGTGGGTGCAGATGTTATCCGTCTCGGCGTGATTCCCACGCCCGCCGTGGCATATTTGGTCGGCAAATACAAAGCGGATGCGGGAATTATGATTTCGGCATCACATAATCCGGCCGAATACAACGGCATTAAAATTTTCTCGGGTGACGGGTATAAACTGCCGGATGCCCTGGAAGAAGAAATCGAACAGATAATTTTAGATGGCAACTATGTTTTCCCCGCCCCCATCGGTGGTAACATTGGGCGGGTGACCGTTGCCACAAATGCTGTCAAAGATTATATCGACCATTTGAAAAGTACCGTTTTATACGCGCCCGATAACATGAAGATTGCGGTGGACTGTGCCAACGGCGCATCCTCCGTCACGGCAGAACGCTTATTCCGTGAGCTGCGCACCGATGTCCACATTCTTCACAACCAACCGGACGGTGTCAACATCAATCGCGATTGCGGTTCTACACATTTGGAATCTCTGTCCCGTTATGTGGTCGAAAACGGTTTAGAGCTCGGAATCGCATTCGACGGAGATGCCGACCGTTGCCTGTGTGTGGATGAAAACGGCAACGAGGTTGACGGCGATCAGATCATGGCAATCTGTGCCTTGGATATGAAAGAACGCGGTAAACTCGCGGGTGATACGGTGGTAGGTACCATCATGACGAATTTCGGGTTTACTAAATTTTGCAAGGACAATGACCTACAGTTTATTGCTACTAAGGTCGGTGACCGTTATGTGTTGGAAGAACTGTTGATGGGCGATTTTTCGTTCGGTGGTGAGCAGTCGGGACATATTATTTTCCGTGATTTTTGCACCACGGGTGACGGTCAGTTGACTGCCATTCAATTGTTATCATACCTCAAGCGAAGCGGTGCTAAGTTATCCGAATTGACCACCGTTATGAAAAAATACCCGCAACTGAGTATCAATCTCAAGGTGTCCGCGGAAGGGAAACTTCAGTTTTACACCAATAATGCAATCAAAAAATCAATGGCTGATGCCAAAAAAGCGTTGGAGGGGGTCGGTCGCATCGTCGTGCGCCCGTCAGGAACTGAACCTCTCATCCGCGTGATGGCCGAAGGTGACGATCCCATCCTTGTAAAAGAACAAGCAGAAGCTATCGCGGCAGTCATAAAAGAACAACTTCAATAACAAAACGCCTCCCGTCGGGAGGCGTTTTTTATAATATGCCGCGCTTATAAAGACCGCGCGTGAAGTCAGCGGGCGGTTTACCGCCGTTTCGGTACTGATCCAGCACGCGCGATACCCGCGCAGGTGCTTCATCCGTAAAATGCAGATACAAAAACTCGTGCGTGGGAAGTGCGGACAGCATATCCGCCAGATACAGCGGCACGGCATTTAGCAGTTCACTGCACTCACCCGCGCAACGCACCGGAAACTCCGTGCCGCGCCGATCGGTAAGCGTACTGCCGCCGCCACAGGACAGACAACCGACCGCCGCCGACACGGGACACGCACGAAGCAACATAAGCGGTTGCCTACCATAGGCAAAGATACCGATGCACCCTTTCCCTTCCGCGAATCGCATTTGCGGAAAGGTGAGTTCAAAGGAGAGAATAGCCGCTTGAGCGCCGTCCTCTGCCAGGGCGGATAAGGATTCCGCATTCAAAATATGTAGAAAAGTGCCCGCAACAGGTGCAAGGCCGGCGGCTTTGGCAAGGGGAATTGCACCAACGGTGTTGCACAACGCAAACGAGGCACCGTCTGCTCGGGCGCGTTCCAGTTGCTTTTGTACCACCACTTCTCGGCCAAACAGACCACGCGGAATTTCTACGCCCCAATACGGAACGCAGGGACGCTTGCCCAACGGCACAATCCAAGCATCCGCCTCTCCCCTAATCTGATCCAGCGATTCCACGCGCGCCACTAAACCGCTGAGCAAGCCGTGTGATAACGCAACCGCCGGCGGCGGCTTATGCACGAACGAAACGGGGGTTGCTTGGGAACGACGATTTAACAATTCTTCTAATACACCGCGGCGTAACGCATTAACCGCCGACAACGGTACGGCAACGGGTTGTGCCGTAGCGGTAGCCAAAAACGGCGTGCCGCCCGTCTTTTGCAATTGTGCAACCAATCGGTCGGTATCTAAGAAGTTATCCAATTGAGGGGCTTGCGTGTCGGTAAGCGTGACGGTATGTCCGTCTTGGTCGGTCGCTGTCAAGGTCAACGGATCGGCCGTTAAAGTCAAGGAAACCAAAACAGATTGCCGTTCACGGTTGTACAGATGTGCCAGACGATTGAGCACTGCCGGAGGAGCGATATCTTCTATACGGCGTTTGCCGAATAGTGTCTCATCACGCACACCCGTAAAATAGCCATCGGTGAAGCCCGTACGGGAAAACACGGCACGCAAATCATCCAGTATTTGCGTATCCGGTTTTTTACCGTCTAACAGATCGCGTAACACGGCGGTCGCGGCGGCAACATATTCGGGCCGCTTCATACGCCCTTCGATTTTAAGGGATGTTACGCCCATATTCACCAATTCGGGAATATGTCCGTACAGAGAATTATCTTTTAAGCTCAACACTGCTTCGTCTGCATCGGGACGGTGTCCGACCGCAAACGGTAAACGGCACGGTTGTGCGCACAAACCGCGATTGCCGCTTCTGCTTCCCAACATGGCGGATAATTCACACTGACCGGAAACCGACATGCACAGTGCGCCATGTACAAACACTTCCAATTCACAACCGAGACCGGTACAAGCGGCAATCTCGGATTGACTCATTTCGCGAGCAAGCACCACACGGCTGAAACCCAAATCACGCAGTTGGCGCACGCCCTCAGGGGTGTGGCAGGTCATTTGTGTGGAGGCGTGTAACGGCATATCAGGGGCACACGCCCGAATGTACCGTGCAAGGCCACGGTCCTGTAAAATCAAGGCATCCGCACCGCAGGCGCAAGCTACCTCGGCAACTTTCAGAGCCTCCGCGATTTCTCGATCCAACACCAAGGTGTTGAGGGTTACATACACTTTCACACCACGGGCATGACAAAAAGCCACCGCCTCTTGGAGCGAGGGGGTGGCGTCGGCATTATCTTGCAGGGAAAAATTTTGAGCATGACGACGAGCGTTAAACGAACCGACACCCAAATACACCGCGTCCGCACCGGCACGAACGGCAGCGACCATTGCATCCCATGATCCGGCAGGGGCTAACAGTTCCGCCATCAGGAGTATAACCGACGAAGCGCTTCCATTTCGGCACGCAACGCTTTGTTTTCTTCCAGATATCGGGTTACCTGTGTGCGCAGATGATCCGCAGACTGTTCCGCCTTGTGAACTTGATCGGCATTGTTAATCGCGGTCAACACCGCCGCCATATTCATGGACATACGGGGATTGTCTTCCATGAGTTGCCGAATTTCACGGTCGACCTGTCCGCCGAGTTTTTGCATATACTCGACGGATTCATCTGAGGATAACATGAAATCCGTTCCGCAAATCGTCAATTTAACGCGGTTGCGTGACATGAGCATTCCTCCCTGTGCTTCCACTACTATCACTATACCACAAGCAAACCGTACACGCAACGGTTTTCTCTGCTTTTTTCTCGTTTATTCGCATTGAAGATGAATGAGATGGGCAATACCCGGAATGGATTCGCCTTGTTGACTCGAAGTGGGTGACATCATCGCGCCCGTTGCCATAAATAACCCATTTTTCCACTTACCGCTTTCCATGTTACTTAAAATCAACGAGCACAACACGGATGCCGAACAACCGCACCCGCTCCCCCCCGAATGAACATCCTGTCGTTCACGGTCATAAATCAGCAGTCCGCAATCAAAATACTCGTCACCGAGTCGTTCGCCGTCACGCGCCATCAATGTCTTGAAAAGCGCACTTCCCTCTGCCCCCAGATCACCGCTCGCAATAAAGTCGTACTGTTGGGCGTGGGTATTCGTATCCGCAAAATATTTAAAAAGGGTATCGGCAGCAGCAGGGGAAAATGTCAAGAGAACACCATAAATTTTTATCATCCAAAATTTTCCTTTGATAATGCTGGTTTCAGAAGATTTTTTATGGGTGCTGTTATGGGTAGGTAGATGTTAAAGAAACACCATACGGCATTTTTATTGTGCTTTTTCAACAAAAAAATTACAATATAATATATAAACTCAACCCCTACCGATATCCGATAGGGGTTGAGTATTAATTATATTGTTTTAGTTTTCTTCTAATGATTCTTTTCTCTTTTTGCTATACAGCGTTGTGCCAAAAAGTCCTGTGCTGCTTACAAACAGAAGAGCAAACCACATCCATAAATTGCTATTATCACCGGTTTGAGGAGATTCAAAGTCGGGTTCCGGTGTAGGAGCGGTATAAACATTTGTGAAGATTACACCGTCTGCAGTTTCCGTGCCCTTTGTATAGGTGTATTTAACCTTGAATGTGCCGTCCAGATTATCGGTGACGTCAACCTTTACTGTATAAACAGTATTGTCGTAGGTTATTTCCTTTTCACTGCCGTTTACTTCACGAATAGTATATACATATTCACCCGCTTCATTAACTGGTATAGCAGTAAATTCGAAACTACCGTCAGCAGAGTTTTTAACAGTTTCAAGTATTACATTATTCTTATCGTAAAGCTCAAAGGAAAATTCATCTGCCTTAAGCTCACGACCTGTAAGAATCTTAGTTGCCTGTAAGGTAATGTGTGTGGGGTCTGCTTTATAGGTGTTATTGAAAATTATTTCACCGTTTTTGGTAATATTTTCATAATGAACAACCTCGGTTAGAACACCGCCTACCTCTTCTTTGGTAACAGTACCTTTATAAAGCTGTTTGCCCTCTACAATATCAGTTGTAGACGTATCATCTTTAATATGAAGAACTCCGTTGTCATCCTGAATCACTTCTAAAACAACATGATAGGAAGCAGTATCGTAGGAAACTCCTTTTTCATCGCCAATTATTTCGGTAATCTTGTAGTGATAAATACCGGCTTCTGGAATGGTAACTCGAGGGAATTTGAAGATATCATTGCCACCGTCTTTAAAGTTTTTGACAGTGTCGCCGATTTGTTCGCCGTTTATAGCATTTATTAACCTAAACTCAAATTCTCCATCTTTAATAGATCTTCCGTCTAGAGTTTTAGTTCCACCGAACTCAGCCGAAATATCGAATGTAATAGGTGTTGGAACAAAACCGTTGCGGAATACGATTTCGGAGGATTCCATGTTGTTTTTGCGAATAGAAACCCTTGCAGACAAAACACCTTCGGAATTATCTGTAACTGTTATAGTAACCGCATATATAGATTCGTCATAATCATAGTTTGTGCTTGTAGTTGTTTTTTCGGTAATATTATAGGTGTAAACACCTGCTTTATCGAAAACGAGTTTATTAAAGGTGAATATACCTTTAGCGTTTTTAACTGTATTGTCATAACCTGTGGGAAGTACTGTGTTTCCGGTAGGTGTGATAACAAACTCGAATTCGTCGTCTTGCAAGGTTTTACCCGTAAGAATTTTTGAGCCCGATAAGGTTACCTCGGCATCTTTAGGGTTATAAACATTGTTGAATACAATACTGTCTACTATAGTTCCCGTTGTTCCATCCCATTTAGAGTAACTTGGGGTTGCCTGTAACCATGAGGTATTGGTAGAACTGTTGATATTTTGAGTTACATTAACAATTATACGGTATTCATTATTGTCATAGGTTATACCTTTTATGGTCTGACCGCTATTTTCTTCAACAACAACGAAATAGTAGGTGCCTATACTATCAAAGGACAGGGTTTCAAATGCAAAATCACCGTTTACGTTGTTGGTGGCAGTTTTCGCGGTTTTTCCTGTGTAGTCAAAGGTGCTGTCGGTTTCGTAAAGCTTGAAATTAAACTCATCTGCATTTTGAACGCGGTTGGTTAATACTTTGTTGCCGTTCAAAATAAGCTGTGCTTTTTCAGGATAATTGTAAACATTAGTAAATGTCGGTACGGTGACAATATTATTTCCATCATATATAACATGGTCTGCTGAAATAGTGCCATCTAGATTATCTTTAACAGTAACAACAACTTTATATACAGAGGTGTCGTAGGTAATATCAGTAACTCCTGTGTTAATCTCTGCAAGATAATAAACAAATTCGGTACCCTCAGCAGTTGCTATATTTGCGGCATAGGTAAGGTCTATGTGTGCTTTACCTAATGCATCTGTACGTGTAGATTCAGCTACTAATGTTGCATTGGCAATATCCGAAGAATCATAAAGTCCGAATTCGAAACCGTTAAGAGCAAAGTCATTTATGGCTTTGTTTATATTTATTCTGACAGTTGCACTACCTGTGGGTTCATACACATTGTTAAAGTTTGCGGATACGTTGAAGTTATTACCCTGCTTTGTAACGGTTGTATAAGCCTCGTTGTTAACGGCTGTGATTTCGAGGCGGCCGTCCATATCGGCATCCGCTACAACAACCGAGAATCTACGCTCGGCAGTATCATAGGTGATACCTCCTATAGCGCCTTGGACTTCGCTTATCGTGTAGTGATAAGTACCCGCCTTTAGATAATCTTCGCTTGTTAATTGTAATAATGACCTCTTATCTGTATCGTTATTGTCAATTGTAAACTGTGAAACGGTAATATTATCACGCTTAACCTCAAAGCTATAGCTTTCACCGTTTAACCAATTGGTGCGGTTACCTGTTATAGTCTTTGTAACATCAACTGTTACATTTTGACCATCAGTACCCACAGGATTGTAGGTATTAACAATAATTGCTTGATCATTAGATGTAGCATCTATAACGCCGGTCATAGAACTTCTGTCTGCATTAAATTGGAATCCGTCAGGAATACTGCTCTGCGGCTCAACCACAGTGTACTTAGTTTCTTCGGGAATATTTCTCAGAACAAAGGATTCGCCCTCAGAAAGTATAACTGTAAATTTACCGTTTGCAGGTATTTCAATATATCCTGCAGAGTTAGAAGCTTCAAAGCGACCCGATATAGGTCTGTCAGATTGGTCTTTGAGGGTTACCTCTGCGGTGAATTTTATATCATCCTTAATATCAACAGGATTTCCGTTTTCTAGGACAACCCGCTTTGTAATTACGAGATCACCTTCGCCCATCGCAGTATTTACAAAGTCTACACCGTCTATGAAATATGCCGCAATAGTACCTGATGCCATCGTGCCGGTGGAAGCACCGTTTACGTGAACTGATTTAATCTTATAATCATCGTTAGAGGATACTTCTTCTACGGTATAGGTAGCACCTGTGGGAACACCTGTAAGCCAGAATGTTTGGTCCTTTGAAAGATTAAAGGTATAGGTACCTGTGGATGAGAGATTTATCACAGTTGGTTCTCCTAAAGGAACAACATCAAGGTCGGTTATCCAACTGTTAAGCTCCCCTGTAAAAGGAGCTCCGTCTTCATTATGAACGGTAATACGGAAACTGAAATCAGTAGAAGTATTCGGCTCCACTATATCAACCGTTTTAGAAACCCTTAGTCCTTGTGCGGGAGTAACCTCTAAAAGACCGTTGTTACCAAGGTTCATATCAACGTAGAAGACATTATTTTCTTCGGTAAGATATGGGTGGAATACCATGTGAGCCGATTTGGTATCAATACCGTCTGTATCACTCTTTTGCTCGTCATACACCTGAAGTTCACGGGCAGGAGTACCTTTTGGCACAACATAGGCACCCGTTTCGCCTGTAAGTGTTTCAAAATCAGGTTTCCAGGTAGCTGCATTTATCGAAGCCGCCGACATTTTTTCGTAAAGGAATATCGGCTTTTTATCGGCGGTATTTTTGAAGACATAGCGTCTATGATAATATTCGCCGTTCTCATTAAGTGTTTCATTATTTTTTACAAGGACATACTCTTGGTTTACACGCTTATAAACAGCCGAATCAAAGGTATAGTAGAAACGCTCGTTTTCCTTAGATGGTGTAAACTCTGCGAGTGTGGTAATATGCTTATCGTGAGTAGAAGCAGTAATATCAAAATAGTTAGTCCAGAACTGTCTTGTGATACCATCTGCCGCAATGTGCCTTTGCTCGGTAATACGAGCGATGTTAAGCTCGTTAAGGTCGGAACGAAGTCCGCTTTCGAAAATCAAACGAATAGGAGAAATTTTATCTGCGTTTTCGACCGTAACATTAACATTTTGTGCCAATTCAACATTTGTACCCTCAAGTGTTACAAGATAGGTAACCATAGGTACCAATGAGGCAGGTATTTTCCAAAGTAATGTCTGCTCACCTGTAGCAATATCGGTGCGTATTTGTACCGACATATACATCATATCGGAGTTTTTAATACTACCTGTAGTTTCACCAAGGAAACCGTAAGATTTATTTTTATAAACAGCGTCTGCGGGAGCAGTAGAAGTGGAATTCTCATCCCAGAAGCCCGCATAAGTGCCGTCAGCTTTGGCGTACCAACCAATATAGTTGGACCAGTCTGTAGCCGATTTATATTTGAGTTGACCCGCATTAAATGCGTTGCTTACAAGTGCCTGAGCATCTGCTGTAGAAGCAATTCCCAGACGGGTCTTAACGGCTCTAATAAATTCATCGCCTAATTCGGTGGGATTATCAGGTGTGCCAAGACCGTTATCCGAAGTGTCGGCAAGTTTGGAAGCCATCATATGACCATCGTAAAGTGTGTCACCGAGCAAAATGCCGTTAATATTTTTGACTTCCATATATTCGCCCAATTTATCCTCAAACTCAACATATCCTGAGAAGTCGGGGCTGCCACCCTCCAAATGCGTTGGATAGTAACGTGATTGTAAAATTATCTCATCTACGATTGACTGGAAAGCATCGGTAAGTCCGGTGCCAGATGCAGAGAAGTATTCATCCACATAGGATTTGTTTGTTACGTAAGAATTTTTAGTAATAGCAACATTAGAATATCGGGTAGACTGACTGTTAGTATTTTTAACCCTTACCGAAAGACTGCCTGTTGTTAAATTATTATAAGAATTCCATAAGGCATCTGTGTAGGTGGATGAATCAGGATTCATAACACTTTTTGCTACATCATTGTTACCAATATTGAATCCTAACGTATAGAAAAGTCCTCTCACATCGGATTCTTCACCTTGATAGTGAGCTTTTATACGGTTGATAACATAGGATGCTGTAAGCTGAGTAAGAAAAGCGTTTCCTTCAATAAGGCCGCTTTCATCGCCGTTTCCTACATTAGAAGTGCCTACATTAGCATAATTTGTAGTGCCTGTAGATGGAGCGCCGTCAGACATAAGCACCAAAATAGGCATACGGTTATCGCCCGATTGCCAGTTGTTATCACTTATAACGGTATCCATATCTTCAAACATTTTTAAAGCTTCCCAAAGACCTGCCTGAATATAGGTGCCGCCGCCAAAGCTTTTAGTTTTTCGGTCAAAGTTTTTTGTTCCCCTGACATCACTGTCCACCGAAACCGTTCCTTGATTATTAAGACTTAAATAATTACCGTCAGAACCCGTTGTATATCTGTCTATAGGAAGTATTTGGGTAACGCTCTCTGAATACGTAGACGTACCGACATTATCATCTGCAGAATAAAGTACCACCCCTACTCTATTATTATTGTTAGTATCGAGCAGTCTTTTTATTGCACTATTAGCCGCATCTATAAGGCGGTCTTCCGAATTCGAATTTTCCATAGAACCCGAAAGGTCGAGTACTAATACTGTGTCGGTAGGAACAGTAGAATAGCCCACAACCTCTTTATTTGCTGCTAATGCAGATAAAGCAGTGAGGAAATTCTGATCATCATTTATCATTTTTACACTGTCCGGAAAATCCGAAGCATCCGTAAATACTGATTTATCAGTCCAAACACCACCTGCGTTAGTGGTATCAAGATTATTAATATCAAAATACTTTGTCCAGTTATCCATTGTGTTTACATCGACAATACGATTATAATACGGATTTGTCGCCGTCTTAGCTGCAAACACCGACATTGGCAAACACGACAATATCACAGCAAAACATAGAGCAATACTTATAATCTGTTTTGTAAGGCGCTTTCTGTTTTTCATATTAATTCCTCCATTTATAATAATTATCGATTTAACAACTCACGAAACATTTGCTCATTTGTTTTCGTGACGTGCTTTTTAAAGTTTTTCAGTACCTGCTTGCATAAGTTTTTATAGTCTAACGAGAATACTTTTTCTATATTCTTGTTTTGAATTTCTTCCGGGACCCCGTAAATACTAAGAATATTATGCAACGCGCCCGAAATCCTCGTTTCCAATGGCACTGGGTTTCCCACTGTCATCAGCGTTGCATATTCAATGCCCGATACAAGAATTTCCGCCTCTGAAAACTGTTCATCAGACCACTCGGGTTGATATTTTTTAAAAATCTCTTTAGAACGTTTAGTATCGTTTTTACGAATAATATCAAGACATAGAGGACTTGAATATGAAGAAATGAAAAAATCTTTTATGACGCTGTCATCCTCACATGCGCTTGTCATTGTTGTAAGCTCCAAACATATTGCCATTATAGAGCCGTCTTCTTTATCAGCCTCTTGCTCCATCATTTTCCATTGATAGTCACAAAGCATATCCACAAGCTCCGCAAGTAAATGTTCTTTAGTTGGAAAATGAAATGTTAAATTGCCAGGACTCATCTCCAACTCCTTGGCTATTGACGACACCGTTGTGTTCGTATAACCTTTTTCAAGGAACTGTTTAGAAGCTTCGTTAATAATTTCAGTCCTCGTCAAAGCACTTTTATCAATTTTGGCCATCATCTTCTCCCCTGTGTAAAAACAATTGGATGTCCCTCCACCCTTCAAATACTATTATAGTATACATACTAATATTTGTCAATGACTATTTTTCTATTTTTACAATGAAAGAATGTATTTCACATGCAAAACACGGTAGATTCCCCCACCGTAATAATATATCCATTATATATGTGTATATTTGCTTTTCGACACCTTTTGCCTGTTTGTTTGAATATATTTCCTATTCTACCAAAAATATGCAAAATATTACACGGGGAAAATGTCAAGAGAACACCATAAAATTCCTCAAAAAAATTTTTTTGACCCTTAAAATTGGGAAATTATGGGTGCTGCCATGGGAGCCCATAATGTTTTACACCATAAATAAATGTTGTCGTTGTTTTTGTACTTATTGTTGCCACTGGCTACATTTATAGCATAAAAAATAACCGCCCTGTCCTGAAAAAACAAGCGGTTATTCGCAAAACTTCAGGCTAACCGTCTATCGGTTTGCCTTATTTCACTTATATTATATCATATTATTTACGATTGTCAATTTTTAATCAGTTGAACTTAATTCCATCCTTATTAACATTAGTATAGAAAGGATTATCATTCATATACTTATAAAATGTTTCGCAATCGCATAAAGTTACGGTTACTACGACATCATACTGAAGACCAAGTTCAGAAGTCAATGATATAAAAGGCTTTTTAAAACCTGATATTTGTTCACGAGGCACCTTTGCTAAAACCATAATATCAATATCCGATTCTTCGGTTTGCTCTCCTCGGGCATACGAACCATAAAGAACAGTTGAATCTAATTTATCTCCAAATAAAGATTTAGCAAGTGTAGCTATCTGTTCGGTTATATATGTTAGTTGTTCATTATTACACATTTTTTAAATACCTTTAACACCCCACAAAAATTTCTTTCGCAGATAATCTGCATGTTCAGGCGTTATACTTCCATCATTAATTTCTGCAATATTAATGCTGCCGTACAATTCTCCCCACAAGCAATCCAATAAAGATGATTTCTCTTCAAGACCTTTCTTATAGGCGTCTAAATCGTGCTGAAGATATGACGGCAATCCATATTCGTATGAGCGTTCACGCTCTTCTTTTATTTTATCTTTATCCATACTAGATTCACCACCTGTAATAATATCAGTTAGTATTATAACAATTCACTGAAACAGAGTCAAGGTCATCAAAAACGGAATCTTATGTAGTGCACACATGTTATCATATATGATAACATATGCTAAATTGATACCCACTAACGGCATTTTACATAAAAATAAGTCGCCTTATCATAATTGAAAGGCGACTTACTACTATAAGCTAGTCAAATAAACTTAACTGATAATTACTTGTAGGTACCGGAACCATCATAAGCTTTTGATACAAAGCTTTTGTCGCAGGAGTGCAGTGCGAAACCAATGAGTTCATATCATCAAACGAAGATAATGAAATCATTTTATCAGCTCCAACGAGATAAACAACAACCTTTTTACCTTGAGCAACCAATCCAACGATATTGTTAAGAGTACCCTTGCTTTTTCCATCCCAAATCATGAAACCATAATCTGCAGCATTAGTCATAGCAATATCTTTTTGTCTGTAAAAATCAAACCCTTTGGTCTTTTCTTCAACAACTACATTTTCGACTTTCCAATTACCTTTATTATTTCTTGCTACACCATTACTTGCAAAAACAGTAACATTTCTATAATTTAGAGAAATTAAATAATTTTGTACAGCGGTATCAACACCATAACAATCCCCTACTAAGACATCGAAGCGCTTTTCAGATATTGATAGCAACTTCTTTTTAACATCTTCATTTAATTCTTTAACAGAACGTGCTCCTGCTACAAATATCTTCATTGTGCTCACTCCTTCCTGTAGTAATTATCTTGTTTTTGTTATCGCTAAAAAGTAAATATTATCTATGTACGGATCTTCCTTCAAAACTCTTACACATTCATTCGCTGTGCTTCCAGTTGAATACAAATCATCAACAAGTAATATATTTCTATGTGTTTTTGCCTTTTTTAATTTAGCAATTGTTCCTTCCATGGACTTTTGAGTTCGCCCCATATTTTTTGATGCAACTGAGGTTGTTTTTTTAAGAATTGTATCATCGTACTTTATGTCATATTCATTAGCAATTTTTTCTGCAATCAAAAAAACCGGCTGACTAGCACGATGAACCGTGGGAGGAACAGGTATTACATAATCAATATTTTTATCAAGCAACCATTCATTTAAAAAAGGAATAATTTTCTCAAGAATTTCTTCACTAGTATCAAGATGACCGTTATATTTCATCTTGTATATCAATTCACCAAGATCACTTCTTGTTGTATCATAAATATCATGACCAAATTGGTCATATCCCATATGCTCACTGTGTATTATATGTATATCCACAGCATAGCCTTCTGTCCATAATCCTAAAAGTCTAATCGGTTTACTCATAATATCTCCACTCTTCCTTATGTATTATACTATATTTATTTTATAATGTCAATTTATTGTATCAAGTAAGTCAATAAGGTATTTCTCAAAATTGAGAATATACCTTATTGACACGAATGTTACGCCGTTTTTTTCTTTTTTGTGGGCTTTTCGGGTTCGATAAGATGCTTGTTGAGTTCGATATATTCAACAACCTCCGCATAGGCATCCTGGAACTTGAATACAACCTCGATATCTCCGCCCTCGTGTACGAAAATTTCTTGCACCAGTTCGGTAAGCAAAGGTCTTGTCAGACTTTCGATATTACCGTACTTTTTGAAACGTGCCACAAACTCGTTCTCTTCGGTAATACCGTCTTGGAACTGCTCAGCAGATTTGTTAAGCGAGGCGATTTTTTCGTCAACAATCCTCAGCCTTTCGTTAAGCCGTTGCTTTAACATCTGATATTCATCCACTGTGATGACACCGCTTTTCCAGTCGGGATAAAGGGCGGTAATCATAGACACCAATTTTTCTCGTTCAGCAATCTGAGATTTCAATGCCTTCTCAATATGACTTGATTCCTTTTTTCGTGCGGAATTATTATTGATTTGAGAGAGCAGTTCGCTCATTGTTGTTGCCGTATTAATCATATTTTGAATTGTCAAAAGCACTGCCTGCTCTAACTTATCAATACGAATGGTGTGATTTGTACATGCCGATTTTTTAAGTTTTCTTGCGGTTACACAACGATAGTAATGATACGTACCGTATGTGTGCTGATTGGTCTTTTTATTCATCACACGCTTGCAGTCTGCACATCTCACAAGTCCCGAAAACAAATCAACACTGTTTTTCTTGGGACTCTTTCGGATATGCTTATTAAACAACGCTTGTGCATTATCAAAGGTTTCATGGCTGATAATCGGGTCGTG
>JAZOBF010000020.1:0-27540 GCA_045595845.1 Acutalibacteraceae bacterium
TTTACATCAAAATTACAGTCAAATCCATTCCATTTAGTTCTCAATCTTTAGATATATCCAATATTTTCGCATAAAGCGGCGCTAATGGATACTTAACAAACAAAAACCGAACTAAATGGACTCATTGACAACGCGGTTAACAGTAGTGTGCTCCACATTTAGGCATATTTAGTGCTATTTGTTCTCTTTTAGTCCAAACTATTGGCTACAAAACTTCGAAAAATACAGATAGTGGAATAGAAGGAATGATCCCGTAAATTTGACGTTTTAATAATTTTGTGATTTTCTGTTGTCAAATTCACTCGACCTAGTAATAGCACAAATCATTTAGTTATAGGACCTTATTCATCTTATTCTCCGCAATCTTTAATGTAAGATTTTCGTCACGAAGATGTTACACATAATTTGCATATATAATCTGCATTTGCGTTGACTATACGCTTTTTTTGTGTTATAATAGATAAATATCAAAAGAGAGGTGTTTTTCATGACGAAAATTATTGGTGAAAGATTAAGAAAGCTGCGTATGGATAATCGCTATTCTCAGCAACAGATTGCAGAGATGTGCGGCTCCACACAAGCGACAATCGGCAGATACGAACAAGGCGTTGTGGATGTGTCGCTGGACAAGTTGCTTTGGTACGCAGAAACATTTGAGGTTTCTCTTGACTATATCTTCGGCAGAACCGATGATCCTAAGGGACATCTTTACGAAAAGGACGAGCCGACCTTACCCACTGACGCAAATATCAATGAGTTTATCGAGTTCTGCTTTAATCCATCCTCTCCTGCCAACGCCAAGCTGAAGAAGATGCTCATTCAATTAATGGAAGAACAAACAAGAGGTAAATAATATGCCACCACAAAAGAAACAACACTATGTTCCACAATGTATTTTAAGGAATTTTACAAATAATCAAAATCAATTTTATCTTTTTCAGGTTTTGAAAAATAAAATAATTGATCGTATGGTCCCTTACAAGGACCATTGTTACACCGACTACTTATATGGCAAAGATCGCATATGGGAAAATTGGTTAGGCGATCACGAAAAAGAAATAGCACCAATATTTCGTCTGATATTAACAGAAAAAGATTTAACAAACGAACAAGAACTCCTTATCAAAAGATTTATCCTTGTCCAGTATATGCGAACAGAAAAAGCAATTGATCGCAATTTTAATATCATGACTGATGTTTTGGGGGGAATTATTCCGTTGTTTGCCAAAAAGGAAGGACTGCAAATATCCCCCGTAGAGGCACGAGTGTTTGCTCAAAATTATGTTAAAGATTTTGACCGCACAGAGATAGCGATACAAGATATGGCATTCGTTGACGAAAACCTAACTCATTTCGATGATCTAAGGCTAGTAATACTTCATACAGATAAAGAACCATTTGTTTGCTCAGACCATCCAGTAAGTATTTCTAACTCGTTTCATACATCTGGCGGCATTGGAGTTGATTGTGCAGGACTAATTGTAACGATGCCTATATCACCCAATTATTGTCTAATGCTCATTGATGACGGCATATACGATTACGAAAATCAGCAAAAGAAAATCACATTATCTGTTTCGGATGTTGCAAAGCTAAATTACAGACAATTTGTTCAATGTAAAGAAATCGTATTTTCTGCAAACAATGCCACATTAACGAATATTAAACAACACTTTGACGCTCTATATATCGACAAACCATTAAGAGATTATTATAGAGAATTAGGTTTAACTGATCCGATTTTAATAAACCTCAAAGTAAATGAAATCAAAAAATCAGATAATAAACTTATCAAAAAAATTGTTCCGAAGTTGTATGCTCGAGACGAATTTAATGGTTTGTCTAATTTGATTACAAAGCCTGAGTTCCGTCCATATGGACACGATATCAACTCTATGTTTTATAGATTTGGTAGCTCGAGTGATATTCCAGACAAATACTATCTTGTTGACAGCGAATATCCAAATTTAATTAAAAATTACTATATTAACAGAGGAAGGTGAAACCATTGAAAGCCGTAATTTACGCTCGATATTCATCGGACAATCAGCGTGAAGAATCTATCGAAGGTCAGCTTCGTGAGAACAAGGCCTTTGCGGAGAAGAACGGCATTGAGATCATCGGTACATATATTGACCGTGCATTATCAGCTAAGACAGATAATAGACCCGAGTTTCAGAAGATGATAAAAGACAGCAGCAAGGGTTTATTTGATATCGTTCTTGTATGGAAACTTGACCGCTTTGCACGCAACCGTTACGACTCCGCTTTTTATAAAGCCACGCTGAAGAAGAACAATGTTAAAGTAATGTCTGCCACCGAAAATATATCCGAGGGTTCAGATGGCATTCTGCTTGAAGCAATACTGGAAGGTTTTGCCGAATACTACTCCGTAGAGCTTGCTGAGAAGATCAAACGCGGTATGACAGAGAATGCTTTGAAACTCCGAAGCAACGGTGTACGCGCTCCCATCGGTTACTACATTGATGACGAAAAGCATTTTCAGATTGATGGAAACAACGCTCCGATTATCAAAGATATTTTCACGCTTTATAATGATGGCAAAAAGGTCAGCGAAATCGTCGAGCTGATGAAAAGCCGTGGTGTTAAAAACCAAGGCAACTTTATGAACTATAACGCCATCTTCCGAATTCTGACCAACCGCAAATATATCGGTGAATATAAGTTCGGAGATATCGTTGTACCGAATGCTTTTCCTGCGATTATCGACGAAGGAATGTTCAACGCTGTGCAAAGCCGTATGAAACGTAATAAGAGGGCTCCTGCAATGCACAGGAGCGAAGATGACTATCTGTTGACCACTCACCTCTTCTGCGGCAAATGCGGGGCTATGATGACTGGTGAGATCGGTACAAGCCACACCGAAACCAAGTACCGTTATTACAAGTGCAATCAGGCAAAGAAAAAGAAGTGTGATAAAAAGACCGTCCGTAAGGAATGGCTCGAAAAACTTGTTATAGATACTATTCTTGAACTGATCACCGATGACTCGGTAATTGAAGAACTTGCAGAACGCGTCTATCGTTTTCAAGATCTTGAAAGCGCCGAGTCCATACTGCTGAAAGCGCAGCTTGATGAAGTCGAGAAGAAACTTAGTAATCTTGCCGAAGCAATGGCGCAGGGCATCTTCTCTGCGACAACGAAGAGACTTCTTGACGATCTGGAAGCACAGAAAAAGACTATCGAAACAGATATTATTCAATATCAGATACGCAATCCAATCGTACCGAAAGAGCAACTTTTATTGGCACTATATAACTACCGCAAACTCGATATGTCGGTACAATCAGATAGGCAAAAACTGATTGATAGCTTTGTGAACTCGATATATCTGTATGATGACCACTTCATCATCACATTCAACTACAAAAACACCTCAAAAAAGGTTTCTCTTAAAGAAGTAAATAGTTCGTCTTTAACATCGTCGACTCCACCAAAAAAATAGACTTGCAATAGCAAGTCTATTTTTTTATCCATTGCGAAAGCAATGGCATATCATCAACAAACGGCATCGCCGTTGTTGTATCTCATCAGTCCGTCAGGACTGTATATCATCACGCATCAGCATGTATAAAAAACCTTTCGCAATGATGATATACAACGCTGCGCGTTGATTTAATGTGTAGTGGTTCGAACATATAGGTCATAAATTTAAAAGGATTCGGATTTGTACTACCTTTGCAAAAACAAAAAGCACACCGCACGGTGTGCTTTTTATTTTTACCGGAAGAGGACCGAGGGGTTCCACCGCCCTCGTTCGCTGTACCGAAACTCATAGACGACATGATACTGCCGAAAATGCAAACCCTGTCGATAAAATTGTTCCTGTTTTTGCGTTTTGTTCACACTTTTCTAATATTTGGGGTGTAAGCTAAAGATAATAAAACGGAAAGGAAGTGGTTTAACATGAAATCGCCCGTTGTCGATTACCGCCAATTCCGTTTATCCAACTTAACAGACCCCCGCTTTTCGCATCTGTTGCTGTTGTTAGGGTGGGTGGGATATTTTCTGCTGTTTTTCTTGACGGAAACCTTCATTCCCGCCGAAAGCTGTACGCCTATGCACACAATCGCAGACGATTGGATTCCGTTTTGCGAGTGGTTCGTGATTCCGTATGTGTTTTGGTACGGCCTCATTGTCTTTTCGTTAGGATATTTTCTACTGTATAATGTGGACAGCTTTAAACGCCTGCAAGTATTTATCATGATTACACAAGCCGTCGCCATGGCTGTTTATATTCTGTTTCCCACGCGCCAAGATCTTCGCCCGCTCGAGTTTGCACGGGACAACCTGTGGACAGACATCGTCGGGTTCTTGTATACCATTGATACCAACACCGGAGTCTGTCCCTCCTTACACGTAGCATACTCACTGGGTATTGCCTCGGTTTGGGTAAAGGAAAAAGGTGTGTCATGGGTTTGGAAAAGCTTTGTTGTGTTGGCAGTACTGCTCATCTGTCTGTCCACCGTATTTATCAAACAACATTCTGTACTGGATATTGTCGCGGCGTTGCCGCTCGGCGTATTTGCCGAATTGCTGGTTTACGGCAAGGATTACTGGTTTGTTCGTTTTTGGAATAAACAACCTGCATAATTACCAAAACTGTCCTCTTGTTTTTGGCAAGAGGACAGTTGCTTTTTTATGCGTAAGCATGGTATACTATCTATAATTTCAACGCCCCACCGCAAAGCGGTGCGGCAGAACGGAGGAAGTATGGACAAGCGTACGGAATTCAAACCGTATATTCCCGCCGAACGGGTAACGCCGGAGCTCACAATCACCTCCATCGTGATTGGCGTTCTGCTGGCGGTGGTATTCGGTGCGGCAAACGCCTATCTGGGGCTACGCGTCGGCATGACGGTATCCGCCTCGATTCCGGCGGCGGTCATCGCAATGGGCGTTATCCGTGTGCTCATGCGCAAAAACTCTATTTTGGAAAGCAATATCGTACAAACCATTGGCTCTGCGGGTGAATCGGTAGCGGCGGGTGCCATCTTCACCCTGCCCGCGCTGTTCATCTGGGCGGCAGAGGGCAAAGGTGAAAACCCCGGTATTTTGGAAATTACCTTAATCGCGCTCATCGGCGGTTTGCTGGGTGTGTTTTTCATGGTGCCGCTTCGCAATGCGTTGATTGTGAAAGAACACGGCATCTTGCCGTATCCCGAAGGCTCGGCGTGTGCCGAAGTGCTGCTTGCAGGCGAAGAAGGCGGCTCCAACGCCTCCACCGTATTCGCGGGCATGGGCTTTGCGGCGCTGTTCAAGTTCATCATTGACGGCCTGAAGGCGGTGTCGGGCGAGATCACGCTTGCCGTCAAAGGCTTTGCGGGTGCCATCGGCACACAAATCTACCCCGCCGTGATGAGCGTCGGCTACATCTGCGGCCCGCGCATTTCTTCCTATATGTTTGCGGGCGGTCTGCTCAGTTGGGTGGTCATCATCCCGCTAATCGTCGTGTTTGGTTCAAGCATTATCATGTATCCCGGTACAGTATCCATCGGTGAGATGTTTGCCGACGGCGGTGCTTCTGCTATTTGGAGCTCGTATATCCGCTATATCGGTGCGGGTGCGCTCGCAACCGGCGGTATTATCAGCTTGGTAAAATCGCTGCCATTGATTATCAAAACATTCAGCGGTGCCATCAAAAGCATGGTCGGTGCCGGTGCCGCGTCTGACAAACGTACCGAAAAGGATCTCAATCTGTTGTTCGTCATTGCCGCCATCCTCGTGCTGACCTTGCTTGTTTGGCTGATTCCCGCCATTCCCGTCAGCCTACTCGGCGCGTTTATCGTGGTGCTGTTCGGTTTCTTCTTCGCAACGGTCTCCTCGCGAATGGTAGGCTTGGTCGGCAGCAGTAACAACCCCGTTTCGGGTATGGCAATTGCTACCCTCCTATTTACCACTTTAATTTTGAAATTCACCGGAGCAACCGGTATTGCGGGCATGACCAACGCCATTGCGATTGGTTCAATTATTTGCATCGTGTGCGCGATTGCGGGTGATACCTCGCAAGACTTAAAGACCGGTTTTCTGCTTGGCGCCACACCGAAAAAACAGCAAATCGGTGAAATCATCGGCGTTATCGCCTCCGCTTTTGCCATCGGCGGCACGCTGTATCTGCTTGCCAACGCCTGGCAATTCGGCTCCGCGGAACTGCCGGCCCCGCAAGCAGGCCTGATGAAACTCATTACCGAAGGCGTTATGGAGGGTAACCTGCCTTGGAATCTGGTCTTTATCGGTGTCGCAATTGCGATACTGGTCGAGGTGTTGGGCATTCCTGTTCTCCCCTTTGCCATCGGTGTGTATCTGCCGGTACACCTTAATGCCTGTATCATGGTAGGCGGTCTGGTGCGTCTTGTGTTGGATAAACTTCGTTACAAGGACGAAAAGACGAAAACTGCCGTTGTAAACGATGGTGTTCTGTTCTGCTCGGGTATGATTGCGGGAGAAGGCTTGGTCGGCATCCTGCTCGCCGTATTGGCGGTATTCGGTCTGGATAAAACGCTCGACCTTTCAGCAAAACTCGGTATCCCGCAAGTTGCATCGGATATCGGCGGTATCGTCCTGTTTGCCATCATCATTCTGACATTGCTTAAATTTTCCTTGTGGAAGAAACGGGATGGTAAGGCATGAAACGCCAATCGGTAATTCACGAAAATTATCTTGATAAGATTCCTATGCGCAACCCCTCCATCGGTTGGTCAGCCGATGACGCAGGGGCCGTTACGCTGGAGATTAAAAACACGGGCGTTGTGAACCGTATCGTTCAAAAACTACTCAAAAAACCGAAAATTACCTACATTCACTTGGATGAAAACGGCAGTTTCGTATGGTTACTCATGGATGGGAAAACCAGCATATCCGAGCTCGGTAAATCAGTCGATGCGCGGTTCGGAGAAGCGGCTCACCCGCTGTATGAACGGTTAGCAAAATTTTTTCAGCTATTAGACAGCTACGGCTTTGTCTACTGGATAGAATAATATAGACGCCCTGTGCCAAAGCACGGGGCGTTCTCGTATCATAGTTTAGGAATTGGTGTAGTTATCAAAATATCCTTGCACCAACACAACGGGGGTTCCCTTATCACCGGATCCGCTGGTAAGATCACACAGCGAGCCAATCAGGTCGGTTAATTGGCGAGGCGTTGTACCCTGCGATGCCATGTTTCCGACAAGACTTCCCTCTTTTTCTTTGATGCTCTTGGAAATGGCTTCCTTAAGGGCTTCACCCGACAAATCTTTAAAATCGTTATCGGCAAGATATTTAAGCTTGAGTTCATTGGGCGTACCGATTAAGCCGTCGGTAAAGGCGGGCGATACAATCGGGTCCGCCAACTCCCAGATTTTCCCTTGCGGATCTTTAAACGCACCGTCACCATACACCATGACTTCGACATGCTTGCCCGTCTCTTTGAGAATGCGCGCTTGCACATCCAGTACCAGCTCTTTACAATCGCGCGGGAACAGTTTCACGGTATCCTCGGTGGATTTGTTGGAACCAAGCAAACCGTATTTTTCATTGCAGCCGCTGCCGTTTACGGGCGCGTTGAGAATATCATCCAACCCGCAAACCACCTTGGCACCGGCGGCTTTCAAAATCCGCTTTGTGCGTGCGCGGGTATGAATATCACAGTTGAGAACACAATCCGTGTAATTTAAGATGGTTTTTGCTTGGTTCGCAAAGACGATTTCCACCTCAGCACCGCATTCGCGGATAAGGTCGCCATAATACTCGACATAGTCCACACCCGTAAACTCGTGCTTATTCACGCCAAACAGTTCACGGTATTTTTCGAGCGAGAGGACATCCGAATACGGATTGACACCCGCCTCGTCCACTTTATCCAGACTGATCAGCTCGTTACCGACCTCATCGGACGGATAACTGAGCATGAGCACAATCTTTTTGGCACCTTTCGCAATACCACGCAAGCAGATAGCGAAACGATTACGGGATAAAATCGGGAAGATCACGCCCACCGTACCGCCACCGAGCTTAGTGCGAACATCCTCTGCAATCGCTTCGACCGACGCGTAGTTTCCCTGTGCGCGAGCGACAATGGATTCGGTAATGGAGATAACATCGCGGTCACGAAGCGCAAAGCCCTCAGCCCGAGCCGCCTGTAACACGCTGTCGGCAACAATACCCGCCAAATCGTCGCCCTCACGAATGATGGGACAGCGAATACCGCGCGATACCGTACCGACTCTTCTTTCCTTTTCCATACGAAAGCCTCTTCCCTGTTATTAATTTTCAAACCGTTATTTACTATACCCTATTTTGCCGCAAAATGCAAGAAAAACTACAGGTATCTTGCATTTTTTTTGTGACGGTTAAAACACCGCCTGTACCAACAGCATATAGCACACCGTACCACCTGCGACAGATAACAGCATCTGCCGTTTCCACAGATGCAATAAAAGCACTACCAGCAAAGCAATCGCTTCAGGCAACCCGTGTGTGCCGCCGAGTATGTCCACCGCCTTTAAACAATACACCACCAACAGACCAAACAATGCCGGCGGCAGTGCTTTGCCGAGATAGCGCACAAACGGCGGGGCCGTCCGTTTCGCCGAAAACACAAAAAACGGCACAAAGCGTGTTATGAGCGTTGCCAGCACACATACGCCAACCGTGATAAGTTGTTGTGTTGCCGTCATGCGTGCTCACCACCCTTTTCAATCGGACGACGAAACGCCGCCAACAATATGAGCATACAAGCCATGGTGGGAATAATAAACGACTCCGCCCCAAACAAGAGCAAACACCCCACCGAAGACAGCACGCCGATAACCGATGCGGCGTGGTGCTTTTCTTTTAACCATTGTTCCAAGAAAATAACGGCAAACATGGCCGTCATCACAAACTCAATACCCTCAGTGTTAAACGGAAGCACTTCCCCCACTACACAACCGACTGCCGTTCCTGCTACCCAATACGCTTGGTTAAACAGCGTTACAAAAAAATAAACCCATTTCCGATTTACTTCTTTAGACGGCGCAATGGAGGAGTTGATGGAGAACGTTTCGTCGCACATACCAAAAATCAGATAGAGCTTTTTAGGCCCCATCCCCTTGTAACGGTCCAACATGGCAATGCCGTAAAAGATATGCCGTGCCTGTATCATGAGCGCCATTAAAAACGCCGAAATCGGCGAGAAAGCACTGAGCAGCATGGTAACCATCACAAACTGCAACGATCCACCGAACACTACCACACTAATCAATAACGGCAACCAAAAGGGAAACCCTGCCACACTCATGCAAATGCCGTACGACATTCCTAAAAATCCGAAACCGGCAAGAATCGGCAATGTTTTCGGGAACGCATACCGTATAGCTTTAAAAACGGTTGGATTCATGTGCTCTCTCACCTCGTTCTTCCATCGGTCAGTATACACTTTTTTTCAAAATATTGCAATTTTTTCTGTAAACCGTTTTACTATTTTACAAAACTGTGTTATACTACTCCTTGATTTTAACGAAACGCAGGGATCCGTTTGAAAAACAGCAACTACCTATTCAAAGCTCCCCACAACAAAAAAGCATTTAAAGACGGTTTGCGTGACGGTGTTCCGATCGGACTCGGTTACTTCGCCGTCGCCTTTTCGCTCGGCATCGCCGTTCGCCACGCAGGTCTTTCATGGTTTCAAGGTTTTCTGGCAAGCTGGCTGTGCACCACCTCTACGGGCGAATATGCCGTCTTTTCTTTAATGGCGGTGGGTACCGCCGTTGTGGAGGTTGCACTTGTTACGCTGGTGATTAATGCCCGCTACTTGCTGATGAGCTGTGCCTTAAGCCAGCGTATCGACCCCGCCATGCCGTTTTGGCATCGGTTTCTCGTTGCCTTCCATCTGACCGATGAATTGTTCGGCATTGCAATTTCCCGTCGCGGTCAACTCAACCCTTACTATTCCTACGGTGCGTTTTGTGTCGCCGTCCCCGGCTGGGCACTCGGCACGGCACTCGGCACCGTTATGGGAAACCTCTTATCCTCCGGCTTGACAAGTGCTTTGAGCGTTGCGCTATATGGTATGTTTATCGCCATTATCATTCCGCCCGCCCGTCAAAACAAAGTGGTTGCCGGCCTTATCGCCGTCTGCTTTACCGCCGGTTACGCTTGCGAGCACTTGCCGCTTATACGGGAGCTGTCGGATGGTACACGCATTATCTTACTAACCGTTGTGCTCTCGTCACTTGCGGCTATTCTGTTCCCTCGAAGGGAAGACGAGGAGGTGGCGGCATCGTGAATTGGTTATATATCGCCGTCATGGCGGCAGTCACCTACGCCGTGCGCGTCCTGCCGATAACCCTCATTCAAAAGCCCATACAAAACCGCTTTGTCCGCTCATTTTTGTATTATGTCCCCTATGTCACCTTAAGCATTATGACCTTTCCCGCCATTGTGGAAGCGACCAATTACCCCCTCGCGGGTATACTGGCACTTCTCACAGGCGTTGTCGTTGCGTGGTTGGGCGCGAATTTGTTTAAAGTGGCGGTATCCTGTTGTGCTATCGTACTCATCACCGAGTGCCTGATAAAATTTTGTTAACCACAACTGACGCATTCGAACCCGCCTCAAACGGCGGATTTTCGGTGCTTTGTGGTTTGTTATCATCGCAAGGCGACAGCCTTGCTTCTTCTGCCGCACCCCAAACCATCCCAAAATTCGTCCGTTTGCAGGTCGGAGAATGTATTTTGAGGGAAATAGTGTGGGATGCAAGGAAAAAACACAGTAAATCCTTTCGGATTTACGAGTATTTTAACGCAGCAGACGCAACATTTCCCCAAAATAAATCGGGTTCGAGTGCGTCAGTTGTGGTTAAGGAGTGTCAACACAATGGTAAAACATGTTATTCTGTGGAAACTCAAAGACCTGCCGGAAGCGGAAATCGCCGCGGTAAAGGCCAACATGAAACAACACTTGGAAGCCTTAAACGGCAAAATCGCAGGGCTGTTGGAGATTCGTGTATACACCGACAGCTTGGACAGCTCCAATATGGATGTGATTCTGGATTCCTCTTTTGAGGACGAGGCCGCGCTGAAAGCATACGCCGTTCACCCCGACCATGTGTCCGTCGCCGACACCTATGTCCGCCCGTTTACCGCCACCCGCGCCTGTTTGGATTTCACCGTATAATCTATCTGTTAAAAAAGGCTCAAAGGATGTTACCTTTGAGCCTTTTTTGTCGGTATTTCACTGATAAGCGTAAAGAGCAGGATCATGCCGCCGCCGACAAGCTGCCATGGTGTAACCGATTCCTTGAGCACCGCCATGGACAGTACCACCGCCGTCAACGGATCAATATAGCTAAGTAACGCGATCTTGTGACCGGGCAGATCTTTCAGGGACGAAAAATACAAACAATAGGTCACGCCCGTGTGAATAAGCCCGACGATCAGTAAAGCGATCCAACCACTGCCGTTCAAACTGCCGACGGTAAAACCGCCTGTACACAGCACATACGGCACAAGAATGACGGTCGCCGCGATAAACTGCCAAAAGGTTCGTTTGATACCTGTTACGCTTTTGATCGTCTTGTTAAGCAAGATCACCGTCGCATACAACACAGCGGCGCCCAAGCCGAACAGAATTCCCGTCAAATGTGCCGTGCCAAACTCAGTCACTCCGATCACCAGCACCAGACCGACCGTTGACAACACAAAACAGATCGCCCGTTTTACCGTCAACCGTTCACGGAACAAAAACGGACTGAGTGCCATCACGATGACGGGAGCAAAATAATAACTCAAGGTCGCCACCGAGATGGTGGTATACCGATACGCTTCAAACAGCAGTATCCAGTTGACACCCATCGCCGCGCCGGAAAGCAGTAGTAGCGGCAATTCCCGCCGCGCATCACCGATCCCAAACCCCTCACGGGTAAGAGTCAAATAACCGGCAAGCAAAATAAGCGCCAACACCGCTCTGTATAAGGCGATCTCACCGCTCGACAACGGAATGTTCCGCACAAACAATCCGATTGTACCGAATATCAGCATGGAGAGCGTAAGCATCGCCGTGGGATTTTGTTTCATCTTCATACCGTTTCCTCAATTTCTCAGCTTCTGTTAACCAGTATACCGCGTGTACAGTCATTTGACAAGAACAAAACAGCGTGCTATAATGAAATCACAATGTAACAAGGGGCGTTTACTATGAAAAAATTACTGGCTTTACTGTTAGTTTGTCTACTGTTATTGGGCGCGGCGGCCTGTCAAAAAAGCGCAGCTCCCGAAACCAGCGACGCCGTCGCGGCAGGTGCGGTTTCCTTTGGCGTACCGGAAACCGTGTTTGAAGAGGGTACAAAAGTAACCGCGGAAACCGTCACCGGCGGTGCCGTATACGAACGCGCCAAAACCGCGGTACAAGCGGCGGCACCTGTTGCACAAAAGTTTACCGTATTTGAATTCAATGCCGTCAAAGATGAGGCAAAGGTACAGCCGAACGGCACCCTCGCCGTCACCTTCCGTATCCCCGATGATTACAGCAATAATGTCAAGATCCTGTATGTCGCGGATGACGGCGCCACCGAGGAGATCGCCGCCACCGTCAACGCGGGCGAGCGTACCGTTGTGGCAGAACTGACACATTTCAGCACCTATGTGCTGATCGACCTCGGCGGGGAAACCGTCACCACCACCGAAAGCGCTACCACAACCGCGCCTACAACTACCACAACCCAAAAGCCTACCACTACGACTGCGGTATCCTACTCCGCCTTTAAATCACATGACTGGCTGTTCCGCGTTGTTGTCGAGGACGGCGGCAAATTCTGCCGCACATATACCCTCGTAATGACGGATGGCGAGCTTCGCATCGGCGAAGCATCGTCAAGTCCGTATGAAGAAATGATTCCGCCTGAATATCGTGATGAAGAAAAACCGGATTTTGAATTCAGCGGCATTCAGTGGTATACGGGTGCGGGCGGTTATGTGCCGCTAACCTCCGTCAAAGAAAACGGCAAGACCATCACACTGACCGATGAAGACGGCAAACAATTGGTGCTCACCCGTACCGGCGAAAACACCGTGAAAGCGGTATCCAACACCATCGACATCGTCGTCAAAGCCGGCGATGTGTTCACGGTAACAAAATAATCACATTGGCAAAAAAGCGATGGATTTCAGTTTGAAATCCATCGCTTTTTTAGTTGTCATAGATGCTCTTTTAGCTCGTTTGCTATATGAGAGTCAATACTATTTGGTGTTACGGTGTGCTTGTAAGCCGTGATGAACTTTACAACCACCACCCGCCAAGAGGTATCAGAGCTGATAAAATGAAAGCCTTTAATCAAAGATTAATAGTAGTTAAGATTATGCTCGTTACCGCGGTCAGCGCTGGATATTCCGCCGGGGTGGGCAGCAAGGCACTCTTGCATCGTAACCCTCTTGACGGTTATGGGAGTTGAGCGGATAACATCGATTTTATCCTCATCATCCGTACCGACGAGTATGGTGGGGTCGTCATATCCCTCGATGGTACAATCCTCAAAAATTATACGGTCGAAATTTCCGACGGAAAGCAACGGTACTTTCCCGTACCCTTCTCGACAGGCTATGCGCACATTTTTGAAATGGCAGGTGATTTTTTCAATATCCTTGCCGAAGATCATGCCCGTGTGAATTAAATCCAGGATTTCGCAATCCTCAATAAGTAGATTTCTAAGTCCTCTGTTTCGGCAAAATCTGTGGCGTCCGTCGTATTCGACACGAATAAGCTCGTGCTCCTGCTCGAAGCGGCAGCCTCTGATTACTATATTCTCAGCAGGCTTGCGAAGCTCACCCCAACGATAGTCGCAATAGTAAGAGAAAGGCGTGTGCGACTCGTGATTACAACTGGCATCCGTTACCTCGCCTCTCATTTTCTTCTCATCAGCAAGCCAACGGCGCGTACCAAAATTGCGTTCGTTTGATATGCAGTTTTCGATAAGAATAGTATTTCCGCCCATTCTCACAGGCATGCAAGGGGTATTGAGCGTACAGTTACGAACAGTTACATCGTGACTGTTGAAACCCGCAATACAGTCATCTCCCGAGTTGATATTGCAGTCCTCGACCAAAACATTGTCACAACAGTGAATGTTGACACCGTCGCAGCCGCCATGGATTGTGACATTCTTTACGGTAATATTCTTGCTTTTGCAGATTATATGGCACCAGTTGGAGCTCCCGATAAAGCTATATCCCGTCAAGGTGATATTCTCGCTATACCAGATACTGATTCCGTGAGGACCTCTATACTTCTGCTCGCCCATGGGGTCATAGCAGTAGCACCCGTCAAAATACGCGCCCGGCTCGCCCGTTATCGCAATGTTTTTTGCATTTATTGCCCGTATAAGTCCGTTTGACCATCTGCTGGTTGCAATCCCCGACGGCGATTTACCGGACGCTTCCTCTTCCTTTATCAGCTCATCAACAGGCTCGATTTTATCCTCGCGATATCCAAAATATTCCTCCGGATCGCGCACACCTCTGACAATGGCGCCTGTTTCAAGATACAGCTCAACATTAGAGCGAAGACGAAAACTTCCGGTTATGTAAACGCCGGCAGGGATGACCACTCTGCCGCCACCCGCAAGAAAGCAAGCGTCGATTGCCGACTGAATAGCTACCGTTTGAAGCGCATCACAGGTCCTCGCCCCAAAATCCTTAATGTTGAATGTTTTCATAATATTTCCCCGTTATTCCCACTCAATTGTGCCGATCGGCTTCGGGGTTAGGTCGTAAAGCACGCGGTTGATACCCTCGACCTCATGCGTAATGCGATCGGTAATGTGGTGCAAGAGTGCATACGGAATTTCTTCAATGGTGGCACTCATGGCATCGGTGGTGTTAACCGCACGAATGATAGCGGGCCACCCCTCGTAACGCTTGCCGTCACGCACACCGACGCTCTTAACATCCGGTACGGCGATAAAATACTGCCACACCGACTCGGCAAGACCGCATTTATCAAATTCTTCGCGCAAAATGGCATCCGCCTCACGCAACGCGTGCAGACGGTCACGCGTAATCGCACCCAGGCAACGCACACCGAGACCGGGGCCGGGGAACGGCTGACGATATACCATTGCGTGCGGCAGGCCGAGCGCCTCGCCAACCACGCGGACTTCGTCTTTGTAGAGCAGTTTTACAGGCTCTACCAATTCCATTTCCATATCCTCGGGCAGACCGCCGACATTGTGGTGCGCTTTTACGCCGTCCGACTCCAAAATATCAGGATAGATGGTACCTTGCGCCAAGAACGAAATACCTTTCAGTTTGCTTGCTTCTTCATTAAATACCTTAATAAACTCGCCGCCGATGATTTTGCGCTTACGCTCAGGTTCACTGACGCCTGCAAGCAAGTCCAGAAAACGGTCGGTTGCATCAATATAAATGAGATTGGCATCCAGCTCCTTGCCGAAAATCTCAATCACCTGTTCACTCTCGCCTTTGCGCATGAGACCATGGTTGACATGTACACACACCAGTTGCTTGCCGATAGCTTTGATAAGCAACGCCGCCACAACCGACGAATCCACGCCGCCGGACAATGCCAGCAACACCTTTTTATCGCCCACCTGTGCACGCACCGCGGCAACCTGCTCATCAATAAAAGCCTGTGCCAACGCGGGAGTGGTGATGCGTTCCATGTTTTCCGGTCGTTTGTTGTCCATACATGCTCCCCCTTTAAGGATTAAGAATAGAAAATATTATATAGCAGTATCATTTTGCTGTCAAGAAAAGGCGTTAAGATTTATGCGTTTTTCGCGCTTTCGACCTCAATGCGCGCATGAATATTCACCGTTCCGTCGGCGCGCAGCGTCTCAAACGCGTACACCGTTTTATCCAACTCCCGACACCGTCCCATTTTGATGGTGAGTTTCTCCAAAAGAGGTGCTTCACTGACAAATCGAATCTGTACATCGGTAACGCGCACCTCGTCGATTTCCGGTATAAAATCGCACAACATATCGGGGTAGTTCGTATTGTTCATGTGAGCGTTGCAATCGGTATCGGCATAGCGAATTTCCCGCTCGCCGACAACAGATAACTCACAATAGGGCAACCGAAAACGGGTGGAAATAGGGAGCGGCTCGTCGGTATAATACGACAATGCCACATCCCCCGCACGACACAGCTTTTTGGTATTCACATCAAGCAACCCGAACACACAATACGCTTCCGCGATAACCCTATCGTCTTTAAGCAAACGATAACACCGATCAAATGACGCTCCCTTTTCGGGAATGGCCCATGTTTCTGCCGTCACCGCATCGTACGCTTGCACATCATCGTAAATACACAAATGTGTGCGCCCTACTAAAAAGGCATATCCTTGTGCAAGCAGTTCGCTATACGACGGTTTTTGCACATACATATTGCGATTGGCGGTTTCCATCATATACCGCAATACGGCTGACGGCCGTATACGGTTATTATGAGCAAGGTCATGAGAAGAAATGCGATATGTTTCCGTAAATTTCATACGATCATCCCAACTGCTGCATACTCTGCTCTAACAAGGTAATCTTCTCTTGCAACCGCGCCGCCTGATCGCGTGCGGTCTGCACCACCGCTTCGGGTGCTTTGTCGGTAAACGACGGATTAGAAAGCCGCGCCAACACGCCGTCAAGTTGTTTTTGCGCCGTGTCGCGTTCTTTTGTAAGACGCGCGCGTTCTGCCTGCAAGTCAACAAGTTCCGCCATCGGAATTTTGATAGTGGCATCAGCCGTAACAATACTGACGGCACCGTCCACATCAAACGCCTCACCAACCGTCACTTCGGATGCAGAAGCCAATCGCAAGAAGAATGGCACGCCTTTTGTAAAGGTTTCGGCAAACGCCGTCTCGATAAAGAGTTGTGCTTTGCGGGAGGGGGGCACATTCATCTCACCGCGGCGATTGCGGATGGCACCGATTGCTTCCATGATGCGCTCCATTTCCTTTTCTTCCGCGGGGAACGATAACGCCTCGTCATATACCGGCCACGGGGCAATCATCAACGACTCGCCCTCATGCGGCAACGATTGCCAGATCTCCTCGGTTACAAACGGCATAAACGGATGCAACAATTTGAGCATGCCGGTCATGACATAGGTAAGCACCTGCCGTGCGGCCGCGGCATTTTCACCCTGTAAACGGCCTTTGCACAGTTCAATATACCAGTCGCAGAAATTATCCCAAATGAAATCGTATAGCTTCTGTACCGCCATGCCGAGTTCGTATTTATCCAGATTTTCCGTCACCGCGCGCGTAAGCGAATTGAAACGGGAGACAATCCATTTGTCCTCCAAGGTCAATTCCGCAGGCAACGACAGCTCAACAGGTTCGTTGCCGATATTCATCAGAATAAACCGCGCGGCGTTCCACAGCTTGTTGGCAAAATTGCGGGATGACTCCACCTTATCGGTCATAAACCGCATGTCATTGCCGGGGCTGTTTCCGGTTGCCAGCATAAAGCGCAAGGCGTCCGCGCCGTACTGTTCAATAATTTCCAGCGGATCAATCCCGTTACCAAGCGACTTTGACATCTTGCGTCCTTGCGCATCGCGCACCAAACCATGAATAAGAACCGTGTGGAACGGTGCTTTGTCGGTATATGCAAGGCCGGAGAAAATCATACGGCTAACCCAGAAGCCGATGATATCGTATCCTGTTACCAGCGTGTCGGTTGGATAGAAATATTTGAGGTCCTCGCTGTCCTCATTCGGCCAGCCGAGCGTGGAGAACGGCCACAGCGCCGAAGAAAACCAGGTATCCAGCGTATCGGGGTCCTGTTCGAGCGCGTGACTGCCGCATTTCGGGCAAACCGACGGTGCTTCTTTGGCAACGACCATCTCGCCGCAATCGGCACAGTACCACGCGGGAATCTGATGCCCCCACCACAATTGACGGGAAATACACCAGTCACGCGTGCCGCGCATCCAGTTCATATAGTTCTTGGTAAACCGTTCGGGCACGAACTTGATCTCGCCCTTTTCCACCGCCTCAATGGCAGGTTTGGCAAGCGGCTCCATTTTAACAAACCATTGTTTGGACACCATCGGCTCAATCGTCTGATGACAGCGGTAGCAGGTGCCGACATCGTGTTTGCGCGGTTCGGTCTCTTTAAGATATCCGCCCGCTTCCAAGTCCGCTAAAATTGCTTTGCGCGCTTCAAGCGCCGTCATGCCGGCATATTTGCCGCAATCGAGCACTTCCGGCTCATCCACTGCCGCACGGCCGGACGCACGCAGTTCATCCGCCGCCGCTTTATCCGCCGCTCCCGTCAAATATCCGTCATAGGTAAATACACGGATCATCGGCAAATTATGACGCCGCCCCACTTCAAAGTCATTCGGATCGTGTGCGGGGGTAATTTTCACAACGCCGGTACCTTTGGTCATATCGGCGTGCTCATCACACACAATCGGAATCTCTTTATTGAGAAGCGGCAGAATCACATGATATCCGTGCAAATGCGCATAGCGCGGATCATCGGCGTTGACGGCCACCGCCGTATCACCGAGCATCGTTTCCGGACGCGTCGTTGCAAGCTCCAACTTCTCGCCCGTTTCCTTCACCGTATACAACAGATGCCAGAAATGGCCGTCTTTCTCTTCATACTCCACTTCGGCATCCGAAATCGAGGTGTTACAGTGCGGGCACCAGTTGACCATGCGGTTCCCGCGATAGATGAGTCCCTGCTCGTACAAACGCACAAAGACCTCTTTAACCGCGTTTGAACATCCCTCATCCATGGTAAAGCGTTCGCGCTCCCAGTCACAACTGGAACCGAGCTTCTTGAGCTGGTCGACAATGCGGTTTCCGTATTGATTTTTCCACGCCCACGCGCGCTCCAAAAAGCCATCGCGTCCGAGCATTTCTTTGGTAAGCCCCTCTTTGCGCATCGCTTCCACGACTTTTGCCTCGGTCGCAATCGAAGCGTGGTCCGTGCCGGGCAGCCACAACGCCTCGTATCCCTGCATCCGTTTGAAACGGATGAGGATATCCTGCAAGGTTTCGTCCAAAGCATGTCCCATATGTAATTGCCCCGTAACATTCGGAGGCGGAATCACAATCGTATACGGTTCCTTTTCGGGATTGGGCTCCGCGTGGAACCAGCCACCCTTCGTCCAAAAATCATAAATGCGGTCTTCTACTTCCCGCGGTTCGTATGTTTTTGCTAACTCTTTGCGTTCTGCCATAAGGTTGTCCTCCGAAAAACAGCAATATATGAATCAGTATATCACATATTTTCTTGTTATACAAGAAAAAAGCAAGGGTTTCTCCTTGCTTTTTTGCGTACATAAACTTTTCGGCGGTGTATTACTTGACTTTTGTAAGCGTTGTTCTTATAATGGAATTGTACATTTTGGAAAAACAAGGAGGATATCAAAATGGATTTTTTAAGCACTGTTAAAGGCTCCGATCTGGAAAATTATTTTCCCAAGGGCTGGGACATGAAGCGCATCGACGAATGCTGCGAAAAAGGCGTTGCTCGTGAAGAGTTCTGGAATGACAACTTCACCCCCATCGCTTGCGAATCGTTGAGCGATTTCGACACCTTCATGGGTCACGAAATTGCCAACACCATCCGCAAAGCACGCGAGGCAGGCGAGAAACTCGCGATGATCCTGCCCGTCGGCCCCATGGGTATGTATAAATGGGCATCTTTCTTCCTGAAAGAGTGGAATGTCAAATGTGACCATGTGTACACCTTCAACATGGATGAGTGGTCGGACATCGACGGTAACACCTTGCCGTCCGACAATTCCGCTTCGTTCGAATACAGCATGAAGCAGGCGTTCTTTGATAAGCTCGGCGAGAACACCGTTCCGCCCGCACAGCGCAACTTTGCTACCAAAGCAAACCTGCCCACCTACCCCGAAAAGATTGCCGCTCTTAAAGCTGAGGGCGCAAAACTCGTGTTGGTATACGGCATTGGCCGCGCTTGCCACATCGCTTTCTGGGAGCCGACCTTCGCAGAAGATTACGCTACTGAGGCTGAGTGGAAAGCGGCTCCGTACCGCATCGGTGCAAAACTCACCCCCATGACCATTGAGCAGAATGCTATCACCAGCTTCAAGAGCCGTACCACCTTGGTTCCCTGCTTCGCGAACACCATGGGCCCCGGCCTCATGTTCCAAGCAGATTACGCCATCGGCGGTGCCGACGGTACCTTGGGCCGCGGCATGGGCTGGCAGGGTATGAGCTTCCTCATCACCCTGCACTACGGTCCCAACACCAGCTTCACTTCGTCCTACATTCCGACGCTCCCCGGCAAACTGTTCTATCTCAAAGAGCTCGCCGGCCCGCTCACTCCCGAATGCAACTAATCTATTAAGCACAAAAAGCGCCCTTTCCGTTTGGAAGGGGCGCTTGTCTTATATCCTGTTACAGTTCAATAACATCCTGTGGGGCACGAATTAACCATTTTCCGTTGGTAAAATCGGGTATCTGTTGTACAGCACCGCCCCCGCGGATTGACTGCTCGGACAACACCGAAACCGCGAGCCACGATGCCGCATCGTACACATCCAGCGGCATAGGCGTGCCGTTCTTGAGCGCTTCAATAAACGCACGGTGTGTGAAATAGTCCATGCCACCGTGACCGACCGCTTTAGCCTCCTCGGTAATATCTTTCCAGATAGACGGCAAATATTCCTCCTCATATTGCACGGCATTGTTGAGAAGTGTTTCATAATTGCGGTGTGTATCCGACCAATCTTCTTTGTGCACACCGTCAATATACACGGTGTTGGTCTCCTGCATATACAGCCCCTTTGTGCCGCGCACCGTGAATCCGCGGGAATAAAACCGCGGTAATGTCGTATCCAGTGTTAACAGCATCGTTTCGCCGTTTTCGCAAGTAATAATAGTCTGCACAATATCGCCTTGCTTAAAATTGGCGTTCAGCACCTCGTCGGAATAGGCGACCTTATCCTTGGTTTCCTCAATATACGCCTTGAGTCCCGCCGCCTTGGATGCGACAGAGGTCAGCGACACCATACGATTGCCGCGATTAATGTTTAACAACTTCGCCATCGGGCCGAGCTCGTGCGTAGGATAGTTTTCGCAGTTGCGGGCGCGATAGTTGCGGAAACGATAATGCCGATTCTGAATACCCTGCGCAACCTCTCGGCGCAAATTGTGACTGTACATACCGGCACAATGTACCACTTCGCCGAACAAGCCACGACGCATCATAGAGGTAGCGAGCAGTTCGTCTTTACCGTAACAACAGTTTTCCATGAACATAAACGGTGTGCGGGTTTCCTCGTATGTATGCACCAAGCGCCAACAATTATCCAGCGAATATTCACTGCCAACCTCACAGGCAACGGCAATTCCCGCGCGCATCGAAGCAATCGCGATCTCCACATGCATATCCCAGGCCGTATAAATGCCGATGGCATCCACCTTGCCGCAAGTCAGCACCTCACGGTAATCCGTTGTCTGAAACGGTTCCTCCTGACCGGCTTCCACAATCATTTTGGCGGCATCCTGTACGCGGTCCTCGTATGAATCGCACACCGCCGTCACGCGCACATCACCCATTTTGAGTAACACATCTCTTAAAATTTGTACGCCGCGCTGGCCCAAACCGATAACCGCAATTCTGACGATATCCATACCTTTTCGCTCCTTTTCCCTTTTTCTTCATCATACTAATCCTTTTGTGACGCCGCAATGGATTTTTCTATCACAAAAACTGTGTTTTTTTATCATCTTTACTTTTAAAGTGCGATGTGGTACACTATTTTCGGTGATAATTATGGATAAATTTCTTTCGAAACAAGACATCCGTTTTTTTCTGTCAGAGGGCGATTTGCACATGATACATCTCGGGTATAACGACTTTTCCAAGCCCGACTTAGCCCCTGTTCTCCACCCACATCTGCAAGGGTTTTACACCTTACATTATGTCCTCGGTGGAAAAGGAACGCTCGTATTCGGCGGCAACACCTATTCCGTTACTAGCGGTTCACTCTTTTTTCTGCCGCCCGATAAACCGATTTTGTATTATCCCGATACCGATGATCCGTGGGAATATGTATGGTTTTCATTTAACGGTGAACAAGCCGCGCGGCACGGAGAACTCATGGGGTTCTCGGAGCAAACCCCCGTGCGCACCACCTCATTCCCGCAAGCCATCCGCCTATGTCTGGAGCGCCTGTTTTTGTCTCTCGACAGCAATGACGATTATTATCTGGTGCTCTCCACCTTTTACGAAATCGTCCACCATTGCCGTCAAGCCATCCAACCTCGTAGCATGGAAAGTGCCAAAGAAATCATTAATGCCAACTTTACCAGTAACAGTTTTTCTGTCGAAAAGCTCTGTCAGGCCTTATATATCAGCCACTCGCATTTGTGTCGACAATTCAAAGCAACTTATGGTATGTCGGTTAAGCAATATCTCCTCTCTCGGCGCCTTACACACGCCCGTCACCTGTTAACCGCGAGCGATCTTCCGATAAAGACGATTGCGTTTTCCTGTGGCTTTAACGATGAGTTACACTTTATGAAAACCTTTAAGGCGGCAACGGGAGTGACCGCCCTCACCTATCGGTATAATTCAAGATAGAAAAAGCGCCCCGATCAATCGGGGCGCTTTTCTTATAACAATTTACGCAGCCTTGCGGTTTTGCGCGGCACGAATCACCAAAATGATGGCGAAGAGCAGCACTAAGCAGATAGGCAGTACCACCCACGCGCTCTGCACGAAACCGCACAACACATACCCGATAAACGAAACACCGGCAACGAGGAGTGCATACGGCAACTGCGTGGATACATGTGCAATGTGGTTACACTGTGCGCCGGCGGATGCCATGATGGTGGTATCCGAAATGGGCGAGCAATGGTCGCCGCACACCGCACCGGCCATGCATGCCGATATCGCGATAACGGTAATCACACCCGACTCTGCACCGAACACGCTGAGCACAATCGGGATAAGAATACCGAACGTACCCCACGATGTACCCGTTGCAAAGGACAGGCCCACCGCAATCAAGAAGATAATGGCCGGCAGGAACAGCGCAAACGAACCGGCGGATTGCTCCACGATCTGCGAAATGAAGATCTTAGCACCCAAGCTGTCGGTCATTGCCTTCAGCGTCCATGCACAGGTCAGGATCATGATCGCGGGCACCATCAACTTAAAGCCTTCCGGCACGCACGCCATGCACTTTTTGAACGAGATCACGCCACGCAGCGAGAAATAGATTACCGCAAACAGCAGCGCGACCACCGAACCGTATGCCAGACCCACGGATGCGTCACAGTTGGAGAACGCCGTGATAAAGTTCTTGTATCCTTCGGAATCGGCGGTAAAGAACCCACCTGAGTAGATCATACCCACGATGCAGGAAGCGACCAAGAACAAAATCGGCACAACCAGATCCCACACGCGACCTTTCGGATTGCCTTGCATACTCTCAACAGCTTCTTCCACCTCAACCGTAAAGAGATCGCCGTTTTTCGCATTATCTTCATGCTTCTTCATCGGACCGAACTCGGTCTTTGTGACCGCTAAGAAAATCATCATCGCAATGGTGAGCAACGCATAGAAGTTGTACGGAATCGCACTGATAAACAGCGCCATACCATTTTCGGCACCGCTGCCTGCCGCAAAGCCGGACACCGCCGCCGCCCACGATGAAATGGGAGCAATAATGCAAATCGGCGCCGCGGTTGCATCAATCAAATACGACAATTTTGCACGCGAAATCTTCTGTGCATCCGTCACAGGACGCATAACCGAACCCACGGTCAAGCAGTTGAAATAGTCGTCAACGAAAATAAGCACGCCGAGTGCGATCGTCGCCAATTGCGCGCCGATACGGCTCTTAATATGTTTCGTAGCCCACCGACCGAACGCCGCGGAACCGCCCGCCTTGTTCATCATGGCAACCAGCGCGCCCAGCATAACGAGGAACAACAAAATTCCAACATTATAACTGTCCGCCAAGCTGGCAACAAAACCGTCACTGATAACATGAACGACCGTGCCTTCAAAATTAAAGCCCGCATAAATCAGACCGCCGGCGAGAATGCCGACAAACAACGAGGAATAGACTTCTTTGGTAATCAGCGCCAACACAATCGCAATCACAGGCGGCAACAACGCCCAAATCGTCGCATATTGTGCAACCGATTCGCGCACGGTAGCAAGTGCCTTTTCCAAATGCGTATCAAAATCGGGATCCGCATTCAGGTTGTCGGCATACCCATCCACATACGCCTGTGCCGATTCACCATCCGATAAATCGTACTCCACATCATCCAAAGTGAATACGACATCGGACGAGGACTCCACCTCAACCGTGATGTCTTCGTCAGCCGATACCGTCAACGCAAAGGTCGTGAGCAAAAACACAACCAAGCACATGATTGAAACCGTCAGCCAACGGGGTCTTCTGGTTCTTCTCATAGTATTTTCCCTCCTACACAAACTCTGTTTCGACTATACCATACATTTTTTGTGATGTCAACTTATACCAAATGCAAAGGCCCCCTTGCACAAGGGGGCCTTGATGTCGATATTACTTGTCGTATTTTGCGACGATCGCGCACAACTCATCCATCTTCGCTTGAATGTCCGCCGCCAACTTAAATTGCGTGTGACAGCGATACAGGTTCTGCTCGGGATAATGAATTTTAAAATAGGTATCCCCCTCAAGATAGTCCGTGAGAAAACGGATACCGCATTCCAGCGTCATCAGATAACCCGAGAACGGCAACAATTCTTTTTCCTTTTCGGTCAAGCTATCGCCGCAAGCCTCTAAGAAGCCCTTGGTATACTCCTCAAACAAGGAAACATCGCAATATACCTTCGACAAATCCGTCTCGTCTTCGGCGGCGGGATTGGTGCCGAAACGGATGCTGTCACCGAAATCATACAGGGCGGAGCCGGGCATCACGGTATCCAAATCAATAACCGCCATCGGCTTGCCGGTCTTGGCATCCAACAGTACATTGTTAAGCTTGGTATCGTTATGCGTTACACGAAGCGGCAACTCCCCGCTCTCGAGCAACGACACCACCTTTTCGGTATCCGCTTTGCGCTCGCGCACAAACGCAATTTCCTCCTGCAACGAAGCGGCACGCCCCATCTTATCCGCCGCCACAGCCGCCTCAAAATTGCGGTAACGGTTGACGGTGTTATGAAAATTCGGAATCGCTTCACTCAAGGTTTCGGCGGGAAAATCGGCAAGGCGGCGTTGGAACTGACCGAACGCCACAGCGGAATAATAAAAGTGAACAGGATTTTCCACCGTCTGCAACGACAGCGTATCCTCCACAAATACATACATTCGATAATAGTTACCATCGTGCTCTAAATACGCCTTCCCCTCTTTGGTGGGGATAATCTGCAAGCACTCGCGCTCCGGATCACCGCCGGCGGCAACCACTTTTTCACGGATGGTCTCGGTCACGCGCTGAATGTTGCTCATGAGTCCCTCAACATTCGGAAATACCTTGTGGTTAATGCGTTGCAGAATATACCGCTTATCAGCGGCATATACACAGTATGTATCGTTAATATGTCCGCAACCGTACGGCTCCGCCTTGAGCGGTTCGCGGTCCAAAGCAAACTGCTTGGCAATCTCTACCATTGTCATGGTTAATACTCCTTACATTTGGGCAGGATAGATACCCTGCTCTGTCATTTTCAAAATCGCATTCTGCACATCAATTTTATCCTCCGCATAGGTCATGCCGTACCAGCGGTCGGGAGTGCGGAGCACGGTAGTCTGTGCCTGTCCGTCTGCCATCATATCATTGACCGCAAACGGCAGGAAAAACTCTGCTTTCGTGGGATTCGCCTTTGCCGTGGTATCCAAAAACGCTTTGAACCGCTCATCCAAATGCTCCAGCATCTCCGCAGGGAACGCCCACGCATTCATGGAAACGGGACTGCCCTTTGGAAGCACCTCCCAAGTCTTGCCGTCATCCTCACTGAACTGCGCTTTTCCGTCTACCATCTCAATGTGGGTACGCTCAACCAATCCGCACAGTTTACCGTTCTCGTCAACCGAGCAGATGCCGCGAGACACATACCCGTTTTCGGTCAGAGTATTTTCGAGAATGTAGGCGGACATCGCAAACGCCATCGGCTGTTCCGACTGCGGTTTTGCAAGAAACTCCGCCAAGATCTCATAACTCTTGCGACCGTAAAAATCATCGGCATTGATGACCATAAACGGCTCGTTGACGACACCGCGGCAACATAAAATGGCGTGTCCCGTTCCCCACGGTTTGGTACGGCCTTCCGGTACCGTGTATCCTTCCGGCAAGCGATCTAATTCCTGATACACATATTCCACCGGAATCTTTTCGGCAATGCGGTTACCAAGCAGCTCCTTAAACTCCTTTTCGATCGCGTGCTTAATAACAAATACAATCTTGCCGAACCCCGCCTGAATCGCGTCATATACGGAATAATCAATTAACAATTGTCCGTTCGGACCTACAGGCGTCAACTGTTTGAGGCCGCCAAAGCGGCTACCCATACCGGCAGCCATAATAACAAGTGTCGGTTTCATATGCAAATCCTCTTTTCTTTAGACTACTCTTTTATCGTACTCCGCCCACCGTCTTCGTGCAATAGCCGTTTTGGCAAAAAAGGTGTATTTTCCGCCATAGTGACAGGTTGCCATTGAAAATCCAAACGGAATACGCTATACTGTATTTATAACTATACTGGGAGGGACCAAAAATGTCAATATTGATTACGGGTGGTTGCGGGTACATCGGCAGCCACACCTGTATTGAACTGCTGGAATCCGGTCACGATATCGTCGTACTGGATAACTTCTACAACTCGGATATCGAGGCGCTAAACCGCGTCAAAGAACTTTCGGGCAAAGATTTCCCGTTTTATGAGTGTGACATTCGCGATGCCGAGGGGCTTCGCCGTGTTTTCCGCGAGAACGATATTGATGTCGTCATTCATTTTGCCGGACTCAAAGCTGTCGGCGAATCCGTAGCAAAACCGCTTGAGTATTTTGACAACAATGTCAACGGCACACTGGTGTTGTGCAGCGTTATGCGCGAGTTTGGTTGCAAGCGCATGGTGTTCAGTTCCTCTGCCACCGTCTACGGCATGAACAACCCCTCCCCGCTGAATGAAACCATGGAAGTCGGTGCCGTCACCAATCCTTACGGCCGCACCAAGTTCATGATTGAATGCATTTTACAAGACCTGTGTGTCTCCGATCCCGATTGGTCGGTGGTACTACTTCGCTATTTCAACCCCATAGGCGCACATAAGAGCGGCCGCATTGGTGAAGATCCCAGCGGTATTCCCAACAACCTGATGCCGTATGTCACGCAAGTGGCGGTCGGCAAGCGCGAGAAGCTGTCCGTCTTCGGTAACGATTACGATACACCCGACGGCACCGGCGTACGCGATTTCATTCACGTTGTCGATCTGGCACGCGGCCACGTTTGCGCGGTCGATTACGCACTTGCTCACACCGGCGTTGAAGCCGTAAACCTCGGCACCGGCACAGGTTACAGCGTACTGGATCTGGTCAATGCCTTT
>JAZOBF010000021.1:0-17488 GCA_045595845.1 Acutalibacteraceae bacterium
CCGCCATGTGATTGACCACAAAGTAAAACAAGAGAAAATGACGAAATGATAAAATCCCCTTGAACGATGCGTTCAAGGGGATTTTTATGTGTATGTTTAGAATAAACCGGTGATTTTGCCGCTTTCATCGACATCGATGCGTTCCGCGGCAGGGGATTTCGGAAGTCCCGGCATGGTGAGAATATCACCCGTTAACACGACGATAAAGCCGGCACCCGCAGAAATTTTGACATTCTTTATGGTAACGGTGAAGTCTTCGGGAGCGCCCAGTTTGGTGGGATCGTCCGAGAAGCTGTACTGCGTTTTGGCGATACAGACGGGGCAGTTCGCAAATCCGAGTTCGGTCAACTGCTGAATCTGTTTTTTCGCCGCGGGCATCACCGTGATGTCCTTGCCGCCGTACACCTTTTGCACAACGGCGCGAATTTTATCTTCGATGGTGCCGTCAAGTTCATACGAGAAGGTGAAATCGCCTTTTTCCTCCTCGCACAGGCGGACAACCTCGCGGGCAAGAGCCTCGCCGCCTTTGCCACCTTCCGCCCATACGGTAGACAGTACGGTGTTGACACCGAGTTCCTTGCATTTGGCAATAATGAAGTCAATCTCGTTATCGGTATCGGTGGGGAAACGGTTGACCGCCACCACACAGGGCAGTTTATAAACATTTTTGATGTTCGCGACATGACGGAGCAAGTTGGGAACACCTTTCTCCAAGGCAACCAAATCTTCCGTACCCAATTCCGTCTTGGCAAGGCCGCCGTGCATCTTGAGTGCACGGACAGTGGCGACAACCACCACGGCATCGGGAACAAGGCCTGCCATACGGCATTTGATGTCGAGGAATTTTTCAGCACCGAGGTCAGCGCCGAAGCCCGCTTCGGTGATGGTGTAATCCCCCATTTTCAGTGCCATACGGGTTGCCATGACCGAGTTGCAACCGTGGGCAATGTTGGCAAACGGTCCGCCGTGCACAAATGCGGGCGTCCCCTCTAAAGTCTGCACCAAATTGGGTTTTAGAGCATCTTTGAGCAGTGCCGTCATCGCGCCTGCGGCTTTAAGCTGACCGCAAGTGACGGGCTTGTCGTCGTAGGTGTAACCCACAATGATACGGGACAAGCGCTCTTTTAAATCGGTAATGGATGAGGACAGGCACAACACCGCCATAATCTCGCTGGCAACCGTGATGTCAAAGCCGTCTTCACGCGGGACGCCGTTGGCTTTGCCACCCATGCCGTCTACCACAAAACGCAGTTGACGATCGTTCATATCGACACAGCGTTTCCAGGTAATCTTGCGCACATCAATACCAAGAGCGTTGCCTTGTTGAATGTGGTTATCGAGCATAGCGGCAAGCAGGTTGTTTGCCGCACCGATGGCGTGGAAGTCACCTGTGAAATGCAGGTTGATGTCTTCCATCGGGACGACCTGTGCGTAGCCGCCGCCGGCGGCACCGCCTTTGACACCAAACACCGGACCGAGTGACGGTTCGCGAAGCGCGACCGTCACATCCTTGCCGATGCGCTTCATACCGTCGGCAAGACCGATGGTGGTGGTGGTTTTCCCCTCCCCCGCGGGTGTCGGCGTGATGGCGGTGACAAGCACCAATTTGCCGTCAGCACGGTTGGTTTCGTCCAACAGGCGAAGATCAATTTTCGCTTTGTAATTGCCGTACTGCTCGATGTATTGTTCGTCTACATGAGCAGTCTTCGCAATCTCTGTGATATGTTGCATTTGACATTCCTGAGCAATTTCGATATCGGTTTTATACGCCATATCTTTCACCTCATTTAAATGAACGGAAGTAGTCTACTGCCGCTTCAAACATACGGATATCGTAGTTGCCGGGGACATTCTGATACAAGCCGCTTCCGATACGCTCACTATGCCCCATCTTACCAAATACACGGCCGTCGGGCGAAGTGATGCCCTCAATAGCATACAGGGAGTCGTTGGGATTGCACCGAATATCAGCCGTGGCATTGCCATCGAGATCGACATACTGCGTGGCGATCTGTCCGTTTTTCGCAAGTTCAAGGATGAGGGCTTCATCCGCTAAGAAACGGCCTTCACCATGCGAGATCGGCACATTCACAATATCACCGACACGCATTTTGGAAAGCCACGGTGACTTGTTGGAAGCAATACGGGTGCGCACGATACGGGATTGGTGACGGGCGATGGTATTGAAGGTCAAGGTCGGACAGGATTCGTCGGTGTCGATAATTTTGCCGTACGGCACCAACCCTAACTTAATGAGAGCCTGGAAGCCGTTGCAGATGCCGCACATTAAGCCGTCTCGCTTGTCGAGCAGTTCCGTAACGCCCTCTTTGACGGCGGCGTTGCGGAAGAATGCCGTGATGAATTTACCGCTGCCGTCGGGTTCGTCACCACCCGAGAAACCGCCGGGGATGAAGACCATTTGCGCGTCTTTCAGACGGTTTGCAAAATATTCGACGCTTCTCTGAATGCCGTCTGCCGACAGGTTGTTGATAACAATGATTTCGGGATCGGCACCGGCATCACGCATGGCTCTTGCGGAATCGTATTCGCAATTGGTGCCGGGGAATGCGGGAATCAGTACTTTCGGTTTTGCCACATAGTAGCCCGCAATCTGGGTAAACTCGTGCTTTTGTTCAAAATTCGGAATCGTACCGTTTCCTTGCTTGATGTTGCAGCTGTAGACGCTTTCCAATTTGTTTTCATATACCTCAACAAGATCGGAGAGTGCCAGACGCTCATCACCGTAGGTAATCTGCCCGTTATCGGTGACAAAACCGATAACCTCACCAATCTCAGTATCCGCATCAACCTCTAACAGGAAACTGCCGTAGTGATAGCCGAAAAGTTTCGTCATGCTAAGCGACTTATCGTACGCAAAGCCAAGCGCGTTACCCATCGCCATTTTGAGGATTGCTTCCGCAATGCCGCCCATGGTAGGTGTGTAACATGCGTACACTTTACCGGCACGCATCAGTTCGGTCACCGTTGCAAAGAGGGTTGTCAACGATTCGGTGACGGGGAGTTTGTTTTCATCAAACGCGGGAGTCAGCAAGACAACCTTGTGCCCCGCCTGTTTGAATTCGGGCGAGATAACATCGCGCGTTTTTCCGGTGGTAACGGCAAAAGAGACGAGCGTCGGGGGAACATCGAGGTCCTCAAAGCTGCCGCTCATGGAGTCTTTACCGCCAATGGAACCGATGCCCAGTTGTTTTTGTGCGGCAAACGCGCCGAGCAATGCCGAAAGCGGTTTGCCCCAGCGTTTTCCGTCCTTGCCGGGATGCTCGAAATATTCTTGGAATGTCAGATATACATCCTCAAACGAAGCACCCGTAGCAATTAACTTACAGACGGATTCCACTACCGCAAAATATGCACCGTGATACGGACTTTGTTCGGTGATGAACGGGTTGTAGCCCCAAGACATGAAGGACACATCTTCGGTATGTTTCTCTTCCATTGAGATTTTATGTACCATTGCCTGAATGGGAGTCAACTGGTATTTGCCTCCAAACGGCATCAGCACCGTGCCCGCACCAATGGTGGAGTCAAATCGCTCGGACAGACCGCGTTTGGAACAAATGTTGAGGTCTTGCGCCATCTTTTTGTATTCGGTTTCAAAAGTACCGTTTACCGTTTTCTCCTGTAAAGCAGGAGCCGACGGTGTGACGGTGATATGCTTCTCAGCACCGTTGGAGTTTAAAAATTCACGGCTGATATCGACAATGGTATTACCGTTCCATTTCATCGTAAGGCGCGGCTCAGCTTTTACCACCGCCACGGGGCAAGCGTTTAAGTTTTCGCTCTTAGCGAGTGCCAGGAAGGCGTCCACATCTTTCGCTTCGACGACAACCGCCATGCGTTCTTGCGATTCGCTGATGGCAAGTTCTGTGCCGTCAAGTCCCTCGTATTTTTTCGGTACGGCATTGAGGTCGATTTCCAGACCGTCCGCCAATTCACCGATAGCAACCGATACACCGCCCGCACCGAAGTCGTTACAGCGTTTAATAAGGCGGGTGGCTTCGCCGTTGCGGAACAAGCGTTGCAATTTGCGTTCTTCGGGGGCATTGCCTTTTTGAACTTCGGCACCGCAAGTTTCAAGCGATTTCGAGGTGTGCGACTTGGAAGAGCCCGTCGCACCGCCGCACCCGTCACGGCCTGTAGCACCGCCGAGCAAGATGACAACATCGCCCGGCTCGGGGCACTCGCGGCGGACATTCTCTGCGGGAGCTGCCGCAATGACCGCGCCGATTTCCATGCGTTTGGCGGCATAGCCGTCGTGGTAAATCTCATCCACCATACCCGTGGCAAGACCGATTTGGTTGCCGTAGGACGAATAGCCCGCGGCGGCCGTTGTCACAATCTTACGCTGTGGTAATTTGCCGGGAATGGTCTCGCTGACAGGCTTGAGCGGATCCGCCGCACCCGTCACGCGCATGGCGGCGTATACATAACTGCGGCCACTCAACGGATCACGAATGGCACCGCCGATACAGGTCGCCGCACCGCCGAACGGTTCGATTTCGGTGGGGTGATTGTGCGTTTCGTTTTTGAATAACAACAGCCACGGTTCTTTTTTGCCGTCTGCTTCGACTTCAATTTTAACGGTACAGGCGTTGATTTCTTCGGATTCGTCCAATTTTTCAAGCTTGCCGTGTTTTTTAAGATATCGCACCGCCAAAGTGGCAATGTCCATCAAACAAATCGGCTTCGTTCTGCCAAGTTCCTTTCGGGTGGCAAGATAATCTTCATAGGTTTTTTGCAACAACGCATCTTCAAACACCACATCGTCGATGGTGGTGAGGAAGGTGGTGTGGCGGCAGTGATCCGACCAATAGGTATCAATCATGCGGATTTCGGTGATGGTAGGATCGCGCTTTTCACTGCGGAAATAGGCTTGACAGAACGCAATATCGTCCCCGTCCATCGCCAATGCATAGTCTTTGACAAACTGCTCAAGTCCCGCTCGATCTAAATCGATAAATCCATCGAGTGTCTTGACGGTGGTCGGGATGTCATATTCCATGTGGAGGGTTTCGGGTTTATCCATGGCCGCTTCGCGCGCCTCTACGGGGTTGATGACATATTTTTTAATCTCGGCGAGTTCTTGTTCGCTTACATTACCGTACAGCGCATACACCTTGGCGGTGCGCACCAACGGACGATCACCCGTGGAAATAATCTGAATGCACTGCGCCGCAGAATCCGCGCGTTGGTCAAACTGACCGGGCAAGTATTCTACCGCAAAAACAGTCGCGCCGTCTGCTGACAACTCATCGCTGACCGTGTCGAGTTGAGGCTCGGAAAACACGGTCTTTTTGGCGTAGTCAAACAAGTCCTCGGTGATGTTTTCGGCATCGTAACGGTTGATAACACGAACATCCGTTAAGGCGGTAATGCCGAGCAGAGTGCGTGCATCGTTGAGCAATGCTTTGGCTTCGCTCGCCAGTTCCGCTTTCTTTTCTACAAATACTCTGTATACCATCGTCAGCCCTCCTGTTGTGCACGCATGGCACGCGCACCGATGTCGGTGCGGTAATACTTGTTATCAAAATGAATCTGTTCGACGAGAGCATAGGACGCATTTATCGCATCCGCGAGTGTATCCGCTACCGCCGTAGCACCAAGTACACGACCGCCGTCGGTAAGCAATGTTCCGTTATCCAGTTTGGCACCCGCCACATACACGCGATCCGCAATCGTTTCAGGAATGGTGATTGGATAACCTTTTTCGTAGGCGCTCGGATACCCGTTGGACGCCATAATAACACAGCACGCGTGTTGATTGCAAAACTTGACTTCGACTTGCGACAAAGTGCCGTTGGTGACAGCTTGCATGACGGTAAGCAGATCACTTTCCAAAAGCGGTAACACGACCTGTGTTTCGGGATCGCCGAAACGGCAGTTGTATTCAATCACTTTCGGGCCGTTCTCTGTCAGCATCAAGCCGAAGTACAGGCAGCCTTTAAAGGTGCGTCCTTCCGCTTTCATCGCACGAATCGTGGGCAGAAAAATGGTTTCCATGCACTCTTTGGCAATTTCGTCGGTGTAATAGGGGTTCGGGGCAATCGTTCCCATGCCGCCGGTGTTGAGCCCCGTATCGTTGTCCCCTGCTCGCTTGTGGTCCATCGACGAAATCATGGGAACCACCGTCTCGCCGTCGGTAAACGACAGAACGCTTACCTCGGGTCCGGTCAGGAATTCTTCGATGACGATGTTATCACCGCTTTTGCCGAACACCTTATCTGCCATCATGGAACGGACGGCGTCCTTTGCTTCGTCGCGCGTCATCGCGATGATAACACCTTTGCCGAGTGCCAAGCCGTCGGCTTTAACGACCGTCGGAATCGGCGCGGTATCCAGATAACGAAGTGCCGCATCCATATCGTTGAACACTTCGTACGCGGCGGTGGGAATACCGTACTGCTTCATGAGGTTTTTGGAAAACACTTTACTGCCTTCAATAATGGCAGCTTTTGCCTCAGGGCCAAAACAGGGTATGCCCTTTTCTTGCAAGGCATCCACCGCACCGAGCACCAACGGATCGTCGGGTGCAACAACCGCGTAATCAATCGCATTTTCCACAGCAAACGCAACGATAGCATCAATATCCTTTGCGCCAATCGGTACAAGTGTCGCATCATTTGCCATACCGCCGTTTCCGGGCAAGGCATAGATCTCGCTGACCGCGGGATTTTCTTTCAGTTTTTTAATGATGGCGTGCTCGCGTCCGCCTCCGCCAACGACCATGATTTTCATAGTAAAACTCCTTAATGGTGGAATAAACGCATACCCGTGAACGAGAGTGTCATGCCGTATTTGTCACAACAATCAATGACCACATCGTCGCGAATGGAACCGCCCGGTTCTGCAATGTATTTCACGCCGCTGCGATAGGCGCGCTCAATGTTGTCATCGAACGGGAAGAACGCATCACTGCCGAGCGCCACGCCGTCAATCGTATCCAAATATGCTCTTGCCTCAGCATCGGTGAGGGGTTGCGGCTGTTCGGTGAAATATTTCTGCCAGTTGCCGTCTGCGCAAACATCTTCTTCGTTTTTATTGATGTACCCGTCGATTACATTGTCGCGGTCGGGACGCTTAATGTCCGCTTTGAACGGCAGGTTCAACACTTTTTCATGCTGGCGCAAGAACCATGTGTCGGCTTTGCCGCCCGCCAGACGCGTACAATGAATGCGCGACTGTTGGCCCGCTCCCACACCGATTGCCTGACCGTCCACAGCGTAGCAAACCGAGTTGGATTGCGTGTATTTGAGCGTGATCAGCGCAATGATGAGGTCGCGCGCCGCGCTGTCGGGAAGGTCTTTGTTTGCGGAAACCATATTGGTAAGCAACTCACGGTTGATGGTAAAGTTGTTGCGGCCTTGCTCAAAGGTAATGCCGTAAACCTGTTTGGTTTCTTGCTCAGCCGGAACATAATCGGGATCAATTTTGACGATGTTGTAGCTGCCTTTTCTCTTGGTTTTAAGAATTTCGAGCGCTTCGGGTTCATAGCCGGGAGCAATAATACCGTCCGACACTTCACGCGCAATCATTTTCGCGGTAGTGACATCGCACACATCGCTGAGCGCTACCCAGTCACCAAACGAACACATACGGTCGGTACCGCGAGCGCGCGCATACGCGCAAGCAAGCAGAGAATCGTCAAGCCCCTCGATATCATCCACGAAGCACGCTTTTTTCAGCGTATCCGACAACGGAATGCCGACAGCCGCCGAAGTGGGGCTTACATGCTTGAACGAGGTGACGGCGGGAAGTCCCAATGCTTCTTTGAGTTCTTTGACAAGTTGCCAAGAGTTAAACGCATCTAAAAAGTTGATGTAACCCGGTCTTCCGCACAAAATTTCAATCGGCAGTTCACTGCCGTCTTGCATATAGATGCGGGACGGTTTTTGGTTGGGGTTACACCCGTATTTGAGCTCAAATTCTTTCATGATGCTTCTCCTCACTTGTTCTTATTGATGATGATTTCGGTGGGCTGTCCTCCGTTAAGCGGGACTGAGCGAACAAACAACGAAACCTTATTGTCTTCGTTCAAGTTGCTCCACACAAGGTCCGCCAGTTCCTCGGCGGTATTCGGCAACGCGACTTCTTCGGGTTCGCCGTAGAACGACGGAATCGGATCGCCGTCGCATTTATAGGTGTGGATAAAATGACCGATGCCGTCTTCGGGCGTATATTCGTAAAAATAGCGGTTGCACGCTTCGGGACGGCCGTTTGCCGATTTTAAAATGGACAACTTGTAGGTGAAAGCACCCTCATAACAGCAAATGCCAGAAATACGAGGGGTGAAGTTGGGGGCGTCCGGTTCAAATTCGCGGGTGCGCAGAGCACTCTCAAAAGTACCGCCATCGTTCAGGTGATCAAAGATGGTATTGGTCTGATCACCGTTGGTGATGATGTCGGTACTGCCAAACTGCAAATACGGATTGTAGATAATGAGGCTTGGATCGGACAGTTTGGATTCGTCAAACGCTTTGGTGCGCATACCGCCCTCAAAGCTTTCAAAAATACGGTTGCGGCTGTTGACACTGCGCCCCATAATGAAGTACGCAATCATCGCGTTTTTTCCGTCGGCGGATTTACCAATCACGATACCGCGACCGGGATAGGTGTTTTCGCTGAGGAGTGTTTTCAAATCAAATAAAGCCATAATTACTCACCTTTCATTGCAGCTGACACTTGTTCCACAGCCGCGGGTAATATTTTCCATTCTGCCAGACGCATGACGCGCTTTTGCAGAGTTTCGGGGGTATCGTTTTCACGGATGGTCACGGCTTTTTGCAGAATAATCTCGCCGCCATCCGGTATTTCGTTGACGAAGTGAACGGTAGCGCCCGTTACCTTGACACCGTATTCGAGTGCCGCTTCGTGCACGCGCAGTCCGTAAAACCCTTGACCGCAAAACGAGGGAATCAGGGACGGATGCACATTGATGATGCGTTTCGGATACGCACTTGTGAACCGCTCACTGAGAATGGACATAAACCCTGCCAACACGATAAGGTCAATGGCATGAGTGTTTAGCGCATCCATCACGGCTTGCTCGAACGCTTCTTGCGAGCCGAGTGCTTTTTTGCTGACAACCAGCGTTTCAATGCCCGCTTTCGCGGCGCGTTCAAGTGCGAACGCGGACGGGTTGTTGGAGATGACGAGTGTGATTTCGCCGCTATGTACGATACCCGCACGCTGTGCGTCAATGAGTGCTTGCAAGTTAGTGCCGCCGCCCGAAACCAGAACGGCAATACGCGCTTTGTTATTCATGGAAGGTTCCTCTCAGACGATGGTGATTTTCTCGTCACTTTCGATAATCTTACCGATGATATACGGATCTTCGCCGTTTTCTTGTAACACGGCAAGCGCCTTGTCGACATCTTCGGCGGATACGACAATGCTCATGCCGACACCCATATTAAAGGTGTTGAACATATCACGCTCGCTGATACCACCCGTCTTGGCTATCAGCTCAAAGATGGGCAAGACTTTGACGGCGTCGCGTTGGATTTCAGCGCCGAGTCCGTCGGGGATACTGCGCGGAATGTTTTCATAGAAACCGCCGCCCGTGATGTGTGAGATGCCTTTGACGGCGACTTGTTCCAACAAGGCAAGGACAGGTTTGACATAAATCTTAGTGGGTGTGAGCAGTGTTTCGCCGAGCGATTTCCCCAAAAGTTCGGCAACCGGCGTTTTGAGGTCGGCGTTCTCAACATCGAACACCTTTCTCACCAGCGAGAAGCCGTTGGAATGGACGCCGCTGGACGGGAGCGCGATGACCACATCACCGGCTTTCATCGTGTTGTTGTCTAAAATGTCTTTTTTATCGACGATACCGACAGCAAAGCCCGCTAAATCGTAATCGTCCTCCGGCATTAAGCCAGGATGCTCAGCGGTTTCGCCACCGATCAGAGCGGCGCCTGATTGCACGCAACCTTCGGCAACGCCCTTGACGATATCCGCAATCTTTTCGGGATAATTTTTACCGCAAGCAATGTAATCCAAAAAGAATAGCGGTTTGGCGCCTACGCAAATAATGTCGTTGACGCACATCGCCACAGCATCAATGCCGATGGTATCGTGCTTGTCCAGCAAAATAGCAAGTTTTACTTTGGTACCGCAACCGTCGGTCCCGCTTACCAGAACCGGCTCTTGCAAATTTGTCGGCAAGCCGAAACAACCGCCAAAGCCACCAACATCGTCCAAACAACCGGCGTTGCGGGTTCTGGCAATATGCGATTTCATCAATTCTACAGCTTTGTAACCGGCGGTGATATCCACACCCGCCGCCGCGTAGGAGTCAGATCGTGAATTGTTATGCATGATTGTTATTCCTTTCCGTTCAAACAATAGGTACAAAGTTCACATTCGGGAAGGCCGATCGCTTTAACCAGATTTTCAATGGATTGAAAATCCAGTGACGCAAATTCAAACCGCTCGCAAAGCGCTTCCCGCAAGTTCTTGCCGCGCTCGGTGCCGCCATCGCTGTATTCGTCGATGTGTTGCAGCCCCTCTTCCCCTTCAAGTTCCACGATTACCCGTCTGGCAATCAAGTCAAGATCGGATGTGGAACGCGAAAAATTGAGATATTTGCAACCGAACATAATCGGCGGACAAGCAGAACGCATATGTACTTCTTTGGCACCGTTTTCGTATAAGAATTCAACGGTTTCCTTGATTTGGGTGCCGCGCACGATGGAATCGTCGACAAACAGAAGCTTTTTATCCTTAATCAAGTCGTGCACCGGTATCTGTTTCATTTTCGCGACTTTATCGCGTTCCGCCTGCTTAGACGAGATAAAACTTCTCGACCAAGTGGGGGTGTACTTAATAAACGCCCGAGCGTAGTGCACACCGCTTTCGTTAGCATACCCGATGGCGTGCGGAATACCGCTGTCCGGCATACCGCATACATAATCCAATTCATCCAGTATGCCGTTTCCCTTGTCGTTTTGCGCCATCAACGCACCGTTGCGGTAACGCATAGCTTCCACATTCACGCCCTCATAATCGGCGGTTGAGTAGCCGTAATATGTCCACAAAAACGAGCAGATGCGTTTTTTGTCACCCGGTTGCGCGAGCACGGTCATTGAATCAGGTGTCAGTTCCACGATTTCACCGGGACCGAGCGCCTTTTCGATTTCAAAGCCGAGTTTAAACGCCGCATACGATTCAAAAGTGACACAATAGCCGTTCTCGTTTCTGCCGACAATAATCGGCAGACGGCCAACCTTATCCCGCGCGGCAATGATAGAACCGCTGTTGGTCAGAATCAGAATGGTGGTGGTGCCGTCAATGATTTCCTGCGCAAAGCGGATACCCTCCACAAAGTTGTCTTTTGTGCTGATAAGCGATGCCAGCAATTCCGTGGAGTTGACCTTGCCGCCTGTCATGGCGTCAAAGTGATCGTCACGCTGAACATATTGTTCAATCAGGTCATCGGAATTGTTAATAACACCTGTGGTACAGATGGCGAATGTACCGAGCTTCGAACGGATGAGCAAGGGTTGCGGATCGCTGTCACTGATACAGCCGATTGCCGCAATACCTTTCATCTCGTCCAATGTGTGCTCAAACTTCGTGCGGAACGGCGAATTCTCAATGTTGTGAATCTGCCGCTGCAGGCCGATTTCGGCATCGTATGCCGCGAGTCCCGCACGGCGCGTGCCCAAATGCGAATGGTAATCGACACCGAAATACACATCCAATAAGCACTCTTTGGTTGAGGTGATTCCAAAAAATCCTCCCATAATATCCTCCTAAACGCGAACCATAAAAACCAAAATACGCCCTGCAGGCGTATTTTGATAAGCGATTTACTTATGCAAAAAACAGTTTGGACAATGTCATGGGATCAACATACTCGCCATCTTTGTACACGCGCATATTGCCCGAGGCGATCTCGTCAATGAGCATCACATCGCCATTAGCATCATAACCGAATTCAAACTTGATATCATACAGGACAAGGCCCTTTTCTTTCAGGTCATCCGCAACAATCTGCGTAATCTTCTGCGTCATGTCTTTCATGTCATCGTACTGCTCAGCCGTCATAACACCGAGGTCGACAAGGCCGTCTTTGGTAACCAGCGGATCGCCCTTTTCGTCATTTTTGAAGGTCATTTCAACATAGGCGGGCAAATCGGCGCCTTCTTCGCTATAATCGCTGTAACGGCGATAGAAACTGCCGACCGCCTTGTGACGGCAGATAACCTCTAAGCCTTTACCGAATACTTTGGCAGGTAATACTTCCATCGTGGTGTCCGCCAGCGAAGCGTTGACATAGTGTGTCTTGATGCCCGCGGCATTGACCTTTTCAAAGAAATAGATGGACATACGCAGGTTGACATCACCCACGCCGTCGATGGTCAAGCCGACCGCATTTTCACCGGGATCGAACACGCCGTCTTTACCGGTGCAATCGTCCTTGAATTTCAGCAAATAGTTGCCGTTATCCAACGCAAAAACATCTTTTGTTTTTCCTACATAAACCTGTTTCATTTTTAGAAAACCCCTTTATGAAAATTTAAAATGACAATTACAGAGCCGCCGCAACGGTGGCATCTTTCTCCAACACCTTTGCGGCATCGGATTGACGCTTGGCATCCAGTTTTTCCGCTAACCCCGTATCTTCGACCGCCAAAATCTGCGCAGCCAGCAACGCCGCATTCGCACCGCCGCCGATAGCAACGGTGGCAACCGGAATGCCGGTGGGCATCTGAACGGTGGATAACAGAGCATCCATGCCGTCAAGAACAGAGGATTTGCACGGTACACCGATAACGGGCAAGGTGGTGTTGGCCGCAACGGCGCCCGCCAAATGCGCCGCCATGCCGGCAAAGCAGATGAGTGCGCCGAATCCGTTTTCACGCGCCGCCACCGTAAAGTCACGCGCTTGGGTGGGGGTGCGGTGGGCGGAATAGATGTGTGCTTCATAGGGAATGCCCAATTCTTTGAGCACAGCCGTGGCTTTTTCCACGATCGGCAGATCGCTGTCACTGCCCATAATCAATCCGATTTTCTTCATGGTTATCACTCCTTAAAAAACAAAAAAGGCACACAAACTTACCCCTAAAAATAAGCTTGTGTGCCCAGACGGTCGGCAACAGAAAAGAGCCACCGCATCCTTTGTTCCTTTGTGGTTATCCACTCAATCCGTCAGTTGCAAAGAATGCTTATTTTTACTCGATCAGTATACCACAGCGGCACCTTTACTGTCAAGGTTTCACCGCCATTTTTCGTCAAGTTTTTTCGTGATCGCAGTACATACAGCGATAGCGGTTTTCGGTACCGTCAACCAAACGGAATAACTGACGCGCTTCCTGCTCGGTTGCCGTAATGCACCGCGGATTTTGGCAAACCATGCCGTCCGTTTCGCTTGTAACCGTTGGCTTTTTACCATCGGCTTCCGAGAGCAGTTTCAGAATAAGTGCCATGCGCATATATTTGCCGTTTTGCACTTGTTTGAAATAGCACGCGCGGGGATCATCATCCACCGCCACACTGATTTCATTAACGCGCGGAAGCGGGTGTAACACACACATCGTTTTCGGCGCTTTTTCCATCTTCTCCGCCGTAAGGATATAGCTGTCTTTTAGACGCTCGTATTCTTCCATGTCATCAAACCGCTCACGCTGGATACGCGTCATATAGAGAATATCCAACGACTCCAACGCATCATCGAGCGAGCACATTTCGGTATACGACATGGCACCCATATATTCTTGCTTGACATAGTCCGGCAAACGCAGTTCGTCGGGCGAAATCAACACCACATGGATATCGCGGTAACGGGACAGAGCGGCAATCAGCGAGTGAACGGTCCTGCCGTATTTAAGGTCACCGCAAAAACCGACCGTCAGGCCGTTAAGCGTGCCTTTTTCACGATAAATAGTGAGTAGATCGGCAAGCGTCTGCGTCGGGTGGCAATGCCCGCCGTCACCTGCGTTAATAACAGGAATAGAGGCACTGAGCGAAGCGGCAAACGGTGCGCCCTCTTTCGGATGACGCATGGCAATGATATCGGCATAGCAACTGATGACTTTCGCGGTATCGGCAACACTCTCGCCCTTAGCGGCAGACGAAGAATCCGCATCGGAAAAGCCGATAACGCTGCCCCCGAGTTCCAGCATCGCCGCTTCAAAGCTAAGGCGCGTTCTGGTGGACGGCTCAAAGAACAAGGTAGCCAGTTTTTTGCCTTTGAGTTTGGTGGCATAACGGCTCGGCCGTTTCATCATGTCACAAGCCGTTTTAAGCAGTTCCTCCAACTCTTCGGTGCTGAGATCCAGAATATCAATCAAACTTCTCATACTGTTGCTCCGTTGATGGCTAAATACTTCTTGATACGCTCCACATTTTCAGCGTTGGCGGCGTCTTCTTCCAAATATTCGATGATGTCATAGACATCTACAACTGAGTAAACCGGGAACCCGAACTCTTCTTCCACCTCGGCCATAGCCGATTTCTCGGTCTTCCCTTTTTCCTTACGGTCAACCATCACGAAGGTAGCTTCCACATTGACGCCGTTAAGCGCGGCAAGGTTTGCCATGCTTTCACGGATGGCCGTACCCGCTGTAATGACATCTTCCACAATTACGACGGATTCGCCGTCTTTCGGGACATAACCGACAAAGATACCGCCCTCGCCGTGATCTTTGGCTTCTTTACGGTTGAAGAAAAACGGTACATCCAACCCTTCTTTTGCCAGGGCGATCGACGACGATACCGCAATGGAAATGCCTTTATATGCCGGACCATACAAGACGGTACGCTTTGAGCCGATCTTGTCTAAATACGCTTTGGCATAGAATTCGCCCAGCGTTTTGATTTGTTCGCCGGTCTTAATATCACCGGCATTGATAAAATACGGGATCTTGCGCCCACTCTTCGCCGTAAAATCACCGAATTTCAGCACGCCGGCACTCTGTAGAAATTGAATGAATTCTCTTTTATAGCTTTCCATACATCCTTCTCCCTTTCACATTAGTCGCAAAATTCGCGAACACAACGCTCGTACGCGGCAACCGGATCTTCCGCCGCCGTAATCGGGCGTCCCACTACGATATAATCTGATCCGATGCGCTTGGCTTCGGCGGGTGTCATGACGCGTTTTTGGTCGCCGATGTCCCCGTCTGCAAAACGCACACCGGGCGTGACGGTCAAGAACTTTTCGCCGCACCGCTCGTGTACTTTACCGGCTTCGAGCGGCGAGCAGACCACGCCGTCCAACCCCGCTTTCGCGGCGTTCGCGGCGTAATGCATCACGACCTCGTCGATGGGTTTTTGAATCAATAAATCATTTTCCATGCTTTCTTGGTCGGTGGAGGTGAGTTGTGTCACCGCAATCAAGAGCGGACGAGTACCGTCGGGACGCGTCAGTCCTTCAAGCGCCGCCTCCATCATGCGAACGGTACCCGCGGCGTGCAAATTGCACAGGTCCACATCCAAACGCGACAGCACCGCCATGGATTTTTTGACCGTATTCGGAATGTCATGGAGCTTTAAATCCAAGAAAATTTTGTGGCCTCTTTTTTTGATTTCCCGCACAATTTGCGGGCCCTCGGCATAGAACAGTTCCATACCGATTTTCACAAACGGTTTTTTGCCCGTAAATTTGTCAAGAAAAGCGAAAACCTGTTCCGCACTCGCAAAATCACATGCCACGATGACATCTTTACCCATGATGCGCTCCTCCTATAATATCGGTTAAATTTTGAATACCGTATGCATCCATCACGTTCGGTAATTCCTCAATGATGGTCTTGCAGACAAACGGATCCACCAAATTCGCGGCGCCTACCTCGACGGCCGTGGCACCCGCAAGCATCATTTCAATGACATCTTGTGCACTGCTGACACCGCCCATGCCGACGACGGGAATATTCACAGCCGCTGCTACTTGATACACCATTCTTACCGCAACGGGGAAAATGGCACTGCCCGAAAACCCGCCCATTTTGTTCGCGATGACCGGCTTTTTGGTTTTGAGATCAATGCGCATACCCAGTAGGGTGTTGATGAGACTGATACCGTCCGCCCCTGCCGCTTCACAGGCTTTGGCAATGGATACAATGTCGGTCACATTCGGAGACAATTTGATGAGCAACGGCTTGTCCGTCACTTTGCGAACCGCCGCCGTAACTTCCGCCGCCGCTTCGGGCGAGGTACCGAAACTCATACCGCCGCCGTGTACATTGGGGCAACTGACATTCACCTCAAACCAGCCAATGTCCTCTTCCCCGTTCAAGCGTTCACACGTGTAGGCGTAGTCTTCGACCGAAAAACCGCTGACATTTGCCATGACTTTTTTATGGAAATGCTGACGCATTTTCGGTAATTCTTCGGCGATTACTTTATCGACGCCGGGGTTTTGCAAGCCAACCGCATTGATCATGCCCATCGGGCATTCCGCAATACGCGGGGTGGGGTTGCCGAACCGCGGTTCTTTGGTCGTTCCCTTGAACGAGAACGAACCCAAGATGTTAATGTCATACAATTCTGCAAATTCATAACCGTACCCAAAAGTACCGCTGGCAGGGATAATGGGGTTATCCAGTTCAACCCCACACAGGTTGACGGTTAAGCGTCCCATAGAATCTCCTCCTTTGTCAGCACCGGCCCGTCTTTGCAGATGCGCTTATAGCCCGTTACTGTCTTGCAGGAACAACCCATGCACGCACCAAACCCGCATCCCATGCGTTCCTCAAAACTGAACTGCCCCGATGTGGCGGTCGTTTTGTAAACGGCTTTGAGCATCGGCTCGGGACCGCAAGTGAAAAAATAGTCGTAAGTTGTCGGCAAAGCATCCGTGACAAAGCCCTTGACGCCGTACGAGCCGTCAACCGTCGTGACCGTGACAGCGGCGCCCAGAGCGTTAAATTCCTGTTCATAGAACACTTCGTTTGCCGTATTAAAACCAAGCACCACCGATACGCGCTTGCCTTGTTTTATTAAATCTTTGGCAAGCTTATACAGAGGCGGTACACCGACACCGCCGCCGAGCAGCAGAACGCTATCCCCCGCAAGCGCGGTGTTATAACCGTTGCCGAGTCCCGTCAGAATATCCAGCTTTTCACCGACCGTCATTCGGCTCATCTGCTCGGTGCCTTTGCCGACCACTTTGTAGACCAGCGTGAGAGTGCCGTCTTCACAATCGCACACCGAGATGGGACGGCGCAAAAACAGGCCATCCAGTTTGATGTTCACGAATTGACCGGGGACGGTGATCGCCTCGGTATCACCGCTGAGCACCATGCGATACACGGTGTCGGTCAGCGGTTCCTGTTTGAGAATGGTAAATATCCCTTGTTTCATATCGTCACCTTAGTGTGACAGGATTCGAACCCTGTCATAGTTTCGCACGCCGCCTTTATCCGTGCGGCTTTGCGCTCGATTTTGCAAGGCGTCAGCCTTGCGGCAGTCTTGCGCTTCTCCGCACGAAAAATTCGGCGGCAGAAACGCGTTGCCCTTACAAATT
>JAZOBF010000022.1:0-23218 GCA_045595845.1 Acutalibacteraceae bacterium
GATAGGAACGGCAGGGCGGAATTTTGACATGCGCCGTGCGGTCTGTCCGTATTTGGTAAGTGCCAAGATGGCTTTCGCCTTAATATCGCGAGCGGTGGTACACGCCGCATCGCATACGGCGTTGGTGGTATCGGTGCTGTCAAGGTCATAGCGAATCCCTTCGTATGCGCCCATCAACAAGGCGTCGGTCTCGGCTTGCTCGGCGATTTTCGCCATCACCTTGACCGCTTCCACGGGGTAGTCACCCGCCGCCGTTTCGCCCGACAACATGACCGCCGAGGTGCCGTCAAACACGGCGTTGGCGACATCGGTAATTTCGGCGCGCGTCGGTGTAGGAGCGGCAATCATGGACTCGAGCATTTGCGTGGCAGTGATGACCATTTTTCCCGACTGATAGCAACGGCGAATGAACCGTTTTTGCAAACCGGGCAGGCGCTCGTATTCGATTTCCACGCCCATATCGCCGCGTGCGATCATGATACCGTCAGCATGTGAGAGTATTTCATCAAAATTCTCAACACCCTCGATGTTTTCAATCTTGGCAATGATACGAATAGCATGTCCGCCGTGATAATCCAAGAACTTACGCAATGCGATGAGATCGTCTTTCGTGCGGGTAAAGGATGCCGCCACAAAATCCACTTCGTGTTCAATGCCGAACAACAAATCCGCTTTATCCTGTTCACTCAGATACGGAATTGATAATTTTACATGCGGTACATTAATAGATTTGTGATTGCGCACGATACCGCCGTACACCACGCGACAGCGAATATCCGTATCGCAAACCTCTTCCACCGTCAAGTGAATCTTGCCGTCGTCAATCAAGATGTTGTCACCCGGTTTTACTTGTTTGTACAGGGCGTCATAGGTGATGGAGGCGATGTGGTTGTTTCCATCCATCGGGCGTGCAGTCAAAGTGAAAGTATCGCCCTCCCGCAGTACGGTGGAGCCACCCTCAAAATCGCACAAACGGATTTCCGGCCCTTTGGTATCCAGTAAAATCGCAACGGGTTGATTCATTTCACGGCGCAACTCTTTGATTGTTTCGATGCGTTGTGCGTGAATTTCGTGCGTATTGTGTGAAAAATTCAGTCGGGCGACATTCATGCCGCCTTGTATCAGTTGACGGACGATTTCCTTGTCGGCGGTTGCGGGTCCTAAAGTGCAAACGATTTTTGTTTTACGCATAGTTAATAACTCCCATATTGTAACAATCGGAGATAGTATACCACGATCAGATGAAAAAACAATATGGGACATGAAAAAAATAAAAGTGGTTTGGTGTATAAACTGTCGGCGGAAGTGAAAACTATAGCTGAAGTAAGGAGGAATGACCGTGAAATATTCGGATGAATTTGACATTGAACAAAACACGAAAAAGAGCGGAAAGGGCTTTTATATTGCCCTTGCCGTTTGCTTGGTGGCGATTTGCGGTGTGGCGGTAACCACTTTTGTGAGCACCTTGCCCACCGACGAGCCCGAACCGAACGGCAGTACTACCGTTGTGACGACCACCACGACCAAATCGGCACAGCAGGTGGTAATACCCGCCACCGACATTAAAGATGACCGCACCACCACGACGGTTACTACAACTACCACGACCGCCACAACCAAACCGTCGGACCTGTTCGTATTTCCCGTATCCAACCGTGTACTGCGTTCTTTTAACAAAACCCATTATTTTTCCGAAACCTTAGGTGAATGGGTGACGCACAACGGCGTGGATTTTGCCGCCGCCGAAGGCGACGATGTAAAAAGCAGTGCGGACGGCAAGGTGATAAGTATCCGACAAGATGCCCTGTGGGGTGATGTCATTGAGATTCAGCATGATGGTAATATTGTGACGCGTTATTGCGGGGTGGCGGCAGCATCCGTTGCCGAAGGGCAGTCTGTCAAAGCGGGAGATGTGATCGGCAAGATCTCTTCGATTCCCGCAGAGGTATTAGATGCTCCGCATCTGCATATGGAAGTAATGGTGAACAAAACCTACACCGATCCGCTGACTTTGATTCACGGCGAGACGGTAACGGTTACCACACAAACGGCGACAACGACGAAATAAACCCGCCCTCGGAACCCGCACACAGCGGTCGGCAAGAAGGGCAAAAAAAGAGTGCGGCAACAAAAAGCCGCAGTCTTTTTTTATGTTTTACTGAATTTCATGACGAGTGAATGGGGGAGAAGCTTGCACAGTACACGGTAGAATTTATACAGTGCGCGGTCCGTGTACCATGTTTTGCCGCACCGCAGACGCGCGAGTGAGCGTTTCGCCACGCGTGCGGGATGACAATACGGCAAGGTTTCAAAGGTGCGCGAATGACCGACGATATCCGCAACTTCCAGGAAATTGGTGGCCATCGGTCCGGGACAAACGGTGAGCACCGTGATGCCGCGCGGCCGCAGTTCCTCTCCGAGAGATTTGGAAAAAGCTGAGACATACGCTTTGGTAGCGGAATACACCGTCATGCGCGGCGTGGGGGCAAACGAGGCAATCGAACTCACATTCAGAATCCCCGCGCCCGCTTGCATATACGGTACCGATAACACCGTGACGGCGGTCAATGCACGGCAGTTGAGGTCCACCATGCCCGTTTGTTCGTCGCGGTCCGCGTCGGCGATAAGCCCCAGTTTTCCGTATCCGGCATTGTTAATGAGCACAACGATTTGCGGGTTTGCGTTTTCCAATTCGCGGCGATACGCGTCGTAGCTTTCCGTGTCGGTCAGATCGAGCGGCAGACACCGAATACGGTGCTTGGAAAACCGTGAAGCGAGCATTTGGAGCTTTTCCAAGCGGCGGGCAATCAACCAAATCTCCTCCACTTCGGGCATTTGCTCGATTACTTGCTTGAGATATTCTTCACCGAGTCCGCAGGACGCACCGGTGATAACGGCAGTTTTCATATCCCGTCAACCCCCTTGACTTTTCTTTTATTGTAGCACATAGTTTGCCATCCCACAACATTTTTCTTAAGAACATAAAATCGGGTATTCCATTTTAAAAAGATATATGATACAATAAATCTAATATTGGGGAATTGTGAGGGTTTACAGTATGCAGCAGCCGATAAACGAGGCACCGTCCCCCCGTTCGGAGGATTGCATCATCGGGCGCAATGCCGTGTCGGAAGCACTTCGCTCCGGCCGTGCACTGGACAGCTTGTGGATTGCGAAAGGCGAACGCGGCGGCAGTATCGGTCAGATTCGTGCCTTGTGCCGTGAGCGGGGCATCCCGGTCAAGGAAACGGATGCCCGCAAATTGACCGCTGTCGGCGGTGCCAATCATCAAGGAGTGATTGCGTTTGCCGCTTGTAAAGAGTATGCTTCGTTAGAGGATGTTTACCGCCGCGCCGAGGAGTCGGGCGAACCGCTTTTTGTCCTTGTTTGTGACGAACTGGAGGATGCGCACAACTTAGGCGCCGTTCTGCGGAGTGCGGAAGCGGCGGGTTGCCACGGTGTGATTATCCCCAAACGCCGCGCCGTGGGGCTTACGAGTACGGTATATAAAACCTCGGCGGGCGCGGTGGAATACATGCCGGTTGTACGGGTATCCAATCTCACCGAAACGCTCAAAACGCTTAAAAAGCGCGGCGTATGGGTGTACGGATTGGATATGGACGGTGACGATTGGTGCCGCGCGGATCTGTCCGGTCCGGTTGCCTTGGTCATCGGTTCGGAGGGGCACGGCATGAGCCGTTTGGTAAAAGAACAGTGTGACGGCATCGTGTCTTTGCCGATGCGCGGCAAAATCAATTCGCTAAATGCGTCGGTGGCGTGCGGCATCGTGGTGTATGAAGTGGTGCGGCGTCGACTTGGCTTGAAATGACGGAAGATAGGGTGATCATGGTGAAAAAAGAACAGGAAATGAAAAACCCCATAGAGGAAGCGGAGCGCGTCAATACGACGGAATTTCCCACGGTGGTGGCTGTTGAGCCCGAATATGTCGAAAAAGCCGATACGGTTGTGCCGACGAAAAAGAAGCGCAGTCTGTTTAAAAGTCGCGCCAAAGCGGACAAACCGCAACCGGTGGCAGAACCCGTAGTCGAGGCGGAAAGCGAGGACATCAAGGTATACGGTGACGAGGATATGGACGACACCCGCCCGGTATCGGTCTCGCAAAAAACGCGCGTGTTGGACGATGATGACAATATCGACGAAAGCCATGAACCGGCCACGCAGTTGATGTTGGACGGATTTGAAAGCGAAGACGAGACGGAGGAGGGCACCAACGAGGCACTTCGCCGTATCCGTCAGGAAAAGATACAGGACTTCTCGCAAAAGCGCGAGGAGCACGAACGAGCGGAAGCGGAGCGGGCGGAAGAACCCGTTGAGCGCGGCGAGGTCGTGTATCCCGAAACGCCCTTGGAAAAACCGCAAGAAAAGCCCGAGGACGAATTCACCGCGCATCAGCAACTCGGTGCGGTGCGCCAGAAATTGCAGATGGCGAGCCGTCGGGCGGCAAGCGCACTTTTCTTCACCGCACTTGCGGAAATCGTGGTGTTCTTTATCGCCGTATTTTCTTTTGTTTCGCCGTCGGTTTCCATGAACCCGATTGCGTATTTGATTATTCATTTGATATTGCTCGGTATCATGCTGACGGCGTCGCGCTCGCGTTTAGCGGCGGGCTTATCCCGTCTGTTTGGCGGTACGGCTACGGCAGAGAGCGGTGTTGCGTTGGCGGCGATTGCCACGCTGGTTCATACTGTTCTGCAATTTTTCAATACCGCCGCCGTTGCCGACGGCACGGTTCCGATGCTGACGGCAATTTCGGGATTATCGTTGTTGCTCATGCAGGTGGCGGATAAGCTGGAGGCTGACCGCGTCAGCCGCACCTTTGGTATCGTGGCGGCCCAAGGCGAAAAACTGACCGCCAAGCGTATTGAGGACAGCACCTTGGCAGAGGAAATCGGCCGTCCCGCCGTTGCTCTCGGGGAACCGCGTGTGACCTATTTCCGCAAAACGGAGTTTTCCTCCGACTATCTTCGCAATTCGGAGGATACGCTGTGCGCAAACGGCCTGATGCGGTGGTATCTGCCCGTCACGGCCGGTGTCGCGTTGGTTGCCGCGGTGGCCTATCTTTTGCTCAACGGTGTTACCGCTTGGCTGTCGGCGACTACGCTGTTTTGCTTCATGCTTTGCATGGCGTCACCGGCGGTACTGCTGTTGTATTTGCGTGCGGCGTTGGCGTCGGCAACCAAACACCTCTTCGCCCGCGGTACGGCACTCGTCGGATACGATGCGGTGCGGGAACACGGTTCGTCGCATGCGGTCGCGCTGGATGCCATCGACCTGTTTCCCGAAAACGCCGTGTTGTTACACGGAATTAAGACCTTCTCCGGTACCCGTATCGACGAAGCGATTTTGGATGCCGCTTCGGTGTCCGTTCGTGCGGGAGGCCCGTTATCCCATGTGTTCCGCCGCATGATTTTAAACAAGGTGGATATGTTACACGATGTTGACACCTTGGTGTATGAACAGGACATGGGCTTATCGGGTTGGGTAAGCGGCCGTCGGGTGTTAATCGGCAACCGCAAACTGCTCGACAATCACGGCATTGATATTCCGTCCAAGGATTACGAAGAGCGCTACGCAAAAGACGGCCGTCAACTGGTGTATCTGTCCATTGCGGGTGAACTCTCGGCGATGTTTGTGGTCAGCTATATTGCCGAACCCGCCGTCAAAAAGGTGCTGACGGATTTGACACACCGCCGTTTGACCTTGCTTATCCGCACCTGTGATCCGAACATCACCGAATCCCTGATTGCCTCCACCTTTGACCTCAAGGGATTCTATGTCGAACTGCTCGGCGCGCCCGCAGGCCGTTCCTATGAAGCGCTGGTAGACGGCGTTTCCTCGCAAGAGACGGCGGGTATTGTGTCGACGGGCGGTGTCGGCGATGTGTTGTCGGCACTCTCCAAATGCCGCCGTTTGCGCACGGGAATGCGTTTCTTCACCGTCGTACAAGCGGTACTCGGTTTTCTCGGATTGGCACTTGTCGCGGGCGTGGCATTTGCAAGCGGCGCGTTGTTGCCGCCGTTGTATGCGGTCGAACTTTCGGGCGTTTTTGCCTTGCTGTCGGCGGGCGCGGCGTTCGGGTTCGGTAAATCCTAACCCCGTCATTTTCACCAAAATAACCCCTCTGCTTTTATGCAGAGGGGATTTTTTTATTTTTCCCATATTTTTGGTTGAAATTTCAATATCTATAGGTTATAATTATCAAAGAACCAGTATGCTTGTATAATGTTTTTGTGTATTATTGCTCAATTTTGTCAGGAATCGTCGGTTTGCGGGACGGTGATCCGACGATTAAGAAAGGGGAGTCCAACTTTTGAAACAATACACAGCAAAGCACATTCGCAATGTCGCACTTGTCGGTCATGCCGGGTCGGGTAAGACCTCGCTTGCGGAGGCAATTGCCTATACCGCCGGTGTAACGGACCGCTTGGGAAAAGTGACGGACGGTAACACCATTTGCGATTTTGATGCCGAGGAGATTAAACGCGGTGCATCTGTGTCCTTGTCCCTGTTGCCCGTGGAATGGAAAGACACCAAAATTAATTTGTTGGATACCCCCGGTTCGTTTGATTTTGCGGGCGGTATGAGTGAGGGTATCCGTGCGGCGGGCAGTGCGGTTGTTGTCATATCGGGAAAAAGCGGTATCACCGTCGGTGCACAGAAAGCTTTGGCGGCGGCACGCAAAAAAGGCATCGCGCAACTGTTGTTCGTAAACAAACTTGACAGTGAACACGCAGATTTCTATAAAGTTTTCGAAGACATGAAAGCGACATTCGGCCCGACGGTATGCCCGTTGGTCGTTCCGTTTGTGGAAAATCATAAAGTTACCTGCTATGTCAATATTTTGGAATATAAAGCGTACACCTATGAAAACGGCAAAGCGGTCGAGTGTCATTTGCCCGAAATGGGGCACCGTCTGGACGGCTTGCGTACCGCTATTTACGAAGCAGTTGCGGAAACCAGTGAGGAATTGATGGAAAAATATTTCTCGGGCGTTGATTTCACGCCCGACGAGCTCATCATGGGACTGGCAACCGGTGTTCGCCGCGGCGAGATTTGTCCGGTATACTGTGGTTCCTCGCAAATGCTCGAAGGCATTGACCAGTTACTTAACGGTTTAATGTGGTTGGCACCGTGGGCGGAAACCGTCGCGGGCGAAACAGGCGTGGATCCGAACGGCGAAGAAGTGAAACTCACCGTTAACGAACAGGCTCAAACGACGGCGATCGTCTTTAAAACGGTGGTCGATCCCTTTGTGGGTAAATTGTTGTACTTCAAGGTGATCAGCGGTAAAATGACACCCGATTCCACCTTGCTCAATATGCGTACGGGCACTACCGAGAAACTCGGCAAACTGTTCATGGTATGCGGCAAACGGCAAGAGGAAGTTCCTTGTGTGCCGGCGGGGGACATCGGTGCGGTTGCTAAATTGGCGGTCACCAATACGGGCGATACCCTGTGCGCACCGGTTCGCCCCGTCATTTTGCCGGGCGTCAACTTTGAACTCCCCTCGCTGTCTATGGCGGTCTATGCCAAGAACAAGGGCGACGAAGAAAAGATTACGGCCGGTCTGAACCGCTTAAAAGAAGAAGATCCCACCATTTCGTTCGAACTTAACAGCGAAACCCGCGAACAAGTCTTGTCCGGCTTGGGTGAGCAACACTTGGATGTGACCGTTTCCAAACTCAAGAGTAAGTTTGGTGTGGATGTGGTGCTCAAAGCGCCGAAAGTACCGTACCGCGAGACTATTCGCGGCAAGGTCAAGGTACAGGGGCGTCACAAGAAACAGTCGGGCGGTCACGGTCAGTTTGGTGATGTGTGGATTGAATTTGAACCGTACGATACCGAAGAACTCGTTTTCGAGGAAACGGTGTTCGGCGGTGCCGTTCCGAAAAACTACTTCCCGGCGGTCGAAAAAGGACTTCGTGACAGTGCCAAGTGCGGTGTGTTGGCGGGCTTCCCGTTGGTCGGCGTGAAAGCCACCTTGGTGGACGGTTCATACCACCCCGTTGATTCGTCTGAAATGGCGTTTAAGACGGCAGCATCGCTCGCGTACAAAGAAGGTGTTGCGAAAGCTTCGCCGGTTCTCTTGGAACCGATCAGCACCGTGTATGCGTATGTGCCGAACGATGCCACGGGTGATATCATGGGCGACATCAACAAACGGCGCGGTCGCGTCATCGGCATGAATCCCTCGGATGAACCGAATATGACCTGTGTGTCGGCAGAAGTTCCGATGGCGGAAATGGCGGATTATTCCAAAATGTTGCGTTCGACCACGCAAGGCCGCGGTTATTTCACCACGAGTTTTGCCCGTTATGAAGAGGCGCCGATGCATGTTGCCAAAAAGATTATGGACGAATATCAAGCGGCACAAGAATAAGAATAAAAGCAGGCGGCAAAGCTGCCTGCTTTTTTGTGGTTTATTTTCAAATAAGACTTGCAAAACGGCTCAAGATAAGGTACAATGATCGTAGTATGTGTATATGGAGGATTTTGAAATGATTTCTGCAGGCGATTTTCGTAACGGCGTCACCTTTGAAATGGACGGCAATGTATACCAGATCGTGGAGTTCCAACATGTAAAACCCGGTAAAGGTGCCGCGTTTGTGCGCACCAAGATCCGCAATGTTATCGCGGGTACGGTGGTGGAGCGCACCTTTAACCCCAGTGATAAATATCCGACCGCGTTTGTTGAAAGAAAGGAAATGGAATATTCCTACAACGACGGCGGACTGTACTACTTCATGGATCTCGAATCTTATGAAATGATCCCGCTCAACAGCGACATTCTGTCGGATAACTTTAAATTTGTCAAAGAGAACATGGTTTGCAAAGTCATGTCGTACAAAGGCAAGGTTTTTGGTGTAGAACCGCCGAACTTTGTGGAACTGCAAGTCACCAAAACCGATCCCGGCTTCAAGGGTGATACGGCTACCAATGCCACCAAACCCGCTACGCTGGAGACCGGCGCGGAGATCCGCGTACCGCTGTTCATCGACGAGGGCGAAATGATTCGTGTGGATACCCGCGTCGGCGAATACATGGAACGCGCATAATTTCCTTGTTTAATCATATTCTATTTTGAGTAGGAGGTATGTATCATGACGATTACAGAGAAAGTAGCGTATTTAAAAGGTTTGCTGGAAGGTCTCGGCGTGGATGCCGATTCCAAAGAGGGCAAGATCTGGAAAGCGGTTATGGATGTGTTGGCGGATGCCGCCATCAGCATTGAAGATTTGGAAGCAACGGTTGAAGAGATGGGCGAACAGGTCGATACCATCGATGAGGACTTGGACGCGCTGGAAACCGACTATTACGATGATTGCGATTGCGATTGTGACTGCGATTGCGACGACGAATTCTATGAGATTACCTGCCCGAACTGCAACGAGCTGTTTGATGTCGACGAGGAAACCTTGTTGGACGGCGGCATTGAGTGCCCTGCCTGCGGTGAGCATCTGGAATTTGATTTGAGCGATTGCTGTGACGGCGAGTGCGATTGCTGCGAAGGCGAATAAGTAACTGAAAAAACGCGGGAGTGCTTTTCACTCCCGCGTTTTTATTGCACAAAAAAGCGGATGCCGCAGCATCCGCTTTTTTCGTTTTACTGATTAGACGATCCCTTGTGCCATCATCGCATCGGCAACCTTTTGGAAACCGGCGATATTTGCACCCGCGATCAGATCACCGTCCATGCCGTACTTTTTGGCGGCATCGAAAGAGTTTTGATAAATGTTCTTCATAATCTGGCGCAGTTTGGCATCGACTTCTTCCGCCGTCCAGGAATAGCGCATGGAGTTCTGGCTCATTTCCAAGCCGGATACCGCCACACCGCCGGCGTTTACCGCCTTGGACGGGGCAATGATGGCACCGTTCTCTTTGAGCAGAGCCACCGCCTCGTCGGTGGTGGGCATATTGGCAACCTCAACGTAATACTTCACGCCGTTTTTAACAAGGTTCTGTGCATCCTCAAGACGCACCTCGTTTTGAGTAGCGCACGGCATCGCGATGTCAACCTTCTGATCCCACGGCTTTTTGCCGGCAAAATAGGGGACACCGAACTTGTCGGCATAATCTTTCACCTTGTCATGACCGGAAGCACGCATCTCGAGCATAAAGTTGATCTTTTCCTCGGTGCAGATGCCGTCTGCGTCGTAGATGTAACCGTCGGGGCCCGAAATGGTCACGACCTTACCGCCCAGCTCGGTTACCTTTTTCACGGTACCCCATGCCACATTACCGAAACCGGAAACCGCAAAGGTCTTGCCTTTGATGTCGTCACCGAACGACTTGAGCATTTCCACGACATAATATACCGCACCGAAACCGGTTGCCTCGGGACGGATTAGCGAACCGCCGTAAGCAATACCCTTACCGGTCAAAACACCTTCGTAGCGGTTCACCAAACGCTTATACTGACCGAACAGATAGCCGATCTCTCGCGCGCCGACACCGATATCACCCGCGGGCACATCCGTGTCGGGACCGATGTGACGATACAGCTCCGTCATGAAGCTCTGGCAGAACGCCATGATTTCGTTATCCGACTTACCTCTGGGATCGAAATCCGAACCGCCCTTGCCGCCGCCCATCGGCAGACTGGTGAGGGAGTTTTTAAAGGTTTGCTCGAACCCTAAAAATTTGATGATGCTCAGGTTAACCGAGGGGTGGAAACGCAAACCGCCCTTGTAGGGACCGATAGCGCTGTTAAACTGTACGCGGTAACCGCGGTTGACCTGTACATTACCTGCATCGTCTACCCACGGTACGCGGAACATAATCATGCGTTCCGGCTCGACCAAGCGCTCCAACAGCGCGGCCTTTTCATATTGCGGATTGGCTTCAATCACCGGACGCAGGGACTCCAGCACCTCGGTAACGGCCTGAATAAATTCCGGTTCGCCGGGATTGTCGCGAACGACTTTTTCCAAAACGGAATCAACATACGACATAATCAATCTTCTCCTTATTGCAAAGTCATGGTGTCAGTATAGCACGCCCTTTTTTGCATTGCAAGAGTTTTGTATACAAATTTCAAAAAATAGCTAAATTCTTTCGAAATCGTATTCCTTAGGTTCATTTTTAACAATTTTGACGATAAAAAATTGCAGGATTTGCATATTTGGATGCGGCGTGTTACAATAAAGCAGCGAGGTGATACACATGAAGATTATGGCCGTGGATTTAGGGTTGGTACGCACGGGACTCGCCATATCCGACGAACTGGAACTGTTAGCATCTCCTATCGGCACGATTACCCAGCGGGATTTGGGCGTACTTGCTGTCACCATTGCCGACATGGCGGCACAACACGGCGCGGGCGCGTTGGTGGTCGGCTTGCCGCGCAATATGGACGGCAGTAAAGGGGAGAGCGCTCAGCGCGCGGAGGCATTTGCCGAGCGGTTGCGGGCATTGACGGACCTGCCGGTCGCCTTGTGGGACGAGCGACTGACCACCATGTCGGCAATCGGCTATTTAAACGAAACCAATGTGCGCGGCAAAAAACGAAAGGCGGTGGTGGATACCGTATCCGCCACCATCATCTTGGAGGATTATCTGAAAAGCCGTCGCTAATTGAAATCGCACCTCTCACCGCTTTCGGCATATAGTAAAGTGAGAGGTGATACAAATGGAATGGACAACGGTTTATATCAGCTCTGTTACCAACGCCATGCGCGGAAAAACGCTGTTGGAGCGACAGGGCTATACGGTCCACATGCGGCGTTCTTCGTCAATACGGGAGAACGACGGTTGCGGATACTATTTACAGGTTCGCGGTGAGGTACAGCCCGTTACCGCCCTGTTATCAAAAGCGGGTATACGGATTTTGCGTACCGAGCACGGGGGTGTTCGGCGTTGATTTATCTGGATAATGCCGCGACGACCTACCCCAAGCCGCCGGATGTGCATCGAGGCATGGCGGAGGCACTCGTTCACTACGGTGCTAACCCCGGCAGAGGCGGCTATCGTATGGCGATGACAACGGCGGGGCGCGTGTATGCTTGCCGCGAAGCGTTGGCATCGCTTTTTCATTTAGAAGATCCGTCGGGCGTGGTGTTTACACCCAACTGCACCGGTGCATTGAACATTGTTATCAAAGGCTTTCTGTCACACGGCGGTCACGCGGTCATTACGGATTTGGAACACAATTCCGTTATTCGCCCGCTGGAGGCATTGGCCCCGCGCGGTGTCAGCTATACGACCGTCACGGTCGATCCGCACAGCCCTCAGGAAACCGCCGCCCGTGTTCGTCGGGCAATTCTGCCGAATACGCGCCTGATTCTCTGTACGCACGCTTCCAATGTGTTGGGTATCCGCACGCCGCTTCGTGCTGTCGGCGCGGTGGCGGAAATGTATCGAATTCCGTTTGCGGTGGATGCCGCGCAAAGTGCGGGCATTCTTCCCCTTGATATGCAAGCCGACCACATCAACTTTTTGTGTACGCCGGGGCATAAAGGACTGTACGGACCGATGGGGATCGGCGCACTGTTGTGCCGTGGGGCGTATGTGCCGGATACCTTTATGGAAGGCGGAACAGGCAGCGGTTCTCTGCACACGGCTCAACCCGATGAACTGCCCGACCGCTTTGAAAGCGGCACGCTCAATGTTCCCGCCATCTGCGGTTTACACGGCGGTATACGGTGGATTGAGCGAAACGGTGGTGTCAGGGAGATTGCCGAGCGGGAGACCGAACGGATGCGGGTGTTGTACGAACGCATGGCGAATACAGCGCGTCTGCAGGTATATACGCCGTATCCCGATTTATCGGTGACAGTACCGCTATTGACCTTTACGGTACGCGGTACGGCGAGCGAGGAAACGGCACAGCAGCTCGGAGAGTACGGCGTTGCCGTGCGGGCGGGGTTGCATTGTGCCCCCTCGGCACATCGTCGCATGGGAACGCTGGAAAGCGGTGCGGTGCGTTTATGTCCGTCTGCGTTTACGACACGCGAGGATTTGGAAAAAGTGTGGAAAATCTTAAGTGAAATTCTCAGAACCCCTTGAAATCAATCCGAAACATTGGTACAATAGATATGAATGATGTATAAAAGGCGGTGGTGGGACTTGGGTGCCTTCTTCTCAACGCTTTGGGAAAGCATACTGAATTTTCTGCGAACCTATAACTGGTTTGCGGATACTTTGGATATTGTAATTGTGGCGTCGGCCATTTACGGTCTGATTCGACTGGTGCGGGATTCCCGCGCAGAGCAGCTGTTAAAAGGCTTTTTCTTACTGGCGGTGGCATACGGTGCCGCGTATCTTTTGGAGCTCACCACATTAAAATATGTATTGCAAATTATCTTTGACAACGCCCTTATCTTGTTAGTGGTTATCTTCCAGCCGGAGATTCGCCGCGTGCTGGAGCAGGTGGGACACAACGGCTTTAAACGCTTTAAAATCCTCGGTCTTAATGAGGAAGAAACCAAAGTGTATATTGAACAATGGAAAACGGCCATTTCGGCAACCTGTACGGCTGTCGGGCAATTACAGCGGGAAAAAATGGGTGCTCTCATCGTCTTTGAGCGCAACACCCGTTTGGGTGAGATCGCGGATTCGGGAACGGCGATTAATGCCGATTCCACAAGCGAACTCATCGGCAATATTTTCTTTAACAAAGCACCGCTTCACGACGGTGCCATGCTCATTCGTGACGGAAAAATTGTGGCGGCGGGTTGCATTCTGCCGCTTACGGAGGATAGTTCCATCAGCCGCAGTCTGGGTACGCGTCACCGTGCCGGTGTCGGCATGAGTGAAAATTCCGATGCGGTGGTGGTCATCGTATCGGAGGAAACCGGTATCATTTCGGTTGCCAAAGACGGAGAGCTGTTGCGTAATTTCACCGTTGAGAGTTTACGCATCGCTTTGGAAAATGAGATCGTTTGGCGCAATGTGCGGGCGGATTCCGAAAAAAAGGAATTACCGTTTATCACATGGTTGCGTAAATGGAGGTCGAAATGAAAACGAAATTTTCACTAAACGCCCTCTTGCATAACGAGCGCGTGATGCTTGTTCTTTCGGTTATCGCGGCTATCGTGATTTGGGCGCTTGTTTCGTTCGGTCCCGGCAACATTCAACAGCGCACCATCACCGTAACGCAAAAGGTGGATCTTGCGGGTACCATCGCGGGTTATAACGATTTGCGCGTGATTGGTGAGGATACCTTTACCGTCAGTGTAACCGTTGAGGGTGCACGTGCGGTCATTTTTAATCTCAACCCCGAGGATATTGATATTCGCCCGTCTTTCTCTGAAATTCAGGGCGCGGGCGTATCAGAAGTATCGTTAACCGCTACCAAAGCAAAAGCGGGTTCGTATAGTATCAACGCGGTGTCACCGAGCACCATTACACTGACTTGTGATTATTGGGTTACGGCCAATGTGCCGCTTACGACCGATATCCACACCATTTCCGTCAAAGACCAAAAAGCACAGCAAATTGGTGACTTGCGCATTGAGTCGAGCGAGATTACGGGCGGTACCATTCAGGTGGAAGGCCCGCAGACCGTCGTCAAACGCATTGCAAGCGTTGTGGCAACGGTGGAAGAGGGCTCCGTGATTGAAACGACGACTCGCTTTGCGGCAAATTTAAAAGCGCTGGATGCCGACGGTAAAGAAGTGGAAACGGCAAACTGCCGTTTTGCCGGTGCCACCGCGGATAACACGCTGGATATTACCGTTCCCGTTTGGGTGCAAAAACCGGTTACCTTGTCGTACCAGTTGCTGAACAAACCGGAGGGTTTACCGCAAAACGGTTTGGTGAAACTGACGCCCAGTACCATCACTTTGGTCGGCGAAGCGGCGGCGCTGGATGCGGCGGCGGGTACGATCGGCAATCTCGGCACCATTGATTTTGATCACCTAACCCCTGCGGATGCCGAAACGACCATCACGTTGAATGTTCCGAGCGGCATTAAGGTGCTGGAGGGTAACAGCGTATCGGTGGCGTTGGCAATCGATCAGTATACGACCAAAAAACTGTCGTATGCGGTGAGCGGGTTGGACGATGTCAAGGTCGAAAATCTGCCTGCTGGCAAAACCATTACCCTGCAAAGTCAGGTGTTATCGGACATCGTTATTTGCGGAAACGCGGCAACACTCCGCCGCATTACGGCAAAAGACCTTGCGGTAACCTTGGATGCCGCCAGCAATACCGGCACCGGATCGGTACGGTATACGGTGCGTGTCACCGTTCCGAAATATAACAATGTGTGGGTATACTATGGCAAGGACGATGCCGCAGCCTACCGTTTATACGGCACATTAGAATAATAGCACCAAGTAAAATCCCCGAACCGTACAGGTTCGGGGATTTTTTTTGCACCCATTCGGGACACGCTCATAGGATGGATAAGGGGAGTCACATCCTACTATCAAAAAAAGGAGCGATACACTTTGGGCAATGCGTATTACGGCAGACGGCCGTCCATGCGGGGCGTGCCGATGCCTTGCGGACGGCGCACCGCCACTTACGGTATGTATGTCGAACCCGATACCCCCGTCACCCCGCAAGAGTGCGAAGACATGGTATTGGCGATGGCGTATGTTCCCGTCCAACAATTTAATACCTTGTTCGAAATTGAAGAGGGATTTCACCTCGGCACGGTTTTCCCGGAATTGGAAAAACCGTTTATGGGAGGAGGTTGCGGCTGTGGCATATAAATTAGCGCGCTGTATCCATGCGTACGATTTTGCTATTTTGGAAATGGGGCTGTATCTCGACACCCACCCCTGTGACACCGCCGCGCTCAAAAAGCGTCAGGAATTACAGGCAAAGCGCACCGCTTTGGTAGCAGAATATGAGAGCAAATACGGCCCGTATGTTGTAACCAGCACCGATGCTTGCGGCGATGATTGGAAATGGATCTGCGGCCCGTGGCCGTGGGAATACGAGAGGGGGAACGGCAATGTGGCAGTATGAGAAAAAACTGCAATATCCTGTTAAAATCGCGAATCCGAATCCGAAATATGCACAGATTATCATTTCGCAGTACGGCGGCCCCGACGGCGAACTTGGTGCATCCATGCGGTATTTGTCGCAACGGTATTCCATGCCGTACGACGAATTAAAAGGCATCTTGACGGATATCGGTACGGAAGAACTTGCACACATGGAAATGGTCAGCGCAATGGTTTATCAACTCACACGCAATCTCTCGAAGGACGAGATCGTGAAATCCGGTTTTGTTAAATACTTTGTTGACCATACCAGCGGTGTCTATCCCATTGCCGCGTCGAGCTTGCCGTGGCGTGCCGAATACATCGGCGTGAAAGGCGATGTACTCACTGACTTGCACGAAGACTTGGCGGCTGAACAAAAAGCGCGCACGACCTACGACAACTTACTGCGCTTAATCGACGATCCCGATGTGCGCGATCCGCTCAAATTCTTACGCGAGCGCGAGATCGTACACTATCAACGCTTCGGTGAAGGCCTGCGTCTTGCAACCGACCGCTTGAACAGCAAAAACTTCTACGCGTGCAACCCGTCGTTTGATAAAAACTGCGGGAAATAAGCAGAATACCAAAAATCGACTTTCCAACAGGGAAGTCGATTTTTTCTTGATTTCTTTGCATACGCGGGGTATAATGTAGTTACCACACAAAACTTAATACTACGCTTGCGACAAGTATGTGTTTTTATTTTGGTAAAAATGCATGCTCTTTTCGCGTACTTGTTGTAAGCGATAAGTTTTGTGTGGTAGCAAATCGGAGCGGTGCATTTTTCGGTGTGTGCAACTTCGGTTGCACACACTTTTTTATTTTGCTGAGGGGTAATCTAATGGAAATCACAGCGTTATTTGCATTTTTTGCATTTATTATTGTAGTATTTTTGCTTTCGGCACATCTTGTGATCAATGAATCATCCAAATACGACCAAAGAGGGTTTAGAGAAAACGGATATCATAAAAATGGCACGATGTACGATGATGAAGGATTTAATAAAGAGGGTTATGATCGTGAAGGGTTTAACAGGCAAGGATTCAATAAGCAGGGATTCAACCGACAAGGTTTTGGGAAAGACGGATATAATCGATTGGGGTATGATAAGGACGGTTATAATCGACAAGGTTATGATATAAGTGGTTATAACCGTTTGGGATATGACAAGGACGGTTATGCACGGAGTGGCTATAACTTGTTGGGATATGACAGGGATGGTTACGATCGGCAAGGATATGATAAAGACGGATTCAACAGTCAAGGGTTTAATAGTCAAGGTGTTGACAAAGATGGCTACGACTGTTTAGGATACGACAAGGATGGATATAACAGACAAGGATACGATAAATATGGTTATGATCGGGAAGGGTTTGACAGATCGGGATACAATAAGAAAGGTTTTAACTGCAGTGGGTTTAATAAAGACGGATATGACGAAGAAGGATTTGATATGTTCGGTTATGATCGTCAAGGATTTAATCGAAAAGGTTATAATCGTGGAGGACGACATAAAAACTTCAACGAGAAGGGTATACATAAAAATGGTACGCGTTATGATGAAAACGGGTATGATGTTGATGGATACGATAAAGATGGTTATGGGAGAGACGGCTATGATCGACACAATTATGATAGAGAGGGGTATAACAGAGGGGGTTGGGATAAAAACGGATTCACCAGGCAAGGGATTAACAGACAAGGCTGGAATCGAGATGGCTATCATTCTTCGGGATATGATAAAGACGGATACGATAGGGACGGTTATAGTCGATATGGGTTTAATCGTGAAGGGTATGATAAAAACGGATATAACAGGCAAGGGTGGAATAAAGAAGGATATAACAAAAGAAATTTCAACAAAAAGGGCATACACAAAAATGGTACTCATTATGATGAAAACGGGTACGATTTTGAAGGATATGATAGAAATGGTTTGGATAAATGGGGTGATGATCGAAGCGAGCGATATAAACTTGAGATGAAATTTTCTTCAGGGAATAGACTTCATACAAATGATACAAGAATTCCAACGTGGAATAATTCTTTTGATTTGGATGAAGAAATAAAGGCAATAAATGAATATAAAACGGAATATAGGATAAGCATGTCGCGCGATTATCACACGGGCTGGTTTTATAGTGACAAAGATGACGAAGATCAATATGGAACATATATCGAAGAGGGATTCGACGAAATTCTATGAAAGCATTTTCTTTATTTGATAAAACCGAGGTAAATAAATCACTTGTCTGACGCTTGTCAGTATCGTATACTGTCAATGCTTCGGTGAAGGCCTGCGTCTTGCAACCGACCGCTTGAACAGCAAAAACTTCTACGCCTGCAACCCGAGTTTTGACAAAAACTGCGGGAAATAACAACCGTAAAAAGATATGAGAGAGTTACTTTCTCTCATATCTTTTTCTTTTTTAAAATACCGTAAAGCCTCAATTGTGATGCTCCGCGGATATCAGGGCAAAAGTGTGTCGTTTTTTCTATAAATAAGTCAGCAGAATGGGCGCATTTGTGTTGACATTTTGACAGGCAGATGCTACAATTGACAGAGATAATGCGGGATTTTTTGTTTTTGAGACATCGTTTTCGGAAACCCGCCGAAAGGATACCCAAAGTGAACGATATTAAACTTTTATGGAAAAAGATTATAGGGGATAAATCGCCCGTCCTTTTTCGCTATTCTCCCTCGGAGGATTGGCAGAAATACTGGACTGCCAAAACCGGTAACTGGAGTTGCGCTGACGGATGGTTGATTGGTGATGAGCCGGGTAATTTCGGCGGGATTCTTTTGAGTAAAGAAAACTACGAAGAAGACGTGATGATGTCTTTTACGGTTAAAACCGCTTTGCCTGCTACCCGTGACTTGAATGCGGTTTTTTGCGCGCATTGGGATGAACAGAGCGATTATCTCGGCACATCTTATGTGTGTGGCCTAAACGGTTGGTATGAACATAAAAGCGGTATCGAGCGGAATGAAGTGGGATGTGAATCGGTTTTATATTCCACAACATCACTTTACCGATATGTTCCGGGAACAGAGGTGAGAATGACGGTCGGCGCCATAAACGGGCACAGTTTTATGGTGGTTGACGATGTGCTGGTCACCGAACTTATTGATCCCAACCCCATCAAGGGGGGACATGTCGGGTTTTCTGCATACTGCACGAAATTGATGATCAAAGATATCGAAATCCGGAAAATTTATTGGGAAGAGTTCCTTCAAAAATACGAGCCGGAGTATTGAACGGGTTATACGACAAACCATGGAGAGTTTGTCTTATAATAAATTTTTTGTGAGTAAATATAGCATATAATTTAAGGAGGACACAACAATGGTCAAGTCAACAGATTTCAGGTACAACACAGGTGCAACAAAAGTTCCGTGGGCGGCGGTAGGCGAAAACTACAATGTGCACGATTTAATGGAAATTATTAAATTCTTAATGCAAGGTCAAGGCAAAGAGTACGAAGATGCTCTCGAAGCGGTCTGGCAGCAGGTTAAGAAATTGGACGCTTTGGCAACACCTCCCGGAAAGCTGTCGCTTGGCAGTCAGGTGCAAGCCGCAGAGGAAGCGTGCAACGAGTATCTCGGCACCAACACCTCCACCTTTGTCACCAACGCGACGGCGGGTTTCGAAATTGCGTATAAGTATGCCAACCTCAAAGAGGGCGATGAGGTCATCGTTCCGGCTATCACCTTTGTCGCGACAATGGCGTACCCTCTGGCAATTGGTGCAAAGCTTGTCTTTGCGGATGTTGACCCCAAAACCATCAACATGGACCCCGCAGATGTTGCCAGAAAGATTACCGACAAGACCAAGATGATTGTTCCGGTACATATCGGTGGTTACCCCGTGGATATGGATCCGATTATGGAACTTGCCAAGAAGCACGATATTGTTGTGCTGGAAGATGCGGCGCACGCATTCGGTGCTATGTATAAGGGCAGAAAAATCGGTACCATCGGCGATTTTGCCGCCTTTAGTATGCATGAAGTCAAAAACATCACCTCCTTCGGTGAGGGCGGTATTGCCACCACCACGGTTCCCGGCTTTGCCGATGAAATGAAGAGAGCAAGATTCTTGGGTCTCGATTTCACTTGCCCCATCAAAGACTGGCTTTACAACATCACGCCCATTCGCGGTAAGGAGAAACCGTTTGTCGCGGGTAACTACTCCACTACCGAAATCCAAGGTCTCGGTCTGAAACTTCAGGTGGAAAGAAACGAGCAAATCATCGAAGAGAGAAGAAACGCGGCAGCCTATTTGTCCAATCGTTTCAAGGAAAATGACGCCATTATTGCCCAAGACCTCGGCAATGACGAGATTAAGCCGACCTTCCATCTGTATCTGTTGCAGATTGATCCGGCTAAGGCGGGTGGCGATATTCAGGTTCTGAAGAAGAAACTGGAAGCTAAGGGCGTAACACAGATTGCTCACTTCGGACCTCTTTACAGATTTAAAGTTGTTCAGGAGATGGGCTACGATTCGGATGAAATTGCCAAAACCTGCCCGAATTGCGAAGAGGCGTTCTACAAGAGATTTACTCATCTGCCGCTTTACGGTCTTTCGGACGAACAGCTTGAGTACATGGCGGATGCTGTATTGGAATCCGTTAAGGAAATGCAAGAAGGACGCTAAAAATTAGCCGTTCCCATATTCTGTGATATAACAAGGAGACATTGTGTTATGAAAGTTAAGTGGGGTGTCATCGGCTGCGGCGGTATTGCCGACAGAAGAACGCTTCCCGGCATGATGCTTTGCGAAAATGCGGAGCTGGTTGCCGTGATGGATGCCAACAAGGAAGCCGCAGACCGTTGCAAGGAAAAATATCAGGCAAAATATGCGTTTGACAATATTGCTGATCTTCTTGCTCTGGACGAGATTGAGGCGGTGTATATTGCCTCTCCGGTATTCTGCCATAAAGAGCAGGCAATGGCGGCGGCAGATGCCGGCAAGCATATTTTGATAGAAAAGCCGGTAGGCCTTACATCGGCTGAAGCGGAAGAAATTGCCGCATACTGCGACAGCAAGAATATCAAGTTCGGCGTCGGGTTTATGATGCGCTTTCACGCCTATCATCAAAAGATGCGCGAACTGATTCAGTCGGGTAAACTCGGCGAGATTGTGTCGGCAAGAGCGCAGCTTACTTGCTGGTACCCCGAAATGGAAAACTGCTGGCGGCAGGATATGAAGCTGTCGGGCGGCGGTGCGATGATGGATATGGGCGTGCATTGTGTCGACCTTATCCGCTATATCACAGGCCTTGAAGTTACGGAAGCTGCCGGCTTTGCGGGCAATCAAGTGTTCAACTACAGCGTGGAGGATGCGGGATGCGTCATCTTTAAGCTGAATAACGGTGCCACTGCGTATGTGGATGCAAACTTCAACATTCCCGATGCGGCGGCAAAATGCAAGATTGAATTCTACGGAACGAAAGGCAGCATTTTTGCCCAAGGGACCATTTCACAGGTAGAGGGCGGCGAAATCGAGGTTCTTTGCACGGACGACAGTGCGGGATACGATGCCAACCAAGACAGAACCGATGTCAAACCGCTTGAGATAGCTGTCGAATTCGGCAATATGTATACAAAAGAAATCGAAGCATTCGGCAAAGCCGTTCAAGGTGCAGGACCGATTCCGGTGACGGCACAGGATGCCATTATGTCGCAAAAGGTCATTGAGGCGTCTTACGAGAGCAACCAATCAAAGCGTTATGTAACGCTCTAAAGCGGGCATTTATGCAGAAAGGATGCAACGGTATGCAAAACCTGTTAAACGCGGTTGACAAGTATGAAAAATTGATTCTGGATTCAGAGAGATATCTTTGGAAAAATCCTGAAACGGGTTACAAAGAGTTCAAATCGTCGAAATATATCCAGGAAATTTTTGAGGGGCTCGGATAAGAACTGGTGCTTGCCGGTAATATCCCCGGATTTTACACAACGATCGATACCGGAAGGCCCGGCCCGACCGTTCTCATCCTCGGAGAGTTGGATTCTATCATATGCCCGCAACACCCTGAATGCGATCCCGAAACCGGTGCCGTACACTCTTGCGGACACCATGCTCAAGGTGCGGCACTTATCGGGATTGCGGCAGCTTTGAAGGAACCCGGTGTGTTAGATGATCTCTGCGGCAGAATCAAGCTTTGTGCAGTTCCCGCTGAGGAACTTCTGGAAATAGAATTCAGAAGTGAATTGAAAAAGAAAGGCATCATTCGATATTTCGGCGGAAAGGGAGAATTCCTTTCCAGAGGATATTTTGATGATGTTGACCTTGGCTTTATGGTACACACCGGTTGTGCGTTTACCGTGCGCAAGGGTATGGTTGGCTGCATGGCAAAGAAAGTTACTTACAAAGGCCGGGCTGCCCATGCGGGCGGTGCTCCGTGGAACGGTATCAACGCCCTGTATGCGGCTGCAAACGGACTGAACGCCATCAATGCCATCCGTGAAACTTTCCAAGAAAAAGATGTTATCCGAGTTCACCCCATCATGACAGAGGGCGGTGCGATGGTCAATGCCATTCCGGCAAGCGCAACATTGGAAAGCTATATCCGCGGGAAGACTTTTGATGCAATCATTGATGCCAACAAAAAGGTGAATCGCGCACTGGTAGGGGCGGCGCTTTCGCTTGGCGCCAATGTGGATATTACCGATTTCTCCGGATATGCCCCTGTTGTATTTGACGAAAATCTTCGAGAGGTTACCAAAGAAGCGGCAGCACTGGCACTTCCTGATGTACCGTTTGAGGCCCTTGATATCGTCAGCTCCGGTAGCTCCGACATGGGAGACCTTTGTACCGTGATGCCTATTGTTCACCCGAACATGGCAGGCGCGACAGGAACCGGTCATGGCAGCGATTACTTTATAACCGATCCCAAAACTGCTTGTGTAGGCAGTGCCAAACTGCAACTTACCATGCTGTATCTCTTGCTTAAAGATAACGCTGTACGGGCGAAGAAAGTAGTAGATGAATACGAACCTTTATTTAAAGGTAAAGAAGAATATATGGCGTATATGGATTCTCTTATGGATTCCGGGGATAGAATCGAGTATACGGACGATAAAAAAGCAACAGTGAGACTGTGATTCGGACAAGGAAAAATGGAAAAAATCAGTTATTTTTACATCGATGATGTGATTTGGTTGTTTCGAGACCTTGCTCGACAAAAGCCAAACTCCCTTTTCGATAACCGTTATATGCAGATGCTCAAACGGGCACACGACGACAACGGCCTTA
>JAZOBF010000023.1:0-28142 GCA_045595845.1 Acutalibacteraceae bacterium
TAGGATGTTCCGCCAATTCCTTTAGATAACGCATTAGAAAGCGTACTATACGGAATACCGCTTTTTTCGGAAAACTTACGTACACTTTTGTATTGTTTTATTATTTCTGATTTGATAAGTTGTGTAATGCCATCCAAAACAAATCCCTACCTTTCTTCATTTTATGAAAATATCATGCTAAAATATATTATAGCACCATTAATCGACAATTGCAATATATATTAACGGAATTTGGTTAATTTGCTTTGTGAATAAATTTATCAGAAAAACAAGCGAAAGCCAGATAAGGTATAATCTCATCCGGCTTTACTTGTTACAGTTGAATATTTAATTTTGGCTGCTCAGAGTATGTATTTGTGACGCATATTAGAATGTGTTCTGCTCCTTTCTAAAACCGCCCAAAAACCCTGTTTTGACACCAATGCGTTCAATGGGGCAAACCAGCGAAAACCCTAGTGTTTATGCGGGTTTTAGGCGGTTTGCCCTATTATAACGCATTCCTCAATACGGCGTACAACACCAGTTGCTTTCATATATAAGAACCTCACCTTTCAACAAAATCGGAGATTTTGGAAAGGTGCCGAGAACCTTGTTGCTCGGTACCCTCGCAATAAATCTCCTTTAACTTCAAATCGCGATGTGAATATTTATGTTTTAAGAAAAATTTATACTGCATGAATTTACTTTTTCAAATTGCTGTATTATAATACTTGTAAATGCAACACAGGAATGGACCGGTTAACACATCGGTTACAATGATTTTTCCAAAAAGAAGCAAGAGCATCCCGTAACATTGAGGTGAGTACATATGCGCGAAATTGATGCTGCCGCGATTACAAGCAGCGTAAAAAAACTGTGCGTTGATGCCAACTGCCATCTCGGTGAGGATATCAAGGCGTGTATCACCCGCGCGTCCGCGCAGGAAACCTGGCCGCAGGCAAAGGAAATACTGGAACATATCGTGGATAATTATAAGATTGCCGCCCGCAAGGCACAACCGATTTGTCAAGACACCGGTGCTGCCTGTGTGTTTTTGAAAATCGGACAGGATGTTCATGTGAACGGTGATATTACCGAAGCGGTCAACGAGGGCGTTCGCCAAGGATATCAGGACGGCTATCTCCGTAAAAGCATCGTGCGCGATCCGCTGGATCGCGTGAATACCGGCGATAACACACCGGCGATGCTGTACTTTGAGATCGTCCCGGGTGACCGCTTGGAGATTACCGTAGCCCCCAAGGGCTTCGGCAGTGAAAATATGAGTCAAATTGCCATGTTGCGCCCATCAGACGGATTACAGGGTGTGAAAGACTTTGTCAAGCGCGTTGTGGAACAAGCCGGTCCTAACCCCTGTCCTCCGATAGTGGTCGGCGTCGGCATCGGCGGAACATTTGACAAAGCGGCCTATTTGGCAAAGAAAGCCTTGCTCCGTCCCGTCGACCAACCCAACAGTCACCCGTTTTACGCAAAACTGGAAAGCGACCTTTTGGAGGAAATCAACACGCTCGGTATCGGCCCACAAGGTTTCGGCGGCAAAACGACCGCTCTTTCGGTCAATGTGGAATACTACCCCACACACATTGCGGGACTGCCCGTAGCGGTCAACATCAATTGCCATGTTACACGGCACAAAACGGAGGTGTTGTAAATGGCTATCCGTATCAACACCCCCCTCACCCGTGAGGCAGCAAGGAACTTGAAAGCCGGTGACAGTTGCCTAATTTCCGGTATCCTATACACGGCGCGCGATGCCGCACACAAACGCTTATGCGAACTGCTCGCCGCGGGAAAACCGCTTCCTCTGGATATGCAAGACAGCATCTTCTATTTTGTAGGCCCCACTCCCACGAAACCGGGCGAAGCCATCGGCTCAGCGGGCCCGACGACCTCCTACCGTATGGACACGTACAGCCCCGCGCTGATTGCCGTCGGACAAACCGGCATGATCGGCAAAGGGAAACGCGGGCCCCAAGTCATCGAAGCCATGAAAACGCACGGCGCCGTGTATTTCGGTGCGATTGGCGGTTGCGGTGCCCTACTCAGTAAATGTATTAAGAAAGCGGAGGTCATCGCGTATGAGGATTTGGGAGCGGAGGCGATCCACCGACTTGAGGTTGAGGATTTTCCGGTCACCGTCGTCATTGACAGCGATGGAAACAATCTGTATGATATTGGTCGGTCGCAGTATCTCGCACAAATCTGATCCAACATGAGGTTTCGGAAGGCGGCAAACAAGAATCTGCGGGATTATATTACGCAAAAACAAGTAGACTCAAGGATTTTAAAATAAAGGTGGTCGTTGTTATGAGCTCCCAAGAACACAAAAAATGCAAGTCGGTGACATTTAGCTACGATGATGGTGTTACGCAAGATATTCGACTGATTGAACTGTTAAACAAATACGGTTTAAAAGGTACCTTTAATCTCAATTCCGAATGTTTCGGCTTAAAAAATGCCACCATCGTGAATGACCAACGCATCCCACGCAATCGAGTCATGTCCGAAGATGTAAAACATATTTATCACGGACATGAAGTGGCGGTACACACTTTAACACATCCTAACCTCACGCAATGTGACGACAAGGAAGTCATTCGTCAGGTTGAAACTGACAGAGAGAACTTATCCGAGCTCGTAGGATATGAAGTTGTAGGTATGGCATACCCTTGCGGGGGCGTGAATAACGACGACCGCGTTGCAGACCTTATCAAGAACAATACCGGCGTCAAATACAGCCGTACCATCACCACCAATAATTGTTTTGATGTTCAAGAAAATCTATATCGTTTTAACCCGACAGCGTTTCATCTTAATTTTGAGGGAATTATGCAGTTGGGCAGAGAATTTGTTGAGTTGAAAGCCCAAACCCCAAAAGTGTTGTATATTTGGGGGCATTCCTATGAACTGGATTTTGACGCGGACCATTGGGCGAAATTAGAAGAGTTTTTTAAACTCATCAGCCATAAAGACGATATTTTTTACGGCACGAACAAAGAAGTTCTCCTTTAATTTAAAAAACAGCGGAGTGAAATTCACTCCGCTGTTTTTAATAAAGTTTTGTAAACTCAAAAGCTTTATCAATCCCTAATTCCGATAAAGCTTTTTCTTTGTTACTCGCAATCTTTTCATCCAACAAGTCAAAGAAGTTGTTGCCGTTTGTATCAATATCGACGATAAACGGACCCAATTCATTCACTTTGAAGAACCAAGCGGCCTCGATACTACCCAGTTCATTAAAAAGGTGAACATCTTGCACCTCAATGGAATCGATCCACAAATTGGGGCTTACCGAACGGGGAGAAACATGTACACATTTCTTTTCTCGCATCATTTGAGCTGTTTCTTTCCCCATGGTGGTTTTACCGACGATCATTTTCAAGCCCCACTCATCAACACTTTTAGCGCCCCATTTTTCAAAACGGATGCTGGAGGTGGGCATAAAAGAAACCAATTTCCATTTTCCATTCTCTTTGATAACAATGGGACCGTTATGAATGAGGATGTTCCGATCCTCCGTCGAGAAAGGAAGCACATGCTCTTCGTCAAATATGTACTTTTGCAGTCTGGAACGACAGGTAAATACTTCGCCGCTGATATAGACCACATCTCCAACTTTCAGCTTTTCGACATCGTGGTCTGTTAAGGGTCCTGTTAAATGATACTCCGCCATAAACTCTCTCCTTTTTATCTGTCACCGAACCAGTTCGGACTTTTCATCGCTGTTATTTTTCCCGTTGCATCAATTCTGGACGATGCACGGCGAGCGACCATGCAGTTAGTACTGGTGGCACAGGCAATACCGGCAATATGCGTATACGCATACTCCACATTGACCGCCAGCACGGATGTATCACCACCGGCGCCCAAGATACCCACACCTAAACTGTTGAGCGCTTTATACAGATCCTCCTCTATTTTGGCAAACATCGGATCAGGGTGGCGTGAACCTACCGTTCTGAGACAGGCCGCTTCCTTTGCAAGATTGGCAGCTACATTTGCCGTGCCGCCTATACCGATTCCTAAAACCGACGGTGGGCAAACAGCCCCTGCACGGGCAGATGCCACAAAACTATCGATAACAAATTTCTCAATACCCTGAATACCATCCGCAAAGGCAACAATTCTGTGACGAGTTCCGCCAAAGCACTCACTTCCACCGCCTTTTGCCGCATAGGACATTTCAATAAAATCTCCATCCACAAACTGATAGGTAAAATCAGGAATGTTCATGCCGATATTATTCCCCGGATCGTAACCCGTGAGCGGATGCTTCATGGTAGCACGCAAATACCCAAGCTGTGTTGCTTTGGCAACCGCTCGTCGCGCCGCATTTTCCAGTTCCACAAAGCCACCCTCAAGTTGGCATTGATTACCCACTTTGAAATAGAATATGGGCCAACCGGTATCTACACAAAGAGGATTTCCCCGCTTTGCAGACATCTTCATACTTTCCAAAGTAGCCATAAGACCTTTCTTGGCATCGGCATTGCTTTCCCGCTCAATAGCGCTTTGAAACGCTTCCTTTACATCAGCAGAAATTTCTGTTGCACCTCTTTTGATGGTGTCAAAAAGTACTTGTTCATAAATTTCGGTTTTAATCATCAAGCTTCACCTCAATCACATTGTCGTTTAGCTGCAATTCTGTGCCAAAAGGTATATTTCGTTCATTCAGATAATCATAAATGATTTTTGCTTCAGCTTTGTCCGCGAGCGCCGGGAATCCGGTATGCATATCTAATCTTATCGGGTACAATACGACCTTTTCAAGCTTATTATCTTCGTATGTTAAAAACGGAACAAGCGAACGGAAATTATTCACATCAGAATGCAAACCTCGTGTTCCGTTCCGACTGCGGATATTAATCATTTCCTTGGGGGTAAGTCCTGTGGGCATATTATATTTTTCACGATAGTCGTCAGGCATACAAAATGCACTGTCACTGTGGAAAATGAAATTGCCCAGACTGTAAAAAATGGGCTTTCTGTTATAGATTTCTATACCCTTAAGCTGATGCGTTCCTGTTCCGATTACCGCAGACGCACCCGCATCTATACATTTTCTGCAAAACTCAATTAAAAAGTCATCCGGCTCATCGTCTGTGTCACGCTTTATTTCGTGTGAATGTATATTTACAACCACCGTTTCGCACTCGGCCAGAGCTTTCTTAATTGTGTTTTCAGTTCTTTGCATATCTATGGGATTTACCTTCGATGTTTTACCTTCTGTTTCGCTTTCGCAAAAAACATAATCACCAAAACCAAAGCAGCCCTCGGGAGGATATGGCGTGTACCCGCCAATTCTGGAACGGTTTCTTCTACCATCAATATGTGTACCTTCCGAAATTTCTTTAAGTGTTTTCATATGCTCAGGTGTAATATGATAAACTGTTGAAAACCTTAAAGGGTTAAGGCCCGGTCTTCCGGGGAGATTTTCAGAGGGATTACCCGCACGCGCCGCATCATTAATTGATGAGCAAAGAGAAATCAGTCCGCACTTCCCGTTTTCCGTTTCTATAACCGCATAGTCGGATGCCTCTTGCAAATCCTTTCCGGCTCCACTTACGGGCAGGTTGCGTTTTTTGACTGCCGATAGGGTGGAATAAAGCCCGTCATACGAATAGTCCATTGTGTGATTATTGGCAAATGAGCATCCGTTAAATCCAAATCGAAGCGTGTCATCCAATGTGTCTTCCTTTGCTAAAAGCCAAACACCGCCGCAGTAAGATGAGCCATAAATAGGTTTATCGGACAAAACATTTTCCAAATTAAAAAGTCTTATATCCGCCTTTTCTATGATTTCTCTTAACGGATTTACATCATAATCTTCGGGCATCTTGTCAATGTGAATAATATCACCGACACTGCATATTGTCTGTTTCATTATTTTTCTCCCTTTCATCTGAGGCATAGACTTTTTCCATATCCATTCCATTCATATTGTCCAGTACAAACTGAATACTTACATCTGTACCAACAGGAAGAGCATCTTCATCGAGCATAAAATCGTTGTTATGAGGAAGCGTCGTACAGCCTTTTTCCTCATTTCGCGTGCCTAATCGGATAAAAACACCCGGCTTTTTCAAAAGATAATTAGCAAAATCTTCGGAACTCATTTTAATTGGCATTTCGGCAATATTGTCCTCACCTATTACCTTTTTAGCCGCATCCAATACGAGACCACATATTTGCGGGTTGTTATACACGACCGCATCCAAAAGTTTCGTTGTTACTTTACATGTACAGCCAAAACTCTCGGCACTTTTTTGTGCCAGGTCCTCTATGTTTTCGATTATCATGTTGTCAAGTTTCAAATCATATGTCCGCACGGTTCCGAGCATCTTGGCATAATCGGCAATTACATTTTGTGAAGTTCCCGCTTCAAGCTTACCCACAGAACAAATATACCGTGCAAACGGATCTGTTTTTCTTGTAAGCATCGTTTGAATTCCGTTATAGGCACCCACTGCTGCCGCCAACGCATCTTTTCCTGTCTGCGGAAGACTTGCGTGTGCGGTGTGGCCAAAGAACTCCACCTCAAAATTACGGCACGACGCCATAGAATGGCCTTTGCATACACCTATCTTTCCTGATTCAAGCCAATTTTCAATGTGTAAACCGATGATAACATCAATCTCCTCCATTAAACCGCCTTTGACCAGTTCATCTGCGCCACTTCGCATTCCTTCCTCGCTGGGCTGAAAAACCAGCATTACCCGACAAGCGATTTCCGTTTCCATCGCTTTGAGGGCTTTGGCCGTGCCGAGAAGCATGGCGGTATGGGCATCGTGACCGCAAGCGTGCATCTGCCCTTTGATTTTGGATTTAAAGGGTAGATCGGTTTTTTCTTCAATTAAAAGCGCATCCATATCCGCACGAATTCCGATGGTGAAATGGTCCTTGTGCGGATTGATAACGGCAACCACGCTTGATTCACCATACATTTCGGTATACTCAATATTGAGACTATCTAATTCTCTCTTTACGACCGAAATGGTTTTGGGAAGGTCGAATCCAATTTCGGGGTATTCGTGAATTTCGCGTCTTAAATTTACAATATACTCTTTATCTGCGTACACATTGTTTTCCTCTATATTTCAATATTTGCGAGCGGGACATGTTGCTGGCACCCATAAATATCGGTGTCGTTAAGGCTCCCGCTGATATTTTTTCTGGGGAAGGTTATTTTGATTGAGTTGACCACACTGTAAATGATAATATCAATTTTTTCTTCAGGCACATTATACGCCTGTGCAACCTGTTTCTTTGTCAACCGTTCGGAAACATAGCACATATCGGCATTGTTATGGAATATCAAATCAAAGGTGATATAAAGCGGGCCCGCGTTTTTACTCCGCAAAATTTTGGTATAATCAATGAGTTTTTTCATACCCCTACCTCCTCAATCTCGATTTTCGAAGTTTCCAGCAGAGAATCCACCTTTACCAGATGGAACACGGAAAATTCATACACTGCGCCTACATGGATATCCGAGGGAGAAAACGGGAATGCCAGATTGCCTGCGGAGGATTTTCTGCCCGGATAATCACAGTGAAGCATTCTGCTGCGTACAAGGGCACAAACGGTATCGGCAATTTGCTGGGTTTTTCCCACAACATCAATGACAATACCCAGTGAGCTTTCTGCGCCGCCATTCGTCTTGAAGGAAACGGTATAACTGTTTTCCGGAAGGGTCGCCCTTGTGTTTTCCTTCACAAAACTCATAACCGTTTCTGCAATGGCATTAAACTGACGGATAGTTTCCCCATCATAGATGGTAGCAGGACAGATTGTCCGATAACCGGAGCATTTTACGCCCTCCAGCTTTAGGGTCGGCTCCTCTGCTTCCTTAAAAACAGAACCACTCACACGCACAGTCCGCTCATCTATCTGCTGGAACTTGGAATTTGTCAGGTCACAAACACCATCCGGCTCATAAATCAAGTACGGATTGGATTGCTCGTACAGTGTATGGGCGGCGACCCGATCCACTGTACATTTGCGAACGGGATTTGCAGGACGCAGTTCAAAGTAATCTTCATACATATATGCCTGCATCACATCCGCCGCAGCAACCGGCTCAGAGCACATGGCGCCGCACTCCATAATCTTTGCCATATGGAATGCTAAGCCCGGATTATAGCCGCGATAGATACACGGCGCTGCGTAAATAGCCGTATCACATGCCCTGCCGCACACAATGACATCTGCTTTTTGTTCCAAAAGCGAAAGAATCGGTGCAATACCTATCTGGCTGACAATGGTGGTACTCTCTGCGACAGTCTGCCGGAACAGGGGCATTTCATCGCTCATATTCACGATTTTTCCGGCCTTCATTTTTTCCAGTACATAGTCATTAGAAACATCGCTGAACACGGTACCGAGCCTAAATTGCAGCTTCTTTTCCGCGGCAATTTCCAAAAGGATGTCTTTGAGCCACTGAACATGCCGCTCGCTTCCCGCACCGCCTGCGGTGCCGATGATAAAGGGAGCTTTTTGCGCGAGTGCTTTGGGAAGCGCCAACTCCAAATCTCGCTTTACCGCACCGCGATCGGTAAAGGATTTTCCGCTTCCCAAATAATAAGGACCGGGATCGGTAGAACCGGCATCAACACCCAAATAATCCACCTTTTCGGAAAACGCAAGCTCCAATGCCTCTTCACTGTATCCGTAACCCAGCAATCCGTTTAGTGCAACGATTTTCATAAAATCTCCCCTTCTTACATCCACAATCTAAAACAATAGTAGTATAAGCCAGCGGAAAATTCTATGCATTTTGTTCTAATTTTCTTGCAATATGTTCGTTTTTGTTTTATACTGAATGAGTGGGAGGATTATCATGAATGTTAAAAAATTTCTCTTGTCTTATTACAAGAATGCCACAGACGATTTTCATATTACACGCATCTCTTCCCCTACAGAAGCACTTCATATCCATAGCCACAATTACTTCCAAATGTATTATGTGATTAGCGGCAGCATCACGCATCATCTTGAAAACAGCGCGGCAGAACTCAGCGCAGGAGATGTTTTTATTCTGCCGCCCAATCAACCGCACTATATTGAAATACAAGATGGTGAAATAGACTTTTATTCGCTTTCTTTTATGCCGGATTATTTTCAAAACGTTAAAGAGGCGAATAAGCTGATGTTGGACTTCTTATTATACCTTCGTACCGAACAAGCCGAAAAGATCGAACCAAAGCTTTCTCTTTCTTATGAAGACACACTGTTTACCAATGCGCTTTTCAAAAGAATCATGGAAGAATTTTCTGACGCCAAAACCGGTAAAAACGAATTGATAAAGGAAACCGTATCCGTTCTCCTCACGCTCTTTGCGCGTGTATATTTTGAAGACAATGCGACTACACTGGTTGCCAAAAAAAATCGACAACATGTTATGCACAGCGTTGAATATATTAAAAATCACTTTGACGAGGAAATAACGCTATCGGAAATCGTGCGACGCTCAGCCATGTCTAAAACAAATTTTTGCACAATTTTCAACTCCATTACCGGCATGTCGTTTAAAGAATACCTGAATCGTTACCGAATTGAACGAGCTACTGAGCTGATTGCATTGGGTGAAAAGATTTCTGTTGCCGGAAATCTCTGCGGCTACAGCGATTTCAGCACCTTCTACCGAAATTTTAAAAAATACATGGAAATGTCTCCGTCAAAGTTCGTAAACAAAAGCAGACATACGCCACCAAAAGCGAAATAATCATTCCGACAACTCTTTTAACAAATTTATAGATAAAGTCACGCGACACGGTCAGAACACATTGACTTTACGGGGTTTTATATGGTAAAGTATTTAAAATATCTAAAAGGAAGAGTCAGTATGCTACGAAACCCGCAAAAAACCAATCGGTTTGAATACCGCGTGGAAGAAGGGCAAAACCCCTACATCGGATTTATGTCTTTTCAGCATTTTCGCTCAGAAAAATTATATTCCGACATTGTGGTAAGACCTGAAAATAAAATGACCGAAACCGAGCGCGTGGAGTGTTACCCCGTATCGGTCGATGCCGAAGAAAACGGCAGAGCGCAAGGGTGGTATCCGGACAGCAGTGTCGCGTACATCCGCATTTTGTGGAAAGAATTTGAGCCCGAACGCGGCGTTTATAACTATCAGTTTATCGAAGATATTCTGGACGAGGCGAAGAAACACAAGCAAACGCTGGTTCTCCGTCTTATGGCGCACAGCACGCGCGCCGAGGACGATGTCCCTTCGTGGCTCAAAACGCTCATCCCCTGCCCTGAGCGCCCGCCGATGCAGCGAATCAAGATATCCCCCACCGATCCGCTGTTTATGGAACTGTTTTTGAAAGCCGTTACCGCACTCGGACAGCGTTTTGATGCAAATCCATGGCTTGACGGCGTGGATATTTCATTACCGGGAGCATGGGGAGAGGGGTGCTTTCTCGAGCTGTATCCCGACGACCTGTTTGAAAGAATCGTTGACACATACGCGCTCGCCTTTCCGAACACGCAACTTTTCACGCAAATCACACGCCCCAACTTGGTAGAATATGCCAAAAAATATACAAATGTAGGCTGGCGGGGCGATGGACTGGGCGAACCGGAGCACACAGAGCATTTCTATCCGGTACACATCGCAAAAATGCCGGAACAATGGCGTCTGGCACCGGTTGCTTTTGAAGCGTTCTGGTGGCTATCCGAATGGAGGAGGCAAGGATGGGACATCGATTCCATTATCGAAAAAACATTGGAATGGCATATCAGTTGCTTTAATCCCAAGTCTATGCCAATCCCCGCGTGTTGGAAAGATAAATGTGAATATTGGATCAGCCGTATGGGATATCATTACACGATTGATACCGTGTCCTTCCCCGAAACAGCAAAAGCGGGCGACACACTTTCGCTGAAGGTGTGTATTAACAACATCGGGGCTGCCCCCTGTTATAAAGCGTTGCCGGTGGTGCTTCGACTGGTAGGAAGCAACGGGAGTTACGATTTTACACAATCGTGTGATATTAAAAAATGGATGCCCGGCTCGCATACCGAAACGCTCACCGCGGTATTACCCAAAGACATACCCGCAGGTGAATACACATTGGAACTGGGCATTATCAGTCCACATACGGATGTGGTATATTTCGCAACCACCGCCCCGCGCGACGGTGGCTTCTATGAAGTGGGGCGCATGACCATCGAATAGACTGAAAAAGTGAGGCGCGTTGTAAAATAAAGCGTTAACCGTATTTCCCTACTCCATCTCCGTTATCCATCTATAAATTCACCATGCAGAATGACAAAAAATTAAAGAAAACAACCTATTCTTGTCGATATTTTTAAGGAAAACAGCGAAATTTTGATATATAATAAGTTTGTAAAGTAAAATTGGGAGGTTCTATTATGAAATATGTAGGCAAAAAAGTAGAAAACATTAAAATTGCTTATATCGGCGGCGGCTCGCGCGGTTGGGCTTGGGGTCTGATGAGTGACCTTGCCAAAGCCGAGGATATCAGCGGCAGCGTTTATCTTTACGACATTGATAAAGAAGCTGCTGAAAGCAACGCCATCATCGGCAACAGAATCCGTGACCTCGACGCTTGTAAGTCTGCCTGGGACTATACGGCTGCCGACACTATCGGCGAAGCACTTACCGGTGCTGACTTTGTTATTATCTCCATCCTTCCCGGAACCTTTAAGGAAATGGAATCCGATGTACATACACCTGAAAAGTACGGCATCTACCAAGCGGTGGGCGATACCGTAGGCCCCGGTGGTTTTGTACGCGCACTGCGCACCGTTCCCATGTTTCAAGAAATTGCCTTGGCCATTAAGGAATACTGTCCCGATGCCTGGGTTATCAACTACACCAACCCCATGACCATCTGCGTGAGGGCACTTTACACCGCTTTCCCTGAAATCAAAGCTTTCGGTTGCTGCCACGAAGTGTTCGGCACACAGATTTTGTTGGCTAAAATGGTTGAGGAAACCCTGGGCCTCGAAAAGGTGAACCGTGCGGATATTAAGGTAAATGTTCTTGGTATTAACCACTTTACCTGGCTTACCTCGGCCTACTATCAAGGTATTAACCTGTTCCCGATGTATAAAGAATTTGTGGATAAATACTACGACGAGGGTATTACGACCGACTTTGGCGGTCACTTGAACGACTGCTTCTCTTGCTGGCAGAGGGTTAAGTTTGACCTCTTTAAGCGCTACGGGTATATCGCCGCCGCAGGCGACCGCCACTTAGCGGAATTCTGCCCCGGCGACTGGTACTTAAAGACCCCCGAACAGGTTCAAGACTGGAAATTCGGCCTTACCCCCGTTTCGTGGCGCTGGAACGACCTTTCCGAAAGACTTGCTAAGAGTAAAGCGCTTGTGAATGGCGAACAGGAATTCGAGCTTAAACCAACCGGAGAAGAGGGCGTGGATCAAATCCGTGCCATTTTAGGTCTTTGCGACATTGTTACCAATGTGAATATGCCTAATGTAGGACAAACCCCCAACTTGCCCTTGGGTGCGGTGGTTGAAACCAACGCAGCATTTACTTGCGGTACCGTTACCCCCGTAAGTGCAGGTCCTATCCCCATGGAAATTTATCCTCTCATCTCCAAGGTTTGCGGCAATCAGGAAATTATTGTCAAAGCCTGCTTCGACCGTGATTTGGAACTGGCATTCTCCGCTTTTGCAAACGATCAGCTCGTTCGCTTGCCGATCGATAAAGCCAGAGAATTGTTTAAAGAAATGGTGAACAACACCAAAGAATACTTAACCATGTACGATGTAGAGAGTTTGAATACCGTTAAATAAACCGATTCTTTCCGGTCCGGACACGAATGTTCCAAAAGAATAACTTTGTGCAGGGAAAAAACATTTATGTATTTTAAAAGCGCAACGCCCGAGAGCGTAGGTATTGATTCTGAAAAAATTGAGCAAATGATAAACACCTTAAACAAGCATAATATTCCTATGCACTCATTACTCATCGCTCGTGGTGACAAGCTTGTTTGCGAGGCGTATTGGGACCCCATCAAAGCTAACGAAAACCACGGAAGTGGCCCCGCGTTTAGTAATTTACATAAGAGCGAAAAACTCATAAGAACGACCCGCGTCTAAACGCCACGTACCGTTAAAGGAAGTTTTTTGCACAATAATGCGTTAAATAAAGCGCTGGTCTTTCTCGTTGCTCAAGCCGTACATTATTATATGGTACATTTATACACATAAAAAGCGAGGTGAAAATTCACCTCGCTTTTTATGTTATATCGTATTTTTGAAAATTTGGGGAATCACCCTACTCATTGAATTACTTCACGCAGCCATTCTAAGGTGCACTCCACCATATGCTTTCCGGTTTCGGCAGAGGCCTCCTTAGCACTTTCAGCAAACCATTCGGTGTTTCGCTCGCAACGATTTAAATCGACGAGTTCGGGATAGGTTCCCATCAGCAAAGAGGTTTCCCATTTTCCCGCATGATCGAATCCGCCGCATTTTATTTGAGCGTCTGCACCAATCAACGGGATTACTTTAATATAGGAGAACGGATCCAGATCACCGCCGAGGTTTTCATAGTACGAAGCGTAGTCATTGCTTCCCCACCAGCCTCTGCCTAAATTCTCCTCCATATATTCCATGGTAACCTTTTTGGCAGCTTTGTGACAGGCAATCGTCATCGGCATCAGTCCGGCACCTTCCGTCTGATGATGCGGTATGAGATAAATGTTTTTATGTCCCGCCTGAATCATCGACTTTAAGACACAATACAGATACTCAACATACACATCTTCATCCACATGAAAATGTGAGGGCTTTGCATCACAAACGGCATAGGAAGCCACTCCGTACCAAATCGGCGGGCACACAACAATTTCTTTCTCTTTTTCCAACTCCCGCAGACAACCGGTCACAACAAGCGTGTCTGTGCCGCAAGATGCGTGGTGTGCGTGATATTCCATCGTTCCGATCGGAATAATAAAAGGAACGCCTCGGTCCACTGCATCTTGAATGTCGTCGTAAAACATCTCAAGCATTTGCATGAGAGTTCATCTCCTTAACCACAACTGACGCACTCGAACCCGATTTATTTTGGGGAAATGCTGCGTCTGCTGCGTTAAAATACTCGTAAATCCGAAAGGATTTACTGTGTTTTTGCCTTGCATCCTACACCATTTCCCTCAAAATACATTCTCCGACCTGCAAACGGACGAATTTTGGGATGGTTTGGGGTGCGGCAGAAGAAGCAAGGCTGTCGCCTTGCGATGATAACAAACCACAAAGCGCCGAAAATCCGCCGTTTGAGGCGGGTTCGAGTGCGTCAGTTGTGGTTAGTGTCGCAGGTTCAGGTCCTGTCACACTAAAATAACTTTTCAGGACAAACTTCCGGTATTTCGGGGCTGAGTCTCTCAAACCCGTTTTCTTTTACCACAATACCCTTTTCCCAACGAACGCCGAAGGTATCTGCCGAAATAAAGGTATCAATCTGATAGCACATATTCGGTTTGAGATAATAATCCGAACTGGTTTCACACCACGGTGCCTCTACTTCAATGATGCCGGTACCATGGAGAGGACCGTACACATAGTTTTGCTCATAACCGTGGTCAATATAATACTTGTAGAATCCCTTTGCAATGTCAGCAGCAAAGACACCGGCTTTGATCTGACCTTCGCTCCATTTATGAGCGTCGCGACAGAACTGCACAATTTCCTTGCGGCGTCCTTCCAATTTGCCGAGGCAAATCGGATATCCGATTGCGGCGGAATAGCCGTCGATTTTAGCGGAAAGATTCAACTGCACAATATCGCCCTCGCGGAATTCGCGATAAGAAGAACGGGAGATAGCGTGTCTGGTCGATGCTTCGGAAAAGACATACATCGGCAAGCCTTCATATTCCGCACCGTTCTCATAAACGGCTTTTTGAGCAATACCAACCATCTGCAACTCAGTTAATCCCGGACGGATTGCTTTAATCACTTCTTCGGTTGCAATATTGGCAATGCGGTATCCCTCACGCAGACAATTCAGTTCGTTTTCGCTTTTAACCGAACGCAATTCCACCATAATCTTACCGGCATCTACCAATTCTGCTTCCGGGAATGCGTCGCGAATGGCATTAAAAATCACAACGGAGGTATCCAAGAAAGAAGCGATACCGATGCGGATCTTTTTGCCGGTCACTTTGATATACTTGAACACATCCTCAAACGTATCGGGTTTCAGTTCGGGATAGGCGGGGTCGGCACCTTCCCGATAAGCCGTCAACACAAAAGTCTTATCCAGTCGATTTCTGTCAGCGCCGAAAACAGCGGATTCGGGACCAACGAGCAACGCGGCTTCGCCTGTGGCGGAGATTGCCACACCGGCACGCTCAAAGAGCGGCCAAAAACCTGAGAAATAACGGGGGTTCGCATAGTCTGCTTCGTTTCCGTTAACAATCAGAGCGTCTAAGCCTTCTCGTTGCAGAATCGCAGCAGCGCGCTTCACTCTTTCCTTGTATTCGTAATCGGGTATACAAACTCTGGCCATAATTTTTCCCTCCAAAATTTATTGTTTATTCACAGTAACCGGGTGTTGTATAAAAATGAACTTCTCGGGGTTCTGCGCGGCCGTATTGTGCCACAATCGGCACATTGCTTTCCAGCATGATGGCATACTGTTCCCCTTCGTTTGCCGTATGACCGCAGAAATCCGTAGCATTGTTGGAACGCAATGTGCGTACCCGCAAAGCATCAACCATTACCTCAAAAGAAATCGGATCGCGATCTACATACAAAAGAGTCATACGGATGGTTGCGTTTTGATTGGTCACATTGGTGATGATCACCGACTCGTGCCCGGGAATCTCGTTCTCCCCCAACGGCGGAAGTTCTGCATCGGGGAAAATCCACACTTTTTTCCCATAATTCATTGTTAAACACTCCTTTCCGCTTTCAGTATACCATTGACAACGCGCCTTTGCTTGTGGTATTATCATGAAAAATGGTAAAATCGTCACTTTTGGGGGCATTATTTTGCAAAAACTCAATTATCTTGATAAAAAACAGCACGGCTCGCTAAATTTCCCTGTGGAATATTATCATGTAAACCGCCATCACCCACGCTACCACATGCCCTTTCATTGGCATAATGAATGGGAATTGTTGCGGGTGCTAAAAGGGGAATTTTTACTCACCCTTGATGATGAGCAGGTTTCGATAAAAGCGGGGCATATCGTGTTAGTTTCGGGAGAAACGCTTCACGGCGGCGAGCCTGTTGATTGTGAATATGAGTGCTTGGTATTTGATCTTTACGGTCTATTCGGCAAAACGGACACCGTCAAGCCTTATCTGCGCCCGTTCTACCGCATGGAGCTGATGCCTGACCGTTTTTTCACCGATGACGATGTTCCTCTTGCACATCTGCTCAATCTCTTTTCCGATGCGTCACATCCTTGTCTTCCGTTGGAGACCTTATCTGCCGTCTCCTCGCTGTTCGCCTGGTTGATTAAGGAAAATCGGTATCAACAGATATCAAACGAGAGCAGCTGGTCTTCGCGCATTAAACCGGTATTGGAATACATAGAAGCACACTATAATGAAGAGCTGTCTCTGGATGTACTTGCCAAAATAGCAGACATGAATGCTCGTTATTTTTGCAAGGTTTTTTCTTCGTTGACTCACACCTCACCGATAAACTATGTCAATATGTATCGTATTGAGCAAGCGGCCTTTATGCTGGATACCACCGATTTATCCATTACCCACATTGCTGCCTCCTGCGGTTTTTGGGAGAGCAGTTACTTTACCAAAGTCTTTAAAAAGTTCAAGGGGATAACCCCCCTTCGCTTTCGTCAAGCACTTCGCAACTCCCCCAATAACACCTAAACAATCAAATAGGATAAAACCAAGCGGGCTCGCATGATAGGCGAGCCCGCTTATATTATTCTCTATTTGCCGAAACGGAAATCAGCGTCCAACTGCCGTCTTCGTTTTTTTGCACGGTATACCATTGACTGTATTTTGCCATGTCAACAGTCGGCGGAATACTGTTACCGCGCTCGTTGTACTGAATATCCGCGTTGGATACATAGCCAACCTGTACAGTATAGGTGTTGCGCTTGCGCGCGATTTTCCCGATGACAGGCGTATATCCCGATGTGTTAATAGACATCGGCACATAATAGCAACTGTTGTCGGTCTTATATTCCACATCACCGATAGTGCGGTGAGCAATCTGCGCATCACCGAATAAATACCGATACGATTCTTCGATCGTTGTCTGCGGCACGATCATACGATACTGCGTTTCCTCCACCGGATACGCACATTCTTCGTCGCGCTCGCGTAATTGACGGATCCTTTCCGCCTCGGATACGCGATACACCGCCGCCAACAACAACGGATCGGTATCTTCGGTTGTTTGCACGCTTTCAAATTCTGACGGACAGAATTGCATAACAGGATCCAAAAATGTGTACAGTTCCTCGCGCAGTGCGGTATCGTCGTTGGCCTGCACAATCCAGCCAATCATCGTCACAATCACCGAAATTACACCAATCAGCGCAAACAACAGCACCAAAAAACCGAGCGGCGCAGCGTAACGAATCCGTCTGTGGCGCTTCACACGCACAGGCGTCGTTTCTCCCATCGGCGCACTTGTTTGTTCCTGTTCCAAACGGATGTCTTGTTCACTCACACGAGTTCCCTCCTTTTTCAACAATCACACAAATATCCGCACGATACGAATTGCCTCATCGTCCGCACGGCCAAGCCCCAAAAAGGTTTTATCCGGATCATAAACGCGTACGGTGCCGGCACTTCGCGGTAAACCGTTTACCCGCTCTACCGCCAACTCGCCGCCATTGGCAAATCGCCTTGCTTGCGCCGCCGTCACCGTCACCGACGGATATACGGTAAAGGCGCTGTCAATCGGTAAAATTTTCCCTGTTAAGCTGCCGTCCTCGGCACACACACGACATTCATCCGTTGTCAAGCAAGCGGACAGGTCGTATCCCGCCGCCGACTCCCGACGCAAGGCGGTCATGACAGCACCGCACCCGAGAACACGCCCCAAATCGTCGCACAGGGTACGAATATAGGTGCCTGCTGAACAATCACACACGAACTGCAACTGCCCGTCGTAATACGCTTCAATAGTAAGCGCATGAATCGTAACCGGACGCGCTTCGCGTTCAATCTCGATTCCCTGTCGCGCCAGCTCATACAACCGTACGCCGTCTTTTTTGAGCGCCGACATCATCGGCGGCACCTGTAAAATGTCGCCGCGAAAAGACGGCAAAGCCTCCTCAATCGCCGACAAAGGCGGGCTTGGATGACCGGTATCGGTCACCGTCCCCCATATATCCAATGTATCACTGCGCTTGCCGAATTGCAATGTTGCGCGATAGCGTTTATCGTGTGTGGGCAACAACGGAATGGCGCGTGTGGCTTTGCCGAACATCAGCGGCAACACCCCCGTTGCCATCGGATCCAAAGTGCCCGCATGGCCAACCTTTTTTTCACCCGTCAATCGTCTGAGCAACGCACAACAGGAAAACGAAGTCATACCCTGTGGCTTGTCCACACATAAAATACCATCCATTACGGCACCTCAGCTATGCCCGATACGGCGCGATGAATGGCATCGCGCACCTGTTTGACCACCTCGTCAACCGTTCCCGACAGGGTGCACCCCGCCGCGCGCGGATGACCGCCACCACCGAGTAAGCCGCAAATCGCCGCCGCATCGGCGTGCGTTCCGGTACGCACACTGACCTTGTAATCACCGTTGGCCTTTTCACGCAACATCACACCAACCCACACGCCTTCGATCTGCCGTGTAAGCGGCGACAATCCTTCCATGTCGCTTTCCTCGGCACCGCTTTCGCGGATCATATCGGCAGTCACGCACATGACGGCACACCGATCGTTGTCATAAAATGAAATTGCCTGTAACGCCAGTTTTTCCAAGTGCATACGCGCGCGCGATTTCATGTCAAACATGGTGCGATTAATGGGCTCCGCCTGCGCGCCCGCTTCCATTAACTGTGCCGCCATGCGGTGAGTAAGCGGCGTGGTATTGCTGTACTTGAAACAACCGGTATCGGTGGCAATGCCGGTATACAGGCAGTCCGCAATGGTTTGATCGACCGTAACCCCCATGGCTTCAATAACCTGTAACATGATCATGGCATTGGCACCCATAGATGCATCCAATAACAAATGCCGTTCAAAGTCCCGATGCGAACCGTGATGATCAATGCACAAATCCACCTTATCCGCATACGGTTGCAACGATTCGCCCAACAGTTTTGAATCTGCTACATCTACCGCACAGATAAACGCCGGTTCAAATGTGGGTTGCGGTACAGCACTCATCATATAGGCATATTTTTCGGGTATAGCATCGTGACACAACACACGCGCGGTCTTGCCCAGCGCTTGCAACGCATGACACAACGCAAATCCCGAACCGATGGTATCACCATCGGGAAATTGATGAATTAAGATTAAAACGCGGTCTGCGGCGGCAAGCATGGCCGCCGCTTCATTTACGGTAACGCGCTTACTCATCCGTTTTCTCCGTTTCCTTTTTTTCGGTTTCCAAGCGGTGTAGCTGTTCGGCAATATGCGAACTGTAGGCAATGGAATCATCGGCTACAAACCGCAATTCAGGCACATGACGCAATTTCAGCGCCAATCCCAACTCACGCCGCATATACCCGGCGGCAGAAGCAAGCCCCTTGACCGCCGTTTTAGCGGCCTCTATACCGTCCATGGAACTGATATATACCGTCGCATAGGACATATCCCGCGTCACATCCGCGCGCACGATACTAATCAGTCCCGTCACACGCGGGTCTTTCACGGTGCGCAAAATCGCAGTCAGTTCGCGCATGATATCCTCACCCACGCGATCCATACGATAGCTTCCCATACAGCCCCTCCTTTGTCGGGACATTCATCAATCCCGATATTCCTCAATAATATAGGTTTCGTAAATATCGCCCTCTTGAATATCGGTAAATTTCTCAAGACCGATACCGCATTCATAGCCTTGTGCGACTTCACGCTGGTCATCTTTAAAGCGTTTGAGAGAGATCATCTTATCGTCGCCAATAATGATGCCGTCACGCACGATGCGCAACAAATCGTTGCGGTACACCTTGCCGTCCAACACATAGCAACCGGCAACCAGACCGACACCCGTAATGCGATATACCTGACGCACTTCGGCACGGCCGTGGAGGACTTCGCGAGTTTTCGGTGCAAGCATACCTTTCATGGCAGCTTCGATCTCATCCAAGCAGTCGTAGATAATGCGATACATGCGCATATCCACTTCTGCCTGCTCCGCGGCAACCTGCGCGAGCGGTTCGGGGCGAACATTGAAGCCGACTACAATGGCTTTGGACGCCTGCGCCAACATAATATCACTTTCGCTGATTGCACCTACTGCACCGTGAATGACGCGCACGCGCACTTCCTCATTCGAAAGCTTTTCAATCGACTGGCGCAATGCCTCAACCGAGCCCTGAACATCCGCTTTTACAATGACATTCAGTTCTTTCATATCGTTAACCTGCATTTGATCGAACAGATTATCCAGCGTGACTTTTTGGTACTGCTTAAACTGCTCTTCTTTAGCGGATTGCTTGCGCTGTTCGACCAATTCACGCGCCAGACGCTCATCCGAAACAGCGTTGAACACATCCCCCGCTGTCGGCACTTCGGCAAGGCCCATGATTTCAACCGGCACCGAAGGACCGGCTGCCGTCACCTTGCGTCCGCAATCGTCGACCATGGCGCGTACACGGCCAACCGCCGTACCCGCCACGACGATATCGCCGGCATGCAGCGTACCGTTTTGTACGAGCAAGGTGGCAATCGGACCGCGTCCTTTATCCAGACGCGCCTCAATAACCGTGCCCTTAGCGGCACGGTCAGGATTGGCTTTCAGTTCCTTGATCTCGGCAACCAACAAGACCGATTCAAGCAATTTATCAATACCGTTACCCGTCAATGCCGAAACCGGTACGCAAATCACATCACCGCCCCACTCCTCGGGTACCAACTCATATTCGGTGAGTTGTTGCATAACCTTGTCAGGGTTCGCGGTGGGTTTATCCATTTTATTGATTGCCACAATGATGGATACACCGGCGGCTTTCGCATGGTTGATGGCTTCAATGGTCTGCGGCATAATACCGTCATCCGCCGCAACCACCAGAATGGCAATATCCGTCACCTGTGCGCCGCGCGCACGCATGGCGGTAAACGCCGCGTGACCGGGCGTATCCAAGAAAGTGATAGACTGACCTTGGATTTTCGTGCGGTACGCACCGATATGCTGCGTAATACCGCCCGCTTCGCCATCGGTTACCTTGGTCTTGCGAATCGCATCCAACACCGATGTTTTACCGTGGTCAACATGTCCCATAACCACCACAATGGGATCACGGGGTGCGAGATCGGTATCTTCATCCTCGTGATCGTCAATGATGCGTTCTTCAATGGTCACCACGACCTCGCGTTCCACCTTGGCATGGAATTCTTCTGCCAGCAAAAACGCCGTGTCGAAATCAATTTCCTCGTTTGCCGTCACCATCACACCGAGCACCATCAATTTCTTAATAACCTCGGCGACGGTAGCTTTCAGGCGGGTTGCCAGCTCAGAAACCGTGATAGTATCACCCACCGTGATGGTCATTTGTTTCTGTTTGCGCTCCATTTGGATGCGATTCAAACGCTCGGCCTCGGTCTCGCGGCGGCGTTGAGGTTTTTTGTACTGTTGCGATTTCTGATTGATTTTTTGCTTTTTGATGGCACCGCCATCACCGCGAACACGGTTGGAGGTCTGCGCCATCACATCAAATTTTTCATCGTATTTATCACCGATATTGGTCTGCACCGTACGGGTATCCACCGTGCGGCGTTCAATCGGTGCACGAGCAGGTGCGGGTTGCTTCGCCTTTTCTTTCTTCGGTGCGTTGGCACGCGCCGCAAGCGCGATGGCTACCGGGCTGTTCTCATCCGGTACCGCTTCGGCTTTTTGAGCTTTTTGGGCTTCCTTGGCGGCTTTTGCCTCTTCAGCCGCTTTTTGAGCTGCCCCGGCAGCTGCCGCCTTCTCAGCGGCGTCTTTCTCTGCCGCTTTGGCAACACGGCGCTTATCCGCCTCGGCGAAATACGCGTCCAAATTTTCCATGTTATGAAGTTGAGTAAAATGTTCAAAAACGATATCCAACTCGTCCTCTACCAGCGCCGTTGCGCTCTTTTTCGGGGTATCCGAAAAGCGGGCAAGCAGCTCAATGATCTCCTTGCCGGGGACACCGAAATCCTTGGCAACATCGCTGACGCGATATTTAATCATCATAATGGGATTCCTCCTCTACATACTGTAAAATGGCTTTCGAGAAGCCTTCATCCGCCGTGGCAAGCACCGCAATCGGTTTTTGTGAGCCGATAACGCGTGCCGTTTGCTCTTTGGTCAGAGGCAACCGATACACGGTTTGCTTCGGTAATCGAAACCGCAACTCCTTGATAGTGCGCGGGGCGGCATCGGCGGCAATCATCAACACCGTCTGCTCACTGTCGCACAAGGTCACAACCGCATCAAAGCCGGTTACCAACCGTCCCGCGCGACGGCACATACCAAGCAACCCTGTGAGTTTATCAGCCGTCATTCGTCTGTAATGCCTCCTCCAGCTGTGTATACACGGCATCGGGAATTCGGCACGAAAAGGCTTTTTCCAAGCGTCTGGCTTTACGCGCCGCATTCAGGCACGCCTCGTCGGGGCAAATGTATGCACCGCGTCCCGCCTTTTTGCCGGTGCGGTCGAGCGAAATAGCTCCTTCGGGATCTTTAACAATGCGTACCAGTTCTTTTTTTGGTTTCATTTCCCCGCATCCGGTACATTTGCGAAGCGGTATCCGCTTTTGTTGCATACTGGTTCCCTCTTTTCCGATTTACTCCTCGTCTTCGCCGTAGAATCCGCTTTCGGGGCGGATATCGATCTTCCAACCGGTCAACTTGGCGGCAAGACGGGCGTTTTGCCCTTTATTGCCGATTGCCAATGACAGCTGCGCATCCGGCACCGTTGCACGGCAAGCCTTGGCACCGTCCGGGTCTACCTCCACACTAACGACCTTTGCAGGTGACAGCGCCGCCGCAATAAATTTCTCCGGCTCTTCGCTGTATTCAATAATATCAATTTTCTCGCCGCCAAGTTCTTCCACGATCTCGGCAACGCGAATTCCTTTCGTACCGATACAAGCACCGACGGCATCCACATTCTCGTCGTGTGCCAACACCGCCAGTTTTGTGCGGGAACCCGCCTCACGGGAAACCGCCTTGATCTCAACCGTACCGTCAAAGATTTCCGGTACCTGCATCTCAAACAAGCGCTTAACAAGACCGGGATGCGTGCGGGAAATCAACACGCGGGGACCTTTTTCCCCGTCCTTGACATCGACCACGTACACTTTCACGCGCATTCCTTCACGAAGCACCTCGTCAGCAACCTGCTCCGTTTTGGGAAGCACCGCTTCGGATTTGCCGATTTCGACAGTAGCGGCACCCGTCTTGGGGTCCACGCGGGTAACCAGCGCGGTAACCAATTCCTGATTGTGCTTTTGGAACTCGATAAATTTCTGCCCGCGCTCCGCTTCGCGAATACCTTGCCGAATGACATGCTTCGCCGTTTGAGCGGCAATACGGCCAAACTGTTTGGTTTCCAGTTTGATCTCCACCACATCGCCGACTTTTGCTTTTTTGGAATACCGTACGGCTTCCTCCGGCAACATCTCCTCATCGGGATCGTTCACTTCGTCTACAACCGTTTTACGCAGCGAAACAGAAAATTCACCCGTCGACGGTTCCATGATAACGGCAATATTTTCTTTTCCGCCGTAATCTTTTTTCACCGCCAGCACGATAGCGGCACGAATCTTTTCCAGCAGATAGTCGCCGTCAATCCCCTTTTCTTTTTGCAATAATTGCAAAGCCTCAAAAAATTCCGCGTTGTTATTCATTTTTTGTCATCCCTCCGTGATAGTTTCATCCGTTATCTCATCCCACAAATCCACGGCGTGAACCGCCGCGACCTCTTTGCGGGAGAATGTACGTGTGTTCTCTTCCTCGTCCTCAATGACGATCTGTTCATCCGCATCCAGCAAGAGTCCGACGAACTCGCGCTGTCCGTCCTCCGTCGGTCGGAACAGTTTGACCGTGACGGGAAATCCTTTGTACGTCTCAAAATGCTCCGGCCGTGTCAGCTCCCGTTCAATGCCGGGTGACATAACCTCCAAACAATACGACTGTGCAATGGGATCCGCCTTATCCAACACAGGATTGAGCAAATGTGTCATTTCGACACAGTCATTGATGGTAACGCCTTCCTCTTTGTCGATAATCACGCGTAAAAACCAATCCGCACCTTCCTTGACAAACCGCACATCCCAGATGGATACACCCGCTTGTTCGGCAAGCGGCTCGGCAAGTGCGCGGCAGACGGCCGCAATGTTTCCGCCCAATCCGCCTTTTTTGTGTTCTGCCATTCGCTTTCCCTCCCGACAAACACAAAGGAGCGGGTCGCCCCACTCCTTTACTAACATCTATCATCGAAAAATAGTATAGCACGCTTTTTTAAAAAAATCAACCCCTTTTTTATCAGTATTTACAAACGCGCGTATATATGGTACACTGTTGTCAGTTTATATACAAAGGAGTCGACTGTTTATGCGCATCTTCTTAACCGTTTGCCGCGTGTTGATATGGGTTTTGCTCGCTGTCACCCTACCGTTCCAACTCGGCGCCATTCTCAGCATTGTAATGGGTGATCGCGTGGTCAATCCCGCCTTGCTCATTATCGCCACAGCGCTGATGGTTATATCGGTCATCGGGTTTTTCGCTTCAAAACGCAACAAACTGGTTTGGATGATTACGGCGGCAATCGCGGGATTATTGTTTATCATCGTTGCGGTTTGGTTCAAAGATGCATTCATAGTCACCGTCACGACTAACGGTCTGGCGGGCATTTCTTGGTGGAAAGCGATTTACCGTCATATGACCCCCGCGTTGATTCCGCTCTTGCTGTTCCCCGTTTTCTGGGACTATCATACCGATCAACGGTTTCTGCGTCTTGCCGAAGCCGATCTTCTGACCCCCAGTTATTTTGAGGAAGATGTTACCGAGGAAGACGCGCACAAGCCGAAACGCTCGGTCCGTACCCGAAACCGCAAAAACTCGGAGGCTTCACAATGATTCTGCCCACCCTGTTTGAATCACGGATGCGCCGCCTGCTCGATACCGAGTATGCGGCGTTCTTTGACGCGTGGCAACAACCGCTTATAACGCGTGGCATTCGTGCCAACACCTTAAAAATAACTCCCGAACAGTTGGAAGCACTGTTACCGTTTGCCGTTGATTCAACGCCGTTTTCACCACTCGGCCGTGTGACAACGGCAGATTTCCGCGCCGGAAGTGACCCGCTCCATCACGCAGGCGCGTACTATATGCAAGAGCCGTCCGCCATGTCGGCGGTCACGGTCTTGGCACCTCAACGCGGCGAAAAAATACTGGATCTGTGTGCCGCACCGGGCGGCAAATCTACGCAGATCGCCGCCGCGTTACAGGGAACGGGCATGCTGTGGGCAAACGAATATGTCCCCGCCCGTGCTCGCGTTTTACGGCAAAACTTAGAGCGTTGCGGCGTAAAAAACAGCGTCGTGTCTTGCGGTGATACCGCACGGCTTGCGGACGCCTTACCCAACAGCTTTGACGCCGTGCTCGCCGATGTCCCCTGTTCAGGCGAAGGAATGTTCCGCAAAGAACCTGTCGCCCTCACCGAGTGGAGCGAAGACATCATCCGCCTGTGTGCCGACCGTAGCCGCGGGATTTTAGATAACGCCGCGCGCTGTGTCCGTGCAGGAGGACGGCTCGTGATCTCCACCTGTACCTTTGCACCCGAAGAGAACGAGTGTGCCGTTATTCGATTTTTGCACGACCATCCCGATTTCACTCTACACCCCATTACCGCTCCGTTCGGGCGCGAGGCATTCCGCGCCGATCGTATCCTCCCGTTTTTAGAACCTGAACTGCACGATTTTGCCAAAACCGTAGACACCGCCCGTTGCCTCCGTATCTTTCCTTGCGACGGCGGCGAAGGACATTTCATCGCGCTGTTATACCGCGACGGAAACGCGCCCGCCGTCCCGTCCCCTTTTGTCCCTAAACCCAATCCCTGTCTCAGCCTTGCGCGTGACCTGTACGCCGATTGTTTCACCGATACGCCCTGCGGCACCTTCGCCGTTTTCGGCGATACCGTATACCTCTTGCCGCCATTGTTTCCCGCCACCCGCGGTATCAATATTCTCAGTGCGGGTTTGCCCGTCGCCGAGGTGTGTGAGGGACGCTCGCTAAGATTGGAACCGTGCCACGCGGCATTCCAAGCCGCCTTTTCGCACACATGCCGCCGCATTTTGGATTTGGACCTGTCTGATGCACGCCTTACCGCCTTTTTACACGGTGAGGAGATTCCAACAAACACCCAAAACGGCTTTACCGGAGTCGCGGTACACGGTATACTTACCGGTTTCGGCAAGGTATCCGGCGGCAAACTCAAAAACCGTTATCCCAAAGGCTTGCGGTTGCATATAATTTGACTTTTTCTTGCTTTTTTTGAAAAATTTGGTATACTGAGTGTACGACACTATACGCAAAGGGGTTTTTATCATGGCAACCTATTATTTAGCCGTAGACATCGGTGCATCCAGCGGCCGACACATTTTGGCACACCTGGAAAACGGCAAAATCGTGCTGGAAGAAATGCACCGTTTTGAAAACAAATTGGTTGAGAAAAACGGACATCTGTGTTGGGATACCGAGCACCTGTTTGGTGGCATCTTGGACGGTATGAAAAAATGCGCCGCCGCGGGCAAAATTCCGCTGTCGATGGGCATTGATACCTGGGGCGTTGACTTTGTCCTTCTCGATAAAGAGGGTAAGATGATCGGTGACGCCGTCGCCTACCGTGACAGCCGTACCGAGGGCATGGATGCATTCGTTTCGGAATGCATCTCCGAACACGATCTGTACGCCGTTGCCGGCACGCAAAAGCAATTATACAACACCATTTATCAGCTCATGAGCGTCAAGCAAACCGATCCGTCTGCTTTTGACCGTGCGGAATATTTCCTCATGCCCCCTGAATATTATCACTATCTCTTGACCGGCAAAGCGGTCAACGAATACACCATGGCGACCACAACCAACTTAGTGAACGCCGAAACCAAACAATGGGACGGCGAATTGCTCGACAAGCTGGGCTTCCCGCGCCGTTTGTTCCGTGAACTGAAAACCCCGGGCACGCTTGTCGGTGACCTGACGGATACAATTGCTAAAATCGTCGGCTTTAACTGTAAAGTTATTCTGCCCGCCACGCACGATACCGGCTCGGCGGTTGCGGCTGTTCCGGCAAACGATGATGATTTCCTGTATATCAGCTCCGGCACCTGGTCGTTGCTCGGTGTAGAATCTATGACTCCCAACTGCAGCGAGGACAGCCGAAAACTCAACTTCACCAATGAAGGCGGCGTGAATTATCGGTTCCGTTACCTCAAAAATATCATGGGATTGTGGATGTTGCAATCGGTCAAGCGCGAACTGAATAATCAGTTCGGCTTCGGCGAAATCAGCGATATGGCTCGTGCCGCCGAAATCGATTCGGTTGTCGATGTCGACGATATGCGTTTCTTAGCACCCAAAAGTATGATGGAAATGGTCAAAACGATATGCGCGGAAACCAATCAAGCGATTCCGCAAACGGTCGGTGAGGTCGCCAAAGTCATTTACCTCAGCCTGTCACAATGCTACGGCAAGGCCGTTCGTCAGATGGAAGAAATCACCGGTCGCACCTATTCTCGCCTACATATCGTGGGTGGTGGCTGTCAAGATGGTTACTTAAACGAACTGACTGCCAAATCCACAGGCAAAGCCGTCTATGCGGGCCCCATTGAGGCGACCGCGCTCGGCAACCTGTTGGTACAGATGCTCGCAAACGGCGAATTTGCTTCTCTCGAAGAAGGGCGCACCGCCATCGGTAACTCATTTGATATCAAACCCGTCTGATATAAGAAAGCCGCGCCTGCCCGAATGGGAGGGGGGGGGTTTTTTTTTTAATTATCTT
>JAZOBF010000024.1:0-20894 GCA_045595845.1 Acutalibacteraceae bacterium
CGGCTGTACCCTCGCCTACAATTTGGACGGCGGACAAACCGCGCAAATGGCGTTTGACGGTGAGATGGTCAATCAGCCGTACAAAGACGGGCGCGTTGTCAGTGATATTTTGTATATCGGAGAGGTGGAATAACCGTGAAATACCTGCCCCGTATCCTTGCACATGCGGCGATTATTTTGGTACTGGTACTGGTAACGCTTCTTATATTCGATTATTTTAACCCGTCGATGGATTTTATCAATAACACCATCACGAAGGTTATGCTCGGTGTATTTTGCATCATCAGTTTTTTAAACGCCTTTTTGGTGTTGGTTGCCACCCGTCGCTAAGACAACAAACGAGGTGATAGTATGAACCGTCGTCAATTGGAATATGCCGTGCAGCTCGCTGAAACACGCAGTTTTTCGCAGTTGAGTCACGACCTGCGCATTTCACAACCCGCTTTGAGCAAACAAATCGGTGCCCTCGAACAAGAGCTCGGTGTCAAATTGTTCGACCGCGGTACGAATCCCTTAACGCTCACCCCCGCCGGTGTCTATTTTATAGAAGAAGCCAAGCGCATGGTATACAACGAAGACCAACTCTTTCGCACCATGGGGCAATTCAAATCCGGTGAGGCGGGACGGTTGACCATCGGCGTATCACCGTTTCGGTGTATGTATCGGATGCCGAAGATCGTCAAGGCACTTCGCGAGAGGTTCCCCGGTGTGCAGGTGGTCTTACATGAGGAGGACAGTACAGAGTTGCGTCGCGATGCCGCAGACGGAAAATTCGATTTGGCAATCCTAAATCTGCCGGTAGACGAATCGGTACTGGATATCATACCGCTCGAACCTGAGATATTGGTATTGGTGGTGCCCAATGATTTGGCAGCCTCGTTGCCATCGGTGCAAAACGGCACATTACGCGAGATCGACTTTGCAGACTGTAAACATTTGCCGTTTGTGGTGGTTGCCAAAGGACAAGAACTGCGGAAACGGTTTGACAATATTTGTATGGCTTCCCATGTACAACCCATCATCGCCGCCGAGGTGGCGGGCGGTATCGCTTCTGCCTACGCATTGGCATTCGGCGGTGTTGGTGCAACACTCCTCCCTCTCCCCTTTGTCAATGGGGAATCGTCTTCGCGCAATGTCACCTTGTTCACCATTAAAAACGATACCCAAACGCGCCGTCCGGCGGTAGTAACACGGCGCGGACAATATCTTTCTGAATATGCCGAGTATGCTATAGAATTGCTCACAACTACATAAAAAACCACTCTGCGTAAGCAGACCGGTTTTTGTTTTATTTCTCGGTTTCTTCGGACCGGGGATCGGCGGTAACATTTTTCACTGACAAAGCTTCCAGTTTGCCGACATACATGGCAAGTAAACCGATAACCAGTGCAACAGAACCTACGATGATTACCCACGGATAATATTGTTTGCTTAAAAAGACCGCTATTGTCTCGCCTGTGTCACCGCCGATGATAAGGGCAACGATAAACGGAATCAACGGGAAAAAACCCGCAAAGAAGGATACAGACATCAAGATACCGTATATCATGTTTAAAATTTTGTAAATCTTTTGACGCATTCTGTTCCCTCCTTCTTATCGCAATCCCCAGATGGGAAGCCATTCCAGCATAATGACAACCGATAAAAGATAATGCAGAGTAACCCAAACCGTGCAATTGATCAGGGTGGGTTTGAGTTCCGACTGTGCAATACCCATACCGGTGTATACGCAAGCACAATACGGCGGGGTAACGCCGTGCATGGCACCGCAAATGCAAGGCAGCATACCCGCCGCGAGCATCGGATTGCCTCCGGCAGCCGCCATGACGGCGATGATGATACCGCCGAAAATCTTAACCTGTGTGGAACCGGGTAACAGCATACCGAGGATAGCGGTAAACAACGGTAAAACGACAGCCAACACCCAATGCGGTAAATTCATACCGCTGATAAACGCGCCGATCGCCGCTTCCACATTGAGATCGACAAACACATTGCTGACAAAATACGCAAACAGCACCAGCGACGCAGTCGGAACGACCTTGTGCATGCCGTCACGAATGTCTTTGCACATAGCGGGCAATGTCATCGTCTTTCTCGTTTCTTTGCCCGACAGCAGCACACCGACCAGCACAATAAGCGATGGAATAAACAATAACAAGCTGTTGTTAAGAGCCTTGGTACCGTCAACACCGATACGGGAGATGAAAAACGGCTCAAATTCACTGATCAGCAGGAACGGCACGAACACGATAATCGGTAAAAAGACGGCTTTCCAACCATGTTTTAACGATTGCCGCAGGCCGGGTAAGTCTTCTTTTTTCATTGGCTCGACTTTATAGTGACGGCACATGAAATACAAGGTGAGAATGCGTTGCAGAATAAACCACAGCGCAATGCCCCACAACAGCAACCAATACTGAGACATGGTGTATGTATTGGGATACAGGGTATCCAATGCCGCAAACGCAATGGCAATCATACCCGCGGGCGGAATCATGTTTCCCATGGTACTGGCATGCGCCTCGACATTCGCGGCAAGATGCGGCGGAAAACCCGAACGGATCATCGCCGGAATGGTGAACACACCGGTGGTCGCCACATTGCCGGGACCCGACCCCGACAGTGAACCCATATACGAACTGCCGATAATGGCAACAAAACCCGCACCGCCGCGCAAACGGCCGAAAACAGACAAAATGATGGCAATACAATCGTCAATCACGGTGGTTTTGGATAACAACGCCGCCGAAATGATAAACACAAAAATCACATATAAGGTAGACTCCTGCAACGCCTCCCAAATATAGGTGCCGATATTGCCCCATGTCCCCGTGACCAACACCAGTGCAACGAACGCCACCAGCATGCATTCGTATAAGGGACGCTTGAGAATCGAAAAACAGACGATTGCCACGGCAAATACAACCGCTAAGTACAACAGTTCAATCGGCATAGGAACCCCTCCTTGTCTTTTTGTATTCTTTTTTGATTATGATATTTATTCTGTATAGGTTATATATATCACACCGTTTTCCTATTGTCAAGTAAAAAAACGGAGAAAAGCAATATGCTTTTCTCCGTTTTCAGTTAAAACACAAGTTGACTGCGGTAGGCGCGCACGCCGGAATCCGCGAACACATCATCGAGCCGTTTGGCAAGGTCCTCTAATGTGACGCCGTTTTTCATCATCACCTGTAAGAATCCGCCACCACCTGCACCGCAAATCATTTTACCGTCGATAAGATCGTCGATACTCAAAAAGATTTGATCGATACAAGTGTTGGTGCAACCCGCATCCAAGCGTTTAGATTGTTCCCAATGGTCGTTGAGCAACGCGGCAAAGCGGTCAATATCGCCGTTTTCCAGCGCCTCGCACATGTCAAGCGCGATACGGGGCAGGGTTTTGAGCACATCGAGCGCCGTGGGATCCGAGCCGATGTATTTGCCGACCACTTCGCGGAGTAAATTGCGTGCCAAACGGCGTTGGCCTGTGTAAATCACCGCAAACCGCTCGCTGAGTTCGCGCTTGGTTTCGGGGCTAAGGTTGAGTGCACGGCAGGTAATCTGTTGTTCCAACGCAGGGTCAGACACGGCGAGTTTGATACCGCTGATGAGTCCGCCGACCTGATCCTGCCAACCGCCGCCCGTGGACATGAGCTGTTCCATGCACAGTACGCGGTTGATGAGATCGTTTTCGCCGAGCGGTAACCCCAAAAACTCCGACAAGCCTTTGACGCACGCCGCCGCTAAAATGGAGCTGGTGCCAAGACCGCTGCCTTTGGGAATATTAATCACGCGGGTATTCATATACAAACCGCCGCCGAGGTTTCGGCACACCTCTTCCATGGAGAGGCCGCCCTCACGCGGGATAACACCGCACGCAATGAGCGCCGCTTTATGCAACGCAAAGGACGCATGCGGATCGTTGCAATTACAAAGGGGATCGAGTTCGCAAAACTCGGAATAACTGCCGATGTCGGTGGATGCGAGCACGAATTTCGGTTCGGGGAGGCGCTTGAGCGTCACCTCAATGGGCTCATCCCCGTCCAGCAGCAGTGCGGCATTGAGCACCGTGCCGCCGTGTTCCAGACAATGCGGCGGGGTATCGGTCCAACCGCCGCCCCAGTTGACACGCACCGGCAGACGCGCTACCACTTCGTCCCGCTGAATGGACACCGTCGGATCGTATTGTGCGTTTTGAATCGCCGCTTTGAGAACGGCATCGCAGATGGTGTCGAAGCACATACCCGCCAACCGTTCGCCGTCAATAAGCTTGGATGCATAATAATAAATGCGAATCTTGCGACCGAAAGCGGTAAGGTCGGTTTCATCCAGCAACTCTGCCGCTTGCAACAGATACCGTTCCACCCGTTCCGATACGCCGCTCGGAAACTGTGCTTGTACCTCGGCACACGGGATACGCGCATCAATCGCTTCCAGAATGGTTTCCGCAATGATTTTGTCGTCCAGTTTATCCTGCCACGGCAGAATAGCGGTAACATCCGCTAAGTTAAAACTGTCTTTTAGGGACAGCAATTCGCCATCTTGCACACCCGAAAGGGTGGCGGCTACCGCCTCTTCCATGGTCGGGCACACTTTGAAAAGCGGGGTTTCCCAAAGCGATTGCGACAGCGACTTACCCATCCAACCGGTTTCTTTGGGGTTATCCCCCACCGCGTACATGCGGCAAATATAGCGGTCATCGGCAAGTTTTAACCCGTGCAACACCGCGCCTGGCGGAACGGTCACATTCCGCAGCGTGACGCCTGATACGACCGCGCCGTCGCCGACGGTGACGTTTTCCTGCACGTCGCAGTCTTCGATATACGCGCCGTTGCCGATAACGGCATCGCGGTGAACATAACTGTTATACACCGCGAATGCATCGCCGTGGTAGTTGCTGTTGGTCACACCGCTCCAACCGAGAAAACGGTAATGCGGCATATCGCTCGTCATCAAGCGAAGAAGTTCGGCGGTGGTACCAAAATGCAGGAACGCCGCCGGCGAAAAACGCACCAATTTCATAGGAAAACCGTGAAGCGCGTGCCATATTTGCTCACGCGCGACGGTAAGTTCAGGCGAAAAATCGCCTTCGGGCGTTTCGTTATAAAACGCTTCCAGCGTACTGCCCTTGGCAAGCGGGTACAGGAAATCCGCATAAAACGACAACCGTACCCGGTCATTGACCAATGCCGCAAATTTGTCAGGCGTATCCACCAGCGAATACAATTTCTCCACCAATTTACCGGAGAAGATGACCGCACCCGTGTCAATATCCACATTGCCGTTTTTGTCTACGGCGCCCATGGCGTTTAGCGTTTCTACCGTTTGCTTGTGCAAGAACCGTTCCACATTGCCCTCGCCATTACCAAGGAACACCCCGTGGTTTTTACCGGTTTCCACTTTTTCTTTGATGGAAAGTGCCGCGGCACCATCCCCGTAAAAATCCAGTTGCAGCGCATTGAACAACAGCAGAACATCACCCGAGCATACCAGCATACCGTTCGCAATGCGCGACGGCACGCCCGACATACCGTACATAAATTCATCAAACAAGGTACTGCGTCTGCCGTCGGGCAGAATACGCGGTACAGGTGAAAAAATCTTGCCGCACGCGGAATACTGCGGGACGCGTTTGCTGTCGCCTCCCGAATGAATACACAAAATCCGTAACCGCTCCAGTGCATCGACACCCTCACGCTCGGCGATATACCGCAACACGGCGAGTGTGGCACCACCCGAACCGCACCGTTTTCCATCGGGATCGGGAACCACTGCATAGGTGGTGGAAGACGGCAACACCTCTGCCGCAAGGCGGTGTTCAATCTGTTCTTCGTATGCTTTCGCTTGCGCCTCGTTGGAGGCGGTCAGCACCACATAATCCCATGTCACCGCATCGGGACGTAAAGATGTCGCGTAGGTATCGGCACAATCCAAATACGATTGGCGCAGAAACAAGGTCTTATATTCATTCTGCATGAGAAAAAACCTCTTCTTTCTCCGTATTTCCTGCCACTTGATTCATCACATTTACCCATTTGTCCGTACCGATGGCACGGGTCAGGTTGTCTTCAATATACCGCCGTCCGTTTTGTCCCATTTCGGTGCGGGTTTCAGCATCGTCCGCGAGTTGTAACACGGCGGCACGGAACGCATCGGGATCGTTGGCGGGTACGCAAACACCGCAACCGCTTTCCCCTATAATATCGTCCAATTCGCCGCCCTTGTCAAACGAGGCAAGCACGGGGCGCGACGCCGACATCACGCTCCATGTTTTGCTGGGAACCGAACACTCACCCGTTCCCGCTTTGGAAATGATGAGACCGCAATCACCGAGGCTGAATACCTCGGATATTTTCTCATACGGCTGGAACGGAATGAGTGTGACATTCTCCAGTTGTTCTGTGGCTACACGGGCCTCCACCTGCTTCTTGTACGCACCTTCACCCACAATAATAAACCCTATGTCGGTGCGCTCACGCAGCGATTTTGCCACATCCAGTAACATATCCATATTCTGGGACAAGCCAACATTGCCGCTGTAGCACACATAGAATTTCTCGCGGTCCAAGCCGTAAGTATCAAACAGAGTGTTTTGCTCGCGGGGTACCGACACCACCGCTTGTTCGTCTACCCAGTTACGAATGACGGTTATCTTGTCTTCCGGCACGCCGCGCGACATCACGGTGCGTTTGAACCCGTCAGACAATGCCACAATCAAATCGGCATCGCGGTAGGTAATATCTTCAATCTTGCGACCGAGCTTCCAAAGTAATCCGTCCTTTTTGGCGAGCCCCGCCGTTACCAGCGAATCGGGGAACATATCCTGCAGGTTATACACCACTTTGCAATCGAGCTTTTTCTTGATGCTTTTAAACATGAGTCCGTTGATAGGCGGTGTGGACCCTATCGCCAGAATATCAATGTCCGTTTCCTTGAGTGCTAAGCGGTACAGCTTCCAAATGCTGAGCGCATACCGAAATGCGCGTTGCAATGGGTTTTTCCCCTCTCGCATCAGCGGGAAACGATGCACTTTGAGTTTGCCGTCCAGTTCTTCTTCGTACAAACGCTGTTGGTATTCCCGCCGTACCTCCTCCGAAATCCCGCGCGTCGGGACGGGAGTATACAGCACCATCTCAAAGCCCGCTTCGGCAAACGCTTCGCGCTTGTTTTCACCGAGATACGGGCTGGCGGCTTTTTCGGGTGTATAGTAGTTTGCCAACATTAAAATTCTCATACATCATTCTCCGTAATATAATCCGACAGATGAAAGAAATGCCTGCATTTGTTTAACCGCATCGTCGGTCTGTTCGCCTACTTTTTTGATGCGATCAACCGCACCGCCTCCGCGTCCTTGCTTTAAGCGTGTAAGAATGCGGCACCATTGATAATACCATGTCAAATGCGGTTTGCCGTCCAGCTTGGGATAGAGATGCTTTAAGTCCTCGTACGGCATAAACATCACGCGCCATGCCATACCTTTCTTTCCGTGGCGCGCGGCACCGGAGGCGTAGCGTTGTTCACCCGAACCGAAAGCACCGCCGTGCAGAACAAACTGCTCCACGCGGCGCATCTGCTCGTCAGGCTCACCGTCACCGAACCAACAGTCGGCAAGCAGACACATCTGCTCCCCGAATACAGACAATCCGCCTTCTTGCAACAAGTCCATCACATCGGCGGCAGCATACTGACTGTTATGCAAAAGCAGCCACAAATCCATCACGGTACGAATACCGCATCCGCCGCCTATAAAGTGATGTGCCATGTGTGCGATATGGTGATACAAAAAGAAAGCGGGGGTTTCCAGATGGTAATGCCCACGGTTTGCCGTATGTTCCCATACCGTTTCAAGTACGGCATCGCTTTTCGGCATGCGTTCTAACAGGTTGTGGTGCAGTTCCAGATTCACGCCGTCACAACGCAGTAACACATCGTGATAATTGCGCACCCCGTCGGTCGTAAACCCGTCCGCCGTCAAAACCTCTACGGCACGGTTTAGGTCCGATTCACGCACCAGAATGTCAATGTCACAACTGGTACGCATCCACGGTTCGGGGTACAGCGTGCGCAACACCGCACCTTTCATCGGCATATAGTCAATATCCGCTTTTTCTAAAACGGTACCGATATGTTGCAGCTCGGCGTCCGATTTGATGTACCGGTACTGCGCGGCCGTCATCATCGTGGCGGCGCGTTCCAAAAAGACACGCTCGGCATCGTCCGACGGCGTCGGCAACACACCACCCGCCTCGGCGGCATAATAAACCAGATGCGCGAGATCATGCTTACCCGCCAGCTTGTATACCGCCCGAAAGGCGGTAAAGCTCAACGGTTCACAAAACCGTTCTCCGTGCAGTACCGCGCGGAGAAGCGCAATCAGGACTTGTTCGGTTGTCATGTCGATGCTGTCGTGTTCTTTCATGACAATACCCCTTATGTATCCAGAATATCCGCAATCCGTTTGCAGGCAAAGCCGTCACCGTACGGATTGCTGGCTTGTGCCATGGCGTCGTATGCCTCTTTGTTCTCCAGCAACAACTTAAAGTTATCGTAAATCGGCTGTTCGTCGGTTCCCACCAATTTCAGCGTACCCGCTTTGATACCCTCAGGACGCTCGGTGGTATCCCGCATTACCAAAACGGGTTTCCCGAGACTCGGGGCTTCTTCTTGGATACCGCCCGAATCGGTCAAGATAAGATAGCTTCTTGCCAAGAAGTTGTGGAAATCCAACACATCCAACGGTTCGATGATGCGAATACGGTCACACCCGCCGAGTTCTTCTTCCGCCGCCTGACGCACCACCGGATTCATGTGAATGGGATAGATGGCCTTCACATCGGGATGCTCGTCCATAATACGGCGAATGGCGCGGAACATATGGTGCATCGGCTCGCCTAAATTTTCGCGGCGATGCGCCGTAATCATAATTAAACGACTGTCACTCGCCCACTCGAGTTCAGGGTGCGTATAGGTATCCCGCACCGTGGTTTTGAGTGCGTCGATGGCGGTGTTACCCGTGATGTGGATGGTCTTTTCATCTCTGCCTTCACGGCGCAGGTTGTCCGCCGACAGTTCGGTGGGGGCAAAATTATACTGCGATACGATAGACACCGCCTGACGGTTGAATTCTTCGGGGTACGGGCTGTAAATGTTATGGGTTCGCAGTCCCGCTTCGACATGTCCCACGGGAATCTGCTTGTAAAAACAAGCCAGTGCCGTCACGAATGTCGTGGAGGTATCCCCATGTACAAGCACCACATCGGGCTTAACTTCGTCGAGCACGCCACCGATTCCGTTTAAAATATTGGTGGTAATATCAAACAGCGTCTGCTTGTCCTTCATAATCGACAAGTCGTAATCCGGCACAACGGAAAACGCATCCAACACCTGATCGAGCATCTGACGGTGCTGGCCGGTCACACAGACGACGGTTTTGATGCCGCTTCTGGTTTTCAGCTCATTGACGAGCGGACACATTTTGATGGCTTCGGGACGCGTCCCGAACACCAGCATAACGGTTTTCATAGACGGTTCTCCTTACAGATGATATGTATTGGGGAGTGTGCAAATGTTATGGCAATCCAGCACGACTTTGTTCGCCAGTTTGTCCATATTTTGCTTGATTTCGTCATGTTTGACCATGATAACCACCAGATCCACATCATCGAGGAACGCATCCAGATCGTGATACTGATTTTCGACAATATCTTTGGTGATAAACGGATCGTAGGTTTTCAGCCCCGTCGCCAGATGGCGTTCTTGGCTTTCAAGAAGCTGTAATGTCGGTGATTCGCGGTAATCGTCCACATTTTCCTTGTACGACAAGCCGTACAAGCCCACACGGGAAATATCGGTAAGTCCGTTTTCTTTCATAATCTCATAAATGCGGTTGAGAACGAAATCCGGCATGCCGTCGTTGGTCTTCATGGATTCGTCAATCACCTTGGCAAGGCTCGGATAATCACCGACCAAGAACCACGGGTCTACCGAAATACAGTGACCGCCCACACCGGGGCCCGGTTGCAAAATGTTGACGCGCGGGTGCATGTTGCAAATCTTGATAATTTCGTACACATCCATATTGTCGTGACGGCAGATTTTCGCGAGTTCGTTGGCAAACGCAATGTTCACCGCACGGAAGGTGTTTTCCACCACCTTGGTCATTTCCGCCGTGCGGATATCGGTAACCACGATGTCACCCTGACAGAACGACGCATACACCGCTTTAATCTTTTCACCGATAGCCTTATCGTCCGCGCCGATGGTGCGGTTGTTGTGCAACAGCTCGTACACCATATTGCCGGGAATGATGCGTTCGGGCGCGTGTACGAGGTTGATATCTTTGCCAATCACGAAACCGTTTGCTTCGATGGCGGGACGCACAAATTTATCAATCGTACCGGGGGAAACGGTGGATTCAATGACGACCGTCGCACCTTTCGGGCACACCGCCATCACGGATTTTACCGCCGCTACCACATAACAGGCATCGACTTTTTTAGAAAACTTATCATACGGAGTCGGCACCGATACGATGTAGGTATCCGTTACCTGATACTCCGTGCTGAACTTGATACCGCCTTTGACGGCGTCGGCAAACAGCTCGTCCAACCCGTCCTCTTTAAAGGTGGTTTTACCCGCATTCAAGGTCGCAACCAGTTCCTTGTTATAGTCGGTTCCGATAACTTCCACACCGTGCGACGCCAGCATCAATGCCGTGGGTAAACCAATATACCCCAGTCCGATTACATTAATCATGATTTTCCCTCTCCTTTATTCACATCCGTAATCACTTTTTGCAAGGCTTGACGGAAAAACTCGTATGATTCCGCCTCTTTATCTAAGCGTCCGAGAATTTCCGCTTTTTTGTCGGCGGTCAGCAGTTCTTCGGCTTTCGCTTTGATGCGTTCGAAATTCTGTGCTTTATAATCTGTTTCAAAATACCAGTCAGCATATCCGAGCCGCGTGAGCACATCTAAAGTTTTCGGGGTATGGCGCTTGGCAAATTTGGTTTTTAGCGCAATACATATCAGCGGCACACCGTTGCGTAACGACAACATCGTGCCGTGGAAATAGGTAGTAAATGTTAATTTGAAAAAGCGGAATACATACGCCCACTCAAGCGGTGACAAATCGTACAACTGCACATCTGCGCCCGGTGTCGGTTCATACAAGGCGGCAACCTGGTATTGCCTGCCAAAAAACGAACGCACCATTTTCATCATGGCCGATGTACCCATCACGCCAATGGTAGGCTTGGAAAAATCGAACCCCCGCTTTTCGAGCTTTTGGCGAATGATCTGTTCGTCAACAGGCAGATCGTTCACATCCAAAAAGGCGGTCGGATCACATGTGTGGACGGGACACAGCGCCGCATCGCCCCACTTCACGAAATCCTCCGTGGCTTTATCCCGAACACCCAGAAATGAGAAATCACGCAAACAATCACCGATTGCCTGTCGATTTTGTTCCTCTGCGAGAAAATCCATACCGTAACAACTGGCGGCATAACTTAATTTGGGGAGGTTTACCGATGCGTCAGGAAAATAAATGTTGGGGAATCTACGGCTTGTGTAGTTCCACACAGCGTCACTGCCCACCACCACAGCATCATAACGATGGTTTATGTAGGTGATCGCTTCGGTCGGTAAATCCGATAAAAATGCAGTTTCCGACAACGGCAGATGTGTGAGCGCCTGTCGAAACATCTCTTTGCGTCTTTTTAGTTTTTGTAATTTTAGGGGATCCAGCAACAGCTTAACCGCTCGTTTGAACTTGGTCATCGCCGTGCCGCCGCAAAAATAGTGTTGCAGTGATGTGTCGTACATCGTCTCCGCTCGGAGCAAGTTATAGTCAACCACTTCCACCTGCACATCCGGAAAATCTTGCCGAAGCCGCTTGCTCAATGCGTAGCATTGCATAAACGCGCCGTTGTTAATACTGCGGTGAAAGGTCAGGATTCCGATTCGCACGATTTTTGCCCCCTTATCTTTGAAAACACACGGTTACGCTCTGCTTTGCTCAACGAAAAGAAAAACAAGCAAGCACCGTATGTGGCAACATACACGACCACATTCAACGCAAAAGCAAACCAATTCCCTGACACAAACCGGTGAACACCATATGTGACCACCGTTGCCGCAACTGCGCACAAGCCGGTGCGTTTGATGATGTTATAAAACATTTGGAATACATGAAATTTCAGCACACGATGATAATACACATTCATAAACACAAGATTACCGATAGTGGCCATTACCGTGCCAAGTGCAGCTCCCCAGTATCCCCAATAATGAATGCCGATTAACGAAACCAGAATATTAATGACACAGGAAATTGCCAAAGTGGCCGTCCGGTACCCCATGCGATTTTGCGCGCGCAAAATAGAAAGAGAGACATTTTGGATCATGGGGAATGTAACCGGAATCATTAAAATCAAAGTAAGATAATAGCAATCCATGTATGCATCGCCCAACCACAGGCTATAAAAGTCTTTTCCTAACACAACAAATCCGCCCAGCGCCGCCGCCAGCAACATGAACTGCCAGCGCCCTGCTTTCTCAACGGACCGCTGCAGTTGCTCAGGAGAGTCGCCGGATACGACACGCCGCGCCATACTGGGGAGCATAATATTCGCAATGGAACCGGACAGATTCTCATACATACCAAATACCAAAAGCGCCATGGAATACACCGTAACACTTGTGGCGCTGATTTTGGCACCGATTAAAATATTGTCCACATTTCCGTTAAATTGAATTGTCAAGGTTTGCACAAACATGAGTGCGGTATAGGTGAAGGATTCCTTAAACACCGCCTTATCCCATTTAATCAATTTTGGCAAGATGCCGATACGGCGAACAACAAACCAAAAGAAAAACGCAATGGCGATACTGACGATTGCCGTTTCCGCCAACACGACAAACAAAATGTTCTTGGTAATCGGTAACACCACTAAAATGAGCGCGATCTTACTCAACAACGCAATCAATTTAATGCCGTTAGACAAACTAAAATATTCAAATCCTCGCACCACACCTGCCAACAGGTTTTCAAACAGACGCAGCACCATATTGAGAACCAAAACAGCAATTAATTGTTGTGCCAAGCCAATCTGATCAACCGTAAAGGTTTGTGAATAAAGAGTCGGCGCGAAGAAATAGGTGCCGCTGCCTATTGTACCAAGAACAACTGCCAGGATGGCAAACGGCACAAAAATCATGGCCAAAAAGTTTCCGGCATCCTTTTTATTCCCTTGCGCATTATAAATGGCCATATAGCGTGTGGTAGTGGCACCCAACCCCAAATCCAACACTGCTAACGACGCGCTTAAAGAAGCGACAGATTTATAAACACCATAACCCGCTTGCCCAATTTGTTGCAAGATGAAAGGTGTAATAAATAAGCCATATAGCATATTGATGACCAACAGTATATACGAAAATGCAATACCGGTTTTCAAACTACGGCTTCTGTTCATCGTCACTTTACAAATCCTTTCAAGCAAAAATCACAAGATGTCCATCCAGTCTTGTTCAAGAGTAATCAACCGATTGAACTCTGTCTCCCAGTTAATTTCCTCGGACAACCGTCGAGCGTTTGCGGCACAGGCATCATAAAATGCTTTGTCGGTGTACAGTTTCACTACTGCTTCGGAAAATGCCTCAGGGGTATTCTCGGGCAAGACGATACCAAACGCATATTTTTCGTTTAAGTACCGATGCTCGGGAATATCCGACATAATGACAGGCAACCCTGCTGCCGCATATTCGAACAATTTGTTAGACACTGATAATTTGAAGTTTAAGCAAATTGCCTCGGTCATCGCCACACCCACCATCGAGCGGGCAGCATACGGGATCAGTTCCTGCACCAGCACCCGCGGGTAAAAGACCACATTATCCGCCTTCAGCTGTGCAACGCGGTCGCGCAGTTGGTTCTCCATTACACCGAACCCGCGCATCGCAATCTTGATTTCGGGATATTCGGCAAGAAGCGGTGCCGCTTCCACCATAATATCGTATCCCCGTCCACCGTAAAACTGGCCGTGGTTAAGAATCTCAAACCCCTCGTTTTTTGGGGCTTCAAAGCATTGCTCGGCTTTGAGAGCGCAATTGGTAATAACCGTGGGAGTGGGGATGTGATATTCTTTGGCAAAATAGTCCGCCGCCGCATGGCTGACACAAATCATTTTATCGACCCGTTTGCAGATGTACCGTTCTTTCACCTTGAGCATCAGGGCATACAGTTTTTTGCCGCCTGCATGGAAATTTTCGGTGCAAACCTCGTGGGAATCGTAGATGAGTTTGCATTTTAAGATGCGACTCGCCTTATAGGCGGGAATCAACGCGTTCAAATCATTGGCGTGGATGACATCCGGCTTGTATGCCACGATAGCATCACACACCGCCTGATCGCGCACTCGTTCACGCGTTAATTTTTGCCACACAGACCGTTGCTTACCGCGGAAGGCGACAGGCATGGACGCAATGGTGGTCGGACATGGAATGGTCGCTACTTTTTCGGGGTCATAACGATTGCATTGAAACCCCACGCAACACAAGTCCACGCCGCGTGCCAAATACTCACTGATCTGCTTGCGCACGCGCGGGTCATACCAAATGGAATTGAGAACCACATCACAAACTTTCATCGTTTACTGCTCCGTTTTCATTAAGGCTTCAAATTGTTCAATATCATCAAACATTTCACGATGCTCTGCAATCCAAGTAAACGGCTTATTCCACCACTTAAACGCAAGCAACAACTGAATCTGCTCATCGTTAAACCGCTTTTTGATGGGCTTTGCCGGTACACCGCCAACCACCGTATACGGCGGCACATCTTTTGTCACAACAGCACCTGCGGCGATCACCGCGCCGTCGCCCACCGTTACACCGGCAACCAATATGACATTTTCACCGATCCACACATCGTTACCGATCACCACATCAAATTTGTGTACCGGATCGGCAAAGCGTTCTTCGACAAACACACTCTCGGAACGCAACGGCAAATCGACACAACACTGATTGCTGTACAATGCCGGATGGGTCGATACAAAAGTTTCTGTGGGATGAAACCCATTCACAGTGCGCACATTGCCGGCAATGCTGGTATAGCGACCAATCTTGCCGAAAATACGTGTGCGATTACCAATATATGAGCCATATCCCATCTCACCGGAAAATACCGCTCCGACGCCCATATAATTGGCTCCCTCAAATGAGGAGCGTTTCGCAACATTACATCCCGCAGACATTCGCACTTTCCTGTGCCATTTTCGATGTATGTAGCAGTCTTTCAACCATCGTTTCAACATCTTCGTTACACCCTTCTTGCCCGGTTCAATTTGCGATCCGACAAATGTTCTGTATTCCGACGCGCCGCCAAACACACGCCAAACATGAAAAAGAGATACGGTTCTTGTATATAGGAACTGGATAGCATCAGTTTGACCAATGTCAAGCAAACAAACATCAGCAACAATAAAAATTGATCACGGCTTCCGCGTTGTCTGTAAAGTGCGGTGATCGGCAAACCTACTGCCGCAACACCGGCAATCGTACCGAACAACAAGCCGTAATGCATCCACAATTCCACAAATAAATTGTGTGGATAAGCACTAAAATACACGCGGTCACCCATAAAGCCGTAACCCCACACAGGACTCTGCCAAATCAGTGACATTGCGCGAGGAATAATGCGCTCTCGACCGGTGGTATCCAGTATTTCGCCCTCAATATAAAAATCAAATAATCGTGTACTGAAGCCGATTTTGTCGAAGATTTCGGATAACCATGTTGCTAAGTTGAGTGTTGCTTCACCGGACAGAACAAAAGCCACTACCGCCACGATGCCCAACGAGCACAACAACCTTTTCCACATGGAGTGTATACGCCAAACGGATATCAGCAAATACACGCTCAACAGAATGGTCATACACAAAATTGGGCCACGGGTACCGTATGTGAACATCGTCAGTGCTGCCAGTGTCGCAATCACCCAACACAGTGTTTTCTTTTTGTCGGCGGCATAATAAATCAGATACATGACGCTCGGCAACACAAGGTATGCTGAATACATACTATCTTCCAGCAATTCTCTTCCGATTGCCAATTGATACACTTGATATGAAAACATGGTAACTGTGCCGAGCAACGATGCCCAAAAAAGCATATTTTTATGCCGTTCATAATCGTAGCATACACCCAAGAAAATCATGGGCAGTACAGCGGCCAGAATGTTCACCAGTTCCTCCTGGATATGCTCCGCATTTTGCGGATACAAAACGGTGGACAACAGAACCACCGCTACCGCAAGGAGATACAATAGCAACTCCACGGCACGAATGCGTTTGAGCATCCATGGCAGTGCCAAAACGATTAAAGCCACCACCAAGAACGGATAGACCTCCGCAATCGGCACACCGATATACGGCACACGCCGAATGAACACCAGTGCGTATCCTACCACGGTCTTTTGTATCCATGTTAACAACAACAATAAGCTAAATGCCGTTTCAGAGCCGATTTTCCATGTTGGTTTTTTGTTTTTTCTTTGCAAAAAATTCATACTCTTCTCCCAAGCACAGGCGAATTTTATAAGTTATTTATCGGACGAGTCACCTAACATGTTCCGTTTTTTCGAATACATTTTGCAGGGTTACCGCCCCAGATTTCGTCATCACCAATATCTTTGGTAACCACCGAACCGGCGCCGATGATGGCGCGTTCACCAATCGTAACGCCCTTAAGAATAATCGAATGTGCCCCGATGAACGCATTTTTCTTGATGTGCACGGGTTTGGTGGTGGGAATATCCACCTTGGCTCCTTTGCCGCGCACCGTATGATCCAACGAATGGAAATCCGTATCGTAAATTTTCACACTGCCGCCGATGAGCACACCATCCTCAATCGTGACGGCATTTTGGCACACAATGGCACAGTTGGAGATGCCGACATGATCGCCGATCGTGAGTACACCGGGAGCCTTGGTGGCGATCATCGTATAATCCATGCCACCGATGGGGTTTGCCATCAGACAAGAATTGATACGCACCCCTTTGCCTATGCGAATGGTGCCGTCACCAAACAACCGCAAGTGACCGCGAATGCGCACCGTATCGGCGCACTGCACATGTTTGCGTTTGAACTCAATAGCATTGAGTAATCGGTTCCACCATTTTTGGGGTAATAAAAGCAAGCGATTCATCACGATTACTTCCCTCGCTTAACAATTTTTTTAAATACACCGATTTTACCAAAATACCGTCGCATCTGATATCCAAAATGGCTCGGCAGAAATCTCAGCGGTGTAGACATAAACAAAAAGGTCATACGGTAAACGGGATTGGCAATAGACCGTTTACTGAACAACTTTTTAAGCGTCAACTTGGCAAGGTCGTTATCCCCCGTGGTACCGGGGTCAAAGGTGTATTGCAACTCTTCAAATGACCGCACCGGAAAACCTTTTCGCACCGCACGCATCGTCCATTCGTAATCCGATGCGTAATGCGGCAACAAAACGGGGTGAAACCCACCCGTTTTTTTGAGCACTTTACCCGCGAAGAACAAGCTGCGCGTGGAGGCGCAATTGCTGCTATCTGTCGGTTGCAATCTGCCGACAATTGCACCTTTTTGGAAATCCCAGTGCACCGCGCCGTCGACCTGTTTGCCGGTATGCACATTGATGCCGCAACCGGTAATCAGCGAATCCGGATGTTGTGCCACCAACGCAACAGCCGTCTCCAAATAATCACTTTTAAACTGTGTGTCGTCGTTGGCGAACATGACAACATCATTGTCCTGTATCCGATCACGCAACCATTTGTATGCCATGTGCAGGGCACCGCCCCACCACAAGTTTCCGTCGCCCGTTAAAACGACCGCGTTCGGCATCTTCGATTTGACCATCTCGGCGGTGCCGTCGGTAGACCCGTCGTCCACCAGTACCAGCGTGAAATCCTGCAAGGTTTGTTCCGCCAACCGGTTGACAAACGCTTCGGTTATTGTATAGCGGTCATGCACCGCGGTTGTAATATACAGCATCTTACAATCTCCAGAACCGCATACCTGACGCTTTCAAATCCGAAACGGCATATAAGCCCTTGACATCAATGAGCACTTTTTCCGCGTCCGCGCCGTTGCGATACAATGTTTTGAGTTGTTCCAGCGTCATCGCCTTAAATTCGTTGTGCGCCACGGCAACAATCAGGCAATCTACATCTTGTAAGTCCGCCATCGGCGTGAGTGTGACACCGTATTCGTGCATGGCGTCGCGCTCAGATGCCCACGGATCCACCACCACGGGTTCAATACCGTATTCTCTCAGGCGCACGATGACATCATTGACTTTGCTGTTGCGGGTATCGGGACAGTTTTCTTTAAAAGTGAGCCCCAAAATACCGACTTTTGCCTTTTTGGGAGACAATCCCGCCAAAATCATCTGCTTGATGGTGGCATCCGCCACAAAGGCACCCATGCCGTCGTTGACGATGCGGCCGTTTAAGATGATCTGGCTGTGATAACCGAGTTTTTCGGCTTCGTAGGTGAAATAATACGGATCCACACCAATGCAGTGACCGCCCACCAAACCGGGGCGGAACCCAAGGGCATTCCATTTGGTGTTCATGCCGTCCACGACCTCGTTGGTATCAATACCCATGCGGTCAAACACCATGGCGAGTTCGTTCATAAACGCAATGTTGATATCGCGCTGACTGTTTTCCACCACTTTAATGGCTTCGGCGGTTTTGATGGTGGATACGGGGTATGTACCGACTTCGATCACCAGATCATACACTTTTTTGATTTGTTCACAGGATTCGGCATCCATACCGGACACGATCTTGTGAATGTTTTCCAGACGATGAACGCGGTCTCCGGGATTGATGCGTTCGGGGGAATACCCGACTTTGAAATCCACACCGCAGGTAAGACCGGATTCTTTTTCCAAGATCGGCACGCATACATCCTCCGTGACACCGGGGTACACGGTGGATTCGTACACCACGATAGCACCCTTTTTGAGGTGACGGCCCACGACGGTACTGGCACCGATAACCGGTGTCAAATCGGGGGTGTGGTCGGTGTTTACAGGTGTCGGCACGGCGACCACATGGAACAGCACCTCGTCCAATTCGGCTTCGTCTGCCGTGAAATTCACGGTGCTGGATTTCACCGCTTCCGGGCCCACTTCGTTGGTGGGGTCTTCCCCGGCTTTGTACAGATCCACCTTGGCGCGGTTGACATCAAAGCCGGTCACTCGAATTCCTTTTTGTGCAAATGCAATGGCAAGGGGCATGCCCACATAACCCAAGCCGACTACGCTGAGAACTGCTTTTTGGTTTACCAATTCTTCATACAATGCCATGTTTTATTCCTCCAACGCCCGTTTGGCAATTTGTTCATAGGAAAATACGGCCATACCTTTTTCGACCGCTACCTGCCGCATCGAGGCAAGTTGTGTTTTGGCAGATGCCAAAACCGTTTGATACGCCTTGGTGGTGTCTTCTTCAAAGTACACACAGTTGCCGCCGAGATCGATGTGGTCAAATCCATTCAGTTTGCGAAACACACACGGTTTTCCCATAGCAACCGCTTGTTCCCACAAAACAGAATGCAAGCCGGGGAATGCCACCAAATCCGCTACGGCGAACTCGTTGTAAATATCACTTGATTGTTTCCAACCGATATACTGCACACGATCGGACAGCAAACTGTTAAACCGTTCTTGCAACGCAGAATTCACACTGCCGAACACCAGCAGTTTTGCGCTTGCATCGTCCCATTCGTTGACCGCCTGCATGAGGCGCAACACTTGCGGCTTGTTATGATCGATCTTGCCGCCGGTCACGACAACAAAATCATCGTCTGACAGGCCGTATTCCTTGCGCTTTTGAAGCCGTACGGTAGAGTCATTGGCCGCCTTCACACAGTCATCATCCGCTCCCATGACCAACAGCTCGACTTTATGCTTTGGCAAGCCGTACATGTCCGTTAGAAAATCCACGCGGGCGGGAAGCACACCGTAAAATTTACGAACATACGGGTTTAAGCGTTTAGCATAATACCGCCAGATAATACGGTGCAAAATATGTTTTGATGCCCAATTATGGGCACTGTTCACTAAATCCGAATGATTATCACCGTACACCACCGTGTCAGGATGCTGCTTACAGTAGCGAATCACCTCAGTGACATCCGCCGATTGGATGCCATGAAGAAAAATGCATTCCGGAGCGATGCGCTCCAGTTCCTCGCGTAATCCCTCATACCGATTCAACCGACGGGACAATTTGCCCTTCCTGTATGCAAGACGCGTGACAGGGATGCCGTACTCATTCACATAGCTGTCCGGTTTCGGCAACATCTTGCCTTTGCCGTTTTCATCAAAGGTGAAAAGCGATGCCACGATTTCAACCTCGTGGCCCTGTACCTTGTGGTACTTTGGCAGATAGTTTTCTTGGTACGAATAGTTGTCAATATAAAAATTCGCCAACATTAGATGTAAAACTCTCATTTGCTTTCCTCCAACAATCGTTGCGGATTACAAAATTTATCACCGTTTCGTTTTAGTTTCTCGTCATCCCAACCCCACCACTGAAGAGCCTGCATTTGAGCGATCGTTTCATCGTCAAACCGATAACGGATTACTCGGGCGGGAACACCTGCAACGATCGCAAGACCCGATCGCCCGCTTATGAAACTTTTTATGGATTCCCATACTGTGGACATGGTTTCCTCTCCTTTGTTTGGCATTCCTATGTGTGAATTCGTGACTTACACCTTAACCACAACTGACGCACTCGAACCCGATTTATTTTGGGGAAATGATGTGTCTGCTGCGTTAAAATACTCGTAAATCCGAAAGGATTTACTGTGTTTT
>JAZOBF010000025.1:0-10423 GCA_045595845.1 Acutalibacteraceae bacterium
ATGTATTTTGAGGGAAATGATGTGGGATGCAAGGCAAAAACACAGTAAATCCTTTCGGATTTACGAGTATTTTAACGCAACAGATGCATCATTTCCCCAAAATAAATCGGGTTCGAATGCGTCAGTTGTGGTTAGGAAGTGGAAAAATGAAAGAATTTTATTTGCAACCCCAATTGATTTCCGCTTTAAAGGGTTATAACAAAGAACAACTTGTGAAAGATGTCGTGGCGGGCATCATTGTGGCGATTATTGCGTTACCCCTTTCGATTGCTTTGGCACTCGCCTCGGGTGTTGAACCGGCATGTGGTGTCTATACCGCCATCGCCGCCGGTTTTGTCGTATCACTGCTCGGCGGCAGCCGTGTTCAGATTGCAGGCCCGACAGCGGCATTTGCCACCATTGTGGCAGGGGTGGTTGCCACGCAAGGAATGGATGGGTTGTTTCTTGCGACGGTTATCGCGGGCGTTTTACTTCTCGTCATGGGCGTTTGCAAGCTCGGCACTTATATTAAATATATGCCGCATACCATCACGGTCGGTTTTACCGGCGGTATTGCCGTGACGATTTTGCTCGGTCAAATCAAGGATTTTTTTGGGCTGACATATGCGAACGGCATTCGTCCGATTGAAACGCTGGAAAAGGTTGAAGCCAATGTGGAGTTTCTCTCGACTTTCAGCCCTTGGTCATTATTCATCGGTTCGGTCAGTTTGTTGATTTTAATCGTGTACCCAAAACTGGAAAAACGCATCCCGCCATCGTTGATTGCGGTGATTGTCAGCTCGTTGCTGGTTGCGCTGATTCCTGCGCTTAATGAGAATGTGTATACCATCGGGGACTTGTATACGATTCCCACCGGTTTACCCAAAATAGAGTTTGCCGGGATGGATTTGAGTGTAGACAAGATGATCGCGGTCATTCCGAATGCGGTTACTATTGCGGTGTTGGCGGCTATTGAATCTTTGCTATCCTGTGTGGTGGCAGATAGTATGGTGGATTCCAAACATAATCCAAATGCGGAATTAGTGGCCCAAGGGTTTGGCAATATTGCCTCGGTATTTTTCGGCGGTATTCCTGCTACGGGCGCCATTGCCAGAACCTCGGCTAATGCCAAAAACGGCGGCAGAACGCCGATTGCCGGTATGGTGCACGCTATCGTCTTATTATTGGTTTTACTGTTCTTGATGCCGTATGCGGCACTGATTCCGATGCCCACCATCGCAGCGATTCTGTTTATGGTCGCGTACAATATGAGCGAGTGGCGAAAGTTTGCGGACATCTTTAAGCAACGGCAATGGATGGATATCGTCGTCTTGCTTACAACCTTTGTTTTGACCGTAATTTTTGATTTGGTAGTGGCGATTGCGGTTGGTATTGCGTTACAGCTGATATTTGCACTTATGAAGAAGATTTTCACAAAGTGAAATAACGGTAAAAAGCGGTTTGTAAAACCGCTTTTTTTGTTGCTTTTTATTGTTTTTCGTGATATACTATACTAGTTAAGTTGTGTCGAAATCGTTCGAAACGGTTTTACACTCATGATTTCAAGAAAAAGAGGCAGGGGAATATGGAAAGCAAACCGTTCTTGAGCGTAATCATGCCTGTGTATAATGCGGAACAATATGTCAAACAAGCTGTTGAAAGTGTCCTCTCGCAGACTTTTTCTGATTTGGAAATCATTTGTGTGAATGACGCTTCAAAAGACGCCAGTCTGTCTGCGCTTTTGGAATTGCAAAGCACGGATTCCCGTGTGAAAGTGATTAACTCTAAAGAGAATGTCGGCGCAGGTGGCGCGAGAAATTTGGGGTTAGAAACAGCTGAGGGCACCTATATCACTTTTATCGATGCCGACGATGCTATTGAACCCGATTTGTATGAGCGTGCTGCTGCGTTAGCGAAAGACAGTGACGCGGATGAAGTTGTGTGGGGATTGATTGAAGAACACTACGATGGCGAGGACAAGTTAATTCGAACGGTACCGATTGTCCCCCCCTCACTTACCGTTACCGACGCCGATAAGCTGACAGAAGTTATCCTTGAACTGGAAGAGAAGACATTGTTCGGGTATCAGTGGAATTCCTTATATCGTGCGGATATCATCCGAGAACACCATGTCCGATTCGAAAAGTGCCTGTTTTATGAAGATTATTTTTTCAATCTTGAATTCGCCAAGCATATGCGCTCTTTAGCAACATTGGATTTTGCGGGATATCATTACTTTAAACGCGTCAATGCCAGCATTACGCATCAATTTACCACGGATTATTTCGATTTGAGTTATCGACGGGTGGATAGTATGTATGAGTTTTGCTCTGAACGCGGATATCACGATAAAATGGTTTACACCGTGTTATCGAACAAGTTGTTACGATATACCTTGTCGGCGCTTTCTCGCAATCATAACCCAATTGCACAAATGACATTGACACAGCAACGCAGTTGGGCAGAAGAACAACTGGCTCGTCCTTTGTACGGTAGCTTGTTGCCACATGCTCATATCACAAATCCGGCATTTTCAGTTTTGCGTTTTCTCATCAGTCGAAATCGGTATGGGTTAATGATTTTAATAGGAAAATTTGTGTTTAGTATTATGAGGTGAAACATATATGAATTCAATACTTACAAAGCTAACAAGCGGCATGCCGAAATGTGACTTTCCGTTGCTTGTGTTGATTTTCTTTATGCTGTTCGCCCCGCCTGTTATACCGGACATTAACACGGCTTTGCCGGCGGCGGTCGTGGTTGGCGTTTTATTGCTTCTTCGGCACAGGAAAGATATTATCCCCATTTTCAAAAAAAGCGGCATGATGATGTTTACGGTAATTATGATCGTGTTTTTCGCGTATCTCGCGATCATAACGCTCATTAATTTTGGAATTGGCGAGCGAGTTCAACTGATGCATTATATAACGCTTTGGTATCGTTTTTTTCTTATTGTTCCTGTCTTGCTGATTTGTTGTTTATATATTTGTATTCGGTGCAAAAAACACAACTATTCTCCGTATGATTTAGGGATACAATTTGTATACGCTACGATGATTCAGTTTGTTTTAGCAATCGTGGCACTTATGATTCCTGCGGTAAAAGATTGGTTTATTGATGTTATTTATGCGAACACAGGCGCTTACTACCTCGGTATACAATGGCTCATGCTGCGTCGCGGCTTTGGCTTTACCAATTCTTTCGTGGATTCCTTTGGGTTCGGCATGGGCATAATAGCAGCCTTACCGCTTTTTTTTATCAAAAAGAATCGACTGAAGATTTTATATTTTATTCCTTGCGCGATATTTGTATCGTTGGTGAATGTTCGTACCGGTCTGATTATGAGTGCGATTGGGTTAGTGTTTGCGTTACCGATTGTTATCAAAATACTGATTAAGGAGAAACTTCGTTTAGTCGCTGCTGCTGCCGGTGCAATCGTGGTATTGGTAGGGCTTTTTGGGCTGGTGCAGGTACGCAATCCGGTTACGATTTCATGGATTTTGGGCGATATCGCCTCTTTCACCGAGCAGGATATACAGTCTCCGCCGAAACAAGATGATTCCTCTGAGGAAACACCCGAAGATCCGGATGCGGGTGAGCAGGACCCCAATCTTAGCGGGGCTATCAATTCAACAGCGGATAATCTTTTCAGTGAAGGCTTTTGGAATTTCCCTACCGGCGTCTCTCTTGTATTTGGCACGGGACACACCATTTACGAAGCGGAAGGATATGCGCACTCGGATGTGGGATATGTTAACGATTTGTGGATGGGCGGTATTGTGGGCTCTGTGTTGCTCTATGCAGCATTTGCTTACCTTTTGTGGAACGCCTTCCGCGGGAGTGCCAAAAACATTAAATGGTTGGTTGTTTTCTTTGCAGCAGCAATTTTGATTTTTCAGGTCAAGGCAAATGCGTTTATGTTTAACGCCGGCTTAAATACCATTCTACCGCTTTGCTTTTATATTTGTTTGTATAATGTCAAAGAAAAGGAAAAAGCATTATGAAACTGGTGTCCGTGATTGTCCCAATCTATAAAGTTGCGCCGTTCATAGAAAAATGTGTTACCAGTTTGTTGGCACAGACCTATACGGAACTGGAGATTATATTAGTAGACGATGGTTCGCCGGACGACTGCCCGGCGATCTGTGACGCTTTCGCGGCACAGGATAACAGAGTGCGTGTTATCCATCAGGAAAACGGTGGCTTATCGGCGGCTCGCAACGCCGGTATACGAGCCGCTACGGGTGCATACTTAGCCTTTGTTGATGGTGACGACTTTGTTTCTCCCGATTATATTGCCGTTATGTTGAACGCTTGTGAAGAGAATAACACGAAAATGGCAGCATGTGGCTATATTGAATATTATTCAGACGAGAAGAGTACTGTTGTTTGCGTTGATGAAACCGTTATTCTGTCAGCTAAGGAAGCGGTTATCGATATCTTTACGATGAAAAACCAAGTGCAAGTAATGGCGTGGAACAAGTTGTATGCGCGTGAACTGTTTGACAATACGGATATTTGTTATCCGGTTGGCAAGATTCATGAGGATGTGTTTACCACATATCGGTGTTGTGCCGCGGCGGGAAACATCGTGTGTGTAAATAAGCCGTGTTACTATTATGTTCAACGAGAGGGCAGTATTATCAGCCAGACTTTTTCCCCCAAGCGCTTACAATTGCTTGATGCTGTTGACAGTATCCGTCCTTTTGTGGAAAGTCATACACCTGTCTATGACGAAGCCTATTTGTACTATGTTTTTTTGAATCATTTGACTGTTATCAATGCGATGGCAGATAGTCATTATTATGACAGAAGCTTGTTTACGAAGATGAAACGGTGTATTCAAAAACGCCTTTCGGATTTAAAGAAAAACCGGTATTTCAGTAAAAAGAACTTACTTACTTGTTTTTTGTTGAATATGGGAATGCACGGCTACTATGCATTTCGTAAACTCTATAAAAGAATATAGGTGAAAACGATGATTCCGAAGAAAATCCATTATTGTTGGTTTGGAAAAAATCCGTTACCGGACATGGCAAAAAAATGTATTGCAAGTTGGAAAAAATATTGTCCTGATTATCAGATCATTGAGTGGAATGAGGATAATTTTGATGTGAATTGTTGTGCGTATTCCGCTGAGGCATACGCGGCTAAAAAGTGGGCATTCGTATCGGATGTTGCACGTTTGTATGCGCTTGTTACCGAGGGCGGTATTTATATGGATACCGATGTGGAAGTCCTCAAGCCGTTGGATGATATTTTAAACCATCAAGCACTTTCCGGGTTTGAAGCCCATGACCGTATACCGACCGGCTTGATGGCGTGTGAAAAAGAGAATCCATTTTTTCGCGAGTTGCTGCATGAATATGATACGGCACACTTTATAAGACCGGATGGAGAAATGGATCTCACGACTAATGTGACGCGTATCACAAATGCGTGTCTGAAACATGGCTTGGTTCTAAATAACACATTACAATCTGTGTGTGGGTTTACGCTATTCCCGAACGACTATTTCTGTCCTAAGGATTTCGATACTAAAATTTTGACGATTACGCAAAATACGTATACCATCCATCATTTTGATGGTTCTTGGTTACCGGAAGAAGAGCGGTACGCCTTGCAGATTCGGCCGCAACTTGCTAAGTTTATGCCCGCTCGCTTGGCCGGCCGTATTAGTATTTTTTGGAGTGTGACTAAACACAAAGGTTTGGTAGCTGCTATCAAAAGAACGATTCGTCGTATAAAAGAAAAATAATTAAAGATATCAGCGATGAACCAAAACACAAATATAGTAAAGAGTTTTCGGACAAGATAGCAGGGCGAAGCATGTTTCATGCGAAAGGGTGGTTGAGTTTTATGGATAAGATTCGTAAAGCAGCTATAATGACGTGGTATATGTACGAGAATTATGGTTCTGCTTTGCAATCCGGCGCCCTGTATCATGTTGTTGGCAATATGGGGTATGAACCTTCCTTTATACAATACCAACCTAAAGGATCGTTGGTGGATACGAACGGACTGCATTTGTTCAAACGCCTGCTGAACAAAGTGAATTCGAGAGTTAACAGGTTATATGAGTCTGTTGAACGTAGCCGGCTTTATGAGGAATATTTAACTGCAAACACATCGTGTAGTCAGCGGTGCGTATCTTATCCGGAACTCTATGATCTAAATAAAGAATATGATGCTTTCATCTGTGGCAGCGATCAGATCTGGTCGCCGCTTTGCTACGACAGCAAGTATTTTCTTGATTTTGTTGAAAACCCGGATAAAATGATTGCCTATGCTCCCAGCTTGGGGTCAACCGAAATCGTTAACCCGATCATTCGAGAGCGTATGGCGGCTCATATTTCACGTTTCAAGCATTTATCCGTTCGTGAGCGGCAGGGCGCAGAGCTGATTAAAACATTGACAGGGCAAGACGCAGAGGTTGTGCTTGATCCCACTTTGCTGATGGATTCGGCGCAGTGGGATGCTTATATATCGGAGGAAACAACTAAAAAACTTACAGACAAGGACTATATTATCTGTTACTTTCTTGGCAACGCGGATAAATATATGAATTATGTTCGTCTGTTGTCAAAAACGATGCGTGTTCCGTATTATGTAATACCCGTTACGCAGAAACAGAAAAACAGCGAAGAATGCGTACCGTTCGAGGTCGGTCCTCGCGAATTTGTTTCCTTGATTCGGAATGCGAAATATGTAGTAACGGACTCTTTTCACGGCATGGCTTTTTCGATCAATTATAATATCTCGTTTTCTGTTTTCAAAAGGTTCAAGGATAATGACCGCAAGAATCAGAACAGCCGTATTTTCAATTTACTTCAAGCAGTCGGCTTAGAAAATCGATTAGTGGATTATCGAAACAAACGGAATATACAGACCGACATCGTTTGTGATTTTGGGCAAGCAAATATTGTATTGAACCAACAACGCAAGGGTTCGTTAGCATATCTAAAAAGTGCGCTGGAAAGCGCTGTTAATGCACAGTTAAGTCTAGCAAGCCATGCCTTTAAAATAACCGATAAGTGTTGTGGGTGCGGTGCTTGTGCAGCCACGTGTGCAAAGAGTGCCATTTCAATCGCCAAAAGCGCTGAGGGGTTTGAACAGTATTTCATAGATGAGACAAAGTGTGTGCGTTGCGGGCAATGTCAAACGGTGTGCCCAATGGCGAATATCATTGCGCCCGAAATGCAAAATTCTCATGCCCTTTATTCGGCTAAAAGTTGTTCCGAGAAAACATTACAAATATCTTCTTCCGGCGGAGTAGGACATGACATGGCCTCTCTCTTACTTGATGAAGGGTATGCCGTATGCGGTTGTATGTATGATACCGCGACCAATTCCGCCAAGCATATCTGGATAATGCCGGGGGAGCAAGAAAAGTTGCCGCTTTTACAAGGATCAAAGTACATTCAAAGCGTGACTTCGGATGTTTTGGTTCAGCTTGTTAATATGGCGAAAAAATATAAAATTGCTTTTTTTGGAACACCGTGTCAGGCGGCGGGTGTGGACAAACTCCTGCGCAAAAAAGGTCTGAGGGACAATGCGGTCATTATTGATTTGATTTGTCATGGTGTTCCGTCCCATCATCTGTGGAACAAATATCTTAGTGAACTCAATAAAAAGTATGGCACTGGACAAAATCCGGCCGTTTTATTCCGCAGTAAGGTGAAAGAATGGCGACATCGCTTGTTGTGGATTGAAGGAAACGGAAAAATCTATAAAAACGAAGAATCTAAAGACGACTTTTATGCGTTTTTCCGTCGCGGACTTTGCTATATGGAATCTTGCTCCGATTGCCCGTACAGAGAGCGTTCTGCCGCAGATTTGCGAATTGGTGATTATTGGGGACCTAAATTTGCTAAAGATAAACAGGGTGTTTCAATGGTGATCAGTAACACTGACCAAGGAACTTTTCTTGTTAATGTATTGACACAAAAACAGCTGTGCCGCGTGGACAAGCAGAATTTGGCGGAATACTGGTCTGTGCAGTATCCGTATAATCCGCAAAGGCCATTGATCCGTGAAAAACTAATTGCAGAATTAAAAGATGAGAATTCGGAATTGCACATGTTGAGAAAAACGTATTGTGCATATTACGACCGGATGGAAATGTTCAGTAAGCTTCTTCTGTTTCTCAAAAAAATTCTAAAAGGGGATAACGATGGCAAACAAGCATAAATATCTTGCAAAAAATGTACTGTTGTTTTCCATCAGCAGTTTTGTCCCCAAAATCCTATCAATTCTGCTGATTCCGATCTACACCAGTTGCTTGACAACCGCTGAATACGGTATTTCTGATCTTCTTACAACTACGGTTTCTTTGTTGATCCCAATTTTTACATTGGATATACAGGATGCTGTTATGCGGTTCGCGTTGGATAATAAGTATAAGCAAGAGGATGTCTTCTCGACGGCTGTTCGCATTATTTTATGTGGTACGGTCTTGGTGTGTGTAGGCGCCTACTTGGTATCCCGTTTCAATATTCCGGGTATCGATAACAATTACTTGGTCTTTTTTGTGCTGATGTATTTTACAACGGCATTGTATAATACCGTTTCCTTGTTTTGCCGAGGAATTGATAAGGTAAACGTTATGGTGGTTGGCGGGATTTTGCAATCTGTTGTGACATTGTCTGCTAACATTCTTTTCTTGGTCGTGTTTGAGTGGGGATTAACGGGCTACCTGTTGGCAAATACGGTAGGCAGTCTTCTTTCGTTGGTTTGGTGTTTCATAGGAGCTAAACTACACCGCTATATCAAAGGGAAAGTTTCCAAAAATGTGTTGAAAGATATGGTTGTATTTAGTTTTCCGTTGATATTCAGCGTGATAGCTTGGTGGATCAACAACGCATCGGATCGATATATTTTGACTTGGATGTCGGGAGTGGCTGTCAGCGGATTATATGCGGTTGCTTATAAAATACCAAATGTGCTTTCAATTTTTCAAAACATATTTTCACAAGCATGGTCCATTTCAGCTGTAAAAGAATTTGACAAAAACGATTCAGACGGGTTCATCAGTAACATGTATAATATGATGAATTTTGCAATGGTAGCTATCTGTTCCGGCATTATGCTCGTGAATGTTCCTATTGCCAAATTGTTGTATTCCAAGGAGTTTTTCGAAGCCTGGAAATTTGTTCCCCCCTTGCTGGTCTCAGTTGTTTTTAATGCGATGGCATTGTTTATTGGAAGTATATTTACTGCCGTCAAAGATACAAAAACACTATCAATTTCAACAATAGTAGGTGCGGTTGTTAATACGGGTTGTAATTTCCTTTTTATATACTATTTTGATGCCTACGGAGCGGCATTGGCTACTTTGCTTGGGTATGCTGCCGTCTTGATTATGCGACATTTAATTTTGCGTAAACATGTCGTTTTGCGAATCAATTATTGGAGAGATATTGCCGTTTATCTGTTGTTGATATTACAAATGTCTGTTGCATATTTTGGGTTGCATTTGGCTTGGCTTCAAGTAATAATTATGGCAATGCTACTCGTTTTGTATTTAAAAGAACTTAAACATCTTCTTGTTTTAGTGAAAGGAAGATTTGCATGAAAACTGTTATGCTTGTGTTTGGAACGCGACCCGAGGCAATAAAAATGTGTCCGCTCGTCAACGAGCTGAAAGCTCGCAAAAGCATCAAGACCGTGGTGTGTGTTACGGGACAGCATCGCCAGATGCTGGATCAGGTGCTTGGTGCATTTGATGTGGTGCCGGACTATGACCTGTCCATTATGAAGGACAAGCAAACCTTGTTTGATATCACTACCAATATCTTAAATGGTATCGCAGGCGTATTGGATGAGGTCAAACCCGATGTTGTGTTGGTGCACGGTGATACATCCACAACTTTTGTGACTGCGCTTGCTTGTTTTTATAAGCAGATACCCGTCGGTCACGTGGAAGCAGGACTTCGCACACATAACATTTACAGTCCTTATCCGGAAGAATTCAATCGGCAGGCGGTTTCCATCGTTTCCAAGTATAACTTTGCGCCCACCGAGTTGTCAGCCGACAATCTACGCCGTGAGGGACGTGATGAGAGCTGTATCTACGTGACGGGTAACACCGCCATTGACGCACTCAAAACCACCGTGCGTGAGGAATATACCCATCCTGAACTTGAGTGGGCGAAGGATAGCCGTCTAATTATGATCACGGCACACCGCCGCGAGAATTTGGGAGAGCCGATGCATAATATGTTCCGCGCTATTCGCCGCGTTATGAACGAGCATCCCGATGTTAAGGCGATTTATCCTATTCACATGAATCCTGTTGTAAGAGCAACTGCAAATGAAATTCTCGGAGGAGATGACAGAATTCATATTATTGAACCTTTAGAGGTGCTTGATTTTCATAACTTCTTGAGCAGAAGTTATCTTATTCTTACTGATTCGGGTGGAATTCAGGAGGAGGCACCGTCTT
>JAZOBF010000026.1:0-23800 GCA_045595845.1 Acutalibacteraceae bacterium
GAGTTTACGCTTTCGGAGATGCCTGATACCTACAAAGAGGAATTTCAGGCAAACAAGGACTGGCTCCGTCTGGCGTTCCACGCCAAACAGGAATTTCCGGACTATCCGTATGTAAACGCCACCTACGAGGATGTCAAGGACAACTTCGAAACTATTAAGCGGGAAGTGGAACGGTTTGCAGGTCCCGGTTGCTATGCGGATGTTCTTTGCACGCACTGGCTCCCGTTGAGTAAAGAAGCTTGCCGTGCGTTGGTGGATTGCGGAATTCGCATGGTAACACCGTCGGTAGGTGACAAGTGGGAGTTTACCGGCGACGAGAGTGTTCTGCCTTACGGTCACGCCGCCAGACTCAAGCAGAACAGACAGCCGGAAACGATGCTCTTTACGAGAAGGGGCAAAGATAAAAGAATCAGTGCGTCTATCTGCGGGTACAACCATGTATCTGATGAAGAATTCGCTCCTTGCAGATGGAAAAACTGTTCTGTTAAGGATAAGGAACTCAATTTGCGTTACCGGCAGTTGGGCGGCGGACCTTGCCTTAACTTGAACACCTTGGAAGAAATCGAGGAAAGATTGAACGAACTCATTTCACAAGACCTTGAATATATCGGCGTTGCCACGCATGAGCAGTATTTCTACGAGGATTACTTGGCGTATCAGCCCGATACTCCTGAAAAGGTGTATTTGATGAGCAAGATTTTACACGATGCCGGTTACCGCTTTGTAACTGCAGACGAACTCAAGTAATTTCACCATATGACCTTTAAAGTCTTCAAACTTTAAAGGTCATATTTTTATGCTTTGGATACGACAAAATTAAGGGTAGACTTTCGAGTAATACAATGCTATACTTTGACTGTAAGATTCTCCGCAAATTCGGCGAACGGTAGGAGGTACCACATGATTATTTTTTCAAGCGAAACGAACACATTTTATCTGGAAACCGCTTGTTCCAGTTATATCATGCGTGTTTTACCAACCGGCATGTTGCACCATGTATATTACGGTGCCCGTATCGGGAGGGATGACTTAAGCGCGTATCATTTGTTTGATGAGCGGATACTTTGCCCTGCTGTTGAGGTGGGAAATGCCGTTTCTTCGCCCGCGTGTATTCCGCAGGAATATCCCTGTACCGGTCGAGGCGATTTTCGTGCTCCCGCCATCGTGGTTCAAACGGAAGACGGCAGACAAGTCAATGAATTGCTTTATGTCAAACACCGCATCATTGACGGTAAACCGCGTTTGACGGGATTGCCGCAGTTGGAAGCGGATGAAACGGCGACACAAACCTTGGAGATTACCTTGCGGGATGCGGTTGCGGGATTTGAGGTCGCGTTATATTACACGGTGTTTGAACAAGAGAATGTGATTGCTCGCCATTCGGTAATCGTTAACTGTTCGGATAAACCGATGCGGTTGCTTCGCGCCGCCAGTATCAGTATGGATATGTACGGTGCAGATGATTTTGACTTTTTGACGCTGGACGGCACATGGGCAAGAGAACGGGCGATTAACCGTCGGCCGTTGTGTTCCGGTACCGTGTTGGTCGAAAGCCGCCGCGGCGCTTCGAGCCATCAGCACAACCCCTTTGCGGCATTGCTTAAAAAGAATGCCGACGAACATTCCGGTGAAGTATATGGATGCGCGCTCGTATACAGCGGCAACCATCGCATCAGCGCGGAATGGGAGCCGTACAACACCGTACGGTTTCAAGCGGGTATCTGTCCGGATACTTTCACCTGGAAATTGGAGGCAGGAGACTCCTTTACAACCCCCGAAGCGCTGTTGGTGTACAGTAAGCAGGGGTTAAACGGTATGTCACAGTCCTTCCACGCGGTGTGCCGCGGTTATTTGGGGAAATGTGCAGTTTCTGATTTGCATCGTCCCATTGTTATCAACAACTGGGAAGCTATGTATTTTGATGTGAATGAAGAAAAAATGAAAGCCTTTATTCGCAATTGTGCCGGTCTCGGCATTGATACCGTGGTGATGGACGACGGTTGGTTCGGTTGTCGCAACGGCGAGAGCGGTTCGCTTGGCGATTGGGTTATCAACCCCGAAAAATTTCCCAACGGTCTTGAAGGCGTTATTGATACTTGTCACGAACACGGTATGCAGTTCGGTATTTGGCTGGAACCCGAAATGATTTCCCGCCAAAGTCACCTGTTTGAGCAGCATCCCGACTGGTGTATTCATGCGCCGGGACGCGAGCCTGTCGAGAGTCGGCATCAATTGATATTGGATATGAGCCGAAATGAAGTGGTGGACCATGTGTATAACACGGTTGCCGCCTTGCTTAGGAATTACGATATTTCGTATGTCAAATGGGATATGAACCGCAATATCACCGATAACGGGTCGGATTGGTTGGGTGCCGATCGGCAAGGCGAATTTGACCATCGGTACATATTGGGTGTCTATGAGTTAATGCGCCGCTTAACGACGGCATTCCCGCATGTGTTTTTTGAGGGCTGCTCCGGCGGCGGGGGGCGTATTGATTTCGGTATTTTGTACTATATGCCGCAAATTTGGACCAGTGATGACAGCGATGCGATTGAACGCTTGAAAATCCAATACGGCACCTCGCTGGTGTATCCGCCGTCTGCCATGTCGGCACATGTATCCGCCTGCCCGAACCATCAAACGGGGCGTTCTGTTCCGTTCAAAACCAGGGGCGATGTGGCGCAGATGTTCAGCTTTGGATACGAAATGGATGTCGGATTGTTGTCCGAAGAGGAGAGACAGCAGATTTGCGAGCAAACCGCCCGTCATCGGGAATGGGAACCGCTTATCAATCAGGGCGTTTTCTATCGGTTGCGTGATCCGTTTCAGGAGAATTACTGCGCATGGCAGTTGGTGTCGGCTGACGGCAACCGTTGCGCGGTTATGTTGGCACAGCGCACCGCCGAGCCGGCTTGTTCAGGTATCTTCTTGCGTCTTTGCGGTTTGGAACCCGAGCGCCGCTATGAAGTGGTACAACTCGGAAAAGTGTATACCGGTGCCATGCTGATGAATGCGGGGATACCCGTGCTGATGATGGGGCAGGATTACGCCACCACCACCTTTGATGTCATTGCCGTATAATGCGAAAGCGGGGAAAAACATGGCAAAACCGATACACGCGGTACTCTGCGGACTAAACTCCCAATATGTGCATTCGTCGCTGGCACCGTGGTGCCTGCTCAGCGGTGTGCGCGCGTATGCCGATAGCGACACGGTTTGCGCAACGGTCGTAGAGGGAACGGTCAATGAGTCGCCCGACGCCGTGTTTGCCCGCCTTATGGAGAAAGCCCCGCAGGTTGTGGGATTCTCGTGCTATATCTGGAATATTGAAGCGGTGCTCCGGCTGACCGCCCGTTTAAAACGGGCGGTCCCGGGGCTCGTTGTCGTTTTGGGCGGTCCTGAGGTCGGGTATCGCGCGGGGGACTTGTTGCGAGCCGAGCCATCGGTCGATTATGTCATAGCGGGAGAGGGGGAACGCCCTTTTGCCATGCTGTTGACGGCGCTCAGCCATCGGTTGCCCGTTACCGATATACCGGGGGTGTGTTATCGGGACGGGGATACGATTGTCGAGTCCGAACCGTATGTGACGGACGAATTGCCGCCGAGCCCGTACTGTTCGGAGTATTTTGATACGCTCGGCGGACGCATCGCGTATCTGGAAACCTCACGCGGTTGCCCGTTTTCGTGTGCGTTTTGCCTGTCCGGACGGTGCGGCGGTGTACGCTATTATCCTATGGAACGCGCCAAACGCGAGATTGTGTTGCTCGCTAACAGCGGCAGTAAAACCGCCAAGTTTGTCGACCGCACCTTTAATGCCGACCGCAAACGCGCGCTTGCGCTGATTCGGTTTATCCGTGAGCATTATGGCACGGATATTCCGTGCGATGTGTGTTTCCACTTTGAAATGGCGGGGGATTTGTTGGATGAGGAAACGCTGACGGTTCTCTCGGAATCGCCTGCGGGCTTATTCCAAATCGAAATCGGTGTCCAATCGTTCCACGAACCGACGCTCTCGGCCGTTTCCCGCAAAACAGACTTACAAAAGCTGACACGCAATATCCGTCACTTGCTTGCTTGTCAGACCGTTCATGTACACATTGACCTGATTGCGGGGCTCCCCAAAGAGGATATGAACATCTTTGAGGAGAGTTTCAACACGGCAAACGCGTTGTCGCCGCACATGTTGCAACTCGGTTTTTTAAAACTGTTGCACGGCGCACCGATGCGTGAACACCCCGCTTCCTATCCGTGTGACTATACTGCTCGCCCGCCGTACGAGGTTACGCGCACGCCGTGGATGAGCGAAGAGGACCTGCAACGCTTGCACCGCATCGAGAGCGTGCTGGACCGCCTATATAACAGCGGCCGTTTCAGACGCACCTTGGCGTATTTGTCGGAAGCGACGGGGTACACCCCGTTTGCCCTGTTTGAACGGTTGAGTAACGGCTTACCACGCGAGCGGATGTCGCTTGATGCGTATACCGAGCGCGTGTATACCGTGTGTTGCACCTTTGACGGCGTGGATGCCGAAATTTTACGCGGACACATGGCATGCGACCGTATTGCCACCAATCCGTCGGGGATTCTGCCCCCTTGTCTGCGAGCAAATGAGGCACAACGCAAGCGGCTCAAACGGCTCGCTGACACGGACGAGCGGTATCGTCGTCCGCCGTCTGTCAAGCGCGGTACGGCGTATGTGGACGGACGGTTGGTGTATGCCGATTACACCGCACCGCACCCCGTGACGAGGGAGTATCCGCTTTACGATTTTACCGAGGCATGCCTGACACGCAAAACGCGGTTTTTGTTGTTTGATTTGGACGGTACCTTGACCGATCCCGCCCTTGGCATCACGCGCGCGGTACAGTACGCGTTGCGACATTTCGGGATTACCGAAACCAATCGGGACAAGCTGTTGTCGTATATCGGGCCTCCGCTTCTCGATACCTTCAAAGGATACGGTTTGAGTGAGGACGAGGCGCGTGAAGCGCTGCGCGTGTATCGCGTATATTTTGCCGACATCGGGTTGTACGAAAACGAGGTATACGCGGGAATTCCTGAGCTTTTGCGCGATGCCGGGCGCGCGGGCTACCGCCTGATTATGGCGACCTCAAAGCCCGAAATGTATGCCTGTCGTCTGATGCAGCATTTCGGACTGAGCGCGTATTTTGCGTGCATTGCGGGCAGTGATATGGCGGAAACGCGTGCCGATAAAGCCTCCGTTATTCGCTATGCGTTACAGCGAGCGGGGGCAACGGACAGTACCGAAGCGGTCATGATCGGTGACCGCAAGTACGATGTTGAGGGTGCGCGTGTGTTCGGTATGCCGTCGGTTGCCGTTACCTACGGTTACGGCAGTTTGGAGGAACTCAAAGCGGCGGGCGCCGACCACATCGTCAGCTCGGTACAGGCATTGCGCGACTTGTTATTATAAAAAAAGCCGATGAGCATTACTCATCGGCTTTTTGCTTTCGGTTGCGGAATGAAACGATGCGGTTATATAAGAAGATACCCAACAGGCTGACGGCACCCGTAATCAGAAACACCCAAACGGCACCGAGATAGGACTCTTGCTGAATGAGATTTCCGCCGACGGTAGAGGATACCAGCGAAGGAATACGCGCAATCAAGGATAAAATCAAAAATTCATGCAACTTGATGCGCGTCAGCCCCACGAAATAGGTGAGCAGATCTTTTGGCGTGCCGGGGATGAAAAAGAGAATAAAAATCAATCGCTTGAGTTTTTTCTCACTGTTAATAAAGCGAAGCGCATCGATTTTATCACGGCTGATAAACAGTTCCACCAACCGAATACCGAGTCGCTTGACCAGTACAAATACCAAAGAGGAAGCAACGGCGATTCCCGCCATGCACAACAGCGTGCCCTCTACCGCCCCAAAGGTGTACCCGATGCCGACCTCGACCAATTCACCGGGGATGAGGGACACGACCACCTGTAATACCTGAATGCCGAGTGCCACGAATCGCCCTGTCCATCCGTAACTTTCGACAAAGGCTTTGAATTCTTCGGGTGACTTATCAAAGACGAGAAAGTGTTTGGTAAAAAAATAGGTCAGCCAGCCAAACAATGCCGCCACGATTATGAGAGAACACAGCGCGATTACCCGCCGTCGTTTTTGCGTTTGTTCCAATTTGGTCACCTCTTTTCGATACCAACAGTATACGGACATTTTTAGCGTAATTCAATAAGAATTTGTTAAATCTTTAAAAAGCTTGAAGAAAATGAGAGGGTATGGTATACTGTATCCGTATTGCTATTTTGCGAAAAGGAGTGGTTGCTATGCATGTAACATTACTCGCGCACACACCTTCCCCCGAGCACACCATCGCTTCGGCGGCTCGGCTTTGTTATTCACCCTCTACCATCGACGGAATCCGTGAAGGGTTGACCGAGGAAAAGACGGCGGCTTTTGTCGATATGTTGGCGGAAATCGGTCACGAAAGTCCGATTGAGCACGCCACCTTTACTTTCGGTATTGAGGGCGTATCGCGTTCACTGTTGGCGCAGATTACGCGCCATCGTATTGCCTCGTACAGCGTGCAAAGTCAGCGGTATGTCGCGGAAAAACAATTCGACTATGTGTTACCGCCCGAAATCGCATCCATTCCCGAGGCCGAGGCCATCTACCGTCAGGCGATGGACGAAGATCAGCGCCATTATGAGGAATTGACGGCTTTGCTCAAAGCAAAACATCTGAACGCGTTTTTGGAAAACGGTATGGAACAGAAAGCGGCCGAGCGTGCGGCGGAAAAGAAAGCGATTGAAGATGCACGGTTCGTTTTACCGAATGCTTGTACCACCAAAATGATTGTCACCATGAACGCGCGCAGTCTTATCAACTTCTTTCATCACCGTTGTTGCAGTCGCGCACAGTGGGAGATTCGTGAACTTGCCGACCGCATGTTGGCACTGTGTTTGGAGGTTGCTCCGCACTTGTTTAAGAAAGCGGGACCGCCGTGTGTCAGCGGTGCCTGCCCCGAAGGGAAAATGAGTTGCGGCAAAGTACAGGAAATGCGTGAGCGGTACCGTCAGCTCAGAGAGGGGAATTCCTAATGGGGCGTTTGGTCGTGCTGGACGGATTGGACGGTAGCGGAAAATCCACACAGCTTACGCGTCTGCAAGAGTATTTTGCCCAAAATAACATAGACTATCGTCACATCAGTTTTCCGGATTATGAACAGCCGTCTTCTTCCTTGGTGAGTATGTACCTGCGCGGTGAATTCGGCGAGGCAGCGGATGCGGTAAATGCGTATGCGGCATCGTCGTTTTATGCCGTTGACCGCTATGCCAGTTATAAAAAATTCTGGCAGGAGGACTATGAAGCGGGACGCTTGATATTGGCGGCGCGCTATACCACCTCTAACGCCATTCATCAAATGGGGAAACTGCCTTACGCTCAGTGGGACGCCTACCTTGCGTGGCTTGAGGACTACGAATACGGCTTGCTCGGCTTACCGCGTCCGGATCGTGTCATTTTTCTGGATATGCCGTTGGATATTTCGCAACGGTTGCTCTCCCACCGCTATGAGGGAGACGAAGCCAAAAAAGATATTCATGAACGGGATTTGCGGTATTTGCAAACTTGCCGCGAAAGTGCCTTGTATGCGGCGCAAAAGATGGGGTGGGACATTGTTTCCTGCGGTGAAAACGGACAACCGTTGCCCGTTGAGCGTATCAGCCAACAATTGATTGCTTTAGCAACCGAGGGGATGTAATCGTTTATGCAGCCGGAATTTCGGGAATTGTTACCGGAAGATGCGCATTGGGCGGCGCCGATTATGACGGCTTCGGGCCATATGGGCTGTGAGTATTCCTATACGACGGCATATATGTGGAGTCGGTACTACCAAGTGCGCATGGCACAGGTGGGGGAGGCGTTGCTGATTCGCAGTGACAACGGTCCGACACCGTCGTTCCTTGTCCCGCTTGGTGTCCCGCTTGCTGACGGCATATCGTTGTTACAAGCGTATACGGACACGCTGGGCATACAGCTCAAGCTTCACGGTATTGATGAGCAAATACGAGACCAACTTGAGGCATTGTACCCAAATCGGGTGCGTTTTGCATCGAATGACGCGGACTACGATTATCTTTACGATACGGTGACGCTGGCAACATTGCCCGGCAACACCTATCACAGCAAAAAGAATCACATTTCTGCCTTTTCACGGAAGTATGACTGGCGGTATGAGCCGCTTGATGATACCAACCTTGCCGATGTGGAAGCTTTGTCTTGGGAATGGTGTCGCGAAAAAGGTGGTTGCGCAGATGCGGGACTTCAATCGGAGCGTTGTGCCATTCGCCGTTTGCTCAAGCATCGCCAGACGCTGTCGGTTGTCGGCGGTTTGATACGCGTGGACCAAAAAGCGGTTGCTTTTACGCTGGGTTCGCCCATCAATGATACCGTGTTTGATGTACATGTGGAAAAGGCGTTACCCGCGTATGCGGGTGCGTATGCCGTCATCAACCGCGAATTTGCAAAGACCTTAACAAACTATCCATATTTGAATCGCGAAAACGATATGGGAATTGCGGGATTGCGTCGTGCCAAACAATCCTATCGTCCTGCCATTTTGCTGAAAAAATATACCGGCGAGTGGGTGTAACATGAATGAGATACGGTTTGCTACCCGAAAAGACCTGAAAGCGCTGCGCTCTATCTGGCACGCAGCCTTTCCTCAGGATACCGCCGCTGATTGCGATGGGTTTTTAAAAATCGTGCACCTCGATGAGGAGTGCGTGGTGGCATGTGTTGACGGGAAACCCGTTTCCATGGCCTTTTTTCTTCCCGCCGTTCTTCGTACCGACGATACCGTATATACCGTGCGGTATTTGTATGCGGCATCCACCTTGCCCGCCTATCGCGGGCAAGGCATCTTCAGCGAATTGTTGAACACCGCCTTATCGTGGCTGAAAAGTCGCGGTATTGCTGCTTGTTTTTTAAATCCCGCCGAGGAGTCGCTTATCGGCTATTATCGGCGATTCGGGTTTGAACCCGCTTTTTTCAGCCATACGCTGCGCGGGCTTTCACACATGGCACAGATGCCGCTTTCGCCGTTGTCCGATACGGCATACCTCGCTCTGCGGCAAGCAAACTTGCCGCCTGACCGTGTGGAATGGGACGAGCGGTGGTTACGGTATGTGCTGTCGTATGCGACGGCGTTGCGTGTCGGAGAAAAAGCCTGTGTATTGTTTCAAAAAAACGGCGACGAATTGCGCGTACTGGAACTCCTGAATGTTCCGGAAGACCAGAAGGCGGTGGTTTGCAGCGCATTAGCGTGGCATCAGGGATGTACCGCTTTTTGCGCGCGCACCGCATCTGACGGGGAAGAGTGTTTCGGTATGCTGTTACCGTTGGCACAACCCGTACCCATGCGTGCGTTTCCGTACATGGGACTGGCACTTGATTGAGGTGAAAGACTATGGTTATCGTATTTTTAGCAAACGGATTTGAAGAGATTGAAGCACTGACGACGGTGGACATTTTGCGTCGTGCCGGTTTGACGGTACGCACGGTTGGCATCGGCGGCCGCACCGTTACGGGTTCACACGGTATCACCGTACAAGCGGATGCTGCCGATGATGAGCCGTTGCCGTCGTATAACGAACTGCAAGCGGTTATCTTGCCGGGCGGACTTCCCGGCACCACCAATCTTGCTGCCTCGGCGGTCGTCACGCAATGCGTGACCGAAGCGGCGGGACACGGCGTGTTGTTGTGTGCTATTTGTGCGGCACCGTCCGTTCTTGGCAATTTAGGACTGTTGCGCTCAAAACAGGCTACCTGCTATCCGGGCTACGAGAATCAGTTGCTCGGTGCTACGGTCAGCGGTGCATCCGTTGCCACCGATGACGGTGTCATTACGGCAAAAGGTGCCGGTGTGACGGTAGCGTTTGCGCTCGCGATTGTTTCCGAGTTGCTGTCACCCGAAAAAGCACAGGAGATAGGGGACGCCATGCAATGCCGATAGAGGATATTCGAAAACTGAAAATGCGTCTGCGTGCGCAGTTTCGTTCAATTCGCGAAGAAACGGAACCGTCCGTGCGCGAAGCGGCGGACATCCGTATTGCCGAAACCGTGCGCAAGTTGTGGCAATACCGTGTCTGTCGGCAGATACTGGTGTATGTATCCACGCCCGTAGAGGTGGATACGCATCGTATTATCAAGCAGGCGTTGGCAGACGGAAAACGCGTGGCAGTACCGCGCTGTGTACCCGATACACGCGAGATGGAGTTCTATTATATTGAATCCATGGATGAGTTGTCACCGGGTAGCTTCGGCGTGCTGGAACCCGCGGCAGATTCCGCGCGTCTGGTGCGCGACTATGCGCATTCGCTGTGCCTGATTCCCGCATTTGCTTATGATTTTGCGGGGTATCGTTTAGGATACGGCAAAGGCTATTACGACCGCTTTTTGGCGGGCTTTGACGGACATATGATCGGTATTTGCTACAGTTCGTGTGTGCGTCGTTTTCTGCCGCACGGGCGTTTTGATCGTGCGGTACAGTTGCTGGTGACGGAAAACTATATTCGACGAACCAAAGGGAGGCAAGAACATGGCGGACGATAAGAACTACGATTTGGATGCCCTATTGGATGAATTGCAGGAAAAGGGGAAAACGCCCGAATCCGAGCCACTTCCCATCAAGAAAAAACCCGTTTTTCAATTAAACCTCGATTTGGATTCCGAATACGGCGAAGCGGTGGATACCGCGCCCATCGTGCGCACCGAGCCGATAGCAGAGGAAGAACCCGTCACCCCACCCACCGCACCGCGGGTACATACCACAGCGCCCCGTTCGCGCAGAAAAAAACAGGACGAAACCAGTATCGGTTGCCTGAAAGCACTCGTTTATGCCGCTTGCCTGTTACTGGTGTCGGGATTTCTGTCCTATCTCATTGTGGTGGGCGGTTTGGACTATACCGGTCTGAACCGTTCTGAGCGCATGGTGGATATTACGATTCCCGACGGTTCCTCGACCAAAACGATTGCCACCCTTCTTAAAGAAGAGGGACTGATTGAGCAATCTTTCGTATTCCGTATGTACGCCAAATTCAGCGGTGCCGACGGCAAATGGCAACCGGGTGAGTTTAGTGTATCACCGAACATGGGATACCAACTTCTGATACAAAGTTTACAGGCCACCAAGGCCAGAGAGACCGTATCCATTTTGATACCCGAAGGCTTTACCATTGATAAAATTGCGAAACGGTTGGAAGAAAAAGGAGTCTGTTCCGCTTCGGAGTTTTACCGTGCCGTGACCGAGGTGGATTACAGCGAGGATTACGATTTTATCAAAGATTCCGCCAAAACCGAGGGATATGCCTCCCGTATTTATAAACTGGAAGGGTTTTTATTCCCGGACACCTATGAGTTTTACGAAAATTGTTCAGGTGAAACGGTCGTACGCAAATTACTGGATAACTTTGAGACGCGTCTGGATACCACCATCCGTTCGGCTATGAGCGCGCGCGATATTACGATGGATGAACTCATTATTTTAGCCTCCATCGTACAGGGGGAGGCGGCGAGCAAAAGCGACATGGAAAAGGTTTCCCGCGTCCTGTATAACCGCTTAAACGATCCGACGAATTTCCCGAAACTGCAATGCGATTCCACCCGCGACTACATTAAACGGCTGATGGGCAGTACGGGTATCAATGTCACAAACGCAGCATACGATACTTACGAAAAAGACGGGTTACCGGTTGGTGCCATCAACAATCCGGGGTTGGATGCTATTAAAGCGGTGCTGTTGCCGTCGGAAGACAAATCGGCCATTGATTGTTATTTCTTTGCTACCGACTACGACACAGGCAAGACCTATTTTTCCAAGACCTACGACCAGCATGTGAGCATTTGTAAACGGTATGGAATTGGTATGTATGGATAAGTTACCCGAATTATTGTGTCCGGCAGGCGATGCGGAGCGGCTTAACGCCGCGCTTCTGTTCGGTGCCGATGCGGTATATTTGGCGGGCACGCGTTTCGGTATGCGCAGTGCACCCGCGAATTTTACGGATGAAGAATTACAGCACGCAGTGGCACTTTGCCATCGCCAAGGGCGGGCAGTTTATGTGACCTGTAACATTTTACCGCGCAACGAGGAGATTGAAGCCTTACCCGCTTACCTGCGCTATTTGGACGACTTGCGGGTCGATGCGCTTATCGTGGCGGACCTCGGCACGCTGAATTTGGCGCGCCGCTATGCGCCGCACTGCGCGCTGCATGTCTCAACACAGTTGGGTGTGGTCAATTATGCCACTGCCGCTATGTTGCATGACATGGGTGCTTCCCGCGTGGTGTTGGCGCGGGAATTGTCGCTCGACGAAATTGCGGATATTCGTGCCAAAACGCCCCGTACATTGGAACTGGAAACATTTGTCCACGGGGCGATGTGTATGTCGTATTCGGGGCGTTGTCTGTTGTCGTCCTACCTGACGGGGCGTGACGGTAATCACGGTGATTGCGCGCAACCTTGCCGTTGGAAATATGAACTGGTGGAACCGAACCGCCCCGAACGACCGATTACGGTGGACGAGGAGGGGGACGGTACCTATCTGTTTAACGCCAACGATTTGTGCATGATTGATCACCTGCCGGCACTCCATCGCGCAGGTATTACCTCTTTGAAAATTGAGGGACGCGCCAAAGCGGCGTATTATGTGGCGGGCGTGACCAATGCTTATCGTCAAGCGTTGGACGGGTATCGCGACAGCGGCTTTTCGGCGGACTATCAACCGCCCGCGTGGCTGTCACATGAGCCCTATACGGTCAGCCACCGTCCTTACGGTACGGGTTTCTATTTCGGCACCCCTTCTCAAAACACCAAAAGCGGCGGATATATCCGCGATTATCAGGCGGTAGCGGTGGTGACGGGGTATGAAAACGGTCACCTGTTGCTCAGCCAACGCAACCGTTTTTTCAAAGGTGATTCTCTGGAAGCGTTGATTCCGCACGAACCGCCGCTCGCGTTATCCGCGGACATTCTGCTTGACGGGGATGGGCAACCCGTTGAATCGGCACCGCACCCGACCATGGCGTTGCGGATTCCGTTTGACCGCCCGTTGCCGATCGGTAGTTACCTGCGCAAACGGCTCTGATGTGTAAACCTCTCCGTGTTTGGCAATACTCCCAAACACAGGGGAGGTTTTTTGTATGCAAAAACGCGGTGTCGCCTTGTTGGCGGCGGTTTTATTTGCGCTCAGCGGTATTATGGTGAAGTTGATGCAACTGACGCGTGAACCCTTATTCGGCGTGTCGGGTACGCGTTCCACCGTCACCGTCACGGTGGCTCAAAAACGGGGGACCATCTACGACCGCAACGGTGAGCCCCTGACGAATGCCGAGTCGGAATACGCGGCAAGTGTTGTAGCCACACCCGAAGCAATGGCGTCACTCAGTACCGCGCTATCCCCCACGGAATGGGAGCGGCTCGAGACGAGCTTGAACAGCGGTAAACCGACGGTGCTCACCTCCGAAACTGCCTTGCCGATTGTCGACGGTATCCGTCAGTTTGCGGTGCCGAAACGCTACGCTGAGCAACAGATAGCGGCACATGTCATCGGGTATTTGGGTGATGACGGCATCAGCGGTGCGTGCGGAATCGAAAAGGCGTTTGATGCACAATTACAAGCGGCATCCGGCAGTATTACGGTCACTTATCAGACCGACGGACGCGGCAGCGCGCTCATGGGGGGAGAGGTGCAGGTATCCAACACGCTGTTTCGCGCGGATGCGGGCATCGCCTTGACGCTCGACAGCCGTTTACAACACATGACCGAAACCATTGCGGGCGCGCACCTGTCCAAAGGCGCGGTGGTTATTCTCGATCCCGCCACGGGCGATATACTGGCCATGGCCAGTTTTCCCGGCTTTCAAACCGACGACCTTGCGGCTTATCTGGAACGCGACGATTCACCGCTTTTTAACCGTGCACTCGCTTCGTATAATTGCGGTTCCGTGTTCAAAATCGTCTCTTCTCTCACCGCACTGGAAAATGGGATTCCTCTCAGTCAAAGCTTTTCCTGTGCGGGCGCGTTACAGGTAGGGGACAACCGCATCAAATGCCATCATGTTTTGGGACACGGCGTTCTCGATATGTGCGGTGGTTTTACGAAGTCGTGTAACCCGTATTATATTCAGCTCATGCAACTGACGGGCGGCGCACCGCTGTATCGCCTCGCGTGTTCACTGGGATTTGACAGCCCCATCATGTTGACCGACGGGTATCAAACGGCGCGTGCCGTCATGCCGAGTGAGCAAGCGCTTACCCAGGCAACCGTGCTGGCGAATTTTTCGTTCGGACAGGGTGATTTGCTCGCATCTCCCGTGCATATTGCGCAGATGACAGCGTGTGTGGTAAACGGCGGTGCGTATTATCGACCGAATTTGTATCGGGGCACGGTGGATGTTTCGGGAAATGTGACACCAGCCCGCCGCGATCCGCCGACGCAGGTGTGTTCGGCTGCCTCGGCGAATGTTCTCAAAGACATGATGATTGAGGTAGTCGAAAACGGAACCGGTACCGCCGCCCGTCCTCAAACGGGCGGAGCCGGCGGCAAAACGGGAACGGCCGAAACGGGTTGGATGGGCGAAGACGGGGATACGATGGTACAAAGCTGGTTTACGGGCTTTTATCCGTCTCAGAACCCTCAATTCGTCATCACGGTCCTCGCCGAGGACAGCGGTCGGGAAAGTGTCAGTACGGCGGGGGTATTCGCGCAGTTGTGCGATTCCCTCTACGGCATGGGATATGTAACACCGTAATTCGGTGCTTGACAAAGCGGGAAAAATAGCGTATACTTTACCCGTAATCGGCTGTGAAGAGACAAACCGTTGTCTCCCGACATTCAGAGAGGTTCGCTCCGTTTTGTAAAACGGGCTGTGAGGCGGGCTTGCGGGTAAACGGATGCCATCTCGGAGCTCCGTCGGAAACGGCGGCGTATTCCTGCGTTAAAGGATTCGAGTGGCACGGCGTTTTGTCGTGCAATTTGGGTGGTACCACGGAGATCTCCGTCCCAAGTATGGGGCGGAGGTATTTTTTTTGAAAGGATGTTGTATCCATGAAATGGACAGGTCTTAACGAACTGCGTGAACTGTATTTGAGCTTTTTTGAAAGCAAGGGGCATCTGCGCCTGCCCAGTTTTTCGCTGGTTCCCAAAAATGACGCGTCTTTGTTACTCATCAACTCGGGCATGGCACCGATGAAGAAGTATTTTACGGGTGAGATAACCCCGCCGCGCAAACGCGTGACCACTTGCCAGAAATGTATTCGTACGCCGGATATTGAATCGGTCGGCAAGACCGCTCGCCACGGCACCTATTTTGAGATGCTGGGCAACTTCAGTTTTGGCGATTATTTCAAGCATGAGGCAACGGCATGGGCGTGGGAGTTTTGCACCAAAGTATTGGAACTGCCCGTTGACCGTATTTGGGTATCCATCTACGAGAACGATGAGCAGGCGTTCGATATCTGGACAAAAGAAGTCGGCGTATCACCTGACCGCATCGTGCGACTCGGCAAGGAAGACAACTTCTGGGAGCACGGCTCCGGTCCGTGCGGTCCCTGCTCGGAACTGTACTATGACCGTGGTGAGGAGTACGGGTGCGGCTCGCCGACTTGCGGTGTCGGCTGTGACTGCGACCGCTACATGGAATTCTGGAACAATGTATTTACTCAGTTTGATAACGACGGCAACGGTAACTATACGCCGCTCGAGCACCCCAACATTGATACCGGTATGGGACTTGAACGCTTGGCGTGTATCATGCAGGGTGTCAACAACCTGTTTGAGGTGGATACCGTTCAGAATATCATGAAACACATCAGCCGTATCACGGGCGTGACATACGGCGCTGACGACAAGACCGATGTATCCTTGCGTGTTATTACCGACCACATCCGTTCCACCACCTTTATGGTAGGGGATAGCGTGATGCCGTCCAACGAGGGGCGGGGGTATGTGTTGCGCCGCTTATTGCGCCGCGCCGCGCGCCACGGCCGTTTGCTCGGCATCCACCGTCCGTTCCTGTATGAGGTATGCAAAACAGTTATTGAGGAAAATCTGACGGCGTATCCCGAACTGAAAGATAAACAAGATTTTATCACCAAGGTTATTCGCAACGAAGAAGAAGCGTTTGAAAAAACCATTGACAGCGGTCTTGCACAACTTGAACTCATGCTTGCGGATACCAAAGACGGTGTGCTGTCGGGCGATGATGCTTTTAAACTGTACGATACCTACGGCTTTCCCGTAGATCTCACCCGCGATATCTTGGAAGAAAAGGGTATGACGGTGGACGAGGAAGGTTTCCGCGAGCGTATGGCGGAACAACGCGCCCGCGCCCGCGCCGCTCGTAAAGATGCGGGTGCCGATGCGTGGAAAGGCGATGCCGCCGTAACGGAACAGTTATCCGTCGGTACCTTCGTCGGGTATGATACGCTAAAAGCGTCGGCGTCGGTCACTGCCATTGTCAGCAACAACGAATTGGTTGAAACGCTCGGCGAGGGCGAGACGGCAACACTGGTGCTGGATATCACACCGTTCTACGGAGAAAGCGGCGGACAGGTCGGTGATATCGGTGTTATCGAAGCAGAGGGTGCCCGTTTCCAAGTAACCGCGACTCAGAAAAACAACGCGGGTGTTATTCTGCATACCGGTACGCTTTTGAGCGGTACGCTCAATGTCGGCAATGCCGTCACCGCACAGGTAAACGCGGATTCTCGCCGTGCCGTGATGCGCAATCACTCTGCCGCGCACTTGTTACAGGCGGCACTGCGCCGCGTGCTCGGCACGCATGTTGAACAAGCGGGGCAGCTTGTCAATGCCGAGCGTATGCGTTTTGACTTCACGCATTTCTCCGCGCTGACTGCAGAAGAACTCGGCGCGGTCGAAGCACTTGTCAATCGTTGGATTCTCGATGGTTTGGCGGTCGATGTAAACGAAATGCCGATCGACGAGGCGCGCAAACTCGGCGCCATGGCGTTGTTTGGCGAGAAATACGGTGATGTGGTTCGTGTGGTGAAAATGGGCGATGTGTCCGTGGAACTGTGCGGTGGTACGCATACCGACAACACGGCAAAACTCGGTCTGTTCCATATTTTGTCCGAATCGTCGGTTGCGGCGGGAGTGCGCCGCATTGAGGCGGTCACGGGAGCGGCGGTGCTGGATTTGTTGCACGCCTATCGCTCGGACATGATTGAAGCCGCGGGTGCTATGAAAGCTTCCGGACCCGATGATCTGGTTCGCCGTGCGGAGCAACTGCTGGGTGAACTCAAAGAGGCGGAGCGGGAACTGCAGACGGTACGCGAACAACAAGCGGCACAAACCGTGGGTGACCTGTTCCAAAACGCGCAAGATATCGGCGGTATCCAACTCATCACAGCCGTACTGCCCGAGGCGACGGGTGACGAACTTCGCTCATTGTGTGACCGTTGTAAAGACCGCGGTTTGGATAAAGCGGTCATGGTGCTTGCGGGCACTTCGGCCGAAAAGCAGAGCGTAACATTCGCTTGCTATTGCACCCCCGGTGCGGTCGCGTCTGGTGCAAACGCGGGTGCGATCGTCCGTCAGGTGGCGGCTGTTTGCGGCGGAAAAGGCGGCGGCAAGCCGGATATGGCAATGGCGGGCGGCAAAGAGCTCGACAAGGTTGAGCAAGCCATGAGCCGTATTCCCGAATTTCTCGGTTAAGATTTACGAGTATTTTAACGCAGCAGACGCATCGTTTCCCCAAAATAAATCGGGTTCGAATGCGTCAGTTTAAGGAGTGACAACGATGGATTGTATTTTTTGTAAGATTGTGGCGGGGGAGATCCCGTCAAAGAAAGTATACGAGGATGACCGCGTGCTGGCATTTTACGATATTGAGCCGGCGGCACCCACACACATTCTTGTGATTCCCAAAGCCCATCTTTCGGGTTGCCGCGATATCACGGCGGAGAACAGCGCCGTGGTAGCGCACATCTTTGAGGTAATTGCGAACATCACGAAAGAACTCGGTTTAACCGATTACCGCGTGGTAACCAACAACGGCGAGTCGGCAGGGCAGTCGGTGTTCCATCTGCACTTTCATATTCTCGGCGGAAAAACCTTGAAGGGAATGTGCTGATTCTTGACCTATGTAATTTTGGATCTGGAATGGAACGGCGCTTACTGTGAAAAGATCGGCGGTTACTTTAACGAGATTATCGAGATCGGCGCGGTACGCTTATCGGAACAGGGGGATATCCAAGACCGTTTCGATGCGTATATCCGTCCTGTTGTCAGTCGCAAATTGACGCGTCTTGTCACCAACTTGACAGGCATCACGGACGCTCAAGTGCGCCATGGTGTGTCATTCGGACAAGCCTTGGAAGACCTGTGCTGTTTTGTCGGTGACGATGCTGTCGTTATGACATGGAGCAACACTGACCTGATGGTGCTTATGGAAAATTGCCGCTATTTCTTTGACGACGAAAACATTCCGTTTTTATCCGCCTATCTTGACTTGCAACAGTATGCCCAAACACGGCTGGGCCTCGGTACTGCGCAACAGGTGGCACTTTCCAAATTGGCAGAGCAGTTGGGCATTCGAAGCGAGGAGATGGAACTGCATCATGCGATTGATGACAGCGTGCTCGCGGCGGCGATTTTCCGCCGCGTGTATGAACCGCGCTCCTTTGAACAATCGGTTATGGCGGTTAATGATGATTTTTACCGCCGTTTAACCTTTAAGCCCACCTTTATCCGTGAAATTGACGATCCGTTGATCCGCCGTGCTGATCTGCGCTTTTCGTGTGAACACTGTAAACGCAATCTGCGGCGGGTGGGGGAATGGCAGTTCCGACACCGTTTCTTCACGGCGGCTTTTCGCTGTTCCGCCTGCAAAACGGAGTACATAGGATGCGTACAGGCAAAGAAAAAGTATGACAGTGTGGAGATTAAAAAACGACTGATTTGCAAAACAGCAGAACCGAAAGAGCCGACCTGAGCGTCGGCTCAATCTTTTTGTAAAATCGCTTGACAAACCTGTCGGCTTATGATACAATTTCAAAAATCAGATCTTTAAGAGCGATCCCGAGAGGTCGTCAAGACTGAACCTTATCGGATGCGGCATGCCGCATCTGCGTTTTGTGTTGTGTCTTGCCGCCACGGGTGGTAAGACTCTTTTCATGTAACGATCTTTTATGAGGAGGAGCATCATGGCAAAGTTGTTGTCAAAAATCTGGGGACAAGCCGCTTTCACGGACGGTATTGCTGCCCGTTTTTTGACCGACGATATGCGTGTTTACAATTCTCCCGAATATGTTGTTTTTCCCGGCTTTTGCGATGTGCATGTGCATTTTCGTGAGCCGGGATTTTCTTATAAAGAGACCATCAAAACGGGTAGCCGCGCGGCGGCGGCAGGCGGGTATACCGCCGTGTGCACCATGCCGAATGTAAATCCGGTTCCGGATTCGGCGGAGCACATTGCCCTTGAGCAACACCTCATTGACCGCGATGCGTGCATTCATGTGTACCCGTACGGCTCTATCACGGTGGACCAAAAAGGGGAGACGCTTGCGGACTTTAACGGTATGGCCCCGTATGCGATCGCCTTTTCGGATGACGGTCGGGGAATACAATCGTCGGATATGATGCGTTTGGCAATGCAAAAAGCCAAATCGCTCGGCAAACTCATCGTAGCCCATTGTGAAGACAATTCCTTGTTGCACGGCGGATATATTCACGACGGCGACTATGCGCGCATTCACGGCCACAAGGGTATTTGTTCCGAGAGTGAATATGGCCCGATTCGGCGCGATTTAAAACTTGCCGAGGAGATCGGTTGCGGGTATCATGTGTGTCATATATCAGCGGCAGAAAGCGTGGATGCCATCCGCCGTGCAAAAGCGCGCGGCGTGGATGTCACCTGTGAAACGGCACCGCATTATTTGGTACTGGATGATTCGTGCTTGCAAGAGGATGGCCGTTTTAAAATGAATCCGCCCTTGCGCGCAAAACGCGACCGCGAAGCCCTCATTGAAGGCATTTGTGACGGCACCATCGACATGATTGCCACCGATCATGCCCCGCATTCCGCCGAGGAAAAGGCGCGCGGGCTTGCGGGCAGTGCGTTTGGCATCGTGGGATTGGAAACGGCATTTTCGGTACTGTATACCCACTTGGTCAAAACCGGCCTCATTTCGATGGAACGGTTGCTCGACCTGTTGGTATACAACCCGAGAAAGCGGTTCGGGATTCCTTTATCGGAAGACTTTTCGGTGTGGAATCTTTCCAAAGAGATCACGGTGGACCCGATACAGTTCGAATCGTGCGGCAAAGCCACCCCGTTTGCGGGCGATACGCTGTTTGGGGAATGTGTGCTGACGGTTTGTAACGGTAACATTGTATATCAACGATAATTAAGAGGTTAGGAGAGAATGGCATGGCAAAGAGAACAGACATTAAAAAGATTTTAATCATCGGCTCCGGCCCGATCGTTATCGGTCAGGCCGCGGAGTTTGACTATGCGGGCACACAGGCGTGTTTAGCGCTGAAAGAAGAGGGGTACGAGGTGATCCTGTGCAACTCCAACCCCGCCACTATCATGACCGATACCACGATTGCGGATAAGGTGTATATGGAGCCGCTGACGCTGGAATATATCGCGAAAATTCTGCGTTACGAGCGTCCCGATGCCATCGTTCCCGGTATCGGCGGTCAGACGGGGCTGAATCTTGCCATGCAACTGGAGAAAAAAGGCGTACTCAAAGAGTGTGGCGTGGAATTGCTCGGCACCAGCAGCGAAAGTATTGAGCGGGCAGAAGACCGCGAACTGTTCAAAGAACTGTGTGAGTCTATCGGCGAGCCGACGATTCCCTCTCAAATCACCTATTCACTTGAAGAAGCCAAAAAAGCCGCGGCGGACATCGGCTATCCGGTGGTGTTGCGTCCCGCTTTCACCCTCGGCGGTACAGGCGGTGGATTCGCGTACAATGAAGAAGAGCTCATCGAAGTGGGCTTGAATGCGTTTAAACTCTCTCCTGTGCATCAGGTTCTCATTGAAAAGAGCGTCAAAGGCTACAAAGAAATCGAATTTGAAGTCATGCGTGACTCGCAGGACCATGCCATCACCATCTGCGGCATGGAAAATATCGATCCCGTCGGTGTACACACCGGTGACTCGCTGGTGGTTGCGCCTATCATGACGCTGAGCAAACAGGATGAAAAAATGCTCAACGACAGTGCCATCAAACTGATTCGCGAACTGAAAATTGAAGGCGGCTGCAATGTACAGTTTGCCCTCAATCCCAACACCAGTGAATATTACCTCATTGAGGTCAATCCCCGCGTATCCCGTTCCTCCGCGTTGGCATCCAAAGCCAGCGGCTACCCGATTGCCCGTGTGACGGCAAAAATCGCGGTCGGCATGACACTTGAAGATATTGCCATCGCCAATACTAACGCGGCGTTTGAACCGTCACTTGATTATGTGATTGCCAAACTGCCTCGTTTCCCGTTCGATAAATTCGCCACCGCTCCGAATACCCTCGGCACTCAGATGAAAGCCACGGGCGAGGTCATGGGCATCGGTTCGACTTTAGAAGAATGCTTGCTCAAATCGGTGCGTTCTTTGGAAATCGGCGCGTGTCATTTCCATCTGCCGAAATTTGATGCAATGTCCGCCGACGAACTGCGTGCGTATATCCGAGAATTCAAAGACGACAATATTTTTGCAGTCGCACAACTGATGCGGCTTGGTGTCGGTGTCAAAGAATTGTTTGACATCACCGCGATTACGCCGTATTTCTTGGAAGCTATTGAGCGTATTGTGAAAAAGGAAACCGAAGTGCAAGCCGCGCGCGGTGACATGAGCGTGCTGAAAAGCGCCAAATTACTGGGCTTCAGCGACCGCTATATTGCAAAGCTCTGGGGCATGAGTGAATTGGAAGTATACAATCTTCGCAAGGCGGAGGGGATGTTCCCCGTCTATCGTATGGTGGATACTTGCCATACGGGCGCGTATATCCCGTACTTCTACTCGTCCTATCAAGGTGACAATGCGTCCATCTTGACCGACAAAAAGAAGATTGTCGTATTGGGTGCGGGTCCCATCCGTATCGGTCAGGGCGTGGAATTCGACTATTCCACCGTTCATGCCGTCACCACCATCAAAAAATCGGGTTACGAAGCGATCATTATCAACAATAACCCCGAAACGGTGTCCACCGACTACACCACTGCCGATAAATTGTACTTTGAACCGCTCACGGTAGAAGATGTCATGAACATCATCGAGTTTGAAAAGCCGGAGGGCGTTATCGCCTCGCTCGGCGGTCAGACGGCAATCAACCTCGCGGAACCGCTGATGGCGCGTGGTGTCAAGATCATCGGTACCGACTGCGCGGCCATCGAGCGTGCGGAAGACCGTGGCAGTTTTGAAAAAATCCTGCGCGAACTTAACATCCCGCAACCCAAAGGCCACGCCGTCACCAAAATCGAAGACGGCATTGCCGCCGCCTCTCAAATCGGGTACCCCGTGCTGGTGCGTCCGAGCTTCGTGCTCGGTGGCAGAGCCATGCAGATTGTCGCGGGTGAGGAACAACTGCGCCACTATCTGAAAACTGCCGTTGAGATTGACGAGGACAAGCCGGTTTTGGTGGATAAGTACATCCAAGGCAAGGAAGTCGAAGTGGATGCTATTTGTGACGGCAAGGATGTGTTTGTCCCCGGTATCATGGAACTTGTCGAGCGTACGGGCGTTCACTCGGGAGACTCCATCAGCGTGTATCCCACCTTCAGTATTTCTGACAAGGTGAAAGGCACGATTTTGCAATATGCCAAGAAATTAGGTCTCGGCATCGGTATCGTCGGGTTGTTCAACATTCAGTTTATCGTGGACAAGGACGAAAATGTGTTTATCATTGAGGTAAACCCGCGCTCGTCGCGTACCGTGCCGTTCCTATCCAAAGCGACAGGGTACAGCTTGGCAGATATCGCAACCGAGGTTATCTTGGGTAAAAGCCTCAAAGAACAGGGCATTTTCAGCATCTATCCGGACGAGAAAAAACGGTGGTATGTGAAAGTTCCGGTGTTCTCGTTTAACAAGATTCGCGGATTGGATGCGTATCTGTCTCCCGAAATGAAATCCACGGGCGAAGCGATCGGTTACGACGACAAACTCAATCGCGCGCTGTACAAGGCGTTGCAAGCATCCGGTATGCACCTGCAAAACTACGGCACCGTGTTCGCAACCATTGCCGACAAGGATAAGCAGGAAGCGTTGCCGCTCATTCGCCGTTTCTACAACCTCGGCTTCAATATTGCCGCTACGCAAGGTACCGCCGACTTCCTCAAAGAAAACGGTATCCGCACCCATGTGCTCAAAAAGATCAGTGACGGCAGCGATGAGATTGCCGATGCGCTCCGTCAAGGTCATATCGCGTATGTCATCAACACGCGGGATATCGGCTCTATGGGACAGGCGAGTGACGGCTACGAAATCCGCCGCTATGCCACCGACAACAATGTGACAATGTTCACGGCGCTGGATACGGTGCGTGTGTTGTTGGATGTACTGGAAGAAACCACGCTGACGATTTCCACGATTGATGCGTAAGTGTGACAGGACTTGAACCTGTCACACCTTACAAATGAGAAATTCTCGTTCGCCGTCGCCTTGTCGCTTGCGATCCGCCAGGATAGCGGCGCTTCGCGGCTTAGGCGAAACAAAAATTTCTTAATTTGTAAGGGCAACGCGTTTCTGCCGCCGAATTTTTCGTGCGGAGAAGCGCAAGACTGCCGCAAGGCTGA
>JAZOBF010000027.1:0-33835 GCA_045595845.1 Acutalibacteraceae bacterium
TCCTCTTGCGAGGACGGAATTTTTTTATTTTTTCTAATATACCCCCCTGTTGACGATATACCCCCGTAGGGTATATTATATATTTGGAGGTGGACTTATGGATAAGGATTGTTGCAACAAGAAAACAAAACGAAGCCCCGAAGACAAAAAGCTAATCATCAATAGGCTAAACAGAATAAGCGGACAAATAAACGGAATAACTAAAATGATTGAAAACGATGCTTATTGTAACGATGTATTAATTCAACTGTCTGCGGTTAAAAATTCTGTCAAAAGCTTGTCAACGCACATTTTGGAAAATCATTTATATATGTGCGTTGCAAGGGATTTGGAAAATGGTGATTTTGATTCAATTGACGAATTGATTAGCTTGTTTAAAAGATTTAATCAATAAGGAGGTGAGAATATGAATAAAATCGTAGTTTGCGAAAAATGCGGCGCCATGGTTAAAGTGTTAGTCGATTGTACTTGTGAAAACTGTGGGATTAAATGTTGCGGTGAAACGATGAAAGAAATTTCGCAAGAGGAAGCAAACAAATATTTGGAGAAGAAGTAACAGAACGAAGATTCGTACATTCTTCAACCGCTCGGTTTTCCTACAAGACAAAAAGCACTGCTCGAGCAGTGCTTTTTGTGTTATTCAGTATACCCTGCGAATCATACCGCAGCCGATTTTTGTTCCGGCATTTCCTGCCGGCTGCGTGCTAAAGTCGTCTGCCGAATCGTGGATGACCACCGTGCGTCCAATAATCTCTGCCACGCGAAAGCGTCCTGTGAGTACCGCCGAATAGGCATTCATACGGCAAGACAGTAGGGGAGGCAGATCCCCTGCGTGGGAGGGATGTGGCGCGTCGGTGGGGTTATAGTGACTGCCGGTATCGGCAAAGCCGTCTCCCGTGCAGCTCCCGCCTGCGTGGATGTGAAAGCTGAAAAAGCCCGTCTCGGTTGCGGGCAATCCCTGTATGTTGGCTTCCACCAAAACGCCGTGTCGCCGTTGATAGAATCGTACCAGTCCGCGCAGATTTGGATAGTCGGCAGAACCGCGGATATCTGCCAGCGCATCGGGCAGCACACGATTATGTTTCATAGCATCACCTCGACACAATATATGTAACCAATAGGGATGGGGTGTGTAAAAATCGCAGGTAAGGACAAAGAAAAGTTGCATTTGAACATTTGATATGATAGAATAAACCCAAGAAGGAAGTGCGCATTAGATAAAAGAAAAAGCAATGCACATTTCAAAAACGGAGGAGCAAAAGGACGATGGGGAATAAGGCGCTTATATTAAAACCGGCTATAGAAGAAACGGGTTTTAAAATGGACGGATATCATGTTTGGTGTGGGTCGGTTTTAAAGGAGAACGATACATACTATCTTTTTGCGGCGCGTTGGAAAAAGGATAAAAGCTTCCCGTCGGGATATTTTACCGACTCCGAAATTGTTCTGGCAACCACAAATGATTTGAACCAGCCGTTTGTTTTTCAAAAAGTGGTCATCGGCAAGCGTGACGGCGGGTACTGGGACAGCATGATGGCGCACAATCCCTATATCACCAAAATTGGCGACGAATATGTCTTGTTTTACATTGGAAACCCGGACGGACAAGCGGCTACGCGGAAAATCGGCTGGGCACGAACCAAGGACCTGTTAGGGGAATGGGAGCGAAGTGAAAAAGCAATTGAATTGCCGCCGGATGCCAACAATCCCTGCGCCGTACCTACTAAGGACGGTGTGCTGCTGTACTTCCGTGACGGCCATTTAAAGGTCTCGGTAGCAAAAGCAGAGCGGTATGACGGTAAGTATACGATTTTGAACGCCAATCTTTTTCCCGAAGCGAAAATCGAGGATATGTTCGTTTACGAAACCGATGAGGGCTTTAAGATGATAGCCGAAGATAATGACGGTTATTATACCGGACTTTTCAAGGGCGGTGTTGCCTTTTCGTCCTCAGACGGGATTGAATGGAACAGCAAAAACGCCTTACAAGCGTATGATTTTTCTGTTTCGTATACCAACGGCCGTGTCATCGAATTGCAACGACGGGAAAGACCGTTTTTGTTGTTTGACGAAAATAAAGTATACCTCTTTAATGCGGCCAAGATAAACGGTGAAACCCAAGAAACGGGCGGTGATACATGGAATATGTTTGTTGAAGTGGAAAGTATTTGTTTTTGAAAGCGGCTATGAATTGTGCATCAGAAAGAAGGGGTTCTGTGACAAGTTCGGTAGATTGTGAACGCAAATATTTGTCTGAGTTGGCGAAAGAGTATCCCAATAGGCGCGCGGTTACCGGTGAGATTATCAACTTGAATGCGATTTTAAATCTTCCCAAAGGAACCGAGCATTTTTTGAGTGATATTCATGGCGAACATGAAGCCTATATGCATATTCGGCGCAACGCTTCGGGTGTGATACGCCGAAAGGTAGATGCCTTGTTTTCCAAAACTGTTACCGCGCGAGAGCGCGCTGAGTTAGCAACCCTTATTTATTATCCGCTTGAGAAACTTGACGAGCTACGCATAACAAAGAGTGAGTTGGAAGATTGGTATAAGATTACACTCATGCGGTTGTTAGAGATTTTGCGTTTGGTCAGCAGTAAATATACGCGTTCCAAGGTTCTCAAGCATTTACAGAAAACTGCACGGGCTATGACTATATCATCAACGAGCTGTTGAATAATGATTATGATGTTATCAATAAGGAACGGTATTACGACAACATCTATAACACCATTATCAGCTTGGGGACCGCAGAAGAATTTGTTGTTGCGGTATGTTCTGCGATTAAGAGCTTGGTTATAGACCATTTGCATATCGTAGGAGATATCTTTGACAGAGGACCACGGGCCGATATCATCATGGATGAATTGATGAAAGAACATTCCTTGGATATTCAGTGGGGCAATCATGATGTATTGTGGATGGGGGCGGCGTCGGGTTCGCGCGCCTGTATCGCAACGGTTTTGAATAATTCCATCACCTATAAAAACTTGGATGTCATTGAAATCGGATACGGGATATCCTTGCGGCCGCTGTCACAGTTTGCCAACGAGGTATACCGCAACACGAATATCTCCAACTATATGCCGCGAGGCAATGAAGACGGAGATGTTTTGTCACGCGATGACGATTTGTTAGTAGCGCGCATGCACAAAGCCATCAGCGTTATCCAGTTTAAGCTGGAGGGCCTAACCATACGGCGTAATCCTCATTTTCATATGGAAGACCGCTTACTGTTGGAAAAAATTGATTTTGACGCAGGTACCGTCTGTATCGATGGAAAAGTATGCAAATTGAAGGATTGCGACTTTCCCACCATACAACGGGACGATCCCTATCGGTTATCTTCTCGCGAAGAGGAAGTAATGCAATACTTAAAAAATGCCTTCATGCGTTCGGAGAAACTGCAGCGGCATGTCTCCTTTTTATTTGAAAAAGGAGAAATGTACACGGTCTTTAATCGTAATTTGCTGTTTCATGGGTGTATCCCGTTGGAGGATGATGGCACCTTTATGGCGCTTCCCGCTGCAGAAGGCCGAAGCGGAAAAGCCTTGATGGATTACTGTGACCGTATTGCCAGACAGGGGTATTTTTCGAAAGAAGGCACCGACGCTCGTCGTTTTGGTAAGGACTTTTTATGGTTTTTATGGTGTGGGAAGCATTCGCCTTTATGCGCACGGAAAAAGATGGCTTCTTTTGAACGACTTTTGGTGGATGATGCTTCCGTGCGGGATGAACCAAAAAACGCCTATTATCAATGTTGGGATGACTCCGCAATTGCACAGCGTATTTTGGAAGAGTTTTCCTTAGGCGGAGAGGGTTCACATATTATAAACGGACATATTCCGGTCCGTCAGAATCAGGGCGAAAATCCCATTAAAGCCAATGGGAAGGTAATTGTGATTGACGGCGGCTTTTGCAAGGCGTATCAACCTACCACCGGAATTGCCGGATATACCTTGATATACAATGCGGAAGGAATACGTATTTCTGCACACGAGCCGTTTGCGGGGAAACATAATGCCGTTGAAAATAATCGGGATATTTTATCCGACACCGTGATTTTTGAGACATCCATGGATAAAATCTGTGTTCGGGACACCGATGTCGGAAAGAGAATCCAAGACAAGATAGACGCTCTTACCTTGTTGTTGAGTGAATACGAACACGGCGGTATCAAGGAAACGAACAGATGTTGATGTTCCCTCCGGCTTTTTATCCATAAAACATTCCGTGATGAATCCAAGGATGTGATAACAATGAGTAAAATTGATGAGCTTGATTCCAATTTCAAGGTAGAGACAAAGCTCAAAGTGAGTGATGTAAAATTTTATGATGTCAAACAACCGCCGTTTAAAGTTTACGGTGTGTTCTTTGATTCCGGTAAATTCAAAAGAATGCCGAGTGATGTGGCAAAATCCGTGAGTGAGGGCGTATATGCTTTACATACGCACACGGCAGGCGGAAGAGTGCGTTTCAAAACAGACAGCTCATACATCGCCATACATGCGAAAATGCCGAGTGTGGGCAAAATGCCCCACTTTGCTTTGACGGGTTCTATGGGATTCGACTTATATATTCACGACGAGCAGGAAAAGTATTTCGGGTCTTTTGTGCCGCCGTTTAATGCCATAGACGGCTATGAGAGCATGGTGTCTTTCTCCTCTTCAGAAATGCGTGAAATCACCATTAACTTTCCGCTTTACAGCGGAGTCAGCGAGTTGTATATTGGTCTTCAGGATACGGCTTGTGTGCAACCGCCAAGACCGTATGCCATTGAAAAACCTATCGTATTTTACGGTTCTTCCATTACGCAAGGCGGATGTGCATCGAGACCCGGTAACTCTTATCAAAGTGTGATTTCTCGTCGCTTTGACTGTGATTATATTAATCTTGGTTTCTCGGGGAGTGCAAAGGGCGAACCGGAAATCGCTGACTATATAAGCGGGTTGGATATGTCGGTATTTGTTTATGACTATGATTATAACACGCCGACCATCGAGCACTTGAAAGCGACACACGAAAAAATGTTTCAGGCGATTCGCAAAGCGCATCCGGATTTGCCCATCATAATCATGGCGGCCCCGAAATTTTATTCGGAACCGCTTTTTGAAGAGAGAAGTAAAATTATTGAAGAAACCTATAACAACGCCAAAGCCAACGGCGATCGACATGTCTATTTCATTGATGGAAAAACGCTGATGGCGGTGGCAGGCAACGAAGGAACAGTCGATAGCTGTCATCCTAACGATTTGGGCTTTTTCTCCATGGCGAAAGCCGTCGGAGATGTTTTGGAACACATCCTATAAGCGCAGAACCAAAAGAACGAAGCGACTGCTTCGTTCTTTTTTTATACACAAATCACTTCGCCCCCGTAAACGAATTTCTGATAAAATACGAAGCCTTGACCAATACTGTAATTGGGTTTTCAAATTTTCGTTTGTTATGAGGGAGTACAGTGTTAGCGATTTTGGCTTTTTTGCCTATTCTCATTACCTTGGTGTGTATGTTGCTGTTCAATTGGCCCGCTAAGTGGAGCTTGCTTACTTCGCTCGGTGCGGCGCTTGTGGTCGGCCTTGTGTTTTGGCGTATTCCGATTATGGAATTGGTGGCTAACACTATTTTCGGGATGCTCAATTCGGCAGAAGTGTTAATTATTATCTGTGGTGCCATTTTGGTGATGAACACCATGAAAGCGTCGGGAGCCACCTCGGCAATCAATCGCGGTTTTATGAATATTTGTCCCGATAAACGGGTACAGGCGTGTGTTATCGGGTTTTCTTTTTGTTCGTTTATTGAGGGGGCGGCAGGGTTCGGTACGCCGGCGGCATTGGCAGGCCCGTTGCTTGTTTGTCTCGGTTTTCCACCGCTTGCGGCGGCAACCATTACCTTGATTTGTGATTCCGTGGCGGTGTCTTTCGGTGCCGTCGGTACACCGGTAACTTCTGCATTGAATGTGTTAGGATTAACGGGCGATACGGCATTCGTTTCGGGGGTTGCGTTCTGGACAGCTTTACCGCATGCCGTTATGAGCGTAATTTTACCGCTGCTCGTGCTCATGATTATGACCAAAGTATTCGGTAGGGAACATTCTGTTAAACCCGCGTTGCAAGCGGCACCGTTTGCGGTGTTTACGGGTTTGACTTTTGCGGTTCCGCTACTGCTTGTTGCACGGTTTGCGGGATATGAGTTTGCCTCGTTATTGGCAGCACTCTTCTCGGTTGCTGCAACGATGGTGGCGGCGAAGTTTGGGTTTTTGGTTCCCAAAAAGCATTGGGATTTTGGCAAACCTGACGAATGGGATGCCGAGTGGTTGGCAACAAATCGCGTAACGCCGCTTTCCCAATCCAATATGTCGGTATTCAAAGCATGGTTACCGTATGTTTTGATTTCTTTGATTTTAGTAATCACGCGTATTCCTCAGCTGGGTATTAAACAGTTGCTGACAGAGGCACCGTTTGTGCTTATTGTTAATAATTTATTCGGATTTGAAAATCTCGATTGGAGTTTAAGATGGGCGTACCTTCCCGGTACCGTTTTTATACTGGTGGCGTTGTTTACGAATATTCTGCACCGCATGAACCGGGAACAAATCAAACAAGCATGGAAAGACACAGCCAAACAGGTTTCAGGTGCGGCGCTTGCCTTGCTTTTCGGTTTGGCGCTGGTGGAAATCATGAAATACAAAAACTTGAACGGCACGAGTATGATGGACGAAATGGCACGGGCATTAGCCAAAGTCGGTGGCGGTCTGTATGTGCTCATCTCACCGTTCATCGGCGTGTTGGGCGCGTTTGTTTCGGGCTCGGCTACCGTTTCCATGAACCTGTTTTCCAATTTGCAGTATAATACAGCGGTGGTGCTGAAGCTGCCGACGGTGTTCATTATTTCCTTGCAATGCGTAGGAGCCGCGGTGGGAAATATGGTCTGTATTAACAATGCGGTTGCGGCAAGCGCCACCATCGGTATTACGGGGAAAGAGGGGAAACTTATCAAAACAAACGCGATTCCAATGCTTTTGTACACCTTGATAACCGTTGCTATTTTTTATTTGGCATTAGCACTAATATAACGATAAATCGGAGGTGAAAGAGAATGTCTAAAAAACGAAAAAAATCGGAATCATCATCCTTACCGCAACAAGTCTACCGTGCCACATCGGAAAAACCGATTTCCAAAGCTTATTCAATCTTGGACAATGACCTGGCGCGAGATAATTTGGAAAACGATATACCTGCTGCCGACCTGCAGGATTTGTAAACAAACCGTACAAAAGCCGCAGATTTCTGCGGCTTTTGTGTTGCGTTTTGCGGGGCACTATGGTATAATTCAACAAAAAATTAGCGTTTCAGGGTGTTACAAGTTATGTTCAAAAAATTATTTGCACCAACCGATATGACGACGGGTTCGGTTTGGAAAAGCATTGTCGTGTTCACCTTACCGATGCTTATCGGTAATATCGCGCAACAGTTCTACAGTACGGTTGACACCATCGTTGTCGGTCGATATGCCGAAAATGGTGACAACGCCATTGCGGCGGTCGGCAGCGCGTTGCCGATTCTTAATATGTTGTTGGTGCTTTTTATCGGCATTTCTGCGGGCGCCAGCGTTATGGTCGCACAGTATTTTGGCGCAGGAAAACGCAAAGAACTTTCGTATACGGTGGGCAATTGTATTACCGTCACCGCTATCGCCTGTATTCTTTTGATTGCGATTGCCTCTCCGCTGATTCGACCGCTTTTGGTCCTGCTTAACACGCCCCCGGCTATTATAGACGGCTGTTATGAGTATTTGATGATCTCGCTGATCGGCATGGTGGGAATGGGGTATTACAACATTCTCAGCGGCATTCTCCGCGGCCTTGGAGATTCTGTGTCGGCATTGGGTTATCTTTTGGTGGCTACCGTTATTAATATCGTACTGGATATCTATTTTGTCGCGTTCCTGCACATGGATGTGGCGGGTGTGGCACTGGCCACGGTAATTGCTCAGTTTATTTCGTCGGTCCTGTGTTTGATAAAACTGGCGCGCATGCGCACGCATTTTGATTTTGAGTGGCAGTATCTTAAACCCCGTGCCCAATATGTAAAAACTCTCATCCGATTGGGGTTGCCGTCGGGTATGACACAGGCGATTTTCTCGTCTGCGATGATTGTGGTACAGTCGCTTACCAACTGCTTTGGTGAGTTTTTTATTGCCGCGAATGTCGTTATCATGCGCGTGGATGGCTTTGCCATGATGCCGAACTTCTCGTTCGGTATGGCGCTGACCACCTTTGCAGGTCAAAATGTCGGGGCAAACAAGTATGACCGCGTATTCAAAGGCGCACTGCAAGGGACATTATTGGCGGTCGGCTGTTCAACAGTTATTACCGCAACCATTCTTGTGTTCGGAAAATCGTTGATGGGCGTTTTCACCGAAACAGCGGCTTTGGTTGATATGAGCTATTATTTGATGAAAATCCTCGCTGTCGGGTATATTGCCGTAGCTGTCACTCAAAGCTTATCGGGTATCATGCGCGGAGCCGGGGATACGATGACGCCTATGTGGATTTCGTTGATTGCAACGGTTTTACTTCGTATCCCGCTTGCTTATGGTATTTCGTTCCTTACGCGAACGCCTGAACTGCCTTTCGGTCGCAACGAGTGTATTCAAATTTCGTTGTTATCGTCGTGGGTGTTTGGCGCAATTCTCACCGTCATTTTCTATCGAATCGGCAAGTGGAAAACGAAAAAAGTTGCATAACCTCTTGCACCGTTCCCGAAAATCGTGTAAAATATAAAAAAGAGCATCAATAAGGGGGAACCGTCATGCCGACTTTACACACCATGAAATACGCCACCAAACGCAACAACTTGTTTTTGCGTGTTGCCATGGGACATTTTGCTACCGCGAACTGCCACAGCAACTATTACATAGATGTGGTTGCGCAAAAAGCCCGTATGTCCGAGGCGCGCGCCGTGGCGGAAGAAATCGGCTCTTATTACTACGCCGATACGGTAGTCGATACGATTTTGTGTTTGGACGGTACCGAAGTCATCGGTGCGTGCCTTGCGGATTGCCTATCCAAAGCAGATATTATCAACATGAATGCCCATAAATCCATTTATGTGGTGACACCCGAAATCGTTTCGGGCAGTCAACTCATGTTCCGCGATAACATCGTGCCGATGGTCGCGGGCAAGCATGTTATGATTTTAGCGGTGTCAGTAGCTTCCGGTAAAACGGTGGAAGCCGCGGTCGATGCCGTCAGGTATTACGGCGGTACGGTATCGGGTGTTTCGGCAATCTTCTCGACCGCAAAAGAGTGTGCAGGTTTGCCGGTGCATTCGGTGTTTGACCCCAACGACTTGCCGGATTATCAAAGCTATCCCTCCCACGAATGCCCGATGTGCAAGGCAGGTAAAAAAGTGGATGCCCTGGTCAACTGCCACGGGTTTTCAAAGTTGTGATCGCTATTTATACCGAGACAGCCGAAAGGCTGTCTTTCTTTTTGTATATACGAGGACACTTGTCGTATCCTATGTGTGGGAGTGATGACAATGTGTACGGCAATTACCTATCAGACACGCGATTTTTATTTCGGCAGAACGCTGGACTATGAGGTGGCATTTGGTGAAATGGTGACGGTCACACCTCGCAATTTTCCGTTTTCCTTTCGACATGATGAACCGCTAAAAACCCATTATGCGATGGTCGGCATGGCGCATGTAGCGGACGGCTACCCGCTGTATTATGATGCCGTCAATGAAAAAGGGTTGTGCATGGCGGGGCTGAATTTTGTTGGTAATGCGCGGTATGGCGCACCTGTAGAGAATAAGCAAAATATTGCTCAATTCGAGTTGATTCCGTGGTTGCTCGGTCAATGTGCGACGGTGAGAGAAGTGCGTGAAAAACTGCGCACGATTAACATCGTGGATACCCCGTTCAGCCCAAAATATCCTACTGCACAACTACATTGGTTGATAGCGGACAAGGCCGAAGCCGTTACGCTTGAATCGGTTGAAGAAGGGTTGATGGTATACGATAATCCTGTGGGCGTATTGACCAACAACCCGTCGTTTGAAGAACAATATCGCGGTTTGGAATCCTATGCGCATCTTACTGCTAAAGAACCGACATTTCACGGCAATCCCCGCACATACAGCAGGGGGAGAGGGGCGCTTGGTCTGCCGGGTGATCTATCGTCACCGTCACGATTTGTCCGTGCGGTTTTCACAAAACAAAACGCCGTGTCAGGGGATGGGGAAAACGAGAGTGTCGGTCAGTTTTTTCACATCTTGGGAACAGTTGAGCAAACGCGAGGATGCTGTGAGCTTGAAGGAGGGCAATATGAAATAACCCTGTATACATCGTGTTGCAATGCGGATAAGGGCATCTATTATTATACCACTTACGGCAATCGGCAGATCGTAGCGATAACTATGCATCATGAGAAACTTGATTCAAACGAATTGATTGGCTATCCGCTTATCAGCGATGAACAGATATACCGTCAAAATTGAGATTGTGTTGACAAACGCCGCAGCGGTGTTATAATGGTCTGCGGTTAACCACAACTGTTGCACTCGAACCCGCCTCAAACGCGGATCTTCGGCGCTTTGTGGTTTGTTATCATCGCAAGGCGACAGCCTTGCTTCTTCTGCCGCACCCCAAATCATCCAAAAATCCGTCCGTTTGCAGGTCGGAGAATGTATTTTGAGGGAAATGGTGTGGGATGCAAGGCAAAAACACAGTAAATCCTTTCGGATTTACGAGTATTTTAACGCAGCAGACACATCATTTCCCCAAAATAAATCGGGTTCGAGTGCGTCAGTTGTGGTTAAAGGAAGTGACAGCATGAAACGGAAGTTATACGGCAACGCCATCACGCCTGTTTGCGAAATCTGCGCCAACGGACGGCGTTCCTCCGACGGGCGGGTGATTTTGTGCCTGCGCAAAGGCATCATGCAACCCACGGCACGCTGCCGCAAATTTCAGTACGATCCGCTTCGCCGCATTCCGTACATTCAGCCGGAACTGCAAAACTACACGGAAGCCGATTTCCGCTTAGATTAATTTTTTTGCTTTTCCCTATTGACAAGTCAAAACGGCTTTGTTATAATAGGTGTAAAGCAAATTCCTTTACAGGAAACGCTTGGAAAACCGAGCGTTTTTTTGTTTGCCGATTTTATGCTGTAAGGAGGGACAAGAAATGCCGAAAAACATGGAAATCATTTGGTTGTTTGATTTTTACGGGGATATGCTCACCGAAAAACAACGGCAAGTGGTAGAACTGTATTATGAAGAAGACTTGTCCCTGGCGGAAATCGCCGAAAACCAGCACATTACGCGTCAAGGCGTGCGGGATGCCATCAAACGCGCGGAAGCGCAGATGATGGAAATGGAAGACCGTTTGCATTTGGCGGCTCGTTTTCGCGGCATGTGTGACGGGTTGGAAGCGATCCGTGAAGCGGCACAGGATATTCAGGTGCTCAATGACCGCACCCGTTATTCCCGTGATATTGAAGACCGTGCCAAGCAGATTGTTCAACTGGCCGACGAATTGAGAGAGAGGTAAGTGCCGTGGCATTTGAAGGACTCTCCGAAAAACTCTCCGCCGCGTTCAAACGGCTGAAAAATAAGGGTAAACTCACCGAATCCGATGTCAAGGAAGCGATGCGCGAAGTGCGCTTGGCACTGCTTGAAGCGGATGTTAACTACAAAGTTGCCAAGGACTTTACGGCGACGGTGGCGCAACGCGCTGTCGGTGAGAAAGTCATGGAAAGCCTCACCCCCGCGCAGATGGTCATCAAGCTGGTCAACGAGGAGCTCACCGCGCTCATGGGCGGTGAAGCCGCACGGCTCGCTAATGCCAACCGTCCTCCGTGTGTCATCATGATGTGCGGTCTGCAAGGTTCGGGTAAAACCACGCATTCGGCAAAACTCGCCAAGATGCTCAAAGGACAAGGGCATCGTCCGTTGCTCGTCGCGTGTGATGTGTACCGTCCCGCCGCTATTACACAGCTGCAAGTGGTCGGCGCGTCTGCCGGTGTGCCGGTGTTTGAGCGCGGCACCATAAATCCCGTTGAGATTGCCAAACAAGCGGTCGCCCACGCCAAGGATCACGGAAACGATTATGTCATTCTCGATACCGCCGGCCGTCTGCACATTGACGAACAACTGATGGCGGAACTCAAAAATATTCGTACAGCCGTTACCCCTCAGGAAATTCTGCTTGTTGTGGATGCCATGACAGGCCAAGATGCGGTCAATGTGGCAAGTTCGTTTAACGAAACGCTGTCTATCGACGGTGTCATCTTAACGAAACTTGACGGTGACACCCGTGGGGGTGCGGCACTGTCGGTACGCGCGGTAACAGGCAAACCCGTTAAATTCGCAGGCACAGGCGAAAAGCTGGACGATTTAGAGGTCTTCCACCCTGCGCGCATGGCATCGCGTATTCTCGGCATGGGCGACGTCATGTCACTCATCGAGAAAGCACAACAACAAATTGACGAGCGTGAAGCCGAAGAACTTGCCCGCAAAATGCAGCAAGACACCTTTGACTTTAACGATATGTTGGATCAGTTCCGTCAGATTCAAAAAATGGGTGACATCAAAAGTCTGCTCGGCATGATTCCGGGTATGGGCAAGCAACTCAAGGATGTGGATATTGACGAGCGGCAGTTTGCCCGCATCGAGGCAATCATCCTATCCATGACGGAAAAAGAGCGCCGCAAACCCGACATCATCAATCCGTCCCGCAAACGGCGTATTGCCGCGGGATGCGGGATGCGGGTCGAGGATGTCAACCGTCTGCTCAAGCAGTATGACACCATGAAACAGCTCATGAAACGCATGAAAAACATGGGCAAAAAAGGCGGCCGCGGTATGCCGATGGGATTTGGCGGATTCGGCGGCAAGAGCAATCCCTTTGGGTTCTAATTTCAACCGCATTTGCGGTTGGTGAAGAATATCATTTTGAGTACATTTTGGAGGTAACCAACATGGCAGTAAAAATCAGACTGCGCCGCATGGGCGCCAAGAAAGCACCGTTCTATCGCGTTGTGGTAGCGGATTCCCGTTATCCCCGTGACGGCCGTTTCATTGAGGAAATCGGCTATTACAACCCGCTCGAAGAGCCGGCTGTTGTGAAAATCGATGTTGAAAAAGCACAGAAATGGATTGCGAACGGCGCTCAGCCCACCGATACCGTTAAAGATCTGCTGAAGAAAGCCGGCATCTGAGGGTACCGCACATGAAAGACTTATTGTTGACTATTGCACGCGGTCTCGTGGAAGATCCCGATGCTGTCACCGTGACCGAGGATGCCCCCGCGGAAGATGGCACGATCGTGTTTCATCTTCGCGTTGCGGCAGACGATATGGGGCGTGTGATCGGCAAGCAGGGCCGTATCGCGAAAGCGATGCGCACCGTCATGCGTGCCGCCGCTACCCGTCAAGATGCCAAAGTATTGGTCGAAATCGACGACTGATGAACACCCGACCTCTCACGGCAACCCGTGAGAGGTTTTTTCCAAAAAAGAAAGGAATCGCAGTATGCCGAAACAGATTTTTTTGGAAGCCGGCGAGATCGTCGGCACACACGGTGTGCGCGGCGAGGTCCGCGTTCGCCCGGAATGTGATTCGCCCGAACTGTTCAGCACGCTTCGTACCGTGTATTTTGATGTAGAGGGCAAGCGGTCGGTTCGCATGAAAGCGCGCCCGCATAAAACAATCGCCTTGGCGAAACTGGACGGGGTGGATACCGTAGAAGCTGCCGCCGCCTTACGCGGCACCATGCTGTATCTCAACCGCCGCGATCTAAAACTGGAAAAGGGCCGTTATTTTATCTGTGACCTAATCGGTGCCACCGTGGTGGACTGCGACACGGGCGCCGTTTACGGCATCTGCACCGATGTAACACACACCGGTTCCAACGATGTCTATCACATGAAATCCGAAAACGGCAACGACATTCTGATTCCCGCGATTCCCGATGTTGTGCGCGAAGTGGATGTCGAGCGCGGCATCATTCGTATTTTCCCGATGTTAGGATTGTTTGACGATGAGAATTGATTTTCTGACACTGTTCCCCGAATCCTGTAATGCGGTACTCGGGGAAAGCATTATCGGCAGGGCGCGTGAGCGCGGTATTTTGGACTTCCATTTTCACCAAATCCGCGATTATACGGAAAACCGCCAAAAACAGGTGGACGATTATCCGTACGGCGGGGGTATGGGAATGGTGATGAACGCGCAACCGATTGCAGACTGTTTTCGCGCTGTCTGTGACGAACTCGGTCACCGCCCGCACCTGATTTATTTGTCCCCGCAAGGCAAAACCCTCACACAAAAGCGCGCCCGTGAACTCGCCGAATTACCCGAACTGTGCTTATTGTGCGGTCATTATGAGGGCGTGGACGAGCGCGTGTTAGAAGCCCTTGTGGATGAGCAAATCTCCATCGGCGATTATGTGCTGACAGGCGGGGAACTCCCCGCCATGGTACTGGCGGATTGTGTGGCCCGCATGATTCCGGGTGTGTTGTCCGACGAAGTGTGCTTTACCGAGGAAAGCCATTTTTCTTCTCTCTTGGAATATCCGCAATACACGCGTCCCGCGGTATGGGAAGGGCGCGAGGTCCCGTCGGTGTTATTGTCGGGGCATCACGAAAAGATTGCGGCATGGCGTCGCGAGCAATCGTTGTTACGCACACTCAAACTCCGTCCCGATCTGTTGGAACACACGGAACTGACACCGAAAGAAAAGGTGTTTTTGGAAGAGAAAAAACACAATAATGCCTAAAACTCTTTCAACAACCTCGTCATTTTTACCAATTTGGGCGCTTTTGTTTTTTCAAAATAGGGCAGGTTTCCAAAATTTCAAAAAACGAGTTTTTTTGCGCGGTTTTTGTTTGACCGCACGCGACGATGTGGTATACTATATACTAAAGAGGAAAAGCTCAAGATGTGATGAGGAGAAGGAGTAATTGGTATGTGCGTAAAAGATGTTTTGGTACAAAATCAAGTAGGCTTACATGCTCGTCCCGCTACCTTTTTTATTCAGAAGGCGAACGAGTTTAAATCGTCCATCTGGGTGGAGAAAGAGGAACGCCGCGTCAACGCGAAAAGCTTGCTCGGCGTATTGTCGCTCGGTATCGTAGGCGGTACGACGATTCGGATTATTGCCGACGGTAACGATGAAGAAGCGGCTGTGGATGCGCTCGTATCCTTGGTACAGTCGGGTTTCACCGAGTAAAAACGCAACGAAAGCGCAACCGCACGGTTGTGCTTTTTTCATTTATACATCCAAAAAAAGGGGGGTGAGCAACCATGGAAAAATCCGAGCTTCGCAAACAGGCGATGGCATTGCCGACCGATCCCGGTGTGTATCTCATGAAAGACCGCAAAGGCACCGTCATCTATATCGGCAAAGCCAAAGTGCTTAAAAACCGCGTCAGCCAGTATTTTGGCACGGACACGGCTCACACCGAAAAGGTGCGGCAGATGGTCAGCCGTGTAGATCATTTTGATTACATTGTCACGGGCAGTGAATTTGAGGCGCTGATACTGGAATGCTCGCTCATCAAGCAATACGCACCCAAATACAACATTCTGCTCAAAGACGATAAAGGGTATCACTATATTCGCATATCTCCGCCACCGTATTCGCGCATCAGCGAGGCAAAACAAAAACAGGATGACGGCGCGCGATATATTGGTCCCTACCTATCCTCCTTTGCTATCAAACAAGCGGTAGACGAGGTGAATAAACTGTTTGAGCTCTCCACCTGTCGCAAACCGCTTGCTTACCGCAAAACTTGCGAGCGTCCTTGCCTCAACCACTATATCGGTCAATGCTGTGCCCCCTGCACGGGAAAAGTATCCCCCTCGGAATATGCCGACCGTGTGGAACAGGCGATCACCTACCTGACACAAGGACGCTCGAAACTGGTTGCGCTGTTACGGCGTCGCATGGATGTCTGCGCAGAAGCGCTGGATTTTGAAACCGCAGCCCGTCTGCGTGATCGCATCCGCGCGCTGGAAAAACTAAATACTTCCCAAAAAATCGTACAATCCCGCATCAAACGGCAAGATATTATAGCGTTTTCCCAAGCACAAGGCGTTTGTTGCTTTGAAATCTTCCGTTTTGAGAACGGTGCTTTGTCCGAACGGGAACATTTCTTTGTAGAACCGTCAGAGGAACTCCCCGCCACGCGCGCCGAGTTTTTGCGCCGCTACTACTCCCTGCGTGACACCGTCCCACCCCGCATCGTATTGGATGGTGAAGTGGAGGATGCCGACCTGCTCGCGCGGTGGCTGACCGAAAAAGCATCGGCAAACGGTGAGCGTTACACGGTCCGCTTTGTATTTCCCGAACGCGGCGAACAGGCACAGCTTCTTAGGATGTGTCGCGAAAACGCCGCTGAACGCGTGGCACAACAACTCAATTTGCGCGGGCGCGATGTTACCGCGCTGGAAGAATTACAACAGCTTTTAGGGCTTTCCACGCTTCCCTCTCGCATTGAAAGTTACGACATTTCCCATACAGCAGGAAGTGACACCGTCGGTGCCATGGTCGTATTCCGAAACGGGAAACCGTACAAGGCGGCCTACCGCCGCTTTGAAATTAACACCGCAGGCGAAGTGGATGATTACGCGTGTATGCGCGAAATACTCTCCCGCCGCTTACAAGACTATACCGACCGTCCCGACGATGTCGGGTTCGGCGAGCTGCCGGATCTTATCTTGTTAGACGGCGGCAAAGGTCATGTATCGGCAGTCAAGCCGCTGGTTGACAGTTTCGGATACGGTATCCCCGTGTTCGGCATGGTCAAAGACTCCCGCCACCGCACCCGCGCCATCACCGAAGCGGGCGCGGAACTCTCCATTCAATCCCGCCGCAGTGCGTTCACACTGGTTTCTGCCATTGGAGAAGAGGTGCACCGCTTTGCCATCGGCTATCATCGGACAAAGCACCGCAAGCAAGGTGTTACTACCACCCTGACGAAAATTCCGGGCATCGGCACCAAGCGCGCCGCACTGTTACTGCGGCATTTCGGCTCATTGCGCGCCGTAAAAGAAGCAACTGCGGAACAATTAGCCGCCGTCAAAGGTATGACCATGCCGGCAGCAGAAGCCATTGTGCAATATTATCAAAAAAATTCGCCATGACTCCTTGCATTCGGACAAGTGACTATGTTATACTAATACTATAGTCAAGTATTGGAAGGAGAATCGCCAATGGATAGCTTCGTTGAGCAATTGGTAAAAAAGAAAAAAAGCCCGGGACAGATTCTGGCGATGGTCGGAACCGTCTTACTGGCGCTTTTCCTGTTAATCCTTTCGGTACTGTTTATCAGCGTGGCGGGGCCCTTTGCCGCTTTCGTCATCGTCGGTGTGTTTTACGGTGCATGGTATCTGTTAACGGCCCAAAACATCGAGTACGAATATTGTGTCACCAACGGTGACATTGACATCGACCGCATCGTGGCACAGCGCAAGCGCCACCGCATCGTATCGGTATCCGCCAAAAAGATTGAAAGTGCGGGACGCTATATCCATGAAAAATGGGCAGGACGCCCCATGGACCGCACCGTTATCGCCGCGCCGTCCGAACATGAGGATAATTTGTATTATTTCACCTATCACAGTAAAAAACGCGGCCATACGCTGGTGGTATTCCAACCCGATGAACGCGTCAAAGAATCCTTGTATGACGGCTTGCCCAAACTGGTGCAACTCGACTGGGATAAAGAATAAGCAAAAGGCAGCCGACGGCTGCCTTTTTTTAAAGGAGTTATACGGATGAATCTCCCCGAATCCATCAAACAATGTTTCCCGAAACGGAAAGCTGACAGTCACAAAGGCACCTACGGCACCCTGCTTTCGGTGTGCGGCAGTTACGGCATGGCCGGTGCCGCCATTTTAGCCGCGCGCGCGGCGGGGCGGTGCGGTACGGGACTGGTAATCGCGGCCCTGCCGAAAAGCATCTACCCCATCGCGGCGGCTGCCTTACCGGAAGTGGTATTTGCCCCGCTTGAAGACGCCCCCACCGCCGTTCAGTTACAGACGTTAACATCTCACTTGAAAAAATGTACCGCTTTGCTTGTCGGGTGCGGACTCGGTAACACGCCTGCCACCGCCGCTTTAGTAGAAGCCATACTGCACACGGCAGAATGCCCGGTTGTTTTGGATGCGGATGGTATAAACGCGGCTGTTCGGCATATACCTATATTGGAAACAGCGCATCCCCCGCTTATCCTGACACCCCACCCGAAAGAGCTCGCGCGCTTATTACATGGCACCGTTTCCCAGGTGCAAGCCGATCGAAAAGCGGCGGCGCTAACCGCCGCTCGGCGTTTTGGGGCGACCGTCGTTCTAAAAGGGCACCATACCGTAATCGCCGATGCGTGCGGCACGGTAACCGTCAATGAAAACGGCAACCCCGGTATGGCGGTTGCCGGTAGCGGAGATGTACTCGCCGGCATGATCGCGGGACTGACAGCACAAGGTCTGTTACCACAGGATGCCGCCCGTTGCGGCGTATTTCTGCACGGCGCGGCAGGTGATCTTGCCGCTATGCGGCACTCCCAACACGCGATGCTGCCCACCGACATTCTGGATGAACTGGGGACGCTGTTTCTGCAACTTGAATCATAGGAGTTGTGCATATGCCCCGTCGTCTTTTCGCTCTGTGCGTTCTGGTGTGCTGTCTTTTTGCCGGCTGTAGCCGACAAAAATCAACAGAACCGATTTCGGTAGATTTTATCTGTGACTTTCGCGCACAATACAACGATATGACCGCCGAAGGCACGCTCACCCGCCGTACCGCGGGCACCTTGCTCTTAGAATTTTCAAAACCCGAAACGTTAGAGGGACTGACGGCTGACTGGGACGGCGAAACGGTGACCTTACACTATAAAGGCCTCTCGTATGATGTCGATCCCGACAAACTCCCCGAAAGTGCCCTGGGCGAGGGCTTGATATCCGCCTTTGACGCGGTGTTGCGCGAAGAAGGCACCACACAGGAAAAAGACGGTAAAGTGACGGTCACGGGCTTGTCAGGAAAAGCAGAATACACCTATGTGTACGACGCCGAGTCGGGCGCACCCGTTTCGCTCTCGATTCCGTCCATCCCCCTCACCGTCACTTTTTCCAATACCCGAACATCATAACCACAACTGACACACTAAGAAAAAGCGAGGCAATGCCTCGCTTTTTTATGTTCCCAACAACGCCATATGGCAGATACCCGCAAAATCGCGGATCCAGTAACTCGCCAGCAGGTGCCACGGTGTATGCGCCATAACGGCACCCGACACCGTTAGCCCCGCCCGTTTGACAAACTGTTGCGCACGGAACTGGTGAAACTCCTGCGTGACGATGGCCACCTCGGTGCTGAAGCCGTTTTGCTCAATCAGTTCGTGGGAATGCCGAATATTCTCAAATGTGCTCGTGGAGCTTTCTTCCTTGTAGATACGCGCGGGATCGATGCCCTTGTTTACAAGATAGGTGTACATCACACTCGCCTCGGTACAAATCTCATCGTCCCCCTGACCGCCGGATACGATACACACCGCACGCGGATGCTCATTTAGATATGCATACGCCGCATCCAACCGCCCGCGCAACAACCGACTCGGCTGATCTTCACGCAACGCGGCACCCAATACAATCAGCGTGGCGTGTTCTTGAGGCGGCTTAATACACGCGTTCACCATACAAACGGACAAACCGACAAACAACACGACCAACGCACCGATAAGCGCCGCCATACTGCCCAAAACCGCCTTGCCGACACTGCTCTTCCACAACCACCCGCAAAAGGCGGCAACTTGCGGAAACGCGATACACGCAACCGCGCCGAGTCCACCGACAAGGATCATTGTCAGACAACCCGAATGAAATCGACCGGTAAACGACGGCAACACACCCCATATCACCACGAATATGCACAGTAACGCAATCAAAATACGCACGGCGATACCAACTCCGCTTGTACCGGGCAAACGGACGCGCCCCCTTTCTCAAATCATGTTAAAAAGGCGGCACCGATTTGTCGGTGCCGCCTTAAATGCTTAGATTTTGCGCACGCGGACAACGCCGTCGATTGCCCGAATCTTGTCAATCACACTCTGCGAAACATCGCCCTCGATATCCAACACCGTATACGCATTATCCTTTTTGGAACGGTTCGTCAAGGTTTCAATGTTCACACCGGCATCCGACACCACACCGCTAATCTGCGCCAGCATCGTCGGAATGTTACGGTGCAGTACACAAATGCGCACATCGCCGCTCTTGGCCACATCCATGCTCGGGAAATTGACCGAATTCCGGATAATTCCCTGCTCCAAATAAATCCTCAGTTCGTCGGCGGCCATCATGGCGCAGTTATCCTCACTCTCGGGTGTGGAAGCACCAAGGTGGGGAATCGCAATTACATTTTCCACACACAGCATATCGTCAGACGGGAAATCCACCACATAGGCGGCAACCTTACCGTCTTTAAGAGCCGTGCGCAATGCGTCGCCATCAACGAGTTCACCGCGGGCAAAGTTCAGAATGCGCACGCCATCTTTCATGGCAGCGATGCTGTCCGTACCGATCATACCGCGCGTAGCATCGTTGAGCGGCACGTGCACAGTAATGTAATCACATTCTGCGTAAATCTGTTCCAGATTGGCGGCGTGATGAATCGAGCGAGACAAGCTCCACGCAGCATCGACCGACAGATACGGATCATATCCGTACACTTCCATGCCCAGCGATTTGGCAGCGTTCGCTACCAAAACACCGATGGCACCCAAGCCTATAACGCCGAGCTTTTTGCCGAGAATTTCGGGACCGGCGAATTGGCCTTTTCCTTTTTCGACCAACTTACCGACCTCGTCGCCCTGCCCTTTGAGCGTTTTCGCCCACTCGATAGCAGGTACCACTTTACGGGAGGCAAGGAACAAACCGGCAATCACCAATTCTTTTACGGCGTTGGCGTTGGCACCGGGGGTATTAAATACGACGATACCCGCATCACTGCAACGATCCAACGGGATGTTATTGACACCCGCACCGGCTCTGGCAACCGCCAAGAGTGATTTCGGGAACTCCATTTCATGCATGGAAGCGGAGCGCACCATAACACCGACAGGATCCGCTACCGAATCACCCACGGTGTAACCGGCGCCCAAACGGTCGGTACCGCAGGCGGCAATTTTATTAAGTGTTAAGATATCCATACTCGTTCTCCTTATACTGACGCACTATGCGTTTGCTTCTTCAAAGGCTTTCATAAAGGCAACGAGTTTCTCGACGCCTTCAACCGGCATGGCGTTGTAAATGGACGCACGCATGCCACCAACCGAACGATGGCCCTTGAGGTTCACAAAACCGGCTGCGGTTGCTTCTTTGACGAATTTCGCATCCAGTTCTTCGTTACCCGTAACAAACGGTACATTCATGAGCGAGCGGTCTTTCTTTTCAACGGTACCTTTGAACAGCTTGGAAGAATCGAGGAAATCGTACAGAATAGCCGCTTTCTTCTCGTTGATGGCCTTCATCTTTTCCAGACCGCCAATCTCGTTTTTCACCCACTCAAGCACCAGCTTGCAAACATAAATGGTATAGCAAGGCGGGGTGTTAAACATGGAGTCGTTCTCGGCATGGATTTGGTAGTTAAACATGGTCGGCGTGATCTCCTGCGCGTTACCGATTAAGTCTTCGCGCACGATCACCACCGTCAATCCGGCAGGGGCCATATTCTTTTGCGCGCCGGCATACAGCAAGCCGAAACGGGATACATCGATCGGCTCAGACAGGATACAAGACGAAATATCCGCCACCAACGGTACATTGCCCGTTTCCGGTAATTTGTTAAATTTCGTACCATAGATGGTGTTGTTCATGCAGATATGGAAATAGTCGGCATCCGGCGTGAAATCCGCCTCATCCCACTCGGGGATATAGGAAAAGGTCTTGTCTTTGGAACTGGCAATCACTTTTGCCTCACCGTAGCGGTCTGCTTCCTTGTACGCCTTCGTCGCCCATTGACCTGTCAGGATAAAATCCGCCTTGCCGCTCTTGTTCATGAGATTCAAGGGGATCATGGCAAACTGCGAAGAGGCACCGCCCTGTAAGAACAGTACTTTATAGTTATCGGGAATGTTCATAATTTCACGCAACAGCGCTTCACATTCCTTGATAATGGCATCGTATGTTTTGGATCGATGCGACATCTCCATAACCGATTGACCGGATCCCTGATAATCCAGCATCTCCTCTGCCGCACGCTTCAAAACGCTTTCCGGCAGCACGGAAGGGCCGGCCGAAAAATTGTATACTCTTGCCATAGTTCATTCCTCCAAAGAATAAAAGTAGAATTATTACTATTTTACTCCCGTTTGTCGTGATAGTCAACCATAATTTGCAGTTCTGTCAGGGTTCCAACGGTTTTTCTTGCATAATGTATTCATTTACAGTATACTGAAACTATAAACTTGATTTTACATAAAGGGTGGGAATTACGAATGACCATTACAGATGTTCAAACAATCCTCAAGGCGGAAATTGTATGCGGCAATAACCTGACTGCCGAAGTACACACGGCATGTGGCAGTGATATGATGAGCGATGTGCTCGCTTTCGTAAAAGACCAGTCGGTTTTGCTGTCGGGACTGGTCAATACGCAAGTGGTGCGTACCGCCGAAATGATGGATATGTTGTGTGTGGTTCTCGTACGCGGCAAAGAGCCTACGGCGGAAATGATTGAGCTGGCCGAAGAATTCGGCATCGTGCTGATGAAGACCCCACTTTGTATGTTCACCGCCTGCGGTCTGTTGTATCAAAACGGGCTGCACGGCGCTGACGGAATATGAGGTGATGATTTGAAACTGCATTATGATGTTGTCGGTGACGATTTCACGCGCGCAGGTGAAGCCTCCGGCGCCGTTAAGGCAACTTTAAAGCGGCTCGGCTTCCCCGCCGATGTGATCCGCCGTGTTGCCATCGCGATGTATGAGGGCGAGATCAACATGGTCATTCATGCCGACGGCGGTGTGGCGGATGTCGAAATTGAACCCGATCAAATTACCATCACCCTAACCGACCGCGGTCCGGGCATTCCGGATGTGGAAAAAGCCATGCAAGAAGGCTTCTCCACCGCTCCCGAAACCGTCCGCAATTTAGGGTTTGGCGCCGGTATGGGTTTACCGAATATCAAACGCTATACCGACACCCTCACCATTGATACCAAGATTGGCAAAGGCACCACCATTCGTATGACCGTTACGGTGCCCGCCGCATAATTTTTATGTAAGGAGCGTTGTGTGTGGAGCGTATCTTACATTCCGTAACATTGGATACCAATAAATGCGTAGGCTGCACCCACTGTGTCAAGCGCTGCCCGACGCAGGCAATTCGCGTGCGCGACGGCAAAGCTGTCATCACGGAAGCGCGGTGTATCGACTGCGGTGAATGTATCCGCGCATGCCCGCATCATGCCAAAAAAGCGCGGCACGATTCGTTGTCGGCTCTAAAAAATTACCAATACACCATTGCCCTGCCCGCGCCTGCCCTTTACGGGCAATTCCACAACTTAGACGACATTGATGTGGTGTTAACAGGCCTTCTCCGCTTGGGTTTTGACCAGGTATTTGAAGTGTCCCGCGGTGCGGAGATCGTATCAGATGCCACTCGTCAACTCATGGCAGACGGTCTTGTTAAAAAGCCGGTTATCAGTTCGGCATGTCCGGTGGTCGTGCGCCTGATTCAGATCCGTTTTCCGGAACTATGCGGACATGTTCTTCCCATAAAAACCCCCATGGAAGTATCCGCGACCTTAGCCCGCCAACGCGCCATGGCGCAAACAGGGCTCCGCCCGGAAGACATCGGTGTTTTCTTTATTTCCCCCTGTCCCGCCAAGGTCACGGATGCCCGTTTCCCCCTTGGCGGCTCGCATTCGCAGGTGGACGGCGTACTATCCATTGGGGACATTTACCCGAAATTAGTACACGAAATGAACCACTTGGAACAGGTTGAACACCTGTCCAATTCCGGGCTTATCGGCACAAGCTGGTCCTTTATCGGTGGCGAAGCGGCAGGGTTGCTGAATGAAAACCATTTGGCGGCAGACGGCATTCAAAATGTCATTCACATTTTAGAAGAACTGGAAGATGAAAAGCTTGCGGACCTCGATTTTATTGAACTGAGTGCCTGTGCCGGCGGTTGTGTCGGCGGCGTATTCACGGCGGAAAACGGTTATGTTGCCAGAGCACGCATTAAGCGGCTGCGCAAATACCTTCCCATTTCCTGTAACCGCGCGGAAGATATCGGTAGCCTAAACGCACTCAGTTGGTCCGAGACCTTAACCGAAAATCCGGCACTGCGGCTTGCCGAAAATGTCAGCGACGCGATGCGCCTGATGCAACAAGCAAACGCCCTGTACGAAAACCTGCCGAAGTTAGATTGCGGCTCATGCGGTGCCCCTACCTGCCATGCCTTGGCAGAAGATGTGGTCCGCGGTTTAGCCGATATCACCGATTGTTTTCGCATGAAGGGGGAATCTCAATGACCGTTCGTGAACTGGCAGCAGCCGTATCGTTGGAGACCGCCGTCTCGGGTGATCTGGATCGTGAGATTACCGGCGGCTATTGCGGCGATCTACTCAGTTGGGTAATGGGCCGCGCCAAAAGCGGCGAGGCATGGTTTACGGTGATGGGAAATGTCAACGCTGTTGCCGTGTGTGTACTTGCCGATGTATCCTGCTTAATTCTTTGCGAAAATGCGGTACTGGATGACGCCGCACGCACCCGCGCGGAGCAGGAGGGCGTCACGATTTTGCGAAGCAACCGCACCGCGTACAGTCTTGCCTGTACGCTCCATACACTCCTTGAAAGGACTGTTTAACCATGTCTATTGAACTCGTTCGCCCGTTTCTCGCCCGCTTTGGCAGAGAACAGGATATACAGGAATTTTCCGTATCCAGTGCCACCGTGGAGCTGGCGGCACAAGCACTCAGCGTCATTCCCGCCCGCATTGCCAAAACGATGTCGTTTGCAGACGGCGACGGCTGCCTTGTGGTAGTCACCGCGGGTGATACCAAGATTGACAATTCCAAATACAAGCACACTTTTGGCTTTAAGGCAAAAATGCTTTCCCCCGACCAAGCTCTTGCCTTGACGGGGCATGCGGTAGGTGGTGTATGCCCGTTCGCGTTGCCCGAAACGGTGCGAATTTTCTTGGACGAATCGTTGCGCCGTTTTGATACGGTATATCCGGCAGCAGGCAGTTCCAACTCCGCCATTGAAGTCACACCCGCCCAACTGGAGGAATACACAGGCGGTATTTGGGTGGATGTGTGCAAATTACGCGAAGAAGTGGTGTAAGTGAAAATTTACTACGATTTTCATATGCATTCCTGTCTGTCCCCCTGTGGCGACGAGGAAATGACACCCCATAATCTCGTCAACATGGCACAGTTGGCGGGGCTTACTGCGTTTGCGCTGACCGACCACAACACCTGCGGCAACTGTGCCGCCGTTGCGGCGGTTGCGCATCAACACGGCATTACCTTTTTGGCGGGCATGGAACTGTGTACCGCAGAGGAAATCCATATGGTATGCCTGTTCCCCACCGTCGAAGCGGCACGGCAATTTGAAGCACATATTGCCCCCACCCTACCGCCAATCCAAAACCGACCGGAAATCTTCGGTGAACAGATTCTGTGTGACGAACAAGACCGACCGATCGGCACACACAAGTTCTTACTCACCACGGCATCCTCCATCAGTGTAGACAGCGTCATAACACTAGCCCGTTCTTGTGGTGGGACAGCGTTTCCCGCCCACATTGATCGTCCGTCGTACAGTATTACCGCCGCGCTCGGTGCTTTACCGCCGCTCGGTTTTGCCGCGGTTGAGATTACCAAAAACGGCGATGTCAAGGACCTTTGTTCACGCTATCCCGAAATGGCCGATAAACTACTCTTGCAAAATTCCGACGCCCACCGATTGGAAGATATTCCGGATGCGGGGCCGTATCTGGAATTGCCCGACAACTCTCCAAAAACGATTATCGCCGCTTTAAACGGCGAGATAGTGTGCCGTTACCAACGATAACACAAAAGCACTTGCGGATACTTCCGCAAGTGCTTTTTTATGCGCTGATACTCAGATTCTGGCCACACCGGTCTCGCGAGCGGCGCGGGCGACGCGTTCGGCAACCGTCTTACCGATGCGCTCATCAAACGCAAACGGCAGAATATAGTCGTCATTCAGTTCTTCATCGGATACGAGTGAAGCAATAGCAAGTGAAGCGGCCATCTGCATCTCTTCATTAATATCCGAGGCCCTGACATCCAATGCGCCGCGGAAAATACCGGGGAACGCCATGACATTGTTGATTTGATTGGGAAAATCCGAGCGACCGGTACCCACCACACGGGCACCCGCTTCCTTTGCCTTGTCCGGCATGATTTCCGGCACGGGGTTGGCCATGGGGAATACGATCGCATCGGCATTCATCGATTTCACCATGTCTTCCGACACGCAGTTAGGTGCCGAAACGCCGATAAACACATCCGCACCCTGTAACGCGTCAGCAAGCGAACCGGTTTTCTTTTCGCGATTGGTCACAAGACTCATCTCTGCTTGCGCCGCATTCAGTTGTGCATCGCCCTCACACACAATTCCGAAGCGATCACACATGGTCAAATGCCGGACGCCAAGCCTCAACAGATGCTTTCCGATTGCAATACCGGCGGAACCCGCACCGTTGATAACACAACGAATTTCAACGATATCTTTTTTTGTCAATCGTAACGCATTCAGCAGCGCGGCGCCGACAACAACGGCTGTGCCGTGCTGATCGTCGTGAAACACCGGAATGTCGCATAACTCTTTTAAGCGACGCTCAATTTCAAAACAGCGCGGCGCCGCAATATCCTCCAAATTGATACCCCCGAAGCTACCGGAAAGCAGATAAATCGTGCGCACCAATTCGTCAACATCCTTCGTACGCAAACAAAGCGGGAACGCATCGACATCAGCAAATTCCTTGAACAACACGCATTTGCCTTCCATAACCGGCATACCCGCCTCAGGCCCGATATCACCAAGTCCTAAAACAGCCGTGCCGTCGGTAATGACCGCCACCATGTTCCAGCGGCGGGTTAGTTCAAATGACTTGTCATACTCTTTGTTAATGGCAAGACACGGCTCGGCAACGCCGGGCGTGTAGGCAATCGACAACTGCTCGCGGTTTTTTACGGGTATACGCGAAACCACCTCAATCTTGCCCTTCCATTCGTAATGCTTTTGCAACGCTTGTTCCTTACTATCCATTGTTATCTCCCTTTTATGCGTAAAACAATTACTTCCGTTTATGATTATATCACGAAGCACCTGTATGAGCAAGTCACAATCGGTTCTTATATTTAACAAAAACACAAGCGGGCTCCGTACATCCGTGAGGAGCCGGCTTGTGTTAATTTTGTTACGGTGTTGTCGTTGTGGTGGTTGCAGCGGTTGTTTTATTGGCTTCCGCATTCACTACCGGAAGATAGGTGTTGCTGGCAAGCACCGACAGGGCAGCTTGCAACTGCGTATCCTCCTCATCAGTCAGCAAATCAAAATACACTTGCTTGTCATACGACAGATCCACCATCTGATTCGGCATCAACCCGACATCTTTCCAGGTCTCCCCGCTTTGGATGCGGTATAAGACACCGTTCGATAAGCGTACAGCGCCTTTGTCGGACTGAATCGTGACATACTCTTGCACAACGGCCTTACCCGGTGTAGCGGTGCCGACCAACCGTGTTTTCGACAGGTCCTGCAACACACCCGCAAACAGTTCCGCCTCACCGACGGTATTTTCGTTGATCAGCGTCACCGACGGGGCAGTCATTTCATAGGTGTCCGTGGCACTGATGGTCACCGTTTCTTCCTTCTTTTGACAAGTGAGATACGGGCCGCGCGGCAACAGATAATCCAAAATCTCCTGTGCAGCGGCTATCTGTCCTCCTGCGTTGTTACGCACATCAAACAAAAAATACATCGCGCCTTGTTGTGTCAGTTCATTGTATACATTCTTAAACTGCAACGGGGTTATGTTATTAAATTCGCGAATACGAATATATCCTACAGTATCGCTCATCATCCGACCGGCAACACTGACCACCGTATAGGTATTGGAGGATAACTCCACCGCCGTGGATATCCCATTTTGCCGTAATGTCAAAATCAGTTTTTCCGCAGAATTAATTTTCGCCTGCGCAACTGCATACGATGCCCCCGTTACGGCTTCGCCGTCGATAGCAGTCAAGACATTGCCCTTTTCGATGTTAGACAGCGCGGCGGGTGAATTTTCATCCACCGACGAAACGACTAACTCTTCTCCCTTTACGGTTACGGTCAAGCCAAATCCGGTACGGTTACCTACCAGCTGACTCTGCACCTTTTGATAGTCCTCTGCAGACAAATACGCCGCATACGGATCCTCTAAACCCGCAATATATCCATTCGCCAGCGCCGCACGCAGTTTCTCCTCATCAATGGTATATCCTTTGCGCGCCGCCGAATCGATCTCGTCAATATACTCATACATTGCCTGACGCTGACCGACATCGCTGACAAGAGAGCTGAAATGCCGCATCGCCAATACCATGGTAGCAGAAATTGTCAACGCAACCGCCAACAAAACGAGCGCCACGGTAATTCCCAGCGAAATCTTCTTATTCATGCTCTCTCACCTCGCTTCTTCTCTTATTTTGGTTGCACGACATACCCTTTACCAATGGGATCAACACGGACATTATCCTCACGCACTTCAAAATGCAAGTGCGCACCATACGATTCACCCGTGTTTCCGATCACGCCGATTTGCGTCACGCCACCGGTGACATATTGACCTACGGTCACACTGGGCACATAGCGCATATGAGCATATAAGGTCACAATTCTCACGCCATTAGCATCAAGACCGTGGTCGATCATGCAGAAATTGCCGTAACTGTAATGCAGTTTTTGCACCTTGATAACGGTACCGCTCGCCGCCGCGACAATCGGCTCGCCCAACGACCGACCGTTGGAAATATCAATAGCACGGTGCCACCCGCTGCCGCGTTTACCGTAACCGGATGAAATACGCTTAATCGTGGGAGCGGGCCAATACATTTTCCCACCGTATGTACTCGCCGGAGGTGTGCCGTTAAGCAAAGCGGCAATTTCACGATCCAAATCATCCTCGGACGCTTGGATCTGTTGCAATTTTTTCTCATAGGAATTTTGCTGTTGCAACAATTTATTTTCTTTGTTTTTGGCAGTGGTATACAATGAGTCGAGCGTTGCGTACTGAGTGTCTAAACTACCCTTGAGCGTTTCGAGCTCTGCTTTTGCCGCCATAGACTCGGCCTTTTCCTGTTCCACCGCATCCTTTTTGACTTGGATGGTCAGTTTATCGGCCTCTGCCTCATCCCGCAACGCCTTGTCGTGTTCAGCAACGCAACTGACAACCTGCGCTTTGAGCAAATAATCGGCATAATCCGCCGTGCTCATCAATAACTGAAACGAGGAATATTGATTGGTCTGTGTGATGGCCTTGACGCGCTTTTTCAGCTTGGTCATAATCTCGGCCATATGGGCTTCCTTTTCGGCAATTTCGGTATTCAGCGTTTCAATACGCGCATTTTGATCGGCAATTTGTGTGTCAATTGCAGCAATCTGCGACTTGTATGCATCAATCTGCTTTTCCAGATTGCTAACCTTTTTATACAGCTCTTTTACCGCAATTTGCTGGTCTTCGATGCTGTCACCCAAACTGTCAAGCTTGGATTGAATTTCCTTTTCTTCCTTCTGTAACGCGGCCAATTCTCCCCGCAATTCGTCCACCGATTCGGCAAAAACCGGTTCGGTGTGAATCGGTAACGCGAACAGAAGCACCGCTATCAAAAGCGTAGAAACGATTCGTAACATGGTTTTTCGCATCGCGTTTCCTCCTTTGTGTTTACATTATTCGGTATGCTCTTTGAGATACCGTCCGATCGATACCGTACTTCCCAATGCGCCGGTGATAATACCGCCCGCCAAGAAGCCAAGCAGTAATTGCCACCATACCATGGCAAACGGAATCAGTTCTAAACTGCTGCTAAAGGTAAAATTCTGTCGAATGACTTCGTAAATGCCAAACAGCAACCCATACGAAAGCACGCCTGCCGCCGTGCCGAGTATGATTCCCTCCACCATAAAGGGGAAGCGTACAAACCACGGAGTAGCACCCACCGAACGCATAATCGTAATTTCGCGGCGGCGGCTATACACGGTCAACTTGATGGTGTTTGCAATAATAAACAGAGAAACGATCAGCAACAGCGCAATGACCCACACACCAACCGTAAGTACCACATTCCGCACTTTCACCAGTGTCTGGGACAACGCCTGATCGTAATCCACTTTGGAAAGCCCGCTGATGGCTCTCACCGCGGACACCGTTTCATCAAACTTCGTCAGATCGCGGAAACTGATAACATACGCGTCTTGCAACGGGTTATCCGCTTCCAAGTCCTCAAGCAGTTCGCCGAACTCGTCTTTGTAACGGTCAAGCAACGCTTCTTTGGTGATATACTCCACCTGCGCCACATTGTCAATCGCTTCAATCTCGCCCTTGATGGCGGCGGCCCTTGTATCGTCCACTTCATCGGCGGCATACGCGACCACAACATTTTGCTGATACGCCCAATCGAACGCATGCTCCACATTCTGATAGACCAAATACGCGCAACCGGTGATAATCAGGCAAGAAACCAACACCAAAATAGAGGCCATCGACATGAAGAGGTTTTGGCGAAGACTGCGCACGCCCTCTTTCACCAAAAACCGAAAGGTGTTAAATCTCATGGGGCACCTCCTTGCTGTCCGAAACCACAAGGCCCTCGTGGATCTGAATAACACGGCGCCCAAACGACTTTATCAACTCATGATCGTGTGTAACCACCAACACGGTCGTACCACGACGGTTAATCTCGGTCAGCAGCTCCATGATCTCATAAGACAACTCGGGATCAATATTACCGGTCGGCTCATCGGCAATAATCAGCGACGGATTGTTAACCAACGCACGCGCCAAACCGACGCGCTGTTGTTCACCGCCGGACAGTTCAAGCGGAAAATTTTTGGATTTATTCTGTAATCCTACCAACCCCAACACATACGGAACACGGCGGCGAATCTCGCGTTGAGACGCGCCGATTACCCGCATGGCAAAGGCAACATTATCAAACACCGTCATGGTATCGATTAGGCGGAAATCCTGAAACACGATACCCATAGCACGGCGTAAATACGGAATCTGGCGCTTTTTGAGCTTGGAAAGCTTGAAGTTGCTGACCACGACCTCCCCGGAAGTAGCCACCTCTTCCCGCATAATCAATTTCAAGAAGGTACTCTTACCGGCGCCCGAAGCACCGACGATAAAGACAAATTCTCCGTCCTCAATCTGAATATCAATTCCTTTTAAGGCCTCGTTACCGGTTTCGTAGGTTTTATGTACATCACGAAATTCGATCAATCCGGCTCGCCTCCTTTTCTGTTATCCATCATACCGTACCATGCGTGGCACGGCAACCATCAGTTTTTGGTAAATCGGGAGATCAATACTTCACGGGATTCGCCATGAGATATTTTTTAACCATTAACGCCACCTTAAAGACGATAGCATCATCAAACTCTCGCAGATCCAACCCCGTTAACCGTTTAATCTTCTCCAGGCGGTATACGAGCGTGTTGCGGTGCACGAACAATTTGCGGGATGTCTCCGAGACATTCAGGTTGTTTTCAAAGAACCGCTGAATGGTGAAGAGGGTCTCTTGATCCAACGAGTCAATAGACCCCTGTTTGAACACCTCACGCAGGAACATATCACACAAGGTTGTGGGCAGCTGGTAAATAAGACGAGCAATGCCCAAATTATCATAACTGACGATGGCTTTCTCGGTATCAAACACCTTACCGACCTCTAAGGCGACCTGCGCTTCTTTGAACGAACGCGCCAGTTCCTTGATACCTTCCACCGGTGTACCGATACCAACACTGATCTGTGTATAGAACTCACTGCCCAAAGTATCTGCGATGGACTGTGCCAATTTCTCCAGATCCTTGGACTCTATCTGCGTGTGCATTTCTTTCACAACCGCAATATCCTCTTCGCCGATATTGATAACAAAATCCTTGTTCTTTTCGGGGAAGAGATTTTGAATAATATCAAATGCCGACACTTCAGACGGCGTGTGAATATGTACGAGAAGTACCACACGGCTGACATCGTTGTTAAAGTGAAGTTCGCGCGCTTTCAGATAAATATCACCCGGCAAAATGTTGTCCAGAATGACATTTTTGATAAAGTTTGCCCGGTCGTATTTTTCATCGTAATACTGCTTAATATTACCTAAAGAAATGGCCAACAATTCGACATATTTGGCGGCTAAATCATCAGTTCCCTCCACGAACGCCAGATATTGGCCCTGCGGACGGCTACCGAACAAACGGTAGGTGTAGCCACCCTGTACGAAGGTCTCCTGCGTATCAAACACATCGCCGAGTACCGCTTCACAGTTCTCGTTCATACGCCCAAGATCACTGCACGCCACTACGGTGCATGTTTCGTTCATCACACCAATCGTGCGGTCAATCACACTTTTCATCTGATTGATAATTTCCAAAAACAACCGACTTGCCATTGTTTACTTCTCCTCATCTTTCACGGTAGGATAGAGCAACACTTAACATACCTATAGATAGTATCATAATACACGATTTTGAGACATTTTTCAAGTATTTATTTCGATTTATATCTACCACGCACATAATCACAAAAACACCGCACAGTCTGTTGACTGTGCGGTGTTCTGTTACACTATCAGTTGGTGATGGTCTGCTCGGTTTCTTTGTCGAACAGGTGAATTTTGGTGTTGTCGATAACCATATCGATCTCATCACCCGGACGAGCGGTCGAAGTGGGATCGACGCGAGCAGTCAGGTTGCTGCCCTCTACATTGACATACAGGAAGATTTCAGCACCCATCAACTCGGTAACCTCAACCTTCGCACGAATATGGCAATCCGCAAAGGTCTTCAGGTGACGCTCCTCGTCGTGGATATCTTCCGGACGGATACCCATGATGATTTCTTTATCAACATAGTTTTCCAAAATACCGTCCTTGTTCTTGGATTCGGGCAACGGAATATCGTACTTAACACCACGCTTGGTCTTGGTATCCTCAGAACCGAATTGCGCAAAGAACTTGTCATCCTTCTTGATGATCTTCGCATCAACGAAGTTCATCTGCGGACTTCCGATAAAGCCTGCAACGAACATATTGCCCGGACGCAGATACAGGTTGTTCGGGGAATCGACCTGCTGGATCAGACCGTCCTTCATAACGACGATACGGTCACCCATGGTCATAGCCTCGGTCTGGTCGTGGGTAACATAGATAAAGGTGGTACCCAGTTTCTGGTGCAGTTTGGAAATCTCCGTTCTCATCTGAGCACGAAGTTTGGCATCCAAGTTGGACAACGGCTCGTCGAGCAAGAAGACCTTCGGCTCACGAACGATGGCACGACCGAGCGCAACACGCTGACGCTGACCGCCGGACAAAGCCTTCGGCTTTCTGTCAAGCAGGTGCGCAATATCCAAAATACGAGCAGCCTCTTCCACACGACGGCGAATTTCATCTCTCGGCGTCTTGCGGAGTTTCAAACCGAATGCCATGTTCTCGAACACGGTCATGTGCGGATACAACGCGTAGTTTTGGAACACCATCGCGATATCGCGATCTTTCGGTGCTATATCGTTGACCAG
>JAZOBF010000028.1:0-88710 GCA_045595845.1 Acutalibacteraceae bacterium
TAAAAAAACCCCCCGTCTTTCTGTGAGAGGGGATGGGGTTTTCTGTTCAAAACTCATTAAAACGATGTTGGCCTTACGCTTTGGTTTGGCTTTCGGGGAGGGGAAGTCTGCCATACAACGAGGTGTTTTCCCGCACGATACCCGCGAGCCAATCGTTGATACATCCCGCACCGATACGCCAGCGCCAGTTATCACCGAGGGTTGACGGTGTGTTGATACGCCCCTCGCTACCCAGACCGATAATATCCTGCATCATGAGAATGGCAGTATCCGCCACCGACATCAGCGCGGCGCGCATCATTGACCAGTTAAAGCCCTCTTTGTCGTCCACATGGAGGTACTGTCTTGCCATTGCGACATCCTCTTTGTCGGCGGTTTCGGTCCAACCGAGAATGGTGTCGTTATCGTGGGTGCCGGTATATACCACGCAGTTGCGTTCGTAATGGTGCGGCAAATAATCGCTGTCCTCCCGACTGTCGAATGCAAATTGCAACACCTTCATTCCGGGGAATCCGGTATCTGCCAACAATTCGCGGACGGCGGGAGTGAGAAAGCCGAGATCTTCTGCAATAATCGGCAATTCACCGCCGAAAGCGGCCGTAAGCGCCTCAAAAAGATCTGCGCCGGGGCCTTTCACCCAATGTCCGTTTTTGGCAGTAAGTTCCCCGTACGGCACCGCAAAATACGATTCAAACCCGCGGAAATGATCGATACGCACCACATCATACAAGGTCAGCGCATACCGCAAACGGCGTTTCCACCACCCGTAATCATCCTGTTCCATATAGGTCCAATCATACAGCGGATTACCCCACAACTGCCCATCTTCGCAAAACGCATCCGGCGGGACACCTGCCACCATCTCGGGGCGCAACCGCTTATCCAACTGAAATTGGACCGGATCCGACCAAACATCGGCGCTGTCATACGCGACATAGATAGGAATATCTCCGATAATGCGAATCCCTGCGGCATTGGCATACTTTTTGAGTGCCGTCCACTGTACGGAAAATTCATATTGCACAAAGCGGAAAAAGGACAGTTGCTGGGCATATGTGCGGCGCGCGGCGGTCAAAGCTGCCTCCTCACGCACCCGAAGCGCTTCTTCCCATTTTCCCCAGTTTTCGTCGTTGTGCGCCTTTTTGAGCGCCATAAACAGCACATAGTCATCCAGCCACCAAGCATTTTCCGCACAAAAAGCATGATAGTCTTTGTCGGGCACAAAACGGGAAAACGCTTTTTCCAAAAGCGGCAAACGGCTATGGTAAAGTTTTCCGTAATCCACGCACACGGCATCCTCGCCGAAATCACACGCGGCAAGGTCCTCTTCGGTCAACAGACCGTCTTCTTTAAGCGTATCAAGATCAATAAAATACGGATTGCCGGCAAACGACGAAAATGACTGATACGGCGAATCACCGTAACTGGTAGGGCCAAGCGGTAACACCTGCCAGTAACTTTGCCCTGCTTTAACCAGAAAATCAATAAATTCATACGCCTCTTTGCCGAATGTTCCGATACCGTACGGTGACGGCAACGAAAAAATGGGCATTAAAATACCGCTTGCTCTCTTGTTAATCGCGTCTTGCTTTAAAAAGGGCACTTTTCGCTCATCCTTCGTTAACATACTTGCGAATATAACCGTATTCGCTGTGCTTTTTGGTTGCTATCCTTTCACCGCGCCGGACAGCACACCCTTGATGATATGCTTCTGACAAAGAATATAAATCACGACAATCGGGAGTAAGCACATCATGATCATCGCCATGGTCGCACCATAATCCACCCGACCGAAACTCCCCTGCAAAAACTGAATGTGAATGGGGATGGTCATATATTTGGTACGGTCTAACACCAGATACGGCAACAAATAATCGTTCCACACCCACATAGTCTGTAAAATCGCGACCGAAATGTAGGTTGAGCGCATAATCGGCACATCCACCAAGAAAAAGGTTTGCAAGGCGTTACACCCATCGATATCGGCCGCCTGTTCCACTTCCAGAGGAATACTTTTGATGAATCCCGAAAACAAAAACACCGCCAAGCCCGCTCCGAATCCGAGGTAAATAATCGGGATGGTAAACGGGGTGTTGAGTTTTAGGTTATCCGCCGTTTTGGAGAGGGTAAACATCACCATTTGAAAGGGGACAACCATTGAGAAAATGCAAAGGTAGTATACCACTTTGCAAAACAGGCTGTCAACACGGTTGATATACCACGCGGCCATGGAGGTGCACAGCAAAATAAGCCCTACCGACAACACGGTAATCACCAAGCTGTAAAACGCCGACATATAAAACGGATAATTCCCGTTGTTAATACCCGTTATATAATTCTGGAACCCCATAAAGGTGTCGGCGGACGGTAACTGAAACGGCTGGAGCGCGATGGAAGAACTGCTTTTGAAAGAATTGATAAGCACAATCACAATCGGCAGTATCCACAACACGCCAAGCGCCGAAAAGACAGCGGTCAACACCGCGTTGACGGTGCGTGTACCGCGGCTCAAATGGGATCGCATTATTCCTGCACCTCCCGGCTTCTGGTGAAATACAGCTGTGACAACGCAATAATCACGACCGCCACAAAGAAAATGACCGCTTTTGCCTGACCGACACCCATGTTGGATACATTGTTGTAAAACGATTGATAAATATTGAGCGCCAACATCTCCGTCTTGCGAAACGGTGCACCGCCGGTCAAGGCCAAGTTCTGGTCGAACAGTTTAAACGAATTTGTCAGCGTTAAGAAGGTACAAATGGTAATCGACGGCATCACACACGGAATGGTAATGTGCCGTAAAATCTGCCACGAACCTGCCCCGTCAATCTTAGCGGCTTCCAAATACTCCGTCGGCACATTTTGCAGACCGGCGATATAAATAATCATCATATACCCGATTTGTTGCCAACAAAGCAGGATTACCAACCCCCAAAACCCGTAAGTTGCATTGAGTGCCAGCGTGGAGCCCAAAAAGCGAATAATGATGCCGTCTAAAATCATTTTCCAAATATAGCCGAGCACAATACCGCCAATGAGATTCGGCATAAAAAACACGGTACGGAGTAAGGTGGAGCCGCGAATACCTTTTGTCAGCACGAACGCGAGCGTAAACGCAAACAGATTGATAACGATAACCGATACGACGGTAAACGCGACGGTAAATAAAAACGAGCGAAGAAAGGTATCGTCGGCAAACGCTTGCGCGTAATTATCAAACCCGACAAAAGTGGTAAATTTCAAAGTTTTAAATCGAAAAAACGACAGATAAATGCCCTGAAGAAACGGCCAAACGAACCCGATACAAAATGCGAGAAAAGTCGGCAGTAAGAACAACGGGGCAAACGCACGCATAGACCGCCGCTGACTGCGATTCATGACGGCGGTTGACGCTCGTTTTTTTTCCTGTTTCATGTATAGTCCCCCTGTGCCAAAAAAGGCGGCCGCTCAGCAGCCGCCTTTTTTGATAAAAATTATTGATGCGATGCTTGGTATTGGGTTGCCCAGCCGTCTACAATAGCAGATTTAACCGCTGCCCAATCGCCCGTTCCGGCCGAATACGCCGCGAGTGCGGAGACAACCTGTGCACGCCAGGCGTCGGTATTCGGTGTATAAGGGAACATCCATTTAACACTCGTGGTAGTCCCCTCGGCGAGCTTTTCGTCTAAAATGGCATACAACCCGTTATCCGGCTTTTTCGCCGATTTAAACGGAGAGGTAAAGCCCATTTCGCCGCCGGCAAGCGCCGTTGTACCGGTCTCGCTTGTAGCAAGCCATTTCATAAAATCAAGAGTGGCCTTTTGGTCGGCCTCGGACACCTGGGAGTTCACAACCCAGTAGTTTTCCGTACCGGCAGCTAATCCTTGTTTCGCATCGTCTACGCCGAAATAGATGGGCAAAAAGCCGATGTTGTCTTTTCCGATAGCGGTGGCGTTGGCATATTCCCAGGTTCCGTTTTGATAGAATACCGCTTTGCCCTCTTTGAACTCGGCAACCGCATCGTCACCGGTTTTGGAAGTTAAGGTCTTGGGATCGGTAGCGGAATTGTTGATATACAAATCCCACACGGCTTTAAAATTATCCAAATACGTGCCTTTGATGGTGGCGGGCTGTGTCGTAACATTATCCGCCGTAAATTCATAATAGAGCGGTAAATTGGTCAAGTGTCCCGAAAAACGCCAGCTCGACGAGCCGTCAAGTCCCGACGAAGTAAACGCATCAAATCCAAGCGTCTTTGACCGCTTGTGGATATCCTCGGCAATACGCTTGAGCGAGGCAAAATCTTTAATATCCTCAATGGAATATCCCGCATCGGCAAGCAGTTTTTTGTTGGTTATCAACCCGTATGCCTCATACACAAAGGCAATGCCGTAGACCTTGCCGTCCTCTTTTAACGCAAAATCATCGGAAATAAGTTCTTTGTAAATCTCGGAATCCGAAATATCCAGCGCGTAATCTTTCCACGCCGACAACCCGATCGGTCCGTTGACCTGGAACATCGTCGGCGGGTTTTCTTTGTCAATCTCCACGCCGAGCGTTCTTTCGTAATCACCCGACGCTGCTGTCACGACCTTGACTTCAATTCCGGTTTCTTCCTTGTATTTGGCAGCGACCATCTGCCAATCGTCGTTTGCTTCGGGTTTAAAATTGAGATAATAGACCTTGCCGGCTTGCGGGTCATTATCTCCCGGCTTATCGGTACAACCGGGCAATAAGCAGAGAATCATACAAAAGACCAATGCAATGCTGAAATATTTTTTCATACGGGGAATCCTCCTTGCATATAATTTTGGGGTGCTGATCACAGTATAGCGCACAGTACTTGGCGGGATTTGTCACTTTATGCCCTGTGTCATTCTCTTTTTCAAGTATGTGCGCCTCGTTGGCGGTGTATGCACGCTAAAGTTATTTCAACAATAAAAAACGGGCGGAAAAAACCCGCCCGTTGTTCAAACTTAAGAATGTTGGGGGTTATATCCCCTTAATAAAAAAACTATAACCCCCCATAATAAAAATTGTCAAGAACGGGGGTTGCGTTATGATAAAATTTGACCGATTGTGGGAAACTATGAAACGAAAAGGTGTCAGCACGTATATGCTTCGCAAAAAAGGCGGCATTGACAGCAAAACTGTTCGTCGTTTAAAGGCAAACGAGAATATCGAAACGAAAACGCTTGACCGCCTGTGCACCGCATTAGATTGTCGGTTGGACGAAATTGCCGAATTCGTAAAAGAATAAAACAGCACCGCTTGATTTTTTAATCAAGCGGTGCTGTTATTTTACAAATCGATTCTGCCGTACAGGGTAGCACTCCGTTCGGTTTCGGAGGCGGTGCGCTCCGGAGGCGCGATGTCCTCTGCCGTATTCATGGGATTGCTGCGCGGTACAAATTTTCGTACAGGACGGTCAGCTGCCACGGAATCACGCGACTCCAAACGAGACGGACGCTCTGTATCCCGCTCGGGACGGCCTTTACCGCGCGAACGCGTCTTGACGGGGCTGTCATCCGACGGGGCAATCACCACATGGCGTTGCGGCTCACTGCCGACGCTGTATGAGGTGGCACCTTCCACCTTTTGTACGGCCGTATGAATGATACGGCGCTCATACGGATTCATTGGTTCGAGCGAGGTCTTACGACCGGTCTTTGCCGCTTGAATAGCCGCTTTACGTGCAAGTCCCGACAGCGTCTTATCCCGTTTTTCACGGTAATTGCCGACATTAATGGTCAAGCGACAAAACGCACTTCCCACACGGTTGGCAACCAAACTTGTCAAGTATTGCAATGCATCCAGCGTTTCGCCGCGACGGCCGATGATAAAACCGAGATCTTCGCCCTCCAATGTCAGGGCGCAGGTTCCGTTTTCCTCTTTAACGGTAATGTCCACGGTCTCGACACCCATTTTGCAAAGGATGTCTTTCAAAAACGCGACAGCTACCTCTGTCGGAGCGTTTTCTTTAACGGTCACTTTAACCTGTGCTTTGGCGCCGCCGAATAGCCCCAAGGCTTTTTTCTGCGGCTCTTGCAGGACCTCTACCGTGAGATCCTCAACAGGAACACCAAGTTCCTCGGCGGCAAGTTGTACGGCTTCTTCTACCGTTTCCGCCTCTTTGAGCAGTTCTTTTTGCACGGTGCTTTTTCCTTTCTTCCTCTATTCCGAACGATTACTCGTCTTTCGGTTCCGGTGTATCTTGCGCCGCTTCCGTTGCTTGCGGTTCTTCCGCCTTTTTAAGAGCTTCTTTTTCCTTTTTAGCGGGCGCCTTTTGTTCGTTTTTTTGTTGCAATGCTAATTCGCGTTGTTCTTTTGCGCGGGCTTCAGCCAAACGCTTTTTATCCTCTTGCTTCTGACGGCGGCGCTCTTCATACTCAATTTCCGCCTGTGCACGGATTTTGGCAGGATTGTAGATTTGGTTGAGCACATAGGTTTGCAACAATGCAATCAGGTTGGAACAAATCCAGTAAACGCCGACACCGCCGGGAACGGTGAAAGTGATAAACAGCGAAAACGCGGGCATCCACACCAACATCATGACATTGGAACAACCCTGTGCCTGCTGATTCTCAGCAGCCGTAGCCATCTTCGTATAGTGCATCGACAGCAAACTCGAAAAGAACGCCGTAACACCCGAAATCAGCGGAATCAACCACAATACAGAGGGATTGGTAATGCCGCTCCATGGGTTTTCGAGCAAATCTTTGCCGAAGAACATGAAATCTTTTTTAAGTTCTTTCATCTCGGCAACATACTTATCGGCGTCCGCTTGCGAATAGTTTGCGGCCACGATGGCGGCTTTCACTTCGGGTTCAAACTTCTCCAAATTGCGGAGCATGCGCATTTCTTTATAGTAACCCTTAAACTCATTGGCAGACATTTTACCGTCGCCCTCGGTGGTGCTGGTCATAGCCGTAACCGACGCATTGATAACGGGATCGGGTATACCCGCAATGTGTTTAAGCGGTGCATAAATAACCGAAATAATACCGAACAACACCAACATCTGCACCAATGTGGGCATACAACCGCCTGTCATGCTGACGCCGTGTTTTTCGTACAGGGCCATCTGTTTTTCTTGCAACTTTTTGGGATCTTTTTCGTATTTTTTCTTCAGGCGTTCGAGACGGGGCGCTAAACGCGCACGGTCAGCCGTACTCTTTTGTGTTTTGAGAGATAACGGAAACAAAATTACGCGCACGATTAAGGTAAATAAGAAAATCGCAAGCAAATATTCCGGAATAAAGCCGTAGATAAGTCTCATTAACCAACCAAGCGGAATTGCTAAAACATCAAAAATAGCCGTCACGGTTTCGCTCTCCTTTATCGTTTATTAAAAAATTCAAAAGTTTCGGGGACCGGATCGTATCCGTGGCCGCCACCCGGTCTGCAGCGAAAAATCCGCTGTGCGGCAAGATAAACACCTTTTACGGCGCCGAATCGTTCAATGGCTTCCACGGCGTATGCGGAACAGGTGGGTTGAAAACGGCAAACCGACGGAAACAGGGGAGAAATGCATTTTTGATATCCTCGAATCAAAAATTTCAAAACCCGTTTCATGCTATCACTCCCGCTTTTTTCAGCAGTTCGCGCATTGCTTTTTCAACTTTCGGCTCACGGCTTTCCACCATTGCCGCACGAGCGACAAAAACGAAGTCAAACCCGCCGACAATGTCCGGAAAAACGTTTCGATACGCTTCGCGAATAACGCGGCGGCACCGATTTCTCTTTACGGCTTTACCGAGTTTCTTTCCGGTCGTAATGCCGAGCCGCGGTATTCCGAACCGATTTTTTCTGATATACGCAATAAGTAAGGGATGCACATATACCTTTCCCCGATAATACGCGCCACGAAATTCGGAATTCTTTTTGAGTACGCACAGTTTCGACATACGATCACCCCTTACTGTTCAGGTGTTTGCCGAGAAACGGACGAGCCATATAAAAAAAAGCCACACACTGTGGCCCTTTTTAATAGGTAAGACGATTTCTTCCCTTTGCTCTGCGGCGAGCCAGAACCTTACGGCCGTTGGCGCTTGCCATTCTCTTACGGAAGCCGTGTTCCATTTTACGATGTCTTTTTTTAGGCTGATATGTCCGAAGCATGGTATTTCCCCCTTTCGCCTTGCGAGAGTTTATTATATAACAGATATTTGATAAAAGTCAACAGTTTTTCCCGCTTTTTTACGGACAAGCGGTTTTTTGACGATTTCACCGTGTTTTTTATATATCGTTTTTTCGCTTTTAACGCGCTTTTTTACATTTCTTTTATCCGGAGGTCTTTTTATATTCCGTTGTATGTAAAAATTAAAAATAAATTTATTTAAAGCATTGTAATGTATAAAAAAATATGTTACAATAATGCGTGTATTTATACCTTTATATATATTATATATATTAGAAGTGCGATTTCTTTGGTTTTTAGAATAAAAAAGGAGTTTTGAAAAAGAATGGAATCGATTAAAGAAGCTTGGTCTGAAATACTTTCATACCTGCAAAATCAATCGGATATCAGTCAAGTTGCCTACAATACCTGGATCAGTTGCATTGAGCCCTGTACCATTCGTGATAATGCGGTAGAGGTTTTGGTTCGGACAAATTTTCAACGCGGCATTATTGAGGGACAATATGCGGAAAAAATCAAAACGGCAGTACGGGAAGTATTGGGTATTCCGTTTGATTTAAAAATCATGTCTGAAGAAGATGTGCGTAAGGATGACACAGACGGCAATGCCGCCACGGAGTTTCCGCAAGCTGAGAATTTTATCGAACAGAATCCCGTCACGTGTGAGTATTCGTTTGATAATTTTGTGGTTGGCCCGTCCAACAAACTGGCACATGCCGCTTCTCAAGCGGTTGCTACAAAACCGGCGCGAGATTTTAACCCGTTATTTATCTACAGCGACTCGGGCCTTGGCAAAACGCACTTAATGTTTGCGATTTGCAATGAAATCAGCCGCCGCGATCCTTCAAAAAAAGTCTTGTTCACCAAAGCGGAATTTATGACAACGGAATTGATTGAAGCAATCCGCAACGGTTCCACCGCCGAATTTCGCGCGAAATATCGCCATGTAGATGTTCTCTTAATTGACGACATTCAATTTATTTCGGGAAAACAATCCACACAGGAAGAGTTTTTCCATACCTTTGATGAATTGCATCAAGCAGGCAAACAAATCGTGCTGACCTCCGACCGTCCGCCGCGTGAAATTGCCACCTTGGAAGAACGCCTTCGCACCCGTTTTGAAATGGGATTAATGGCCGATATTCAGCCGCCGGATTTTGAAACGCGTATGGCCATTATTAAAGGAAAGGCACAGCTGTTAGGTATAACCATCAGCGATGATATTGTCAATTATTTAGCGACACACCTAAAGAAAAATGTACGCCAATTAGAGGGAGCCGTTCGCCGTATTCAAGCACAATGCCTGTTAGAGGGAAAAGCCCCGACACTTATTACGGCACAAGCGGCTATACGGGATATTAAAAGCGATAATCAACCTGTTACGATTACGGTTGACCGCATCATTACCGAAGTTGCACGTACCATGTCGGTAACCGCAGACGATATCCGTTCCAATAAACATTCCGCCAACATTTCTTCGGCGCGTCAAGTGGCAATCTATGTTGTCAGAAATGTAACCAGCTTGCCGATGAAATCAATCGGCGAAGAATTCGGCGGACGCGATCATTCCACCGTAGTATATGCATTACAAAAAGTTTCAAAACGGATGGAAACCGACTCCGGATTTAACGGTATGATAAAAGATATTATCAAAAACATTTCTGAAAACTAAGTGAAAACTCTGTGGATTACTGTTTAAAAAATTCAACATTTTATAAACATTCCACACACATACTTTCAACGGTATGTGGAAAGGTAAAAACCTTTCACATTTTTCCATTTTTCTTTCCCTGTTCTTTACACATTAAAAAAATTTGTAACCCCTTTATTTTCATAGACAAAACCACTCTTTCAACAATTTAACAATCCCTACTATTTACTACTACAAAAGAAAGATATATTTATAAAAGAAAGGACGATTGTGATGCGAATTACTTGTGCAAGACAAGCCTTGGTTGATGCTGTTAATAATGTGCAACGAGGTGTAGCTTCAAAGTCCGCATTACCGGCACTTGAAGGCATTTTAATGAAAGCATCGGCAACCTCTTTGTTTTTAGCCGGCTATGACATGGAATTAGGTATTACCACCACCATTGAAGCTAAAGTAGAAGAAGAGGGAGAGTTGGTATTAACCGCGAAGTTATTTTCCGAAATTATCCGCAAATTACCGGAAGAAGAAGTGATTATTTTTTCCAATGACCGCAACAATACCGTCATTCGAAGCGGCAACTCGGAATTTACCATTATGGGATTTTCTTCGGCAGATTATCCGAAACTGCCTACCATCAACGACGGTGCCGCACTTACCATGCCGCAAAATGTTTTAAAAAGCATGATTCGGCAAACTTTATTTGCTGTTGCTCAGACGGATACTCGCCCGATTCATACGGGTGTTCAATTTGAAATTACGGATAACGAATTACGGTTGGTAGCCGTAGACGGCTCTCGCCTTGCCATGCGTTGTGAAAAAATCAAAAGCAGCGAATCGTTGCAATTTGTTGTTCCCGGCAAAACGCTGGGCGAAGTTTTAAAATTACTGGGTGAGGAAGATGAACCGTTATATATCACGGTTGGCTCCCGTCATATTATTATGGAAATTAACGGCTATTCCGTATTTTCTCGGTTGTTGGACGGTGATTTTTTACCGTATCGTAAAGCAATTCCGATGCAGACAACCACAAAAATCCGCGTAAAAACCCGTGAAATGATTGATGCGGTGGATCGTGCATCCTTGGTTATCAGCGACCGCTTAAAATCTCCTCTCATTTGCCGATTTAAAGATGATCAGGTTTTTCTTTCTTGTATCACGGCACTTGGCAGTGTAAATGAGGTGTTAGCGGTTGGTATGGAAGGCCGCCCGGAAGAAATGGGCTTTAATTGCCGATTCTTATTGGATGCTTTGCGCAATACCGAAAGTGACGAAATATTGATTGAACTCAACGGAGCCCAGGCACCCATGAAGATTGTACCGACTTCGGGCGAACAATTCTTATTCTTGGTGTTGCCGGTTAAATTAAAACGCGTATGATAACAAAAATACAAACAGAATTTATCCGTCTCGATGCCTTATTGAAACTTGTCGGTGTTGCAGATACGGGCGGACAAGCAAAATGGAAGATTCAAGACGGAACGGTTTCTGTCAACGGAGAGGTTTGCACGATGCGGGGAAAAAAAATCCGACCGGGCGATACCGTAACCGTGGAAGAGACCACAATAACGGTCGAGTGAGGCGGATAAAGTAATGCAAGTTTCCCGCTTAACTTTTGAGGGATTTCGCAACCTAAAACCCGGCTCGTTTGAACCCGACAGCGGTGTAAATGTCATTGTCGGCGAAAACGCACAGGGAAAAACCAATCTTTTGGAAGCCATTTGGTTATTTACCGGTACAAAAAGTTTTCGCTCTGCCAAAGACAGTGAACTCATTGGCTTTGATTGTGATAAAAGCCGTCTTGAAATGATGTTTGAGGCAGGCGGCCGCGAACAACAAGCGGAAATTGTCATTGAAACGCGCCGCACGGCAACGCTCAACGGGATTAAACAAGCATCCGCAGCTAAATTAGCGGGGGTATTTTGCGGAGTTGTCTTTTCACCGATTCATTTATCGTTAATAAAAGGCGGCCCGTCGGAACGGCGTCGTTTGATTGATGCCGCCTACTGTCAACTTCGTCCGACATATGTAAAAACGCTGTCCGAATATGCCCGTATTCTGGCACAACGCAATGCGGTGTGTAAAGCGCGGAACACGGGAGAAGCGGCGGCGGAGCTGCTTGATTTGTGGGATTATCAGTTGGCACAGGCAGGTTGTCGTATTTTGCATGCACGACAACGGTATGTTCAGCGCATGGCAACCACGGCACGTAAGATTTACCAAGGGTTGTCCGGCGGGCGGGAAGAATTTGATCTTCGCTATGCGTCTACCGTTCCCGTTTTACCGGAACAAACGCCCGCAGAAATGGCGGAAAAACTGTATGAAGAACTGCGTATTCGTCGTCGTTGCGATTTTGCCGCCGGTTTTACCACCGTCGGACCGCATCGGGATGATATGGAAGTATACATTAACGGAAAATCCGCACGGAGTTTTGCGTCGCAAGGCCAACAGCGTTCTGCCGTACTGGCAATCAAGCTTGCTGAAGCGGCACTTCTTGAGGAAGTCACGGGAGAAAAACCTATTGCGCTGTTGGATGATGTGATGAGCGAGCTGGACCATTCCCGTCAGGAATACATTCTCAATCATATTAAAAACTGGCAGGTATTTATTACCTGTTGTGATCCCGAACCGCTGAAAAGTTTAAAAAGCGGACAACAAATTTTTGTAAAAAACGGCGAGCTTTCCACAAAATAGCGGGACATTGTGGAAAAAAGGAGCAGATATGTATTTACATATTGGGCAGGAAACGGTCGTGCCGATGAGAGAAATCGTCGGGATCTTTGATATGGAAAACACCACCATTTCCAAAAACACCCGTATCTTTTTAAACGAAGCACAGCGACAGGGACGGGTGATCACCGTCGGGGAAGATCTGCCGAAAAGCTTTGTGGTCTGTCAAAAAGGGGATAACAGCCCGCCGACGGTCTATATTTCGCAAATATCCTGCGCAACCCTGTTAAAAAGAGCCGCCTCTTTGCGGTCAATTTGAGTGAATGAGAGGAACCGACATGAGCACCGAAATGGAAATGGATCAGAATTTAGAAAACGAAATGACTCGAGCCGACGGTGAAGTCTATGACGAAAGCCAGATACAAGTTCTGGAAGGGCTGGAGGCTGTTCGCAAACGCCCCGGTATGTATATCGGCTCAACGGGCCCGCGCGGTCTGCATCATTTGGTATATGAAATTGTGGATAACTCCATCGACGAGGCGTTGGCGGGGTTCTGTACGCATATCGAGGTAGATATCCTTCCCGGAAATGTTATCTCGGTACGCGATAACGGCCGCGGTATTCCTGTTGGTATCAACGAGAAACTCGGCATTCCCACGGTGACGGTCGTGTTGACGGTATTGCATGCGGGCGGCAAGTTCGGGGGAAGCGGTTATAAAGTATCGGGCGGTCTGCACGGCGTGGGTTCGTCGGTCGTTAACGCCCTATCCGAGTGGCTTGAAGTGGAGATATCCCGTGAGGGCAAAGTATTTGCACAACGCTTTGAACGCGGCGTTGCCACCTCCGAGTTGACGGTAATCGGCACATCTGATTGTGATGGCACGCTGATTCGCTTTAAAGCAGATGCGGAGATTTTCACCGAAACTACCGAATATGAATACGAAGTGTTGCAAAAGCGTTTGCGTGAGCAGGCGTTTCTTAATGCCGGTCTTAAAATCACGCTTTCGGATTTACGCAACGAAGATAATATCGTATCGCAGGAATATTGCTACGAAGGCGGTATTTCGTCCTTTGTTGAGTTTATGAACAAAACCCGCGGGTATCAAGCGTTGCACGAAGAAGTGGTGCACATGGCATTGACCGACGGGGATTCCATTGCGGAGGTAGCGTTCCAATATAACGACAGCTATAACGAAAATATCATTTCGTTTGCCAATAACATTCATACGGTAGACGGCGGTACACACGAAAACTCGTTCAAAAACGGTATTACGCGTATTCTCAACGATTATGCACGCCGTCACAATATGCTCAAGGAAGCGGATTCCAACTTAAAAGGCGATGATGTCCGCGAAGGATTAACCGCGGTTATCAGCGTCAAGCTGAAAGACGCGCAGTTTGAAGGCCAGACCAAAGCGAAACTCGGCAACACGGCGATGGGTACGCTGATTACACAGTTACTCAACGAAAAACTGGCACCGTATCTGGAGGAAAATCCGTCGGTTGCCAGAGGAATTTTGGAAAAATCCATCAATGCCGCACGCGTGCGGGAAGCCGCACAAAAAGCCAGAGAATTGGCGCGCAAAAAGAGCGGACTTGCCTCCACGCGGATGCCTGACAAACTTGCCGACTGTATTTGGAGCGATGCCGAACGCACCGAGTTGTACATCGTAGAGGGCGATTCTGCAGGTGGTTCCGCCATTCAAGGGCGCGACCGCAACTTCCAGGCAATTTTGTCTATGTGGGGTAAAATGCTCAATGTCGAGAAAGCCCGTCTGGATAAAGTGTACGGCAACGAAAAACTGATTCCGGTCATTGTGGCACTCGGCTGCGGTATCGGCGAGGATTTTGATTTATCGAAACTTCGCTACGGAAAAGTCATTATTATGGCGGATGCGGATGTGGATGGTGCCCATATTCGCACCTTGTTGCTCACCTTCTTCTTCCGCTATATGCGCCCGCTTATCGAAGAGGGGCATGTGTATATCGCACAACCGCCGCTGTTTAAAGTTTCAAAAGGCAAGCAGGTGCGGTATGCGTTTTCGGATGAAGAGCGCGACCGCTATATTGAAGAGCTGGGCGGTAACACCGACATTCAGCGCTACAAAGGTCTTGGTGAAATGGACCCCGAGCAGTTGTGGGAAACCACGATGGACCCCGCGTTCCGCACCATGCTGAAAGTGGAGTTGTCTGATGCGGTTGCGGCAGATGAAACCTTTACCATCTTAATGGGCGACAAGGTGGAACCGCGTCGCGAATTCATCGAAAAGAACGCAAAATATGTGTCGAATCTCGACATTTGAGGAATAACCGAATGAAAGAGACTTTTAGGGGGGCGGCGTTCCCCGTTGATCTCAGTCGCGAGGAATATGTACGCTCGCAGGAGGTTTTGTCAAAACGCGCCGGCGGCATGACACGCGGGATGCGTGTTATATCGTTGTTTATGCTGGCGGCTTGCGTCGTAATGGGCATACTGGATTTTCAGTATTCCCACCAACCGGATTGGTCGCTTGTTTCTCTGTTGGTATTGCTTATCGTCTCAGAACTGTGGATGATGCTCACCTTACCGACTCAACTCAAACGCCGCAGTGAAGCGGCATACGATGCGACGGTATACGGCGGATACGAATTTTCAGGAACGGTTACCGTTGAATCGGATGCCGTCCGCAAACGCACAGCGACATCGACGGCGGTGATTCCGTATGAACAATGCCGCGTGTACGCCGAAACGGCGGACATGATGATTTTTTGCGGAATGGACGGAAAATCAATTGTTATTCCCGCACGGTTTTTGACCGAGCAAACGGCGGCCGTCATACGGCAAGCGGCACGGGAGAACATACCGCTGACACGGCAACTGCTGCTGGAAAAACTGGTACCGTGCGCCGATGAACAGGCGATTGCCATCGAGTGTACCCCCAAAAAAACCGAAGAGGTTTTGATGACGGTGGAAATCGAATATACCGACAACGAGATTGTCGGTATCGCATCCGACGCGGCGATTGAGCAGTTTTTTCAAACGATTGCCAACAAGTGTCTGGGGATGACAATGCTTGCATCGTTCGGATTTTTTGCATGGAATATTAAACCGTTACCGTTATTTTTATCGGCACTGCTGATTGCGTTTCTGGTAGCGGTTATCCGCGCACGCACCCGTATGCGTCGCATGATAACGCGCACGGAACGCGGCGTTTGTCGGTTACGTGTGGAGTTTACCGACGCACATGTTTTGCTGATTGGCAAGGCGGATGGGATGCGTCCGATGCGGTTGCCGTGGAAACACATCACGCGGGCCGTTGATTGTCGGGATACCGTTGAGTTCTATACCGGCAAGGACCGTCAGTTATCCGTTCCGAAACGGTGTATTACCGATTTTGAAGCGTTACGGGAGATTGTGGATTCCCATATGTAAAAGGAGGAACGCCCGTTGGACAACTACACAGCACAGTCGCCGCAGCTTGTTGTGGCGGGGCGTTTTCTCACGGGAGAGGAAGAAGAACGCTGGCAACGAGTGTTGCGGGATCCGGTTTTGGGTTTGTTACGGGTGATTCTCGTAATCTTACTGTGTGTTTTTTCCATACAAGGAGCGGGACTTGCGGCGGCAAGCGATTGGCGGATGCCGCTTGTGGTGTTCCCGCTGGAGGCGGCGTGTTTTTGTTTCCTGATTGTTTGGGCACGGCGAATCCGTCGCCGAAAACAACAAGCACAGGAGAGTGTCTGGTTGGATCGGTGGCAAGATACGAAGACGGTGCGTGCGGGATGCATGATCTCGCTGTACCGCGACCGCGCGGTGTACAGTACCATGCGCGGGAGCAGTGTTTTGCATTTTGATGATGTGACGCATTTTTGCGAAACAGAGGACGGAATCGCGATTGGGAACGCTCGGTTTACCATCTGTTTTCGCGGCATGGATTTAACCTCGGCCGAACTGGTCGCCGTCCGCCGCTTTTTACAGCAAGGCGGTATCGGCTCGCGGTATTCTTTGAAAGCAGCCACAATCCCTCGGCGGGTTGAGCCGTTGCCGCATGTCCGCTTTGCCAATTACGATACCGTGATTACCCGTGCGGCCGTTATGCCGACGGAAGACAAATACGAACTCTCAGAGTTGTTGGGAATCATCCTGCCCCAGATGATTTTGTATAGTTTGGTGCCGGCATTCATGATAGCACCGACACCGTTGCCGCTTCTCAACTGTGTAATTTTCGGCGTGGTTTTCGCGCTTGTCGGGGTACTGTTAACCTATCTGGCGCGCTTTTTAAAAAAACGCGACAAAACGCCGGTGCGTCTGGCGTTCACAAAAGACGGGATTGCCAGACAGCAGGCAGGCGTTGTTACCTTCGCCGTGCGTGGGCGATATGCGATGCGCACATCCGAAAACGGAATGACGGTATACTTCACGAACGGCGAACAACTGGAGATTCCTTGGGAATCGGCAGAAGACGCCGAGGCCCTTAAACATGAATTTTCCTAAACAGGTTCTGATAAAGGAGATAAAACAATGGATGAGCAAATGACGGTGCAGAACAACAAATTGATCGATGTGGATCTCGAAAAGGAAATGAAAAAAAGTTTCCTGGAATATTCGATGTCGGTTATCGTCGCGCGCGCTTTACCGGATGTGCGTGACGGTTTAAAACCCGTGCATCGCCGTATTTTGTATACGATGCATGAGCGCAACCTGACACCGGATAAAGCCTACCGTAAGTGTGCCGACACTGTTGGTGCGGTTCTCGGCGGCTATCACCCGCACGGTGACGCCTCTGTTTACGATGCGATGGTGCGCATGGCACAGGACTTCTCCTTGCGCTATCCGCTTGTGGACGGTCACGGAAACTTCGGTTCGATTGACGGTCATCCGGCGGCTGCTTACCGTTATACGGAATCCCGCATGAGCAAAATGTCGATGGATATGCTGGCGGATATCGAGAAAGAAACGGTGGATTTTGCCCCTAACTACGATGATCGTTTGCAAGAACCGGTCGTGTTGCCGTCGCGGTTCCCGAATCTGCTCGTCAATGGTTCGGTCGGTATTGCGGTCGGTATGGCGACCAATATCCCGCCGCACAATCTGCGCGAAGTAACGGATGCCATTTGTCTGCTTATTGATACTCCCGAAGCCGGTCTTTCGGAGATTATGGACTGCATCAAAGGTCCCGATTTCCCGACGGGCGGTGTCATTATGGGATATTCCGGTATCCGTGCCGCGTATGCAACCGGGCGCGGCCGTATCACCGTGCGCGCCAAGACCGAAATTGAGGAAAATAACGACCGTTTCCGCATTGTAGTTTCGGAAATCCCGTATCAAGTAAACAAATTGAATTTGGTAAAATCCATTATTGAACTGGCAGATGAGAAACGCATTGAGGGTATTCGTGATGTGGTGGACCATTCCAGCCGCGAGGGTATGCGCATCGTCATTGACCTGAAAAAAGATGCCAACCCGCAGGTGGTACTCAATCAATTGTTTGCCTACACGCAGATGCAGATTACTTTCGGCGCAATCATGCTGTCGCTTGTCAACGGTGTACCGCGTATCCTCACACTCAAGGAGATGTTAGAGGAATACATTAAATTCCAGTGTGAGGTTATCACGCGCCGCACCATGTTTGAACTCCGCAAAGCAAAAGAACGCGAACACATTGTGGAAGCGCTCAAGGTTGCGGTAGATTTCATTGACGAAGTGATTGCCATCATTCGCGGTTCGTTGGATACCGCGGATGCCAAACAAAAACTGATAGAACGCTTCGGCTTTGATGACATTCAGGCAGAGGCAATCGTACAGATGCGGCTGCGTCAGTTGTCGGGCCTTGAGCGTCAAAAAATTGAAGACGAATTGACCTCGTTGCGCGCAAAGATTGCGGAACTCGAAAGCATCTTGGCAGACGATATGAAGGTGAAAGCCATCGTGAAAGACGAGTGCCTCAAAATGCGCGACAAGTACGGCGATGATCGCCGCACCGAGATTTCCATGGTATCGGGCGAAGTGGATATTGAGGACCTTATTCCGGTGGAGGAATGTGTCCTTACCATGTCCCGACTCGGCTACATCAAACGGCAACCCGTGGATGTGTATAAAGCACAGCGTCGCGGCGGTCGCGGCATCAAGGGCATGACAACGCGTGAGGAAGACATCACCGAAACCATGTTCTTGTGCTCCAGCCATGACATCGTGATGTTCTTTACCTCGGCGGGACGGGTATATCGCTTAAAATGTTACGAGGTGCCGGAAGGCAGCCGCACCTCTAAAGGCATGAATATTGTCAATCTGTTGCCGCTGACCGGCGACGAAAAGGTTACCGCCATGATCCGCGTAACCGAATTTGAAGACGATAAATATTTGTGCATGGTGACGCGCCGCGGCATTATTAAGCGTACGCGCCTTAACGCGTACAGCAACGCCCGCAAGAGTGGTCTGATTGCCGTTGATCTTGACGAAGGCGATGAGCTCGCATGGGTGCATGTCACCGACGGGTATCAAAAACTGTTAGTTGGCACGCGCAAAGGTATGGCCATCTGTTTTGACGAAAACGATGCGCGCGTGGTGGGGCGTACCGCCCGCGGCGTGAAAGCCATTACTCTCAGCGAGGACGACGAAGTTATCGGTATGGTGGTGCGTGACGAAAACAACCTGTTGCTCACCGTCACCGAAACCGGTTACGGCCGCCTCAGCGAATTCTCGGATTACCGCGTACAATGGGGTGGCGGTAAGGGCCTGACCAACTATCACACCGAGGAATACGGCGATGTTGCCGCCGTTCGCATGGTAAGCGTGAGCGATGATATTATTTTGATTTCGTCTAACGGTATTATTATCCGTTTAGCGGCGGAAGAAATCCGCCTGTGCCGCCGTCCGTCCAAGGGCGTGCGCGTCATGCGTGTGGAAGAAGGCTCGCGCATCGTATCGCTGGCACAGGTGCCGCATGAAGATGAGGAACAACTTCCCGAAGAGGTGTCGACGGAGGAAACTGCCGCCGCACCGCAGGGTGAATAATGGCGTCGGTTATCGCGGCGATCTCCACACCGATGGCACCTGCCGGTCTGGGGGTTATACGCCTCTCCGGTGCGGGTGCCATTGAAACGGCGGCGGCAGTGTTCAGGCCGTTTGACGAAGCAAGACAATTAACGGCTCTTTCGGGATATCGCGCGGCTTATGGGCGCGTGGCGGATGCCGATGGGGAGATTGACGAATGTATTGCAACCGTATTCCGTGCGCCGCACAGCTATACCGGTGAAGATGTGGTGGAGCTTTCCTGTCATGGCGGATTGTATCTGTTGCAACGCACCTTGCGCGCGCTGTTTTCGGCAGGGGCTAAGCCCGCCGAAGCGGGGGAATTTACCCGCCGCGCGTTTTTAAACGGCAAACTGGATTTAACACAAGCGGAATCGGTTATGACGCTGATTGAAGCAAAGGGCAGACTTGCCGCCAAAACGGCGTTGTCTGTACGCGACGGCGCGCTGTATCAACGGTTGACGGCGGTCAAAGAGTCGCTCGTTGCGTTACAGGCACAGTTTTCGGCGTTTGTGGATTATCCGGATGACGATATTCCGGAGCTTGGTCGTGAGACATTGGAATCGGAACTCAAACGGGCGCACGAACAACTAAAGGCCTTGCTTTCCACTTATGATGCGGGCCGCGTTCTGCGTGAAGGGGTTGACACCGCGATTGTGGGCAGCCCGAATGTGGGAAAATCCACCGTGATGAACTTGCTAAGCGGCTCCGAGCGCAGTATCGTGACACCGATTGCGGGTACAACCCGCGATGTGGTCGAGGATGTCGTGCGGATAGGGGAAATCTGTTTGCGGTTGTCGGATACTGCGGGAATCCGCGAAACGGCGGACACGGTGGAGGCGCTCGGTGTTGAGCGGTCTCGCCGCCGCTTAGAATCAGCCGCACTGGTTATGGCGGTATTTGATGTGTCGCGCCCCCTGTCGGCGGATGACCTTTCCTTAATCGAACAACTGCCGCCGAGCGGCACGATTGCCATTCTCAACAAGCAGGACCTTAAAAAACAAATTGACGATACACCGATTCGAGAAAAATTTGCGTATGTCGTCGAGTTACAGGCGGCGAACGGTACGGGGCTCGAAAATCTTACCGCTGCCGTCCACGCGGTAACGGGGATTGACCGTTTGAGCGACGCCGAGCCGGTACTCGCGACAGAACGGCAACGATACAGCGTATGTCGTGCCGCCGACAGCGTAGAGGAAGCACTCACGGCGTTGCAAAGCGGCATGACGCTGGACGCGGTGTCTGTCAGCGTAGACGGCGCCATCGGCGCTGTGTTGGAGTTGACGGGAGAACGCGCCACCGAAGCGGTGGTAGACGGTATTTTTTCCCGTTTCTGTGTCGGCAAATAAATATAAAAAAGCCCTGTCACACTTGACAGGGCTTTTCAGGAAACCGTACTTATTTAATCAGCGTTCCCATCGCGTTCATGCCGAGACCGGCGGCGTTGGATTCATCGGTATCGATGTGCATGGCGAGCGCGTACGAACTGCTTACACGAACAATGACATCACCAAAGACGAGAGAACGGTCGTCGGATTCGACTTTTACCGAAACGATATCTTTGTCTTGAACATCATATTCCGCGGCGTCCTCGGGCGTCATGTGAATGTGCCGTTTGGCAGCAATCACGCCCTCGGTCAGCTCCACTTCACCGCAAGGGCCGACGAGCTTGCAGCCGCCGGAACCGACGGTATCACCTGACTCGCGGACAGGGGCTACCACACCGATGGAGCGCGCGTCCGTCAAAGACACTTCCACCTGTGTTGCGGGGCGAACAGGCCCTAAAATGCTGACACCCGCGAGCGTCTTTTTGGGGCCGACAACATCTACACGCTCGGTGCAGGCGAACTGACCGGGCTGAGACAAGTCTTTTTTCGCCGTCAACTCATACCCTTTTCCGAATAAAATATCCAGATGCTCACGGGATACATGCAGATGACGCGCGGAAGTTTCCACTAACAATTGTTTTGCCATTTTTACATCTCCACTCTTGTTTGTTTTCTGTTTAAAACTGTATCATATTGCCTATCATTTGTCAAGGAAGGTCGCCATGGAACAGAACTGGAATCTGCTAAAAACACAATGCTTGGAATGTCGCGCGTGCGGCTTGTGCGAAACCCGCCACAATGTGGTGTTTGGCGTGGGCAATCCGCAAGCGGAAATCTTGTTTATTGGGGAGGGCCCCGGTGAAAACGAGGACTTGCAAGGCGAACCGTTTGTCGGCAGAGCCGGCAAACTTTTGGATTTGATGTTGGAGGCGGTGGGGCTTTCACGCCGCCATAACATTTATATTGCCAACATGGTCAAGTGCCGTCCGCCGCAAAATCGCGATCCGTTACCGGAGGAGCAACAAGCGTGTGCCCGCTGGCTGTCGGAACAGATTCGGCTGATAAACCCGAAAATTGTGGTGTGCCTCGGGCGTATTGCGGCGTTTCATTTTATTTCACCCGATTTCAAAGTGACGCGCCAACACGGAGAGTTTATCGAAAAAGACGGTGTTCTTTACATGGGCATGTTCCACCCGGCGGCGATTTTACGCAACCCGAACCAAAAACCGATTGCTTTTGAGGATTTTGTAAAATTGCGGGATAAGGCGCTTGAAATTTGCACGCACACTAACTTTGACGACTGAAACGGAGAAAACGATGAAACGATGGGGTTATCGCCTTTCGGCGATATGGTTGACGCTGTGTCTGTTGCTGGCGGCATTTCCGGTGGCGGGCGCTGAACTGCGGTACGAGTATCCTGCGGACGAAGATCCGATAGAGTCTCCCTCTGCCGTGATGTTGTATATGGGTGTCAAGGCAGAGCAGGATATTTATTTGTATGAAAAAGATGCGGACAAGACCTATGAACCGGGAGCGCTCATGCGGGTGGCAATGATAGGGTATGCCATGCGCCTCATTGAGGAGCAACAGCTGGATATCGACACCGTGACAGGCACCTATACGCTGGAACTGTTTAACGGTTATGTTGCGGGAACGGGACTTCATGTTGCCTTAATGAATTTCGGTGAAACATGGAAACTCAAAGATTTATTAACGGTATGCACCATTCAGACCGCGGCAGATTGCGCGGTGACGTTGGCAACGGTACTCAGCGGCTCGCCCGACGCCTTTGTCGAGGGACTTAACCTGTATGCACAGGAACTGGGGTGTGTCAATTCGCATTTTACCAATGTGGTGGGTCTTAACGAAGACGGACAGTATATGTCCGCCAAAGATATTGCGGTGTTTTCCCGTAGCGCGATGCAGTACACGCAAGTGCGCAACGCGCTGGAGCTGACACAATATACCGTTACCCCCGTCTCCGGCGGCAGAACCCGAAGTTGGCCGACCAGTTGCGATTTTATCCGCCAGTCATCGGACGCGTTTTATACCTATGCGCTCGGCGGGAAGACGGGCGGCACGCTCAGCGAGATGTCGCTGATGGCATTCGGCGGCAACAACGGGTACGAGTATATGGCAGTGGTTCTGGGAGCTCCACGCAAGGATGATAAGGGCAACATGACCAACATTGCGTATGCGGATGCCCGCCGTCTGATTCGGTGGGGGCTTTTGGATTTCCGCTACGAAACGCTGGCGCGCAAGAGTGAACCGGTCGGACGCATAGCGGTGCGTGATTCGATACAACGAAACAGCGTAAGTTTGGTGCCTGTTCGCGATCTTGCCGCCGTACTCGGAGAGACGGTGGATTCCGACAAGCTGACGCGGCGGGTGGTCACAACCGAAACCGAATGTGTCGCCCCGGTTGAAGCGGGAGAGGTGCTCGGAACGCTGGAGCTATATCTCGGTGAAGATTTGGTCGGTTCGGTGCCGGTTGCGGCGGGGGAAAGTGCTTCACGCAGCTTCCTGTATGCCGCGTGGTGCGATATTCGCGATTTTCTGTTTTCCGGCTGGACATTGGCTATTGTTTTAATATTGGTTTTCGCGGCGGCGGGATATGTTGTGCTCAATATCCGCTACAATCGTCATCGCAGACGCAAAAAATACCGTTAAAATGCACACAACCGCACGAAAATCGTGCGGTTTTTTTCATTATTTCAGTTTATTTGTTAAAATTTCGTCAAACTCTTGAAAAACAGGAAAAAACAGGGTAAAATAATTCCGGTATGGGTTGTTTTTCTATAAAAAAACAACACCGATAAGAAAGGGGAATCCTCATGAATCTTTTGAACAAGAAAACCGTGGAAGATTTACAGGTTAAGGGCAAGCGTGTTTTGGTGCGGTGTGATTTTAATGTGCCGCTCAAAAACGGTGTCATTACCGATGAAAACCGCATCGTGGCGGCGCTCCCCACGATTCAATATTTGATGAAGCAGGGTGCGAAAGTGATTTTGTGCTCGCATCTGGGCAAACCGAAAGGTGAGCCGAAGCCGGAGTATTCGCTCGCGCCGGTTGCGGTGCGTCTGAGTGAAAAACTCAATGACAAAGTTGTGTTTGCGGCGGATGATGAAGTTGTCGGCGAGAATGCCCGTAAGGCGGTTGCCGCTATGAAAGACGGCGAGGTTGTTTTGTTGCAGAACACGCGTTACCGTGTTGAGGAAACCAAAAACGGCGAAGCGTTTTCGCGCGAACTGGCATCCTTGTGCGACCTGTTCGTAAACGATGCGTTCGGTGCGGCGCACCGTGCTCACTGCTCAACCGTCGGTGTGGCATCCTTTGTGGAGGAATCCGCGAACGGCTACCTCATGGCGAAAGAAATTGAGTTCCTCGGTAACGCGGTGGAGAATCCGGTTCGCCCGTTTGTTACCATTCTGGGCGGTGCGAAAGTAGCGGATAAGCTGAATGTCATCGAAAATCTGCTTAACAAAGCGGACACGCTCATTATCGGCGGCGGTATGGCGTATACTTTCTTGGTTGCAAAGGGCTATTCTGTCGGCACATCGTTGCTTGATAACGAGAAGATTGATTATTGCCGTGAAATGCTCGCACGCGCTGAGCAAAAAGGCGTTAAGATTTTGTTGCCGATCGACTGCAAAATCGTAAAGGATTTCCCCAACCCCATTGATGCACCGGTTGAGGTACAGGTCGTGGCGGCGGATGCCATTCCTGCTGACATGATGAGCTTGGATATCGGACCTAAGACGGCCGAATTGTACGCAAACGAAGTCAAGTCTGCAAAAACAGTTGTCTGGAACGGTCCGATGGGCGTGTTCGAAAACCCTGTTTTGGCAGAAGGCACCATTGCGGTTGCAAAAGCATTGGCTGAAACCGATGCTACCACCATCATCGGTGGCGGTGACTCGGCGGCAGCGGTTAACACACTCGGCTTTGGTGACAAAATGAGTCACATTTCCACCGGCGGCGGCGCTTCTCTGGAATTCTTAGAGGGCAAAGAGCTTCCCGGCATTGTGGCCATGAGTGATAAATAATCCGAGAAAGGATAGGAAAAATAGTATGGGTAAGTATGTTATTGCGGGTAACTGGAAAATGAACAAAACCCCCGCAGAAGCTGTTGAATTGATTGAGGCAATCAAACCGTTGGTTGCTGACGCAACTTGTGATGTGGTTGTGGGTGTTCCGTTTGTGGATTTGCCTGCCGCACTCGAAGCGGTCAAAGGCAGTAAGATCGGTGTTGCGGCACAGAACTGCCATTGGGAGAAGTCCGGTGCATATACCGGCGAGATTTCCGCTGAAATGCTTAAAGCGATGGAAGTCGGCTATGTGATTCTCGGTCACAGCGAGCGCCGCACCTATTTCGGCGATACCGATGTAACCGTACAGAAGCGTATGCGCGCCGCGCTGGATGCAGGCCTTACCGTTATTTTGTGCGTGGGTGAATACCTCGAGCAACGCGAGCAGGGCATCACGGGCGAGATCGTAGCCATGCAGACGAAGGTAGCGCTCGGCGGCGTGTCCGAAGAAGAGCTTGCGCGCGTGATTATCGCGTACGAGCCGGTTTGGGCAATCGGTACGGGCCGCACGGCAACGGCGGAGCAAGCAAACGAGGTTTGCGCACAGATTCGCGAGGTAATTGCGGGGCTGTATAACGCGGGTGCCGCTAAAGCGGTTACGATTCAGTACGGTGGTTCCATGAATGCGGCAAACGCGGCGGAACTGCTTGCCCGGTCGGATGTTGACGGCGGCTTAATCGGCGGCGCTTCCTTGAAGCCCGCAGACTTTGCCACCATCGTCGCAGCGGCGAAATAAGTTTTCAACAAAGGGCGCAAGATTTGTTAAAATCTTGCGCCCCTGTAATGAAGGAGAATATCATGAAAAAACCGTTAGTGTTGATTATCATGGACGGATTTGGCCTGAACGACAGCGTGATGGGCAATGCCATCAAAGCTGCCGCAACGCCGAATCTTTCCAAGATTTTTTCGGAAAATCCGTTTACGGTAATCGGGGCATCCGGTATGGATGTCGGTTTGCCGGACGGACAGATGGGTAACAGCGAGGTCGGACACACCAACATCGGCGCGGGCCGCGTGGTGTATCAGGAGTTGACGCGCATTACCAAATCCATTAAAGACGGCGATTTCTTTGAAAACACCGCTCTCAAAAAGGCCATGGAAAATGCCAAAGGAGATAACGCCTTGCATCTGATTGGCTTGTTATCCGACGGCGGCGTGCACAGCCATCTTACCCATTTGTATGGGCTGATTGAGATGGCAAAGAAAAGCGGCGTTACCAAAGTGTTTGTGCACTGTTTGATGGATGGCCGCGATGTGCCGCCCACATCGGGTAAAGAGTTTGTGGCGCAATTACAAGACAAGATGAACGAAATCGGTGTCGGTTCGATTGCAACGGTGATGGGACGCTACTATGCCATGGACCGCGACAACCGTTGGGAGCGCGTGGAAAAAGCGTATGCCGCCATGGTTTACGGTGAAGGTGTGAAAAATGCGGATGCCGTGGAGGTTATGGCAAAATCATACGACGAGGGTGTGACCGACGAGTTTGTTGTACCCGCCGTGTGCGACGAAAACGGCAAGATCAAAGCAGGGGACAGCGTGGTGTTCTTCAATTTCCGTCCTGACCGTGCGCGGGAGATTACCCGTACCTTTGTGGACCCCGACTTCAATGGTTTTGAACGCAAAAACGGTTTCTTCCCGCTCAACTATGTGTGCATGACACAGTACGATGCGACCATGCCGAATGTGGATATTGCCTTCCGTCCGCAATCTTTAAACAACACGCTCGGCGAATATCTCGGTAAAAACGGTATGACGCAACTGCGCATTGCCGAAACCGAGAAATATGCGCATGTAACATTTTTCTTTAACGGTGGTGTGGAGCGCGAGTTTGAGGGAGAAGACCGCGTGTTAATCAATTCCCCAAAAGTTGCTACCTACGACCTGCAACCTGAAATGAGCGCGTACCCCGTGTGTGATGCGGTTGTGGAGCGGATTCGTTCGGGTAACTATGATGTGATTATCCTCAACTACGCAAACTGTGACATGGTCGGTCATACCGGTGTGTTTGAGGCGGCAAAAGCCGCTGTCGAAGCGGTGGATACCTGTGTCGGCAAGACCGTAGCAGCCGTTTTGGAAATGGGCGGTGAGGCGCTGATTACCGCTGACCACGGTAACGCCGATAAGATGCTTGAGGATGACGGCGTGTCGCCGTTTACCGCGCATACCACGTATCCCGTCCCGTTCTGTGTTGTCGGTCATCCGTGTGAGCTGCGCGAGGGCGGTCGTCTGTGCGACATCGCGCCGACGATGCTCCAAATTCTCGGTTTGGAACAACCCGCCGAGATGGACGGCAAAAGTTTAATACAATAAACAAGAAATTAAAACCGCCTCGCTCTGTTGAGCGATGCGTTTTTAGATGTTAAGAGGCGTGGAAAATGCTTCTTTTTCAATTAAAAGTTTTAGGTCGGTTAGCGTTTGGTATTGTTGTTCCCATAGATAAGTCAAAGCCTCGTTTTGTGAAATCTTAACGCCTTCATCTTCAAACAAAGAAAAGTCATGATTTTCCAAAGTAATTCCTTGTAAATAGGTTAGGACAAACAGGGTATACAATCCGTTACATAGCCCATCTAAATCATCCAATGCGACTTTTACCAAAACAATCAATCCTCTTTCTGTTCCAAGATACAATAAATATATATCATGTTGCAGAAAACCATGTCCTACAGATAAGACAAACAAAAAAAATATTTGCAAAAAAGCAATCAAGTGCCCATTTTGATGGTCATGAAAAGGCGAATCCCCCCGTTAAAAACAGGGCAAGCATACGCTTGCCCTGTAGGTCTATTTATTCTGCGTCAACAGTCGGCAAAGCGAGTAGGTCATCGGCTTCGGCAGCTTCGATTCCCTCCACATCTTTGAGGTTTTTGAGAATGATGCTGTTGCGGTGGCGGGCATTGTCGAGTACATTGCCCGCTTCGTCCACTTTCTTCTTGGCTTTTTCAAGCAAATCTTCAAATTTACCGTACTGTGTTTTGACGGCACCCAGCACTTTCCACACTTCAGCGGCACGCTTATCTAAGGCAATGGTTCGAAATCCGATGCGCAGGGTGTTTAAAAATGCCGTAATGGTGGTGGGACCGCACACCATGATGCGGTATTTGTTTTGCAGTTCCTCTGCCAGACCGGGACGGCGCAAGACTTCCGCATATAAGCCCTCGGTTGGTAAGAACATAATCGCAAAATCGGTGGTTTTCGGCACATCAATGTACAGGTCCGCGATGGTTTTGGCTTCGTTACGGATGGTGCGTTCAAGTGCTTTGATAGCCGCGTCCGCCGCCTCTTTATCCGCTTTTTCCGAGGCGTCAACCAAGCGCGCATAATCCTCTTGCGGGAATTTTGAGTCAATGGGTAACCAGATATACGTGCCGTCCTCATCGCGCGACGGAATTTTTACGGCAAATTCCACCTGCTCGCGATTGCCGCGGATGGAAACATTTTGTGCGTACTGCTCGGCGGTGAGAGTTTGTTCCAAAATATTGCCGAGCTGAACCTCTGCCCATGTACCGCGCGCCTTGACATTGGTCAGTACGCGTTGCAGGTCGCTGACGCCGCTGGCCAGTTCTTTCATTTCACCGAGCGATTTATATACACTTTGCAACTGCTCGCCGACCGTCTTGAAACTGGAATCCAAACGCTTGGTGAGCGTGCTTTGCAGTTTCTCGTCAACGGTTTCCCGCATCTGATCAAGCTTTTTCTCATTGCTTTCCTGCAGCCCGCGAACAGCGGCGGTGAGCGTGGTGTTTAATTTTTCTTGATGTTCACCCGATGCTTTGAGTGACTCCTTTTGCCCTTCGGTGATGGTTTGGTTCATTTCCTTTAAGGCCGCATTCAGCTCCTGACGGGTATTGCGTACCTCGTCGCGAAGGCGACGCTCGGATTCCTCTAAATGTTCACGCGAGTCGCTTTTTGGTTTTCGGACAAGTAACAAAATTTGCAGAGCGATTACCAATACCAGTAAAGACGCAATCATATACCATTCCATGTTTATTCAAGCTCCTGTAAGGCTTCTTCTTCGGAATTTGCTTTTTCCGGTTTGTTTTTACCGTCTTTGATGACTTTGACATCCTCACGGCTGAGCAATATGGGCGGCGAATCGGGGGCTTTTTCCAAGCGTACTTTGAGAGTGCCCGCCAACAGGTTTACTTCTACGACCGTACCGCGTCCCTCGGGTGTATTAACGAGTGCGCCTTGCTTGGGCGTCACTTTGATGAGTGAAGAATAGGTGTCTTGTTCGTATTTTAAGCAACACATCAGTCTGCCGCAAGAACCTGAAATTTTGGTCGGGTTGAGAGACAAGCCCTGTTCTTTTGCCATTTTAATGGAGACCGGTTGAAAGTCCGACAGGAACTGTGCACAGCACAGAGGTCTGCCGCAAATGCCGAGTCCGCCCAGCATTTTGGCTTCATCACGCACACCGATTTGGCGCAACTCTATACGGGTGTGGAACAGCCCCGCCAAATCTTTGACAAGGTCGCGGAAATCCACGCGTCCGTCGGCGGTGAAATAAAACAGGATTTTGGAACCGTCAAAGGTATATTCCGCACCGATAAGTTTCATATCTAACTTGTGTGCCGCAATGCGTTCTTCACACAGTTTCACGGCGCGCTGTTCTTTCTCGATGTTTTCTTTTGCGCGGCGCACATCTTCCTCGGTTGCCGGTCGCGTTACGGCTTTCAGCGGTTTTATGATTTCGGAATCTTCCATATCGCGGTTTTCCATGACGACCTCGCCGCATTCCAAACCGCGAGCCGTTTCAACAATGGCATAATCACCTTTGCAAAAGGTGTATCCCGCAGAGGCAAAATAGTAAATCTTGCCCATGTTTTTAAAGCGAATACCGATAATATTCGTCATCGTAATCCTCTCCTATCGTCCTGCCGCACGACGGAGCCGTGCGCAGAGAATGGTTAAAAATAATGTATGGTTTATGTTGAAAAACCGAGCGGTTTGCAGGTCCTCAACGACCGCGATAAGTGCGAGAAGTTGGTCACGCGTCAAAGACAGCGAAAGTGTTTTGGCGGTTTCGGGCGAGGTGCCCAACCATGCCGTGTGACCGAATCGACACACCAAGGCATCGCGAAAAATGAGTTTCAGACCGCTGAGCACCGCGGTGACACACTCCCGTTGCTTTTCGAGCGGTGCGGTTGCGGTGAGCAGCGCAAGCTCCGTAGGAGCGGTAACGGCAGAGGCGATGGCGGGTAACAGCTCGAGTATCTGCTGATACGAGCCGTCGGATAAGCTGTTTTCTGCTTGTCCGATGATGCCACCCCAAAGAGCCGCCGCCTGTGACAAGTCCTCTTCGGAGCGCTCGGGGAACCGACGGCGGAGCACCGAAACGGCATCCTCCGCCGACACACCGCCGAGCGGTACGGTGAACATACGGGAGCGTACGGTTTCAAGCACTTGTGAGCGTTGCTCGCAAGTCAGCAAAAACCGCACCCGCGCGGGCGGTTCTTCCAAAACCTTAAGCAACGCGTTTTGTGCTTGCTCCGTCATATTTTGCACATCGCACAGAATAAACACGCGTACGGAGGCTTCGTTCGGCAACACATAGACCTCTTCGCGCAATTGACGAACCGCATCAATGTGAAACGAGCGTGCCTCACCGCCGCCGCCAATCTCGGTGATGTCGGGATGGTTCCCCGAAAACACTTTGCGACACGCGGCGCATGTGCCACACGGTTTATCGCCCGCCTGTTGGCATACCGCCGCCGCCGCGATCTGGCGCGCCAGTGTGCGGCGGCCGCTGCCGATGGGGCCTTCGATGAGAACGGCGTGCGGAAGTGCACCCGCGTCCAAACGGGAGGAGAGCAACGCTTTTGCCGCTTGGTTTCCGGCAAAAACAGAACCGTCCGGTAATGTCCAGTTCATATGTCTTCCTCCTTTGTTTCACAATTATATCCATTATACCGCATTTTGTCCCACCTGACAAGAATTTTCTTGACAAGTCCTGTGGAAAGCCGTACCATTTTATTAAAATCGTATGATTGTGAAAGGAGGGAGACCGTGATAACGAGATACGGCCAAGTGGCGTTGTTGCTTTGCTTTATTTTGGCGGTGTCGATGGGGTTGACGGCGCTGTTTGGGATAAACGCACCGAAAACAACCGAGGACTTCTCGGTGGTTGCCAGTTTTTATCCGTTGTATACGGCGGCGTTGAATGTTGTTGGTTCGTGTGACGGTGTGACAGTCTCTTGCCTGACACAACCCACAGCGGGGTGTTTGCACGATTATCAGCTGTCTCCGTCCGAGCGTGCGGTGCTGGGAAGTGCCGATATTCTGATACAAAACGGCGCGGGTATGGAATCGTTTTTGGAGCCGCTTTTGCAATCGTTGACGCAGTTGACGGTGATTGACACCTGTGCCGATATGGTCCTGCTTGACGGTGAGGAACACGACCACGCGCATGACCATGAGGGGAATGCCCACGCATGGGTGGCCCCCGATTACTATGCCGAACAGGTATGCCGTCTGCGGGACGGTTTGTGTGCGGCGGACCCCGCCCGCGCAACCGCGTATACCGCGAACGCCGAGGCGTATCTGGAAAAGATAGCGGCGATAGGACGGGTGCTCGGGGAAACGCAACACCCCTTTACCCACGCCTTGTTATTTCATGATTCCATGGCATACGCGGCACATGCGTTGCATCTGAATATCCTTGGCAATATCCCGCTCGGAGAAGACCGTTTTGCATCGGCGGCGGAATTAACCCGCATTGCCCGGACGCTTAAAGGAAAATCGGTACTGCTTTTGTATGACGATCAGTATCCTGCCATGCACGAAACGCTTGGCGGATATGCCGAACAGGCGGGCATCGTGCGCTGGAATATTGCCGCGCGTCCCGCAGACGGGGTAGCGGCAAAGGATGCGTGGCTTGTTGCCATGCAACAAAATATACAGGCGTTAAGGGAGGCGGCGAGATGAGTTCATGTGGGTTGCATTGCTTAAGGATTGCGGATATCGGCGTGAAAGCGGACGGACAAACGCTGCTTTCGGATGTTAACTTGCATGTGCATTGCGGACAACTTACCGCCATTATTGGTCGCAATGGGGCGGGGAAAAGTACCTTGCTTAAGGCGATTTTAGGTGAGATTCCTCATACGGGACGTGTGGAGTTTTCCGGTCATAACGGCACGCCTGTTTCGGGAGGAAAACCGCGCATCGGCTATGTGCCGCAGTCGTTGGCAGTCGATCGCAACACACCCGCAACCGTGTATGATATGCTGTTATCGCTTACCGCATCGTATCCTGTATTTTTAAAAAAGCGCCCCAAAACGGTAAAAACCTTTTGTGAACATTTGGCGCGATTCCACGCGCAAGAACTGATTGACCGACCGCTCGGGCGGCTGTCGGGCGGTGAACTGCAACGGGTTTTACTTGCGGCGGCGACCTTGCCGACACCTGACCTTTTGATTTTGGACGAGCCGGTTTCGGGTGTGGATATCGGCGGGCTTGCTGAATTTTATGGGTTGTTGCAACAATTAAAAGAGCAAGAAGATATGGTAATTTTGCTGGTATCTCATGACCTTGAGTTTGTTCGCCGCCAAGCGGACAAGGTCGTACTGTTGGATAAAACGGTACAGGCATTCGGCACACCCGACGAAGTGTTTGCCACCGAGGCGTTTCGTCGTATCTTTGCCGGAGGTGAGGCGGTATGATGGAGACACTTATTCAGATGTTTTCCTATGATTTTATGTGTCGCGCTTTATGGGGCGTGTTGTTAATGATGCCTCTTTTTTCACTTCTCGGCACATTGGTGGTTAACAACGGCATGGCGTTTTTTTCCGATGCACTGGGGCATTCGGCACTGACGGGAGCGGCCATCGGCGTGCTGTTCGGATTTAGCGATCCGAGCCCCGTTATGTTGGTGTTTGCCGTCGTATTCGCGCTTTTGATGAATGCCATTCGTCATTCGCGCATATCTTCCACCGATACGATTATCGGTGTCTTTGCTTCCTGCGGGTTGGCAATCGGGCTTGTCCTGCTTTCGAAGAATAAAGGATTTTCGGGATATCAAGGGCTTCTTATTGGGGATATTTTATCCGTTACGGCGACACAACTGTGGATGCTGTTGGGAGCGCTGATAGCGGTGGTAATCGTGTGGCTTTTGTGCTTTAACGGGTTTTTTGCCGTATCCCTCAGCCCGTCACTTGCCAAAAGCAAAGGACTGGCGACGGTGTGGTTGGATAATCTGTTCGTCGTGGTCATGGCAGTGGTGGTTATGTTATCGGTTCGCTTGGTGGGATTACTGTTAATCAACGCCATGCTGATTCTGCCTGCTGCTGCTTCACGGAATGTCGCGAAAGGGTTGCGCAGTTATGTCTGGTTGACCGTTCTCTTTTCGTTATTTTCCGGATTGCTTGGCTTGACCTTGTCGTATCTCAACGCCATTGCCGCCGGGCCGACTATTGTATTGGTCTGTGCCGCCGTGTTTTTCGGAACATTTTTTATTGCCCGTCGAGAAAAGGGATAACAAAACACCCGCTCAATGATTGAGCGGGTGTTTTTATTATTCTTCGGTTTCTTGTTTGACAATGTGTACCAAATCAATGCGACGTTCGTCCATCTTGAGAATCGTCAGTTCGACATTTTCAAACACAACGGTTTCATGTTCTTCTTCGGCGGGAATGTGGCCGAGTTGATCAATGAGAAAACCGGCAAGCGTGTCGTAATCGCCTTCGGGAAATTCTACGCCGAGCAATTCCCCGACTTCGTCGATTGCCATTGAACCGTCCACTTCAAAGGTGTTGTGACCGGTCTGTTTAACTTCCTCCTCTTCGTGGTCGTATTCGTCCTGAATATTACCCACGATGGATTCGAGCAGATCTTCCATGGAGACGATACCGGCAAGGCCGCCGTATTCGTCCACGGCTAAGGCGAGTTGGATGTGCTTTTCGGTCATTTCCGAAAACAGATCGTCACAACGCTTGGATGCGGGAACAAAGTGCGCTTTGTGCATCAGCGAGCGCAGCGTTAATTCTTCGGGAAGCGATTTGCCGACATAAGGAAGCAGGTCCTTGACATGCAAAATGCCGATGACATGGTCCAAGTCATCTTCGTAGATCGGCACGCGCGAAAATCCCTTTTCAATACTGATTGCCAGAGCGTCTTGTACCGAATCTTCCACATCCACCGCTTCTACATCGGTGCGAGGTGTCATGATATCCTCCGCAGTCATTTCACTGAACTCAAAGATGTTGTTGATCATATCTTTTTGAGATTCCTCAATAACACCTTTTTCTTCGCCGGCATCCACAAGCTCACGAATATCTTCTTCCGTGACATTGCGACGGCGGGAAACTGCGCGGGAGATGGTTTTCCAAAAACTAGACGGAGAGTTTGATAAATTACCGTCAGACGCAGGGTCAGACATGGTTTTTGATTTCCCCTTTCACTTTTCACTGTAGAGATCCTTTTCACTATACCTTAAAGTTGAAGATTTGTCAAATTCTTGAAAAAAATAAACAAAAATTCGAAAAAACCGTCTTAAAAACACTAAAAAATGAACGGGCACACTTTACACGCACAGAATTTTGTGTTAGGATAAACGGTGGTGTGTATACAAATTTTTATACAGTATCCTAAAAGGGAGGAAATATTCATGGCAAGAAAATTTAAAACCATGGACGGAAACAACGCCGCGGCACATGTGTCCTATGCGTTTACCGAGGTTGCGGGTATTTATCCGATTACCCCGTCCAGTCCGATGGCCGACTATGTGGATCAGTGGGCAGCTGCCGGTCTGAAAAACATTTTCGGTACGACGGTTAAGGTGTCCGAGATGCAGTCCGAGGCCGGTGCCGCCGGTACCGTACACGGTTCGCTCAACGCGGGTGCTTTGACCACCACCTACACGGCTTCGCAGGGTCTTCTTTTGATGATCCCCAATATGTACAAGATTGCGGGCGAATTGTTGCCCTCCGTCTTCCATGTTTCGGCTCGTTGCGTCGCGTCACATGCGCTGAACATTTTTGGCGATCACTCCGATGTGTACGCTTGCCGTCAGACCGGTTTCGCGATGCTCGCGGAATCCAACCCGCAAGAGGTCATGGACCTTGGTGCGGTTGCGCACTTGGCCACCATTAAAGGCCGCGTGCCGTTCATTAACTTCTTCGATGGTTTCCGTACATCTCACGAGATTCAGAAAATCCAGGTTTGGGATTTTGACGATCTCAAAGAGATGTGCGATATGGACGCCGTTGCCGCGTTCCGCAAACGCGCGCTGAATCCCGAGCATCCCGTTATGCGCGGTTCTCATGAAAACGGCGATATTTTCTTCCAGCATCGTGAAGCGTGCAACAAGTACTATGAAGCGATTCCTGCTATCGTTGAGGAGTACATGGGCAAGGTGAATGCGAAGCTCGGTACCGATTATCAGTTGTTCAACTACTACGGTGCACCCGATGCAGAGCGCATTATCATCGCCATGGGTTCCGTTTGCGATGTAGCGGAAGAGGTTATTGATTACTTGACCGCTGCCGGCGAAAAAGTCGGCTTGATCAAGGTCCGTTTGTACCGTCCGTTCTCCGCGGAGCATCTGGCAAAAGCCATTCCGGCTTCCGTCAAGAAGATTGCCGTGCTTGACAGAACGAAAGAGCCCGGCGCTCTCGGTGAGCCGTTGTTCCTCGATGTTGTGGCGGCGCTGTCCGCACAAGGCCGCACCGATATCAAGGTTATCGGCGGTCGTTACGGTCTGGGTTCCAAGGATACACCTCCTTCCAGCCTGTTTGCGGTGTACAAAGAACTCGAGAAAGACGCGCCCAAGGCACAGTTTACCATGGGTATCGTCGACGATGTGACCGGTCTTTCCCTGCCTGAGGAGGTTGCTCCCAACACGGCGGCGGAAGGCACCATCGAATGCAAATTCTGGGGTCTGGGCGGCGACGGTACGGTCGGTGCTAACAAGAACTCCATCAAGATCATCGGTGACCACACCGAAAAATATGTGCAGGCATACTTCCAGTATGACTCCAAAAAGACCGGCGGTATCACCATTTCGCACCTGCGTTTCGGTGATCAGCCCATCAAGAGCCCGTACTATATCAACAAGGCGGACTTCGTGGCTTGCCACAACCCGTCCTATGTTATCAAGGGCTACAAAATGGTTAACGATGTGAAGCCCGGCGGCGTGTTCATGATCAACTGCCAGTGGTCTGCTGAAGAACTTGCCGAGCATCTGGATGCGGAAACCAAACGCTACATTGCCAAGAACAATGTGCAGCTCTATACCATCAATGCGATTGACCTCGCCATGCAGATCGGTATGGGCAAACGCACCAACACCATTCTGCAGTCTGCATTCTTCACGCTGGCAAATGTTATGCCGCAAGAAGATGCCATCCGTTATATGAAGGATGCCGCGACCAAGTCCTACTCCAAGAAGGGTATGGATGTTGTCGAGATGAACCACAAAGCGATCGACGCCGGCGCTACGGCGTTTGTGAAGATCGATGTACCGGCTGACTGGGCGAACGCTTCCGATGAGGCTGTTGCCGCGGTCGAAAACGGCCCTGCCAAACTGGTTAAAATGGTGGACACCATCATGAAACCTGTCGGCAAAATGGACGGCGATTCGCTGCCTGTTTCCGCTTTTGTGGACCATGCTGACGGTACCTTTGAGCACGGTGCTTCCGCTTATGAGAAGCGTGCTGTTGCCGTTCTCGTTCCTGAGTGGGATGCTACCACCTGTGCGAAATGTAACAAGTGCGCCTTCGTTTGCCCCCATGCGACCATTCGTCCGTTCGCGCTGAACGAGGAAGAGGTTGCGGCGGCTCCCGAAGCGATGAAGAAGGCTCCGAAGCCGGTCATCAAGACTAACTACACCTACACCATGGCCGTATCGCCGATGGATTGTATGGGTTGCGGCGTCTGCGTCGGTGTTTGCCCGACTAACTCCTTGAAGATGGTGTCCCGCGAGTCGCAGGATGCACAGCAGGAAGTGTTCGATTACTGTGTGGCTAAGGTTTCCGAGAAGCCGGAAATTCAAGGCAACACCGTTATCAGCAGTCAGTATAAACAACCCCTCCTCGAGTTCTCGGGTTCTTGCGCGGGTTGTGCGGAAACCGCTTATGCTCGCTTGATTACGCAGTTGTTTGGCGACAGAATGTATATCTCCAATGCCACCGGTTGTTCCTCCATCTGGGGCGGCCCCGCGGCTACTTCGCCGTACACCGTCAACAAGGAAGGTCACGGCCCCGCATGGGCGAACTCCTTGTTTGAGGACAACGCCGAGCATGGTTTCGGTATGTATCTCGGCCAAAAGGCTGTCCGTGCCCGCTTGATTGAGCAGGTCAAAGAGATGGCAGAGTCCGACAAGGCTTCCGATGAGTTTAAGGCGGCTGCTGAGGCTTACCTCAACACCGTTGAGAATGGTGCGGAAAACACCAAGGCGACCAAGGCTTTGGTTGTCGAGCTGGAGAAAGCGGCCGCTGCCGGTTGCCCGACCGCTCCCGAAGTTCTCGAAAACAAAGAATTCTTGTCCAAGAAATCCGTCTGGGTATTCGGCGGTGACGGTTGGGCATACGATATCGGCTTCGGCGGCGTGGACCATGTCCTTGCTTCCGGCGAAGATATCAACATCATGGTCTTTGATACCGAGGTGTATTCCAACACCGGCGGTCAGGCCTCCAAAGCTTCGCAAATCGGCCAGGTGGCACAGTTTGCCGCTGCCGGTAAAGCGATTGCCAAGAAGAGCCTCGCTGAGATCGCGATGTCTTACGGTTATGTGTATGTCGCACAGATCGCGATGGGCGCTGACATGAATCAGACCATCAAGGCGATTGCGGAAGCCGAAGCGTATCCGGGTCCGTCCCTTATCATCGGTTACGCTCCCTGTGAGATGCACAGCATCAAGGGCGGCATGGTCAACTGCCAGGCTGAGATGAAGAAGGCTGTGGATTGCGGTTACTGGAATATGTTCCGCTTCAATCCCGCTGCCGACAAGAAATTTGTCATCGACAGCAAGGCGCCGACCGCGAGCTATCGTGACTTCATCATGAACGAGGCGCGTTATTCCTCGCTGACTCGCTCCTTCCCCGAGCGTGCCGAGGCGCTGTTCACGGAAGCCGAAGAGGCTGCCATGAAGCGTTACGATCACTTGCTCAAGTTGCAAGCGCTCTACAACGAATAAGCCATCATAATAAAAAAGCCCTGCTGTTCTCAGCAGGGCTTTTTTTGCCGGTTTTGGATATGATAAAAAGGAATTTACCGTTTATTCACCAAAAATTACGCCGTGCCGCATATACTGGGAGCAAAAGAAGGTGACACGATGAAACAAAAACAAACAGTCTCTGCTCGGCGGGTGATATCGCTGATTGTCTTTATCACCATGATTGTATCCACCGTTGTGGTAACGGTCGCGATGCTGTTGGCGCCGTCGGTGCCCACCGAGGGGTATGCCCGTATTAAAAGTGAATATGTGTTGATGCTCTTACAGTCTATTCTCGGCATTTTTGCGATGCTGTTGCCGAGCTGGTTATACCGCCGTTGGGGGGTGGAAATCCCCTCGTTTATGATGATTTTGTATGCGGTGTTTTTATACTGTGCTATTTATTTGGGTGAAGTGCGGGGCTTTTATTTTTTGATTCCGTATTGGGATACCATTCTGCACACCTTTAGCGGAATTGCGCTCGGTGCGCTCGGATTTTCCGTACTGACATTGCTCAACAAGACCGATCGTGTACCGTTGCAGTTAAGTCCCGTGTTTGTAGCCGTCTTTGCGTTTTGCTTTGCTATAGCGGTGGATGTGGTGTGGGAAATTTACGAGTTTGCCGCGGACGGCATTTTTCAGATGAATATGCAAAAACATTCGCTTGCAGACGGACAACCGCTTATCGGCAGGCAAGCGCTGAGCGATACAATGACCGATTTGGTGGTGGATTCGATTGGCGCCGTGTTTATTTCGCTTGTCGGGTATGTTTCACTCAAATTTAAAAAGGGCTGGGTGGAAAAACTGTTGCTTAACCGAAAGCCGCAAGACGAATCATTCGATTGACACGCCGCTGTAATAATGTTGTAAAATTTCGTCATAGGTAAACCCTTGCTCCGCCATGACTTTGGCACCGTATTGACTCATGCCGACCCCGTGTCCGTAACCGCTGACGGTGAACACAAAGCCGTTTTCGGTGTGTGTTACCGAAAAACACGCGGAACGCAGTTTTAAGGCGTCGCGCACCTGTTTGCCCGTAAGCGAGGTGCCGCCAACGGTGATGGCGGTGACCGTCTTGGAATCCGAAACGGTGGGCGTGCCGCTGATCCAGGTGTCGGCATCTCCTGTCAGAGATAGCGAGGGAAAGGCGGCGGCAAAGTCCGTATCCGATACGGTGACGGTAGATTCATAATGCGGGGATAAGGTGTCGCCGCTGCTGACAACGGGTTGCAAATACGAAAAATCCGTGCCCCATATGATGCTCGATGACTCGGTTTTACCGGCATTTGCCGCGTGATATGCCGCAAAAATAGGGGCACCGTCGTATACAATTTGTTTGCCGTAAACGGCATCTACCGCATCGGCGATGGTCTGCAAGTGTTTGTCGTAGTTATCGCCCCAGTATTTTTTAAGTCCTTCCGGTGAATAGGTTTCGGGGAAAGACGAGGGGACGGCGGTAAAATCCGCCCCTTGCAGGTCGGCGTTTTCCGCTTGTCGATTTTTTTCATAGGTATAGTAGGTATACGAGGCGACCGCTTGTGCTTTTAACGCTTCAAGCGGATACGATGCGGGCATTTCCGATGCCACGGTATAGATTAAAAAATCCCGTTCGGCAAAGGTGTAGATAACCCCTGCGTCCTTATCCAACACCTTAAATACCGCTTCGTCGGAAGAGGCGGGCTCGTCCGACGGAGAGGGGATTACGGTCGGCTCGTCCGACGGCGCGGCGGGACGCAGAGTGGGTAACGGTACCAACAAAAACAGACAATAACACAGCACACAAATTCCGATATACGCTTTCATACGCCTCTCCTTTGACAAAAAACATTTGACATTTTCCCCGACACAGTGCATAATAGAAACACTATTTTCGAAAGGGTTGCTTATTTTTGAACATTACCTGCGATAACAGCTTGTTTACATCTTTATGCGAGCAAGTAAAAGAAAATAACCGAATTGATCCGAAACGGTATGAGAATCCGGATATTAAGCGCGGTCTGCGCAATGCGGACGGCACCGGTGTCGTTGCGGGACTTACCCGTATCTGTAATGTTCACGGATATGTGTTGTCAGAGGGCGAAAAATTGCCCGTCAAAGGTGAATTGACCTATCGCGGGTATGCGATTGAAGATTTGGTTAACGGGAGTCACGGACAAGGCCGTTTGGGCTTTGAAGAAGTGGTGTTTTTGTTGTTGTTCGGCTCTTTGCCGACCGCCGAACAACTTGCCGACTTTTGCAACCTGCTTTCGGCGAACCGCGAATTACCCGAGTACTTTGCCGAGGATATGATTTTAAAGGCACCGTCACCTGATATCATGAATAAATTGGCGCGCTCAGTGCTTGCCATGTATTCGTATGACGAGCATCCCGAACCCGAAAGTTTGGAAAATGTGTTGCGGCAGTGCATTCAACTGATTGCGGTGTTGCCTGCGGCACTTGGTTATGCGTATCAGGTGAAACGCCGTCATTACGACAAGGAAAGCATGTATTTTCATCAGACGATTCCCGGTCTGTCGACTTCACAAACGATTTTACGAACCATTCGCGCCGATGCTTCTTATACCGACGAAGAGGCGAAACTGTTGGATTTGTGCTTGATGTTGCACGCTGAGCACGGCGGCGGTAACAACTCAGCGTTTGCGACACGCGTGCTTTCCTCGTCCGGAACAGATACGTATTCCGCAATCGCCGCGGCGATCGGGGCGTTAAAAGGACCCCGTCATGGCGGGGCTAACCTTAAGGTTACGCAGATGCTTCATGATATGGAAGAAAACATTCGCGATATTACCGATGAGGACGAGGTTGCTGCGTATCTCGGCAAAATGCTTCGCCGTGAAGCGGGTGACGGTTCCGGCTTAATTTACGGAATGGGGCATGCGGTCTACACGCTGTCCGATCCGCGCGCGGTATTACTGAAAGCGGAAGCCGCAAAGATGGCGGCTAAAAACGGGTATGGTGACGAATTCCGTTTGCTGGATATGGTTGAACGCCTTGCGCCGTCCGTTATGTATCAGGTGCGTGGCATTGACCGTGCGATATGTGCGAATGTGGATATGTATTCCGGCTTGGTATACCGCTCGCTCGGTATCTCAGAGGAGCTGTTTACACCGCTGTTTGCCGTGGCACGAATCGGTGGTTGGTGTGCTCATCGTTTGGAAGAATATCTGACAGGAAATCGCATTATCCGTCCTGCCTACAAACCGTTCAGCAAGGAAAAGCTCTATGTTCCGATAACCGACAGATAACAAAAACGGCACATCGCAACACGGCGGTGTGCCGTGTTTTCTCGCCAAAGAAAACGCATTCTATGAATTGATTTTTTACAAAAATATGATACAATGAGACGGGTGGTGACTGCGTATGAAAACCGAAAAAACGATACAAGCAGAGCAATACGGCCGTTATGCCTGCTTTCTTGCGGTTGCCACGGCTGTTGTAATTGCCGTGCTGCGCATCGCGCTCACAGCGATTGCCTTTGAGGAGCCGTTGCCGTATGGCGTTACGCTGGGGATCACCGGTGCTATTCTTGTGTTTATCCTGGTGATGTCCCGCATCAAGAGCACTCCTATCGTCACGGTGGGGGGACGCATGGCGCGTGTGTGCGCGGCGGCGGCGGCGGTAACCGGTGCCGCAATGGCGGTTTTTTCCATTGTGATTGCATACGAGTGGCAACGGTATGGTGTGATGCCGTATCCTAACAAAACAACCCCGAACGGTGCGGATGTGCTGTTCTTTTATTTGTTGGTTATCGCCGGAATGGTGGCAGGCGCCGTTTTCTTGGTGCTTTCGGTATGCTGGTGGCGGTCCAAGGCGACGGTGCGGAAATTACATCCGTTGTTGGCGCTGGCTCCTGTTTTGTGGAGTTGGATGCGGTTGATTCGCTATATCACCTCCTATGCCAGTGCATTGGGATTGTTCCGCAACCTTTACGATTTGGGCACCATTGTGTTTGAAATGCTGTTTTTTGTGTTGTTGGCACGCTATCTGTCGGGTGTCGGCGACCGCGTGTCGAAGTTTTTCTTCGGTGTATCTCTGTGTACGGCCATATTGTGTACCGTCAGCGGTGCGGCACAGGCCATTTTCTTCTTTTCGCAGGACGCGATTTCGTTTGAAACATGCGCGTTGGTTGTTTCACCGGATTTCAGCGTCGTTCTTTTAGCGTTTGCTTTCGCGTTTTCACAAGCGTTTGGTACCGCGTATGAGGAGTTAACGGAGACCGAGGAGGACGAACCGGGAGACCCCGAGGATGGGGAAGGTGCGGAATATTTAATCAGCGATGATTGGTTTATGATGTATGCCCCCGAAGAAAACAAGGGAAATTCTTAGGCAAAATTCACGAAAAATTCACCGTTGCGGCCTCAACCTTGCCGCAACGGTATAAATTTTCACTTGTTGGTTAAAATTTTGTCAAGGTCCTTGAAAATTACGCGAAAAGCGTGTAATATAATATCAGATTAAAATACTGGAGGAATTTAGTTATGGCAGTTAAAGTCGCAATCAATGGCTTTGGTCGCATTGGCCGTCTGGCTTTCCGTCAGATGTTCGGCGCCGAAGGCTACGAGATCGTTGCCATCAACGATCTTACCCAGCCCAGCATGTTGGCACATCTTTTGAAGTATGACACCGCGCAGGGCCGTTATGACGGACACACCGTCGTGGCGGATGATGAAGCCGGCACCATCACCGTGGACGGCAAAGAGCTCAAAATCTATGCTGAGAAAAATGCCGCGGATCTTCCGTGGGGCAAAATCGGTGTGGATGTTGTTCTCGAGTGCACCGGTTTCTACTGCAGCAAGGATAAGAGCCAGGCACACATTGATGCCGGCGCCAAGAAGGTTGTTATCTCCGCTCCTGCCGGCAACGACCTGAAGACCATCGTTTACAATGTAAACCACGAGACGCTGACCGCGGACGATACCATCATTTCTGCCGCGTCTTGCACCACCAACTGTCTCGCTCCGATGGCAAAAGCCCTTAACAACTATGCACCGATTCAGAGCGGTATCATGACCACCGTTCACGCTTACACCGGCGATCAGATGATTCTGGACGGCCCGCACCGCAAAGGTGATCTTCGCCGTGCCCGTGCCGGCGCACAGAACATCGTTCCCAACTCTACCGGTGCTGCGAAAGCCATTGGTTTGGTTATTCCCGAGCTCAACGGCAAGCTGATCGGTTCCGCTCAGCGTGTGCCCACCTGCACCGGTTCTACCACCATTTTGGTTGCCGTTGTCAAGGGTAAAGATGTCACCAAAGAGGGCATCAACGCCGCGATGAAAGCCGCTGCTACCGAGTCTTACGGCTACAACGAGGATCAAATCGTCTCGTCCGATATCATCGGTGTACGCTACGGTTCCTTGTTTGATGCTACGCAGACCATGGTCGCGAAGATCGATGACGACACCTATCAGGTACAGGTCGTGGCTTGGTACGACAACGAGAACTCTTATACCAGCCAGATGGTTCGTACTATCAAATATTTCGCCGAACTCGGCTAATCGACTGTGTCACACACGGGGAGAGGAATTCCACACGGAATTCCTCGCCCTTTTGTCTTGCGTGTAGTCGGATGTTGTGGTACAATATAGGTGATTTTTAATCGTGTGAGGAATGAAGTATGATAAAACAAGCGTTCAAATTATATGGAAACACCGTTTTGGCAGGCGTGATGGGATTTTTTATCTACCTGTCGATGGGGGTTATCTTTTCTCTGTTGAAAACGAATGGGTTTGTCATGAACCTTGTGGCACTTGCGGTGCAAGCCACCTTGTTCGGCATAATTATCTACAACAAGATGTGGATGTTGGGTGGTAAAAACGGCAACGCCGCACAGTTTGGTCATATCAAAGGCGACCCGTTGCGCGGACTGAAAATCAGCTTACTGGCCGCCATCCCGTCAGCCATCAGTTTTCTTGCGCTGATTGCCGATAAGCTGTTTGGATTTTGGAAGGGTATGACCACGGCGTATCGCATTTGCCATACCGCCTTGTATCCGATTGTTGTGTGGTCGCTCGGTTCTCAGATAACGCGTACGACTGCTGATGTTTCGTGGGTAGGCATTGTGTGTGCGGGGATTCCGATTCTCTTTATGCCCGCGGTGGCCACAGTTGCCTATTATTTGGGATACCGTCGCATTGTTTTGCGGGAGAAGATTCTCTTTGTAGGGTGACAGGACTTGAACCTGTCACACCTTACAAATGAGAAATTCTCGTTCGCCGTTGCCTTGTCGCTTGCGATCCGCCAGGATAGCGGCGCTTCGCGGCTTAGGCGAAACAAAAATTTCTCGATTTGTAAGGGCAACGCGTTTCTGCCGCCGAATTTTTCGTGCGGAGAAGCGCGAGACTGCCGCAAGGCTGACGCCTTGCAAAATCGAGCGTAAAGCCGCACGGATAAAGGCGGCGTGCGAAACTATGACAGGGTTCGAATCCTGTCACCCTAAACGAAAAGAAATAACCCTTTCCTCCGTTGCATAGATATGTAAACGGAGGGGATTTCGGTGAAAGCTGTGCTTCTGGATATGGCCATAGCCATCGTCGGTGTCGCGGTGATTCTGACGGTGGCATTCGGGGTAACCGAGCGGCGATTTGCATCGACACAGGTGAACACGGCGCCGCGTGTTTTGATCGATGCCGGTCACGGCGGCGAGGACGGCGGTGCTGAGGGCGCCGACGGGACATTGGAAAAAGATATCAATTTGGCAATCGCGTGTCCCCTTGGGGAATTGCTGCGGGTGATGGGATACACGGTTTCGTATACCCGCACCGAGGATACCATGGTAAATGCGGCTGGCGATACCTTGCGCGAGCGCAAGGTCAGCGATATGCGCAACCGTCTCTCGTTGATTGAACAGGCGGACTTGACGGTCAGCATCCATCAAAACAAGTTCCCTCAGACACAATATAGTGGAACCCAGGTGTTTTACGGTACCGGCTCAGCGGAGAGTTCCGTGCTGGCCGATTCCATTCGGTCGGCGGTGTTGTCGCTGTTGCAACCTGATAATACGCGTGAACTGAAAAAAGATGACGGTACCGTCTATTTGTTAAAAAATGCGACTCGTCCGATAGCGTTGGTAGAATGTGGGTTCTTGTCGAATGAAGCGGAACGGGAAAAACTAAAGTCTCACGAATACCGACAACAAATGGCATTTGCAATTGCGTGCGGAATCTTTGAGTTTTAGGAGAAAAACAATGGCAGGAAAACAAAAAAACATCTATGTTTGTTCCGAGTGCGGCGGACAGTTTCCGAAATGGTCCGGCAAGTGTCCCTTGTGCGGAGAGTGGAACACCATTACGGAGGAGATCGTAGCGACTCGCGTTTCGGCGGGTCCGGTGCGCCGCGCCGAGGTTGCGGCAATGCAAAACATTGATACACAAGCCGAAACGCGATACCACACGGGTATCGGTGAGCTCGATCGAGTGTTGGGCGGCGGTATCGTGCCGGGCGGTTTGATGCTTATCGGCGGCGATCCCGGAATTGGGAAATCCACGCTTCTTTTGCAAATCTGCGGACAGTTAAGCCAACAGTTTCGCATTTTATATGTATCCGGTGAAGAATCACCGCGTCAGATCAAATTGCGCGCTGAACGGTTGTCGGTCGGCGGTGAAAATGTTTTGTTGCTTTGCGAAACCGATATGGATGTTATTTTGGATACGATCCGAACAGAAAAACCCGATGTCGTGATTGTCGACTCCATTCAAACGGTCAGTTTGTCGGAAGTGGCGTCTTCGCCCGGCAGCGTAACACAGGTGCGCGAGTGTGCCTCGGCATTGATGCGGGAGGCCAAACAACACGATTTGCCGATTTTTGTGGTGGGACACGTCAACAAAGACGGCGCGATTGCGGGCCCGAAGGTGATGGAGCATATTGTGGATTGCGTGTTGTATTTTGAAGGCGATCCGCACAGCAATTACCGCATGCTTCGTTCGGCTAAAAACCGATACGGTTCTACCAATGAAATTGGCGTATTTGAAATGCGGGATACCGGTTTGTGTGAGGTGGAAAACCCGTCGATGATGCTGCTTTCCGGTCGCCCCAAAAATGTCAGCGGCACATGTGTTGCTTGTGTGATGGAGGGGACGCGTCCGTTGCTTGCAGAGGTGCAAGGGCTGGTGTCACCTACGGGATTTGGTAATCCGCGGCGAATGGCTACCGGTTTTGACGGCAATCGGTTGGCGTTATTGTTAGCGGTTTTGGAAAAACGGGCCGGGTATTTCTTTTCAAATTTGGATGCGTATTTGAATGTCGTCGGTGGTCTGCGGTTGGACGAACCGGCGGCGGATTTGCCGGTTGCGTTGGCGCTGATTTCGGGTTTGAAAGACAAACCGATGGACGAGGGCGTAGTCGCGTTCGGCGAAATCGGCTTGGCGGGTGAGCTCAGAGCGGTATCGGGTGCCGAGCAGCGTATTGCGGAAGCGGCGCGGCTTGGGTTTACGCGAATTATTGTTCCGCAACACACCCTTAAATCGTTGCACGGCTCCTACCCGATTGAGGTGATCGGTGCCGCAACGGTGCGCGAAGCGTACGAAAAAATATAAGAGACTTGTCAGATAGGCGAAAGCATTGCTTTCGCCTATTTTTTATTGTTATAATTTGCGGTTTGCGTCAAAGAATAGCAAGTGAAAAAGGAGGAAACAGCATGAAAAAATATGTATGGCTGGCGATCGGCACGGGGCTTGCTGTCGCGGCAATTTTTGGCATAAAAGTGTGGACGACACCGAAAGAGATTGCGGTCAATCTGGTTACCGTCCAACCACAGACGGTGCAACAGACGGTGCAGTGTACCGGCAAAGTGCAAGCAAGCGAAAGCCGTGCGGTATATGTGGAATTGCCGTATGTGGCAAAAGAGGTCTATGTTAAAGAAGGACAGACCGTACGCAAAGGCGAGGTGTTGTTTTCGGTAGATGCGCAAGCCACACAACAAGCGCTGTCTCAACTGGCGGGTACCACGCTGTCCGATGGTGTGGCGGATATTACCGACACGACGATAACCGCTCCCGTTTCGGGCGTGGTCGCCTCCGTCAGCGTGCGCGCGGGCGAGATGGTGGATCATACGCAACCGTGTGCGATGATTGCCGAAGGTGAGGGCATGGAGATTGCGGTGGCGATTCGCGAGCGGCATTTGCCGCGGGTAACCATCGGACAAAAGGTCATCGTCACGGGCGTTGCTTTTTCGAAAGAGCGGTATTCCGGAACGCTTACCGCCATTGCCTCTTCTGCTCATCAGGAGTATATCGGGACGGTGTCCGAAACGGTGGTGGATGCGGTGATTTCGTTGGATGAAGGTATGATGGACGAATCGTTGCGCACAGGCTTGAATGCACAAGCGAATATTATTACGCAAACCCACGAAAATGTCTTATTAATACCGTATGATTGCCTTACCCAAAACGATGAAGGAGAGGAATGCGTGTATGTTTATCAAGGAAACGGAATCGCAGAAAAGAGGCGCGTTGAGGTGGCAGACGAATATGCCGACGGAGTTTTGGTGGTGTCCGGCATATCGGCGGGCGAACGGTTGGTACAAGCTCCGGAAACCTTATCCGGAAAACAACGCGTCAATGTACGGGCGGAATGAGCCATGGAACTGATAAAAAATGCAGTGCGCCAGTTGTTGCGCAAACGAGGAAGAACTTTACTGACGGTTGGCGGAATCGCCGTTGGGGTGATGATGGTGTCTATCGTGACGGTGATCGGCAGTGTGGCGCGTATCTTTGTCAATGACGAACTGGACAGTATGGGTGTCAGCGGATTGTCCGTCATGTCGTTGACAACCGACACCTTGCTCAGGGAAGATGCCTTGCAGGAAATACGGAATTTATCACAGGTGTCTACCGCCATGCCGCTTATGATACACATTACCTCTCTTTCCACCCCGTACGGTACGAGTGATTCGGTGTTGTGCGGTATCGACGCAGGGGCGGGGCAGGTCATTTCGCTGACATTGCGACACGGACGCATGATATCCGGCGGCGATGTTGCCGCCGCCGCCCCTGTTTGTGTGTTGGATGAAGAAACCGCAAAAGCTGCATACGGGCGAGAAAATGTCGTGGGGAAAACCATTGAGGTTCGAATCGGGGATGTTTTTCGGGAACTGACCGTGATAGGGGTTACCGAGACCGGCAGCAGTTTGCTCCAAAATGTGACATCGCTGATTCCCGGCATGGTATACTTGCCGTATACGACACAGCAGCAGCTGACAGGGCGACAAGAGTTTGATCAAATTGCGGTTCGTACCGTGAGCAGCGAGGTTACGGACCAAACTCAAAAACGCATCGAGAAAGTGCTGGATCGCTTGTACGACGGCAATGCGCCTTTTCGCACGGACAATCTTGCCGCACAAAAAGACCGACTTGGCCGCATTGTGGACATTGTCACGGGCGTGTTGACGGTGCTCAGCGGTGTTTCGCTTGTGGTGTCGGGGTTCGGAATTATGACGGTGATGCTTTCCTCGGTAAGCGAGAGAACGCGCGAAATCGGTGTTAAAAAAGCAATCGGCGCAACCCAAAAACGAATTTTAGCGGAGTTCTTGGTGGAAGCGGTATTACTGTCCTGCGTCGGGGCGGCTGTCGGGTTGTTGCCGGCGGTTGTTTTGATGATTGTGTTGGGTAAGGGTGTATCCTTGATGACTTTCGTATCCCTTGTTGCGTTTTCGGTATTGGTGGGGGTTGTATTCGGGGTGTATCCGGCATATAAAGCTTCCAAGTTGCCGCCTGTGGAAGCGTTGCGCAGCGAGTGACAAATAAAGACTTTTCACCGCGTAAAATCTATGGTATACTGATACCGATATTGAATAAGAACAGACGGAGGTCTGCGTATGAAAGCCGATAATCGTTTGGTTGGGGCGGGCGTTCACAGCCTATTGATTCCCGATACACGCTTTAAAACTTCACAATTGTCGATAGCGTTGCTCATGCCGCTTGCAAAAGAAACGGTAGAGGAATATGCGTTGTTACCGCGCCTGTTAATTCGCGGTTGTGCGGCGTATCCGGATTTTACCGCGCTGAACCGCCGTTTAAATAGGTTATACGGTGCCGCCGTTACGGGTGATGTTGCCCGCGTCGGGGAAACGCAGGCCTTGATTCTGACGGTGGAATGTACCGCTGACAAGTATGCCATCGGCGGGGAACAGGTGACGGCCGAGTGTGCAGAGTTATTGTGTGAAATGCTGTTCCGTCCGGCGCTTAAAAACGGCGAGTTTCGCGCGGAAGATGTGGAGACCGAGCGGCGGTGTCTTGCCGAGGAGGTCCGCGCCGAGATCAATGAAAAACGGTGGTATGCCCGTCGGCAGGCCGAGCGGTTGCTGTGCCCCCACGAGGCGTACGGTATTGGGCGTTACGGTAGTGCACAGCGTATAGAGTCTTTGACACCGAAAGCCGTGACTGCCGCATGGCGGCGCGTGTTACAGAACGCTTGCGTACAACTGATCTTGCAGAGCGACCGCGCGTTGCCAATGGTGGAAGAGGCGTTTTGCCGCGAGTTTGCCGCCGTCAGTGGCAGAGCGGCGGTTGCGTGTCATACCGATACCACGGTATCTCTACCGTTCCGCAGACAAGTTGAGCGCATGGAAGTAGGACAATCGAAATTGGTGCTCGGATTCCGAGCGGGTTGTGCGGAACCCGATGAGGGCGTTCATGCCATGCGATTGATGAACGCCTTGCTTGGCGGAACGGCGACTTCGTTGTTGTTTAAAAATGTGCGCGAAAAACTGAGCTTGTGTTATTATTGTTCGTCGATATATGACCGTATCAAGGGCGTTTTGTTCGTGCAGAGCGGTGTGGATGAGAAAAATGCCGAGCGAGCGGAAACCGAGATACTTGCGCAGCTGGAGGCGGTTCGTCGCGGGGAGTTTGCCGATGACGAGTTGGAGGCGGCACGACGGAGTGTCGTACAGAGCTTTGAGGCGGTAAACGATTCTCAAAGTGCGCGCGCGGCGTGGTATGTGTCGCAGGCCGCGCTCGAAAATCCGGTAGCGCCGGAAGAAACGCGACAGGCGATTGAAGCGGTAACGCGTGACGATGTGATTGCCGCGGCTCGTTTGGTACAGTACGAATGTGCGTATTTGTTAGCACAGAAAGGAGAGTCGGTTGATGGGTAAGTGGACGGAGCTTGTCTGTTCGCATACGGGAGAGCGGTGCTATTATATGCGGCACGCGTCCGGATTGCCGATATATGTTTGGCCGAAAGACGGCTATGCGTCGGCGTATGCGGTGTTTGCTACCGATTACGGCGCCATTGATACGGCGTACCGTGATCCCGACTCGGGTAAAACGGTTGAACTTCCCGCGGGAATTGCACATTATTTGGAGCATAAATTGTTTGAAAACGAAGAGTGCGACGCATTTGAGCGGTATGCCGCCACGGGTGCCAACGCGAATGCGTATACATCCTTTGATCATACGGCATATTTGTTTTCTTGTACGCAACACCTGACCGAGTCGCTTGAAATTTTACTGGATTTCGTGCAAGACCCGTATTTCACCGAGCAAACGGTGGAAAAAGAGCGGGGGATTATCGGACAGGAAATTCGCATGTGCGAGGATTCGCCCTCGCGTACGGTGTTTTGCAACTTGCTCGAGGCGTTGTATCACCACCATCCCGTACGCATTGATATTGCGGGAACGGTGGAATCTATCGCCCAGATTACGCCGGAACTGTTGTACGGGTGTTACGAAAGTTTTTACGATTTGCAAAACATGGTGTTGGCGGTGTCGGGCAATGTCACCTGCGAACAGGTGGAGAGCGTGGCGGATCGGTTGTTAAAGCCGTCCAAAGGCAATGTGCCGCGGCGTGTGTCGGTTGACGAACCCAAAACGGCGGCACAACCGCGCATTGAAGTGCGTATGCCGGTGGCGGAACCGTTGTTTTATTTGGGGTATAAGGTGCCGCTTGGCGGTGTCTCTACGGAATCGGCATCCGCTTTGGCGGCGGCAGAAGTGTTGCAGGAGCTGCTTGGTGGCCGCGCGAATCCCTTGTATGCCGAGTTGATGCGAAATAAACTTATCAACACTTCGTTCGGCTTGGAATATTTTAACGGACCGGGGTACGGTGTGTGGATTGTCGGCGGGGAGTCGGCAAATCCGGATGCTGTGTGCGAGGCGTTCCGCGCCGAGATTGCACGCTTGAAACGAGACGGCATTACCGACGAGGAGTTTGAGGCGGCACGCAATGCGGTTTACGGGCGGTTGGTCTCACAGCTCGATAATGTGGAGTCGTGCGGTGATTGGATGCTCGAAGCTCATTTCGCGGAACGCTCACCCTTTGTTTTGCTTGACGAGGTGGCGGCTCTTGATATACAATCGGTGTATCGGCGGGTTCAAACGGATTTTGATACGGAGGCTTCTTCGCTTTCGCTGGTGCTGCCGCTCGACGAGAAAGGATGATAAACATGGAATCGTATGTTTCGTTTCCGAAGCTGGGATGGACCATCCCGTTGGACGAGGAAATCCTGTCGTTTCCGTTTTTTAATACGGAAATTACCATCCGTTGGTATGGGTTGTTGATCGCGGTCGGTTTTTTGTTGGCCGTTTGGTACGGATTTCGTAATGCTAAACGGTTTGGAATTAAACAAGATCCGATGCTGGATGTAGTACTGGCGTGTGTGGTGATGGCGTTTATCGGGGCACGGTTGTATTATGTGTTTTTTTCCGAGAACCGCGCACAGTATTTGGCAAACCCAATCCGCATCCTGTATATCTGGGAAGGCGGAATTGCCATCTACGGCGGCGTGATCGGTGCGTTTGTGACGGGATTGTGGATGTGTCCCCTGCGCAAGGTGGACACTTTGCGAATGTTTGACCTTGCCTCTGTCGGCTTTTTGATCGGACAGGCGGTTGGCCGATGGGGCAACTTTTTTAATCAAGAAGCTTACGGCGGTAACACGAATCTGCCGTGGGGCATGTCCGGTAGTTGGATTTCGAGCACGGCAAACCCGTTGGCGGGAGTTGCGTATGATCCTGAGATACCCGTGCATCCCACCTTCTTGTACGAGTCGCTCTGGTGTGTGCTGGGGTTTGTCGTGTTACATATGGTGTCCCGTAAGGCGTATCGCTTTAGAGGGCAGTTATTCTCAATGTATATTATGTGGTACGGCGCGGGCCGTTTCTTTATTGAGCTGTTGCGCACCGACAGCTTGTACTTGTTTACCATGAAGGTGTCTTGCTTGGTGGCGGTACTGTCGGTGCTGGGCGGATTGATTTTGTTTTTTGTTTTCAAAAATCGCGAGAGCCGCTTGGCAGAGACGGAGGATACAGAAGCTACCATTCCGCTTGCGGACCCGCAAATGCTTGAGAAAACCCTGAGTGAGGTGTTGGGCGACGATACCATGCCCGAGGAGGAATAACCATGGCAACAAAGATTGACGGAAAAGCCATTTCTGCCGCCGTGCGACAGGATTTGGCGTGTGAGGTTCAAGAGCTTAAAAGAACGGGAACTACGCCCGGGTTGGCGGTCATTATCGTGGGGGACGATCCCGCGTCACGCGTGTATGTTAACAACAAAAAGAAGGGGTGCGCCGAAATCGGCGTGTATTCCGAAGAAATCGCCTTGCCCGCCGAAACCACGCAAGACGAGTTGCTCGCACACATTGCGAACCTGAACGCGCGCGAGGACATTGACGGTATTTTGTGTCAACTGCCGTTACCGTCCCATCTGGATGACAAAGCGGTGATTGCGGCAATTGCGCCGCACAAGGATGTGGATGCCTTCCATGCGGAAAATGTGGGCCACATTATGATTGGCGAATATTCGTTTTTGCCGTGTACACCTGCCGGTGTGATGGAGCTGTTACACCGCAGTAATATTTCGGTTGAGGGCAAGGAGTGCGTCGTGATCGGCCGCAGCAACATTGTCGGCAAACCGATGGCGATGTTGCTTCTACACGAAAACGCCACGGTTACCATCTGCCATTCGCGCACACAAGAACTCAAAGAGGTGTGCCGCCGTGCCGATGTGTTGGTGGCAGCGGTAGGCAAAGCGGCGTTTGTGACGCCCGACATGGTGAAGCCCGGTGCGGTGGTTATCGATGTGGGTATGAACCGAAATGCTGAGGGAAAACTATGCGGCGATGTGGACCCTGCCGTAGAGGCGGTTGCGGGATATCTTACACCTGTTCCCGGCGGTGTTGGTCCGATGACGATTGCTATGCTGCTCAAAAACACCGTAACCGCTGCTCGGCGGCGCGCGGAACGCTCAACAAAATAATTTTGCAAAAAACGAACAAATTTTCGGTTTTTGCTTGACTTTTCCCAAAACGGTTGCTATAATGACACTAAAGAAAACATTTGTTCGTTCTTTTTCGAACGGCGAAAAGGGGTTTTAGTATGGTGTTTAGTGTTGTTGCGGCGACTGTGTTCGGCGCTGTGAGTTTGTATATGATGACGGCGGCGAAGTATACGGTGACGCGCCGTATGGTGTGGATTCCGCTTTCGATGTCTTTGATGGAGCTTGCCATGTGCGGGGTTCTGGTGATGGGAGAGTATCTCGTTCTTACCATGATTCTGATGGCGTGTCGCGTAACGGTGCTCGGGTGTTGTGCGTTGTCTATGAAGCGGGATGCCGCTATGGCGCGCAATCATCGCCGTCGCCGTGAAGTATGGCGTCGGGTTGCGTATGACATGACCCGTGAACTGCAACATCTTCCGAACAAACAGTGCGCGTAATAAAAAATATCGGCGGAGGCGCCCGAACAGGGGCGCCTCCGCTTGCTTTTTTGGGGGGTTACGCTTATAATGGGGGAAGTTGCGGGGGTAGTGTGTATGTTGGACAACATTTTCATTGTGAGTGAACAGGTTCTCGTTTTATTTATATTGGTGGCAATTGGGTTTTGTCTCGGCAAAGCCAATGTTCTTACCGAAAAAGGCGGCAAGGTCTGTACCGACCTGGCGTTATTTATCGCGACACCGTGCGTCATCGTTAACTCGTTCCAGCGTGAATACAGTACGGATGGTTTGTGGGAGCTGTTATTGGCGCTGGCGGTGGCATTGGGTGTGCATGTTGCAGCAATTGCTGTTACCCATGTTCTGTATAGAACAGATAACGCGACCTCCCGCGTGTATCGCGCCTCTGCCGTTTTGTCTAACGCCGGGTTTATGGGGTTGCCGTTGCAACAGGCGTTATTTGGTTCGCAAGGGATTATGTATGGTGCTACCTATGTTGTGATGATGAACATTGCGCTGTGGAGTTACGGGTTGTTGGTCATGGGGCGATCAGAGGGACGGGTATCGGTTCGCAAAATGTTGATAAGTCCCGGTACAATCGGTCTTGTTGTCGGGCTTCTGTTGTTTGTTTGCCGTATTACCTTGCCGGAAGTTGTGGCGGCACCCATGAAACATTTGGGTAACTTAAACACACCGTTGCCAATGTTATTCGTTGGGTATTACTTGTCTACTGTTAACATAAAAAAGGCGCTTACCGTTCGTGGGTTGTACGGTGCCATGGCGGTGCGCTTGTTACTGGTGCCCATCGTCTGTGCGGCACTCATGTACGCTTGCGGGGTTCGCGGCGTCATGCTGACTTCCATGACAGTAGCGGTCGCTGCCCCGACCGCCGTTTCGGTGGCGATGCTTGCGGATCGATGTAAACAAGATACCGAAACGGCCATTAATCTGGTGGCGTTGTCCACCTTGATATCGGTGGTGACAATGCCGCTTATTGTGTCTGCCGTTCAAACAATTGCATAACAAATCTTGTGGTGTAAGTGGTAGTTGCCAAGGGGGCAACTACCACTTTTTGTATGTAAAAAATAGTTATGGAAATTTGTGTTTTTGGCTTGATTTTTTTGGGGAAACGGGGTATAATATAGTCACTGTGGTGCAAAGTGGTGTAAAGTGGTGATTTTCCACATTTTCCACCGAGTTTTCCACAGCCCCGATTCTGAAACAGGAGAATGCAGGATGTTATACGGAAGATTCCAACATAATATCGACGCAAAAGGCCGCCTTTTTGTGCCTGCCAAGTTGCGGGATAAGCTGGGCAGTCTGTTTATTGCCGCGGCCGTGATGGATCATTGCGTTTGCCTGTATTCGATGGACGAATGGGAGAAGTTACAAGAGGGGTTGGCGCAAAAGCCCATGACGCAAGCGCGAAAACTCCAACGGTATTTATCCGCAAACGCGGTTGATGTGCAGGTCGATGCACAGGGACGAATCTTGCTTCCCCGTCATTTACTCGCGTATGCGGGTTTGGAAAAAGAGGCGCTGGTCATCGGTGCCGGCAACCGTGCCGAGGTGTGGGCACCGGCGGCGTATGAGGCCAGCATCGACAGCATGACCGCTGAGGAAGTCGAGGCAGAGTTTGCCGAGTTGGGCTTCTGATATGAGCGGTACACACCAAAACAGTGAGTATCACCTTCCGGTTTTACCGGAAGAAACCATACGGGTTTTACATATCCGACCGGACGGCATATACGTGGACGGTACGGCGGGCGGCGGCGGGCATTCGTTTTTGATTGCTACGCAACTGCGAGGCGGACGGCTGATTGCGCTCGATCAAGATCCTGATGCCATCGCACAGGCGTCCAAACGGCTTGCCGGATTACCGGCAACGGTGGTTCGTCGCAATTTCCGTTATATGGACGAAGTGTTACGGGAACAGCGAATCGAACAGGTGGATGGCGTACTGATGGATATTGGAGTTTCCTCCCATCAATTGGACGAGCCTGCGCGCGGCTTTTCTTACCATGCGGACGCGCCGCTGGATATGCGCATGAGCCAAGAGGGGCCAACGGCGGCCGATCTGCTCAGGGAATTTTCGGAGTCGGAGCTTGCCGATATCTTCTTTCGTTTCGGTGAAGAAAAATTTTCGCGTTCCATTGCCCGTGCCATCGTGACGGCGCGTCAACAGCAACCCATCGAGACTACGATGCAGCTTGCAGAACTTATCAAAGGGGCCGTGCCTGCGGCGGTTCGGCGAGACGGGCATCCCGCACGCAAGGTGTTTCAGGCGCTGCGGATTGCGGTGAATGCGGAGTTGGATTGCTTATCCGAAGCGTTGGATATTGCGTTTGACAGTTTGAAAGAAGGGGGCCGTCTCGCGGTCATCACCTTTCACTCTTTGGAAGACAGAATCGTTAAGCAACGGTTCGCGGCATTTTGCAAAGGTTGTGAATGCCCGCCCGAGTTTCCGGTATGCGTTTGCGGACGCACCCCTGCCGGACGATTGATAACGAAAAAACCGATTGAAGCTTCTGCCGCCGAGTTGGCGGAAAATCCGAGAAGCCGCAGCGCAAAACTGCGATGTATTGAAAAAATTCACGAACGATAACACACGAAAGGAGAGAGTCAAATGGCTGTTTCGGGATCCGAAGCATACGATTTATCCATGTACGAGCCGAAGGCAAGGATTAGGGCTCTCCCCGGTAAAAAAGCAACCAAGGCACAAAAACGCCGTGCCCGTTTACAAAAACTGCTCAACACGGTCGTGACGGCGGTGGTGGCGGGCGGTGTGTTGTTGGTCATTGCGTTTATGATTTCCAGTCAGGTCAAGCTGACGGAACTTAACAGTGCCATCAGCCGTGCAGAATCGACATACAATGAAGCGGTGGGTGAGACCAAGCGTCTTGAAAGCGAGCTCGCCGCCCAAACCTCTGCGCAAAGCGTAGAGGAGTATGCGGAAAGCGTGGGACTCCGTCAGGTGGAATCCGGTCAGATCGATTATATTACGGTCACTCCGGTCACGCCGGAATCGACCGATAACGACGCAGGATTTTTGGCAACCGTTTGGAACGCCTTGACGGCATGGTTGCGGTAGACGAGTTCTATATCGAGGACACTTCGGCATAGTATAGAAGTGCCTCGGACGGTGAGAGTTGGGATGGTAGCGTCTTGACTCTCTTTTCTTTCCTTTCCCGCAAAGGGTAAGGATAATCGACAATAACAAACCACAAAACGCCCGAAACGACGGATTGCGTTGTGGTTGCGAGGTGAACAGGATGTCAACAAAGCGATCAAATCAAGCACAAACCGCAGGTTTAACCCGCCCGATGCGGACGCGCACCGTGATTTGCATTACGGCGACATTCTTGTGTCTCATATTGCTTGTGGGGCAGTTGTTCCGCATTCAGGTTTTACAGCAGGACGAATGGCAAAAACAAGCGGTGGCGCAACAGTTGGCGGATGTGGAGATATCCGCCAACCGCGGTCAGATTTATGATGCCAATATGTCGGTGCTGGCGTTGACGCGAGAAGTATTTACCATCGTTATGGCCCCTTGTAACATTCGTCGTGAAGTTACTCGCCAGAAAATTGCGGATGAGCTGTCGGTGATGTTGGAAGTGGATCGCCAAACGCTGTATCAGCAGACCTTGGACAGCAAGTCGCAATACAAGGTGGTCAAATCAAAAGTTGATAAGTCGGTCGGCGATGCGTTCATTGAATGGGTAAACGAAAACAGTCTGGGCAGTGTCTTCCGGATCGTGACGGATTACAAGCGGGAATATCCGCTGAAAAACACGCTTTCCTGCGTACTCGGCTTTGTCGGAAGCGACAATGTGGCGCGCGAAGGGTTGGAGCTGCTATATGATGAGGAGTTGTCGGGCACGCCGGGCCGTATGGTGGCGGCGCAAAACACCTACGGTGATCACTTGCCCACTTCTTTGCAATACGAATATACCGTAGATGCAACCGACGGCAACAGTCTGGTGCTGACGGTCGATCAATACATTCAGCAGGTGACGGATAAATACCTGCAAGACGCCCTGACAGAATTTAAAGCGACCAATCGTGGGTGTGCCATTGTCATGGATGTGGATACGGGTGCTATCCTTGCCATGTCTACAAAAGGTGATTATGACCCCAATGATTATTTGACCATTTCCGATCCCACGGTGGCAGAGCAAATCGCATTATTGTCGGGACAGGAGCAATCCGACGCCATTGTTAAGGCGCGTTTGGAACAGTACCGTAACAAAGCGCTTGACTTTTATGAGCCGGGCTCGGTATTCAAAACTTTTACGGCTGCGATGGGGCTTGAAGAAGGTTTGGTCACGGAAGAGAGCGCGTTTTATTGCGGCGGCATGTTCCATATTGCGGACCGTGACATGAAATGCTGGATCCATCCGAAAGGGCATGGTCAGCAGAACTTTGTGCAGGCGATTGCCAACTCCTGTAACCCGTCTTTCATGACGCTGGGCACGCGTATCGGTACCAAACTGTTTTCAAAATATTATGCCGGTTTCGGGTTCACCGCTAAGACCAATGTAGATTTGCTCGGTGAACAAGCCGTTACGAGCGGGCTTTACCACTTGCCCGAAAATATTACACAGGTGGACGTAGCGGCTTCCTCCATCGGGCAGACCTTTAAGGTAACACCTCTGCAGATGGTGACCGCGATGTCGGCCGTTGCCAACGGCGGGTATTTGATGCAACCGTACATCGTGCAAAAGGTGCTCGACGGTGACGGAAATGTGATTTCGAACACCGAACCGGTCGTCAAACGGCAGATGATTTCCGAGGACACCTCCGCACGCATTTGTGCAATGTTGGAGAACGCTGTCAGCGGCGGTTCGATTAAAAATGCGTATATTTCCGGTTACCGCGTAGCAGGTAAGACGGGTACTTCGGAAAAAACCGAAACAAAGTCCGAGGAAGATAAAGATGCGAATGTGGAAATTATTGCTTCATTCGGCGGGTTTGCGCCCGCGGACGATCCGCAGGTAGCGGTGCTCGTAATGGTTGATGAGCCGCAATATCTGAAATCGGGCGGCGGCGTTGCCGCACCGTGTGCAAAGAAAATCCTCAAAGATATTTTACCGTACCTCGGCGTAGAACCGAATTATACTGCCGAGGAGATTGCCAGTCTGGATCGCAGTGTTCCCAATGTGGTGGGTGCGACGATCTCGGCGGCGGCCACCACGTTAAAAGCCTCAACCTTGACCTACCATACGATTGGTAACGGCGATACGGTTATCAAGCAGGTGCCCGCAAGCGGTTCCTCTATCCCGAAAGGCGGAGCCGTATGGCTGTATACCGATAACCGCGAAACGCAAATGACAACGGTTCCTGATTTCTCCGGTCGTACCGTCGCACAAGTCAATCAGGCGGCCAATACGGCGGGTGTCAATGTGCTGTTGTCGGGCATCAGTGCCGCAACGGGTAAGCCGACTGCCACACGGCAATCGGCCGCCGCCGGACAAAAGGTGGCAAAGGGAACGGTCATTACGGTGGAATTCACCTATGCGGATACCATTTATTAATTTGTAAATTTTCCATGAGAGGACACCTGTTTATGAAACGCTTTCATCGACAGGATGTTTCAATGCGGGCTCCCGCCCGTAGGATGTGGCAACGCGCGTTTGTTACTTTGCTGGGAATTGCCGGTTGCTTTTGTGTAATAGGCGGAAAGCTGGCGGCTTTACAGATTGTCGGCCATGAGGAGTGGCAGACATTGGCTTCCGAACAGCAGTTGGCTGATAGTGTCATCTCGGATAAACGCGGTACGATCTATGACCGTAACGGTGTGATACTCGCACAGAGTGTGGAAGTTGCTACCATTATCATGATGCCGTCAGAGATACCGAGTGAAACGGTGCGGCAGATGATTTGCGAAGAACTGCCCGAATTGCTCGAAATTGATGCCGCCAAATTGGAAAAGCAGACCAAAAAAACGGGTTCGCGATACGAGATTATCAAATCCAAAATCGGCGAAACGCTGCGCACCGCTTTTATTGATTGGGTGAAAGAAAATAAGCTGAGCGGCGTTTTTCGTGTGATACAGGATTACAAACGGGAATACCCGTACGGTAGTACTTTGTCCTGTGTTTTGGGATTCATCGGTACGGACAACACCGGATTGGAAGGGTTGGAAGCCAAATACAACGAGGTGTTGGCGGGAAAAGCGGGGCGTGTAATTACCACCAAAAACGGATGGGGTGACGCATTCCCGAATGATATTCAGTATGAAACCACCATCGATGCCGAAGAGGGTGACAGCATAACTCTTACGGTAGATGTCAACATCCAACAGATTGTGGAAAACTATCTGGAGGTGGCGGTGGCAGAAACCGCTGCCGCCAACCGAGCGAGTGCTATTGTGACGGATGTGCGTACCGGCGAGGTGCTGGCAATGGCAACCAAAGGGGATTACGACCTGAACAATCCCCGCGTATTGCAAAACCCCGACACGGCGGCGCAAATTGCGTTGCTTTCGGGAGATGAGCGTTCCGAAGCTCTGCTTACGGCATTGCAAAAGCAATGGAAAAACAAGGCAATCTCGGAATTTTATGAGCCGGGTTCGGTGTTTAAAATTTTTACCGCCTCGGCGGCGTTGCAAGAGGGGCTCATTTCGGAGAACTCTCAATTCTTCTGTAACGGTACCTATACGATGGCGGGTGTGCGCACTATGAAATGCCATGTGTATCCGCGCAGTCATGGCAGCCAGAATTTGGCAGAGGCCATTTCTCATTCCTGCAACCCTGCCTTTATGAAGATTGGTTCTTTGCTGGGGACGCGCTTGTTTCCCCTTTATCATCAACGATTTGGGTTCACGGCTTTGACCGGCATTGACATGCTGGGCGAAGCGCGTGTTACACCGACGTTGTATCACAGTGCTACAGCCATTACGGCGGTGGATGTGGCTACCTCCTCAATCGGCCAGACTTTTAAGGTGACACCCATTCAGATGATTACCGGTGTCGGTGCGGTGGCGGGGGACGGCAATCTCCGCACGCCGTATGTTGTCAGCCACAGCGTGTCAGCAGACGGTGTCAAAACGGTGCAACATAAACCCACCGTGCGCGAGCGTGTGGTTTCCGAAAATACCGCGTCGCGTATGTGCGCGATGTTGGAGGGCGTGGTGGACGGAGGCGGCGCTAAGAACGCCTATGTGGCGGGATACCGCGTGGCGGGGAAAACCGGCACATCCGAAAAGACCGACCAAGCGGCTGCCGCGAACGGTCGAAAAAGTGCCGTTGCGTCATTTTGCGGGTTTGCACCCGCCAACGATCCCCGCATCGCGGTGATTGTGATGATTGATGAACCGCAAACGCATATTCGTTACGGTGGAACGCTGGCGGCACCCGTCGCGCAAAAAATAATTGCCGATGTTTTGCCGTATTTGGATGTGGAACCGCAGTATACGGAAGATGAGCTTAAAAACTTGCAAACGACGGTGCCGAATGTCCTTGGTAAAACGGGCGCGGCCGCGACGACATTTTTGAAAAGTGCGGGACTGGTTTGCCGCCTTGTCGGTAGCGGCACCGTGACGACACAAGTTCCGTCGGCGGGTACGGCAATTGCCAAAAACGGTACGGTGGTGCTGTATACGGATGAAGCACAACCGGAACAGGCAATCGTACCGGATGTGATGGGGAAAACGCTGTTGGAGGCAAACACGCTGCTTACCGAGGCGGGGCTGAATGTGCGTATTGTCGGATGGACGGATGAAAAGGCCAACCTCAACACGGGCAGACAGGCGGTCGTTTCGGCGCAATCGGTTGAGAAATTAAGTACCGTTTCGAAAGGAACGGTTGTAGAGATACGCGTTTTGTATCAAGACGCGATCGAATAGAGGTGTAGGAATGAAACTGTTAAAACTGCTCCAAAATATCACTGCCACGGGTTTTCGGGAGGATGTGGAGATTACGGAACTTTGCCGCGATTCCCGCAAAATTGCCCAAGGATGTTTGTTTGTGTGTATTGCAGGCACCAAGGTCGACAGTCATCAGTTCGCCGCCGAGGCTTTGGAAAACGGTGCCGCGGCCGTTGTGTGTGAGCGAGACCTTGGGCTTGCGCGGCAAATTCTGGTTCCCGACGGCCGCGCCGCTTGGGCACAGCTGTGTGCCAATTGGTTTGACCGTCCGTCGGAAAAGTTGTGCATGATCGGCATTACCGGCACCAACGGCAAAACCAGTACCTCGTATCTGCTTAAGGGGATTTTAGAAAAGGCGGGGCATACTGTCGGACTGGTTGGTACGATTCAGAACATGATCGGCAACCGCGTGGTGCAAACAGGACAGACTACCCCTGATCCGTATGAGCTGCAACAATTGTTTGCCGCCATGGTAGACGCGGGTTGCCGTTATGCGGTCATGGAGGTATCCTCGCACGCGCTGGATCAGGAGCGGGTGAGAGGTTGTCGGTTTTCTGTGGGTGTTTTTACGAATCTGACACAGGACCATTTGGATTACCACGGGACCATGGAGGCGTACGCAAGGACTAAAAAACGGCTGTTTGCGATTAGCGATAAAGCCGTTCTGAATGCAGACGATGTGTGGTATCAAACGATGCGTGAAGCGTTGCCGTGTGCCGCGGTTTCGTATTCTGCCGCAAGTGTGGACGCCGATTATACCGCACATCATGTTCGTGAGCGTCCCGACGGGGTGGATTTTGAATTGGTGACGACAGGTTCCATCGGCAGGGTAAAACTTAAAACGCCCGGGCGCTTTTCGGTATATAACGCACTCGCGGCGGCGGCTTGCGCGTTGGAATTGGGCATCTCGTTTGACGAGGTGGTCTCGGCACTTTGTGATGCCGCTATCGTCAAGGGGCGTGCGGAGGTTGTTCCCACCAACCGTGATTTTACGGTGGTAATCGACTATGCGCATACGCCCGACGGATTACAAAATATCTGTGAGACGCTAAACGCTTGTAAAGCGGGACGGTTGGTGACCGTATTCGGATGCGGCGGCGACCGTGATCGCACCAAACGCCCGAAAATGGCGGCCATAGCGGCGGCACTTTCGGATTTTGTGGTGGTGACATCGGATAACCCGCGTACCGAAGATCCGCATGCCATTATTGCCGATATCGTAGCGGGATTGAACGGTACCGAAGTGTCGTACGAAATCGTTCCCGATCGGATTGAAGCCATCCATTGGGCCATTCGTCATGCACGGGCAGGAGATACGATCTTGCTTGCGGGCAAGGGGCATGAAACCTATCAGATTTTGAACACCGGAACGGTTCACCTGGATGAGCGGGAAGTTGTGGCGCAGGCACTTTTATGCGAATAACACCGGATTGGTGAAATGAGGAGTATTAAACATGGACATACTGGTAGCGGTGGTGTGGGTTGTAACGGCACTGTTGAGCTTTGTTTTATCCGAACGGTTGGGCAAGGTGATGATTCCGACACTGCATCGGCTGAAATTCGGGCAAACGATTCGCGACGAAGGGCCCGCGTGGCATAAGGCCAAGCAGGGAACACCGACGATGGGCGGGCTTATTTTCATCGGTGCGATGCTGATTGCGGCACTGCTTGCTATGGTGATTTGTCAATTCTTCCTGCCCGTTAAGGTGGTGACCGATGCGGATACCACGGCGACGGTTACGCGGTTGTTTGCCGGTCTGGTGATGGCGCTCGGTTTTGGCGCTATCGGGTTTGCGGACGACTTCATTAAAGTTGTTAAAAAGCGCAACTTAGGGCTGACAAGCCGACAAAAACTATTGTTGCAAATCGGCTTGTCGGGTGGATATGCCTTGCTCGTTTATCTGACGGGGGGCACGCAAATTCACCTGCCGTTTTACGGGACATGGACGGCGGGTATTTGGTTTATTCCGATTGCCGTCTTTATCATCGTGGCCATGACGAATGCCACCAACTTGACAGATGGCGTGGATGGCCTGTGCGGTGCGGTATCGGTGATTGTTTGCTTGTGTTTACTCGTTTTATGCGGTGATGCACTCGGTTACGGAATCGTGACGGCGGCTACCGCCGGTGCGATTGCGGGGTTTTTGGTGTGGAATTTTCATCCCGCACGGGTGTTTATGGGTGATACCGGCTCGCTGTTTATCGGCGGCGTTTTGTGTGCCGTCGCGTTCGGTGTCGGCAGACCGCTTTTGTTGTTGTTTATGGGAATCGTTTATTTTTTCGAGACGGTTTCTGTTATGTTACAGGTCGGTTATTTCAAACTGACACACGGCAAGCGCTTGTTTAAAATGAGCCCGTTACATCATCATTTTGAATTGTGCGGATGGAGTGAAAACAAGATTGTTGCGGTCGCGTCTCTGACGGCCATTCTCGGCTGCGCGGTCTCGTTGTTGATTACTTTAATCTAAAGGAGAGAACTATCATGGCAAAACGGACGAGAGCCGCCCATGCGGCACCGGATAACGCCTTGTCAAACGGTAAGCGCCGACAACGCTTGTTTTCGTTTACCGCCGGTTTTGACATGCCGTTTTTCATTTTGCTGATTCTCGTGTTGGCGGTTGGTCTGGTTTGTCTGTTTTCCGCAAGTTTTGCGTATTCGTATTACCGCAATGGCGGTGACAGCTATTTTTATATTAAACGACAATTGATTTATGCCCTTGCCGGATTGGCGGTTATGATCGGCGTATCGTTTGTGGACTATCATGTGTTACGACGCTTCGCTGTACCGATCTTGCTTGGCTCTTGGGGCTTGCTCGGTGTCGTTATGTTGTTGCCCGAGATTCAAAATGTTCACCGTTGGATCCGTATCGGCCCCATTAACATCCAACCGTCCGAAATTGCGAAATTTGCCATTATTCTGTTGTTTGCTCATGTGATTTCCCGCGATCCGGAGAGGATCAAATCTCTTAAAAACGGATTTTTACCGTTGCTCGGTGTTTTGGGTTTTACGGCGGCGTTGATTGTGATCGAACCGCATCTGTCCGGTACAATTTTGTTGTTGATGATCGGCCTGGTCATGTTGTTTATCGGCGGCGCGCGACTGCCGCATTTGGGAACCATTATTGCCATTGGTGTTGTAGGCGTTTTGGTAATGGTATTGTTTTTGGGATATGAGCAGGACCGTATTGATGTGTGGTTAGATCCTATCGGTGTGTATACATCGGATGTGGTATACGACTCCGGTCTCACAGGACGCGATGTGGCGTGGCAGACCGTACAATCCCTATTCGCGATCGGTTCCGGCGGTTTGATGGGAGAGGGACTGGGCAACTCGCGGCAGAAACACTCGTTTTTGCCCGAACCGCAAAACGACTTTATCTTTGCAATCGTATGCGAAGAACTCGGATTTATCGGCGCGGTGCTGATTATTGTGTTGTTTGCGGCACTTGTGTGGCGTGGGTTTATCATCGGTATGCGCGCTCCCGACAAATTCGGGTCCATGCTCGCTATTGGTTTGATTGCGCAGATTGGGGTTCAAGTGGTGTTTAATCTGGCGGTGGTGACCAACTCGTTCCCGAATACCGGTATCAGTTTACCGTTCTTTAGTTACGGGGGCTCGTCACTCATCATGTTGCTTGCGCAGATGGGCGTGTTATTGTCGGTCTCTCGTCAATCGAAACAACGGACAGGGGGATAAGGGATGCGTATTTTGATGGTCGGCGGCGGTACGGCAGGACACATTAACCCTGCCTTGGCAATTGCCGATACGATTAAAAGCAAACACAATGACGCAGAAATTCTCTTTGTCGGTGTTAAGGGGAAGATGGAAACATCCCTTGTTCCGGCGGCAGGATACCCTTTACAAACCATAACGGTGCAGGGCTTTCAGCGTCGGTTATCGTTAAAAAATATTGGCCGCAATATAGCGGCGGTCTATCATGCCGTCACGGCGAGCGCGGAAGCGGCACGCATTATCAAAGCGTTTGCCCCCGACCTCGCCATCGGCACCGGCGGCTATGTCTGCGGACCGGTGCTGCGCCAAGCGGCAAAGGCGGGAGTGCCGGTGTTGTTGCACGAATCTAACGCGTTGCCCGGCATGACGGTTAAGATGCTTGCCAAGCAAGCGAAGGTGGTTATGATTGCATCGGAAGCGGCACGACAATACTTGCCCAAAGACGTGAGGGTACAAGTGACGGGCAATCCGTTGCGCCGTGATTTCGCGGTGATGGATCGCACACAGGCACGACGCGAGCTCGGTGTGGACGAACGACCGCTGGTACTCTGTTTCGGCGGCAGTTTGGGCGCGCGACATCTCAATGAAGCTATCGGCGGCGTGCTTCGCCGCAATCAAGTCGAACAAAAATTACAGTTTATTGTCGGAACGGGCAAAGGTGAAAATTACACCAAGATGCAGGCGTTGCTTGCTGAGCAGGGCGTTAAGCCGGACGGTGTTCATGTGCGTGTGCGGGAGTATATCGACGATATGCCGCGCTGTATGGCGGCGGCAGACTTGGTGATTTCCCGTTGCGGGGCGATGACTATCAGTGAACTGCCTGTCATGAGAAAACCGTCCGTTTTGGTGCCGTCGCCGTATGTGGCGGAAAATCACCAGCTGCACAACGCGATGTCACTTGCACAGCGCGGGGCGGCCGTTTGTATAGAAGAAAAAGATTTGACAGATGCGCGATTGTGGGATACCATAGAAAAGACGGCGCTGTGTCCGGATGTGCTTGCCCGTATGAGCGAGGCCGCCGGTGAGTTGGCGGTGTCGGATGCACATGAGCGTATTTATGCAATTGTTGAGGAGTTTATAAATACCAAATAGAACGCTGTCACCTTTTTGGTCCGAAATCATAGGATGGGGTATACGACCTTGTCAGTTGATTTCGGAGATAGGGGTGGACGGCGATGTCAAAACTGATAATCGAAGGTGAGCACCGACTGGACGGTACCGTACATATTCATGGAGCAAAAAACAGTGCGTTGCCGATTTTAGCGGCCACCTTTCTGGCGGAAGAACCGTGTGAGATCGAAAATTGCCCATTGCTTTCGGATGTACAGGCGGCAACGGCGATTTTGCAACATCTCGGATGCCGAATTAAGTGTGAGGGACATACCGTCCATGTAGATGCATCGCAGGCGGACGGATACGAAGTACCCGATGCACTTATGCGGGAAATGCGGTCTTCTATCGTTTTTCTGGGCGCGATTGCGGCGCGCACGGGCAAGGCCTATCTGTCTTTTCCGGGCGGCTGTGAGCTTGGTCCGCGCCCCATTGACCTGCATTTGTCGGCGCTTCGTCAGTTGGGGCTTTGCATCAATGAAGAGGGCGGCAGATTGCTGTGTTGTGTTCGAGGCAGACTGACGGGGTGTCCCATTTCGCTTTCGTTTCCGAGTGTGGGTGCCACGGAAAATATTTTGCTGGCGGCGGTGACCGCGACGGGAACCACCACCATTTTCAACGCTGCCCGCGAACCGGAAATTGTGGATCTGTGTCATTTTCTGACCGCATGCGGGGCGCGTATTCGCGGAGCGGGTGAGGGTACGATTGTGATTGAGGGTGTGGACCGCCTGCACGGTTGTCGACACCGTGTCATCCCTGACCGTATTGAGACGGCGACTTATATGGGGGCTGCCGCGATTACAGGCGGTTCGTTGTTGCTCAAACAGGTTTGCCCCGAACATGTGCAAGCGCTGATACCGGTGTTTGAAGAAAGCGGGTGTCAGGTGAGGGCTTGGGATGATGAATTGTTGGTGAATGCTCCCGCGCGGTTGCGCCGCATCCGGACGGTTCGCACGTTGCCGTATCCCGGTTTTCCCACCGATGCACAGGCGCTTATCATGGCGTTGACGTGTGTGGCAGAGGGGACCAGTGTTTTTGTGGAAACCATATTCGAAAGTCGCTATAAACATGTGTGTGAACTGATGCGCATGGGTGCGCGTATCAAAGTTGAGGGGCGCGTGGCGGTTGTCGAAGGAGTTCCCGTTTTGTCGGGAGCGCCCGTGGAATGTACCGATCTTCGCGGCGGCGCGGCGTTGGTGCTTGCGGGCTTGGCCGCACAGGGCACTACCGAGATTACCGAGTTGCAGCACTTGGAGCGGGGATATGAAGCCATGGCACAAACTTTGAGCGAGGTCGGCGCGCGTGTGGTTTTGCAGTCACCTTAATTGGAGTATATATATGAAAAAAAGGCAGTCACAACCGAAACGGAGAAACAGCCAGAAGCGGCAACGCAACCGCTTCCGGCTGTTTGTCGTGCTGTCGGTTGTCAATGTACTGTTACTCGTTTTTATTTTATTGCTGCTCCCTTCGGCTTTGGCAAAACCAAAAACCGATGAACAGGACAAGCCTTCGTCGCTTGAGATTGTCAGTATCACCGTATCGGGTAATACGCAATATGACAACGAGGCAATTATCGGTGTCAGCGGCCTAAAGGTGGGGCAAAGTATATTTTCCATTAATAAAGGGCAAATTGCCAAGCGGCTCAAGCAGGAATTTGCCTATGTACGGGGCGTCAAGGTTGACATCAATTTTAAACGCCAAGTAACCCTTTCCATTACCGAGGCAGAGGAAATGGGCGCTGTGTATGCAAACGGCGGTTGGGTTGTGGTAGATAAAAACGGCATCGGCTTGCAAAAAATCCCGATTGAAAGCGAACGCCCGCTCAGACGCATGTACCTTAAAGGTGCGGGTACGCTGACAGACGAGCTCGGCAAACAGGTGCTGGATGAGCGGAGTCTTGCCATTATTGCCGAAATTTGTAACGCGTTTGAATTGTATGAACTCGGCGATGTGAGCGAGATTGATATGACCAATCTTACTGACATTCGCGTTAACTGGAAAAACCAAATTGATATTTTGCTGGGCAATGATTCGAATTTGACATACGAAATTGCGGTGGCAGCGACCTCTATTCCCAAAATTCTCGCGCGGCACGGGGAAGCCGCGACCGGATTACTCAATGTCAGTCAATATTCCGATGCAACGATTCAGACACCCACCATCATTTTCACACCGTCCTCCCTTTTGGAACAGAACAATTCCGACGAAAAAACCGTTGCCGATGGTTGACTGTCGAAAAAGAAATAAAAAAAGAAAAATTTTCAAAAAATAGTGTTGAAATTATGGGGTTGACATGGTAGAATGAAAGCAGTATAATGTACAGTACTCTGTAAATTCGGAAAACTGTTGCGAAATAAAAGGTAGGAGGATGTTCCATGAACTTTGAATACGATGACGAAGTCTTGGATACCGGCGTTCAAATTAAAGTAATCGGTGTCGGCGGCGGCGGCGGAAATGCGCTCAACCGCATGGTGACAGCCGGTGTCAAAGGCGTTGAATTTGTGGCGATCAATACGGATCACCAGGCTTTGTTGCGCTCTCAAGCGACAATAAAACTCCAAATTGGTGAAAAACTGACACGCGGTATGGGTGCCGGTGCCAATCCCGAAAAGGGACAGCGCGCCGCCGAGGAAAGCCGCGAGGAAATCACAGCTGCGCTCAAAGGTACGGATATGGTATTTATCACGGCCGGTATGGGCGGTGGTACCGGTACCGGTGCTGCTCCCGTTGTCGCCGAAATTGCTCGCGAGATGGGTATCTTGACGGTTGGTATCGTCACGAAGCCGTTTGCGTTTGAAGGCCGACGCCGTATGGAACAGGCGGAAAACGGTATCGCGATCCTGCGTGAACATGTGGACAGCTTGGTGGTTATTCCCAATGAGCGTTTGAAGCTCGTTACCGAACAACGCATTACCTTGGCAAACGCCTTCCAGGCGGCAGACAGCGTTCTGCGTCAGGGCGTGCAGTCCATCTCCGAACTCATCACGGCGGAAGCTGTCATCAATCTTGACTTCGCGGATGTTACCGCCATCATGAAAGATGCCGGTTATGCGCACATGGGTATCGGCCGTGCCGAGGGTAAGGACAAGGCGGAGGCTGCTGCTCGCGAAGCGATTGCCAGCCCGTTGCTCGAAACCACCATCAACGGTGCGCGCGGCTTGATTATCAATGTCACGGCTTCTCCGGATATCCCGCTGGAAGATGTGGATATTGCGTGTAATCTTATTTCCGAGGCGGCACACCCCGATGTTAATACCATTTGGGGTTTGACTTTCGACGAAAATCTCGAGGACGAGCTGTGCATCACCTTGGTTGCTACCGGTTTCTCGGCGGACGGTTCCTATGTACCGCCTACGGAAGACGGTAAAGGCGGCACCGATTCCAGTGATTACGATGACGAGGATCTCCTCAACATGTTCCGCAAAAGACCGCAATAATTGATGTAACACGAACGGCGGGAAGCAGTTGCTTCCCGCCGTTTTTCAAAAAAGGGGTGATGCCGTATGTCCGGCAATCGTGATTTGCTCTCGCCGTTTCGCGCGGCGGTGGATACTTATCAAATGATTGAAAGCGGGGACCGCATCGCGGTCGGCGTGTCGGGTGGGAAAGACAGCGTGGCGTTACTGGTCTTACTGGCACAGCTGCGCCGGTTTTATCCAACACCGTTTGAGTTGACCGCGCTTACCCTGGACCCCTGTTTTGACGGTGAGGGCGATTATTCTCCGATTGCCGCATTGTGTGAACGGTTGGCGGTACCGTACAGTATTAAACGGATAAAATTGTGGGAGGCGGTCAGTGAGCATATCGATGATGAAAATCCATGCAGTTTATGTGCGCGGTTACGGCGCGGTACATTACACCGTGTAGCCAAGGAAGCGGGATGCAACAAGGTGGCTCTCGGACATCATCAAAACGATGCCGCTGAAACGGTGCTGATGAATTTATTGTCGGGTGCGACCATCGACTGTTTTTCTCCAAAAAGTTATTTGGACCGCCGTGATATTACGCTGATTCGCCCCCTGATATTTTTGCAAGAACAGGAAATTGCGGCGTTTGTACGGCGGGAGAGGTTGCCCGTCATACCATCTCGTTGCCCTGTGGACGGCATGACACATCGCCAACGCACCAAAGACTTGATTGGTCAGTTGTCGGAAACCTACGGCGATGTCAGCCGTAAAATTACCGAAGCGCTCCAAAAAGCACGCATCAGCGGATGGTGAGCCGTATCCATGTGATAAAGGACAGGTTTTTTAAAACCTGTCCTTTTTTGCGAAAAAAGGGGTAGACTTCCTCTCTACGGCGGATAGACTTTGCTTTTCATTCAGTAGGTAGACTCTCTTTTTCCTTTATGGTAAGGTGTAAAAAAGTTTATTCAAAGAGGGCAGAGATATGAGACAGATAAAAATTGTGGCGGATTCCTCGGCAAATATGTCGACATTGAAAGCGGTGGACTTTTCGGTTGCTCCGTTAAAAATTCATACAAGTCAACGAGCGTTTGTTGATACGGAAGACCTCAATGTATCGGACATGATCACATACTTTGATCGGTATAGCGGACCATCCAAAACCTCATGTCCCGCTCCGTCGGATTGGTTAACGGCGTTTGGCGAGGCGCAAGATGTTGTTTGTGTAACCATTACGAGCGGATTGTCCGGCAGTTACAACGCGGCGTGTGCCGCGAAAGCGTTATACGAGGCGGAACATCCTGACAGACGAGTGTGTGTGATTGATTCCTTGTCAGCCGGTCCCGAACCGGCATTGATTGTTGAAAAACTGGCAGAATGGATTACGCAAGGGGTACCGTATGAACAGTTGGGAAAGTTAGCAGAGGACTATAAACAAACCACGGGGCTATTGTTTGTGTTGGCTTCACTCAAAAATTTTGCAGCCAACGGAAGAGTTTCACCGTCGATTGCCAAGCTTGTCGGGCTTTTAGAAATTCGTGTGGTAGGACAAGCAAGTGAAGCGGGAACGCTTGAACCGCTTAACAAATGCCGCGGCGAGGAACGGTCTTTGGAAACGGTCACGGCATTTTTGAAAAAACAGGGTGTTTGTCAAGGCCGCGTGCGTATTGCACATTGTCAGAACCAAAGCGCGGCGGTGCGTTTAACACAACGGATACACAGCGAATTTCCGATGGCACATGTAGAGATTGAGGAATGTCGAGGGCTGTGCAGTTATTACGCCGAACGCGGAGGATTGCTGATTGGGTTTGAAAAACAATAAAACATACGGGGCGGCATAGTATGCCGCCCCGTATGTTTGGTTACTTGTCATTGTTTTCAACAGCTTGCAGGGCCTCGCGAAGTACCTCTAACGAAGAGAGTCCCTGTTTGATTTTAACCGCAAAGTACGGTTTTGGGCCGGCGTTGATCATCACCCTGCCCGGCAGTGCCGCATTCATTTTTGAGCCGATTGACAAATCTAAGGTGCGCTGGTACAAAAGCAGCGTGTCAGCCGTTTGTTTGACTTCATAAATACCGGCGTTTGCTGCCATGTTGCGTAAAAGCGCGACTTCGACGAGTCCTTGTACCGCCAAAGGTGGCTCGCCGAAACGGTCGATGAGCTCGTCGTATACATCCAGCGAGTCTTCTTCGTTGCGGATATCCGCAATACGGCGATACATATCCAAGCGTTGCGCGTTGGTGGCAATATAGCTTTCGGGAATGTGTGCCGAAACGGGGAGGTCAATCAAACATTCTGCCTCTCGCGTTTTTCTTGCGCCTTTTTCCTCGTCTACGGCTTCGGCAAGCAAACGCAGATACAGGTCGTATCCCACAGCCTCCATGTGTCCGTGTTGCTGTGCACCGAGCAGATTGCCGGCACCGCGTATTTCCATATCGCGCATCGCAATCTTGAAGCCCGCACCAAACTCGGTAAATTCGCGGATGGCTTCCAAACGCTTGGCGGAAACATCACTGAGTACTTTTCCGCGCAAAAAGGTTAAATACGCGAATGCTCTGCGTGATGAACGCCCTACGCGTCCGCGTAACTGATGCAGTTGTGAAAGACCGTACCGATCGGCATTTTCAATAATCAAGGTGTTGACATTCGGTACATCCACACCGGTTTCGATAATGGTCGTGCAAACCAGCACATCAATCTCATGGTCGATGACCTGCCGCCAGATATCCGACATTTCTTCCTCGGACATTTTTCCGTGAGCGAACGCCACGCGTGCTTCGGGTATGCGCATCTGCAATCCCGCGGCACACCGCTCGATGGTGTCGGTGCGGTTGTGCACATAATATACCTGTCCGCCGCGACGCAGTTCTCGGCGAATGGCATCGGCAAGGATGCCGTTATCGTGTTCCAACACATATGTCTGTACCGGATGACGATCCTGTGGTGCCTCTTCAATAAGGGACATATCACGGATACCGCTCATCGCCATATTGAGTGTGCGGGGGATGGGGGTTGCAGACAGCGTAAGTACATCGACCTGAGGGGCGAGCTCCTTGATGCGCTCTTTTTGCGCAACACCGAAGCGTTGCTCCTCATCCACGATAAACAAACCGAGATTGCGAAATTTCACATCCTTCGATAACATACGGTGCGTACCAACCACAATATCCAGTTTCCCGTCTGCCAAATCTTTTAGGATTTTCTCCTGTTGTTTTGGGGTGCGGAATCGCGACAGCATTTCAATCTGTACCGGAAATCCGTCAAACCGCTTAACCAGCGTATTGTAATGCTGAAACGCCAAAATGGTGGTAGGGACCAATATCACACACTGTTTACTCTGTGAGACGCATTTAAACGCGGCGCGGAGTGCGACCTCGGTTTTGCCGAACCCGACATCCCCGCACAACAGACGGTCCATTGGTACGGGACGCTCCATATCTGCTTTGATTTCGTCGATACACCGCAACTGGTCTTCGGTTTCCTCGTATTCAAAATGGCGCTCAAAATCGTATTGCCATTCGGTGTCGGGGTCAAATGCGTGCCCCGAGGTTGCCATGCGCTGTGAATACAAGCTGATAAGCTCCTTAGCAATATCCTTGACCGCCGTGCGAACCCGCGTTTTGGTTTTTTGCCACTCCTGCCCGCCCAGGCGGTGCAGACGAACCTTAACATCTTCCTTGTTCCCGATATACTTAGACACCAAATCCAATTGCGTTACGGGAACATACAGCGTATCACCTTTATCGTATTGCAGTTTGAGATAATCTTTGACGATGCCCTGTACCTCTAACTGATGAATGCCTTGATACAGACCGATTCCGTGTGCCGCGTGTACGATATAATCACCAAGGCTGAGCTCCGACAAGCTGTGAATTTCCGCGCCGGCATGACGATTTAAACGGCGTTTTCGGCGGTTTACCGTGATGCGTCCGTGCGTAATGATACACAAATTTGCGTCCGGGAATTCCGCACCCGCAGACAGCCCACCGCGAATCACTAACACCGTATCCGTAAGCGGTCTTTCGGGGGCGGGTGCATACAAGGCGGGAATGCCTTGTTTTTGCAAATCTTCTGCGAGTGTTTGTGCGTTCTTTTCTTCGGCTCCTGCTAATACGATACACGCCATATGACGGGACAGACAATCCCGCAAATCTTCACATAACAAGGCGAGTCCGCCCGACCATACCGGCAACTGCCGACAGGTGAGTGCGTACAGCGCACGAACCGGGATGGTATTACTGCTGTGGGAAAAGGTTTCCATAAGGATGGTCGGATAGGCTTCAAAGTAGCGGGACAGATCCTCAAAATCCATTTGATAGCGGCACAGCTCCCGGCACAGGCAGCCATCTTCCAGCAACGAGCGGATATCTTCCTGTAGCTGCCAATCGGCAGAGCGCACACGCTCGCGCACTTTGGCACTTTCCGAAACAATGAGTAAGGCGTCTTTTGCGTAATCCAGCGCCGTTGCTTTTTGAGGATAAATAAGCGGGAGGTACCGATCGGGCGCGATGGGTTGTGCGCCGCCGCGCAAGCGGTCAACATCTTGTAACAAATGCTCCCGCACGAGGGTTGCCCGTTTCCCGCTGAGAGAAGAGGCGAGGTCTTCCAAACGGTCAGCGAGTTCCTTTTCCGAGTCATACAAAATCTCGCGTGCAGGGGGGATGTCAACGGCGTCAAGCGCATCGGTGCGCCGTTGGGACAGAATATCAAAATAGGAGATGGTATCGACGGTGTCGCCCCATAATTCAATGCGAATAGGGGAAGCGTTTTGAGCGGGGTATACATCCAGCGTGCCGCCGCGCACCGCATATTGACCGGCACCCTCAATCTGGTCACACCGTGAATAGCCGATACGGGCAAGCGCCGCAGGCAGGTCTTTGACGGGCAGGTCTTTGTCGCGTTCAAGCCGCAATGTGCGCGTGCGCAACAGATCCGGCGGGACGGTATAGCTCATTACCGCATCGACACCGGCGACCACGGCGGAATAGTCGCCGCTGACCATTTTCGAAAGCACACCGAGCCGTAGTTGTTCATATTCGCGCGAAGAGGTTTCCGTTTGCCGCAAGCACAATTCACGCGACGGTAACATCAACGCCTTTTCACCGAGGGCGGCAAGGTCTTCACATACGCGGGTTGCCTCTGCTTCGTCTGCCACGACGAAAAACGCTTTGCGGCCCATGTGAGCTGCTAAAGCGTGCGTTAACAGTACTTTATGAATGTGACCAATACCCGTCAGCAAGACGGGTGACCTCCCATCTGACAAATCTTGTCGGATGGCTTTTAAGGTCTCGAGTTGCGATAACCCTGTTTCAAATACCGACATCGTATCTTACCTTGAAAAATCGTTCATGGCTTTTTCAATTTGTCCGTCCGCAATCAAAAGCGCTGCGGCGGCGGCATCTTCTGCCGCCTTGATGACAGCAGGCGCTTCGTCTTTTGTAAAGCGCGAGAGAACCCATGCCGCTAAGTCATAATCGGGATGCGGTTTTTGTCCCACGCCAATCTTGATGCGCGGGAATTGTTCGGATGCACATTGCGTGATGATACTGCGCATACCGCGTTGGCCGCCGTCGCTGCCCTTTCGTCGAATACGCAAGACACCCGTCTGTAAGGTCACATCATCGCAAATGACCACACACTTTTCCGGCGGGAGTTTGTAGAAAGTCAGGGCTTCACGCACCGCTTCACCGCTGTTGTTCATAAATGTTTGCGGCATGAGCAACAACAGTCTCTTGCCGTTTACGGTCAATTCCCCGCACAGCGATTTGAATTTGACGCGGTTGACACGTACACCTGTGGATTCCGCCAGTGCCTCAACGGCAGCAAAACCCGCGTTATGACGAGTCCCCTCATATTTCTTGCCCGGATTGCCAAGTCCCACAATGATAAAATCAATGGGGCCTGCGGGCTTTGTCTTTTTGAAAAACATACCATATCACCCATCAACATTATGGCAAAAAAACTTCGGTTTTGCAAGCAGAATTTTGGCAGTAAAAACAGTCAAAGTTACCATAGTACGAGCTTTTTTAAATAAAATACTGGTATAAAGTAATAAATTTCAAAAAAAATAAAAAACTACTTTTCAAGTGCGTAATATTTTGGTATAATATGGTCAGTTGTGTTGACCTTTCGGTTAGCATAGAAAATTCTTGTCTGCAAAGTTAAAAAATGTAGGAGGATGACTGTAGAATGAGTCAAAAGTATGTCTACCTGTTTAGCGAGGGTAACGCCACCATGCGTAATACTCTCGGTGGCAAGGGCGCTAACCTCGCCGAAATGACCGGCATGGGTCTGCCTGTACCGCAGGGCTTCACGATCAGTACCGAAGCCTGCACCAAGTACTACGAAGACGGCCGCCGTATCAACGATGATATTCAGGCGGAGATCATGGAGTACATCGAAAAGCTGGAAGCCATCGCCGGCAAAAAATTCGGCGATAAGGAAAATCCGTTGCTCGTGTCCGTGCGTTCCGGCGCGCGTGCCTCCATGCCCGGCATGATGGATACCATCCTGAACCTCGGCTTGAATGAAGATGTTGTGGAAACCCTGTCTGCGAAATCAGGTAATCCCCGTTGGGCTTGGGACTGCTATCGCCGCTTTATCCAAATGTACTCCGATGTTGTTATGGAAGTCGGTAAAAAGTACTTCGAGGAACTCATCGATAAGATGAAAGAAGAAAAAGGCGTTACGCAGGACGTTGATCTGACTGCTGATGATTTGAAAGCACTTGCCGGTCAGTTCAAGGCTGAGTACAAAGCAAAGATCGGCTCTGATTTCCCGGCTGATCCCAAAGAACAGCTCATGGGCGCTGTAAAGGCTGTTTTCCGTTCTTGGGACAACCCCCGTGCGAATGTGTATCGCCGTGATAACGATATCCCGTATTCCTGGGGTACTGGCGTTAACGTCCAAATGATGGCGTTTGGTAACATGGGTGACGATTGCGGTACCGGTGTTGCCTTTACCCGCGACCCCGCGACCGGTGAGAAGAAACTCATGGGTGAGTTCCTGACCAACGCACAGGGCGAAGACGTTGTAGCGGGTGTTCGTACCCCCATGCCGATTGCTCAGATGGAGGAGAAATTCCCCGAGGCGTTCAAGCAGTTCACCGAGGTTTGCCAAATTCTCGAAGATCACTATCGTGATATGCAGGATATGGAGTTCACCGTTGAAAACGGTAAGCTCTACATGCTGCAAACCCGTAACGGTAAGCGTACCGCGAAAGCGGCTCTGAAGATTGCTTGCGATCTGGTTGATGAGGGCATGATTACCGAACAACAAGCTGTTGCCATGATCGATCCTCGTAATCTCGACACGCTGCTCCATCCCCAGTTCGAACAGAAGGCTCTCAAAGCGGCTACCCCCGCCGGCAAGGGCCTCGGTGCTTCCCCCGGTGCCGCTTGCGGCCGTGTGGTGTTCACTGCTGATGACGCGGTGGCTTGGGCTGAAAAAGGTGAGAAGGTCGTTCTGGTTCGTCTGGAGACCTCTCCCGAAGATATTACCGGTATGAAAGCTGCTCAGGGCATCCTGACGGTTCGCGGCGGTATGACCTCTCACGCGGCGGTTGTTGCCCGCGGTATGGGTACTTGCTGTGTTTCCGGTTGCGGCGAAATTAAGATGGACGAGGAGAACAAGAAGTTCGAGCTCGCCGGTAAGGTTTACAATGAGGGAGACTATATCTCTATCGATGGTTCCACCGGTAACATCTATGACGGCATTATCCCGACGGTTGACGCGGAGATCGCGGGTGAGTTCGGCCGCATCATGGCGTGGGCTGACAAGTATCGCCGTCTGAAGGTTCGCACAAATGCCGACACCCCCGCTGACGCGAAGAAAGCGCGCGAGCTGGGTGCTGAAGGTATTGGTTTGTGCCGTACGGAGCATATGTTCTTTGAAGAGGATCGTATTGCGGCATTCCGCGAAATGATTTGCTCCGATACTGTTGAAGAGCGTGAAGCCGCTCTGGCCAAGATCCTGCCCTATCAGCAGGGTGACTTTGAGAAACTGTATGAGGCGCTGGAAGGCTGCCCCGTTTGCATCCGTTTCTTGGATCCCCCGCTGCACGAGTTCGTTCCCACCGAGGAAGCCGACATTGCGGCGCTCGCTAAGGCTCAGGGCAAGACCGTTGCTGACATTAAGAACCTCATTGCTTCCTTGCATGAGTTCAACCCGATGATGGGTCATCGCGGCTGCCGTCTGGCTGTCACCTATCCCGAAATCGCGAAGATGCAGACCTCTGCAGTTATCCGTGCGGCTATCAATGTACAGAAAGCGCATCCGGATTGGAACATGGTTCCCGAAATCATGATTCCGCTGACCGGTGAAGTCAAAGAAATGAAGTTCGTCAAGGATATCGTGGTTGCTACGGCTGATGCGGAAATCGCGGCTGCCGGCGTGGATCTGAAGTACGAGGTGGGTACCATGATGGAGATCCCGCGTGCTTGCCTCACCGCTGATGAAATCGCGAAAGAAGCGGAATTCTTCTGCTTCGGTACCAACGACCTGACGCAGATGACCTTCGGTTTCAGCCGTGACGATGCCGGCAAATTTCTGGGCGCGTACTATGACACCAAGATCTACGAGAGCGATCCGTTCGCAAAACTCGACCAGACCGGTGTCGGCTCGCTCATGAAGATGGCGGTTAAGCTGGGCAAAGAAACCCGTCAGAACTTGCACTGCGGTATTTGTGGTGAGCACGGCGGTGACCCGTCATCCGTCGAGTTCTGCCACACCATCGGTTTGGACTATGTGTCCTGCTCACCGTTCCGTGTGCCGATTGCTCGCCTTGCCGCCGCTCAGGCTGCTATTAAATCGAGCAAGTAAGTCTCGAAAAAGTCAGTATTTATGCGGGTTTGCGGGCGTTCTGATTGCCCCAAACATTCGCTGAAATACAGCTACTAAACAAGCAATAAACACCCCGTGTTCAATCGAACACGGGGTGTTTTATATGTTACACAAGCGATTTTGGACCATCCATAAGAGAAACGTCTACCTTTCACTTGCGAGTTGTATAATTTATTTTTTACCAATCTGTTTCTTCGTCGCTTTTACCCTCATAGTAAGCCTCGATATCGTCGTCAGAAAGAGCAAATCTCTGCTTCTCTTCATCCGTCAAAGGAGCAAGGCCCATCTTGGCAAAACGAGCTTCCAGCAAAGCCATTTTTTTGTTTTGTACTTCATTGACATGAGCTGCTTTCATATCCTTATACGTACTGTCGATATCTTGCTCTGTGTTTGCTTGTTTTTTTCCAAACACAAAAAGGGAATACAAAACAACGGCGACACCAATTGCGGTAAGCGCGAAGCCTGCACCACCTATCATTTGACCTGCTACGCCCAGCGCAAAGCCTCCTAAAAGCATAATGCGCTTAAGGGGAGAGCTCTTCTTGGCACTGTCGGCTTTTTCTTCTGTAGAAGCAGCATCCAATTTATCTGCTGTCGTATCTATACCTTGAGGAATATAGTACATACGGTTTTCTTTTTCCACTTCAAATCGGTCAATCACTCCGGGTTTATCTTGCCCATCTACTCGGAATGTCAGTCTGCGACGAAACATACTAACCACATCAACGGTTCTCTCTTCTATCAAGGTGCTCTTTGCGCGGAAATCCTTCACGGCATCCCCCGGTACGCCCTTCTTTTCCACAAGACGTTCCGCGTCACCAGAGCAATAGGCCATCAGACCGCGATAGTCTGAATCGTCTATGGTAATCTCTCCTGCGTCTTTGGATTCAAAGGCCTTGTTTACTATCTCGTCAACGTAACATTCTATTCTGCCGAAATCGCTCGGATGATCAAAAGGCCATTTCTTTCCATAACTTTTATCGTTGAGGAATAAATGCCCACTACCTTTTGCAGTTTCCTTTCCGTTGAACGGTTTCCAGTCTTCCAAGTAACTGCCCACGTTATAGCCGATAGACGCTGTGTAATCCACATCAAAGACAGCACTACCATAGGCAATCTGCACTTGGCTCTCTTGCAACTCCGAAAACTCAGCGGTATCAATCTCTTCCTGTGTTTGCCACGAAGAATACAAATCAATATACGCTTCGCGCAAAAATTGCTCCCGTGTTTGTCCGCCGACCACCTTGTACAACTCTACGTTTTCTCTAGCCATTTCAATTAACCCCTTTTCTTTTTATTGTCTAATATATTGTCAGTGAAAGCATGCTCTCACGGCTGACCCTGGTTATGTACCTTGTTTGCGTTGATTAATATCTTTTTGTTTTACCGTTTTTGTAAGTGATTTTTGTAATATCAATTTTGATATCTAAATCGTTAAAATCCGTTTCATATAACACAAGTGCCGTATCATATGAATACACGGTTAACTCCCACGTGAATTTACTGCTTTTCTTTGAACGAACAACCGCCGAAGAATAATTGTAAAAACTTAAAGTTGTATCAACCAAAATTTCATTGTCTTTTTCAATAATTATTTCGCCCTCAATGGCAGATACATCCAAAAAACCATTGTTTTCAATTTTGGCATCATAAGAGAAAGTATATTTGTTATATCCTTCTGTAAGAAAATTCTCTGTATCGGGGGATAGTGTTATCTTTATATTTGATGATGAATAGATACGAAAATAACCAATAACAAGAATTACGGTTACAGCAACTAGTGCTAATGAAATAAGTTTGCCGATAAACTTATTCTTTTTTGCACGAAGTTGTTTTTGCTTTTCTTCTTTAGCACCTTGCTCTTCGGCTAGCCTTAACTTTTCTTGATAAGTTGTTTGAGCAACTTCCAATAGTGGTATGCATTCATCAGTTTTTGTTACAGAATCTTTATATGCTCCCAAAGATTTGAATGCTTGAATTGCACCTTCAACTCTTACAGGGTCATCACTCTTCATATCTATAACAGCACTGTTATAGATCCGTTCCGCCTTAAACAGTTCCGCTTTATCACGGCACTCTTTCGCCAATGCGTTCGCATTGAACACATCGGGTATTTCCTCGAAAACACCGGCTGCAAAAATGAAGGAGCTTTCCGTTCGAGCAGTGGACATCATCGAAAGTGCCCTTTTGTATGTATTAAGCGCGGCTTGTGATGCTTCATCATCGTTATAAATTAGGCTTGCGGTTTCTCTCGCTAAAACTTCGTTTAATGACTGCTTAGCTCCGCAGGAATCACATATTATTAAATTGGAATCTAACGATATATTGCCGCCGCAATTTTTACAGGTTAATGACACTCTTATTACCTCTTATTTCAATAATTTGCATTTAGTATTTCTATCATCAAGTAAGATAATAAGTTCTCCTCCGAGAGAAATGGCATTTTGTGAATTTTCGATTATAGAGCATTCAAACTCCTTGAATTTGATCGTTATTTGCGATTCAATAGAGTTTAGCACATGATTACTTACAGGGTTGCTATAACGCAACTTCTCATAAACCTTTTTAGTTATCTCTTTTGCTTCTTTGGTTTCGGCTTTCGACATTAACGTGCTGGTGGCGTCAATAAGCATTTTTATAAACAGTGTTTGTGCTTTGATTTTTGTATCAACATTGCTAATTGTTTCGCTCGCAACAGATGCATTTATAATTGCTATTGCTGTGAATGCCAAAACTATCAAGCATAATATGATTCCAATCCAAACCGGAACGGCTGATATCGCCATCGTCAAGCTGCCAATAATGAGCATTATCAGAGTTCCGACAAAACTGATGGATATCAAGGGGAAGTTATAGAAAAACTTTTGAGGATTTTCCGATTTAAAGGCTATGTTTGCACAAAACAGTTGCCCTATAAAAGCAATTGTTATAAAGATATATCCGGTCCAAAAATTACTTTTTAGTTCACTTGGAACAATAAAAGAAATTGCATTAAAAAGAACCAAACATATTGTCCAAACGCCGATGTATGATTTAAGTGTTTTCTTCATATCTTACACCTCCCGTTTGGTTCCGCATTTCGGGCAGAACTTGCCTTTGCGTTCAAAAACATACCCACAGTTTTTGCAGTTGTTGTCGTTATGTACGGGAGAACCGCATTCTTCGCAAAACAAAGCATCAACATTTAATTTAGCGCCACAATTTTCACAGAAGCTTGAAGCAGTTGGCGTAGTAGTATTTGTTACCGAGCCCAAAGCATCGTGCATTGCGCCACCTACCATTCCACCGACTGCACCGCCAACTCCTGCCATTGTTCCAAAACCCACGCCCATATTGGTGAATTCGCCAACGGCCTCGTTCTCGGCAACCTTTTCTGCGACATCAAAGCCTCGCTCTTGTCCATAGGTATAACCTTCGGTCGCACGCTTTTCGGCAAGCGCTTTGGATTCGATAATTGTTTTCTTAGCTTCAGTTTCTGCCTCGATAATATCAACCTGTTGACGAAGTTTTGCCTCTGCTATATCTGCATATTGACGGAAATGAAGTTCCTTGAATTTTTCGTATTGTCTGTCACCGTCAGGTCTTACGATTGTCGTGACAAAAAACTTTTCAAGCACAATTCCGTAATCTTCGAAGTTCGGAATGAGGAGTTGTTTTATGGACTCTGAAAACGATGTGAGATTTTGGTCAATTTCAAAAATGTTAATGGCATTTGATTTCATGACTTGAGCAATATAGGTTTTTACTCTTGTCATAAGAATCGAACGGAAATACGATAACAACTTGCTTTGTGTAAGAGTGGTTTCGGTGCCGACTAATTTAACAAGCAGTTTGCGACTGTCAGATACACTTAATGACATATCTCCGGATGCACCAATGGAAAGCGGGAAACCGTATGTCGGTTCTATATACTGAACCTTGGAATCCGTACCCCATTTAATAGCCATCTGCTCTGTTTTATTGATAAAATAAACTTCGCAGTGGAAAGGTGTTTCGCCGCCGGTGGGAATGTTGATAAACTTCCTAAGAAGCGGGATGTTTTGAGTTTCAAGTGTGTGCCGTCCGGGACCGAACAAATCAAGAGCTTGCCCATTCATAAAGAATATAGCTTCCTGACTTTCGTGCACGATCAACTGAGTGGTCGTGTTAAAATCCTCGCAAGGATGTTTCCAAACGAATGTAGCGTTATCGCCTTCGTATTTTATTATGTCAGCTATCTTTGACATAGTGATTCCTCCATAACGCAACTATAAGTTAGTTATATATCACTAATTATACATCGTTCGACAAGCCGAGTCAAGGACTATTAGTGATAAATAACTAACAAAGAAAACGATAGTGATATATCATCTATATATAGAAATACTAACAATATAGGTGGTGTGTATGGGTATTTGCGAATTTACAGTGAATAGAATTTATGAGCTCTGCCGTGAGCGTAAAATTACACCGAATGCACTTAGTTATATGTGTGGTGTTCCACAAGCAACCATCAAAAGCATTTTAAATAGTGAAAGTAAAAACCCGGGCATTGTAACACTTAAAAAGATTTGCGATGGGCTTGAGATTACCGTAATGGAGTTTTTTGACACACCGGAATACAAAAAGCTTGAGCAAGAACTCAAATAATAAATACCTCTGATTGATGCAGGTTGTTAATAGCCAAGCAGGCTGCAATTAAAGAATCTAAATAATTAGATTTATAGAGCAAAAATTATCCGCCCGAATTTCTTCGGGCGGATTTTTATGCATAAATCCTTGCTTTTTGAAATAATTTGTTGTAAAACATATACATAGAAAGCTTTAATTTTCTGTACAATATCATTTGGAGGCGATTTTTATGAACAGAGCACAATTAAAAGCGGCAGCCAAAAGTCAAATCAAGGGTAAAATTGGTATTCTTTTTGTCATTACTCTGATTATTGGTTTAATTTCGGGCGCGGCAAGCGCTATGCTTTCATTAATTCCTGGTGGCAGCTTAGTCGTATCAATCATCATAACACCAGCATTCTCTCTCAGTCTAATTCGTGTTTACTTGAATGTTATCAACGGTAACCATCCCAAAGCTGGGGATGCTTTTTGTGGTTTTGATGATTTTTGGTCAGCATTTAAAGTAACATTTCTTGTTGGATTATTTACTTTTCTTTGGTCTTTGCTATTTGTAATCCCTGGTATAATTAAAAGTTTTTCGTATTCTATGTCTACATATATATTGGCAGAAAACAAAGGAAAACCTGCTTTAGAATGTATAAACGAATCTAAGGCGATGACAAACGGACACAAAATGGATTTGTTTGTGCTCGGACTTTCTTTTATTGGTTGGGCATTCCTATGCGTTATTACTTTTGGAATAGCAAGTATTTGGGTTACACCTTATATGCAAGCAACTTATGCAAATGCATACAAAAGTTTAAAACCAGTTGCTGTTGCAGATGAACAACCCAGCATTGCAGCTGAGTAAAAACATGGGGGAATATTCCCTCTTTTGCTGATAGCAACCCAGGCTGCTATCAAAGAATCTAAGTAATTAGATTTATAAAGCAAATTAAGTCCCCTTAGAGAAATCTAAGGGGACTTTTTTGTGTTGAACTTCAAAGCCGGAAAGTGTTATAATAAATTTGACAAATAAAATTTTTAAGGATGAAAGCAATGATTATTCTAATTGCAGGAGCATCGCATACCGGCAAGACCGCACTTGCTCAAAAATTGCTTGAAAAATATAAGTATCCGTATTTATCTATTGACCATTTGAAAATGGGATTGATTCGAAGCGGCAATACTGACCTTACCCCAATGGATGATGACGACCTAACGGTATATCTTTGGCCTATTGTTCGTGAAATGATAAAAACAGCAGTTGAAAATAAGCAGAACCTAATTATTGAGGGATGCTATATTCCTTTTGAGTGGGCAAAAGATTTTGAGAAAAAATATCTGGATAACATCAGATACTATTGTCTTGTCATGAGCGAGAATTATATAAGAACTCATTTTGATGATATACAAAAGTATGCAAGTATCATTGAAAATCGTTTGGATGATAAATGGTGTACATTGGAAAGTGTGCTCTACGATAATGCACAGGTTTTAGCGCTTGCCCAAAAGCATAAGGCTAATTATATCCTTATCGATAACAAATACGAGGTGGAAATTGATTGATATCAAAGAAAGCAAATACTTGCTGACTTTATACAACGAAACTACCCGCCCGAGGGAGCTTGGGCGGTTTTTTCTGCGCGTTGAACTTTGAGGATAAAAGTGGTATACTCTAACTACCAACTATACAGTTACCGTTCCATACAGAAAAACCAAGGGTGGCCGGGTAATCCATTGACGGATATCTTCTTGTTACCGTAGAATGTAGTGTGACAGGACTTGAACCTGTCACACTAACCGTACTTTACACAAGCAGCATACCGTGGACGCGATGTTCGCTCAACGATTTTTGTCGTTTTCGGCATTATTAGCAAAAATTTACGGGAAAGGCAAAAAATGAGTTGACAGGTGGCTTTGATAGTGTTATAATAACCACTGCTATATGCGAGGATGCTGGAATAGGCAGACAGGCACGTTTGAGGTGCGTGTGTCGTTGACGTGTGGGTTCAAGTCCCATTCCTCGCACCAAAAATCGGCAGGTTTCGACCTGCCGATTTTTTATCCATTGCGAAAGCAATGGTATATCATCAACGATAGCGTTGCTATCGTTGTATCTCGTCAGTCTGTCAGGACTGTATATCATCACGCGTTAGCGTGTATCAAAAAATTTTTCGCAATGATGATATACAAGACTGCGTCTTGATGATATACAATGCTTCGCATTGATGATATGCAACGGCAAGCCGTTGATTTTTGCCCCCAAATATGATAGAACACGAACGGAAGGAGTGTTTATATGGTAAAAAACTACCTATTGATTTATACTGAGCGACTTGCAACCGATATAGAATTGCTTTGCAAAATATAAAAGCGCCCTCTAACACTCTTTTTCAAATTCGTAAAAGTTCGAGCAGCGTTTATGCAAACATCCGTGAAGCAAATTACGGACAAAGCAAAGCTGATATGCTCTCTAAACTTGAAATTGCACTTAAAGAATGCAGTGAAACCGAAGGTTGGTTACAATTGCTGTTTAATACACACGCAATAAGTGAGGAAACATTCAAATCCCACCGCAATCTTTGCGGACGCATTAGGCGAATGTTAATTGCGAGTTGCAAAACGCTAAAAGAAAATACAAATTAAGTGTTTCCCAATAAACTTGTACGCACCCCCATTTGTCCGATAGACAAACGGGGGGTTTTTAAATGTTGTTCGCCGTCACGCAAAGGCTGCCATGTCACCATGATTCGTAACGCGAATGCGTGTTTTCGGTCGAAATCGGCTTGACTATTTTGCTCAGCCTGTGTTATACTGTATGACAATGTGCTTTGCGTTACACAATAGTACGGTGGTATACTATCACTACACCATCGCATTCCACCCCCGCAATAGGTAAGATTGTCTTACCGCTGTATGCTCGTTTCGAACTATCGGAGGTGATTTTGTATGAATACATCCGCTAATCACAATTCGGACTATTCCGTTCCGTTAAAAACCCACTTTAAAAAAGGTGAATTATATTCGGTTCGTCGCGAAAATTTTGAAAGCGAACAATCCACCGCTTTCAATCGTCACGATCACTTGGAACTGATTTTGGTGGAGAACGGCACATTGGGTTGCTTTGTTGAGAACGGCTTTTACACGGCTGTGGCTGAAGAATTGGTCGTCATCAACCCGCTTCAGACGCATCGGTTAATGCGCGTTACAGCGGAACCCTTGAACGCGTGGGTGCTCAGCTTTGATGAAAAACTGGTACCGCTTGATAACGGCGAACCGTTAAACCACAACTTTGAGGGACTGATAAAGGACAAAACCGTGATTGATTTGTTTCGCACCATCATTCGCGAAAAACGAGCAAACCAGCCGTGGAGCACCTTGTATATACAAAATCTGATACAATTGATTCTGTTGCAGTTGTTGCGCAAATATACCAAAACCGTTTCCGAAAAGGAATCGGTTCCCCCTCTTCTGCAAAGCATCTTTGCGTATATACACGGGCATTACTCGCAACCGCTTACATTGGAAACCATTGGTGATGCCGTCGGAATTTCGCGTTGGTATCTGTCAAAATTCTTCCGAAAAGAAACCGGCATGTCCATAGTGGAATATATCAACCAATACCGTTGCTCACACGCACTTGCCCTGCTGTTAAAAAGTCCGCACCCCATCTCCAAAATATCGGAAATGTGTGGGTTTTCGTCATTGGAATATTTTTCGCGAGTATATACCAAGCAGTACGGTCACGCCCCCTCGTTTGAGCGTGAACTGCAAGGAACGAGCGATGTATCGCTCGGCTTGTTCGCCTCATCCCTTGCCGCATCGGAATCACCCGCCCCCAAAAACGATACGGCATCCCAACCCCCCGAACCCCAAACAAAAAGCCAACCCCAAAAAACAAAAACCGAGGAGTCAAGTAATTAATGACTCCTCGGTTTTCTTTTTCATCCTTTACACAAAGGTGTTTCACGACCTATCACACCAAAAGTTGAATACTAACGCGCCTCAGGCTAAAACAACGGCGCAGTGTCCTTTTGGACACTGCGCCGTAAAGGTTTTGCTTATGGCTTTGTGAGGATAGGCGTCCAACCCGGTTCACGGGTATTCTGCGCCACGGTCGTCGTCGCCCCATTCGGCGCAACATCCGTTTCTTTCGATGACGAAGAATCATCCGGTGATTGCGCTTTAGTCGTGGTCACACCGTTACCGCCGTTTCCGGTCGTGGTTTCGATTTGAACGACAACATCATCGTCATCACCCGGCAAGGTAACACCGGTGGTTGCGGTTGTTGTGGTAAAACCGGTTTGCAGTCCGGTGGTCACACCGTTCTGCTCATCCGTCGGTTCACCACCTGACTCACCGCTGCCGGCGGTGGTTGTGGGATTCGAAGCGGGGTCGTCTTGGGGTTGTACCCTACCGCACCCGCTGAGTGCCACACACGCAAGTACCAATAGCAGCGCCAAACACAACGCCATCAGTTGCGTAAACTTCGTCATACCGTGTACTCCTCTTACTCCAAATTTTCCAGCCAATCATCGGGAAGGATGATTTCGTTTTCGGAGGTCAGATCAAAAGCAAAGGTATCAGCAGCCGTCAGGGAAATAACGGCTAAGACCGGTTGAATATACTCTTTTTTCATGTTCAGTCTCCTCCTTAACCGTTATTGGTATTTTTGTAATTCACGATACCATTCAAATAAGCCAGTTCATCTGTGTTATAAATATCCGGGTCCAACAACGCTATCGTTGCTGCATCATACAATGTATTCGGATAGTTGGAGGCGCCGTCAATCGTCGCACTGTATACAACGATTTCCTGTCCGTTTCCATCCTCATACAACGCATACGCTCTGGCATCATACGCCGTTTCGTATTTGCCTTCGCTCGTGATGTTGAGAACCACGGTGAACTGATCGTATGTCTTGTCACCGTCTGCGACATTCGCCTTGTAGAGAATCTCTTCTCCGCCTTGTTCATACACGGCTACTCGCGCTGCTTTGGCACTATCCAAAAGCAAGCTGCTCGCGGCATCTTTCGTGCCTTTCGCCAACACAACACCATACTCTTTCAGTTCCGCAACTTGAGCAGCCGTATCCATCTTGAATTGGAACCGCATACCCTTTGTCGTGTAAGTACGGATCTGCGTACCGAGCGTAACCATCGCATCGGCAGTCGCCGCACCGATATCGCTGAGTACCGGTATTTTCTTGGTTGCCGAAGTCGCCCACTTCGCAACATCGTTCGCAACATCAAGCGCTTTCGCTACCGTACCGTCCGCAAACTCGAGAGCGGATTTCTGCGTAGCACCCGTCAGCGCACCGGTTGCCGCACTTGTGGTAGAACCGGCTTTGTAATACACATTGTTAAGGGTGATTAAATCCGTAAGGTCGGTACCATCCGCAAGCGCACTGTTCAAGAACACTTGAGAAGCAACCTGACCGGCAAAATGGCTGTTGCTGATATTGGTCGATGTTGTACGGGAGTCCATATAACC